>NZ_JAKVIO010000001.1:0-256332 GCF_022601895.1 Sphingomonas sp. LaA6.9
ATCGGCGCCGGCATGGCCGCCATCGGCGTGGGTAACGTTTTCGGCTCGTTCCTTGAGAGCGCGCTCCGCAACCCCGCGGCCGCCGACGGCCAGCAGGGCCGCCTGTTCATCGGCTTCGCGGCCGCCGAGCTTCTCGGTCTGCTCGCGTTCGTCGTTGCGATGATCCTGATCTTCGTCGCGTAACAACGATACTGAAACCTCCGCCCGGGGCGCGTTCCCGGGCGGCAGGATACGGATACAGGTGAAATGCCCCAGATTGCCCAGATAGCCGCAACCTATGCGTCGCAGATCTTCTGGCTGCTGCTGACCTTCGGCTTCGTCTTCGTTGTGATCGGTCTCGGCATGGTGCCGAAGGTCCAAGGAACGGTGGGCCTTCGCGACAAGCAGATTGCCGACGACCTCGCCGCCGCTGAACGTGCGCGTGCGGAAGCCAACGCGCGTGACGAAGCCTATCGGGTCAAGTCCGAGGCGAACCGTGCCGAGGCGCTCAAGATCACCCAGGCCGCAAAGGCCAAGGGCGCGGCAGAGTCCGAAAAGACGCTCGCCAAGGCCGACGCGGAAATCGCCGAGCATGTCAGCGCCGCCGAGGCGCGCATCAAGGCGGCAACCGCCAAGGCGATGTCGGACGTCGAAGCCGTGGCCGCCGAAGCCACGCAGGAAATGGTCGCCAAGCTTTCGGGCGCCAAGGTAACCTCGGCCCAGGCGGCCAATGCAGTGAAGGCAGCGCTTGCAAATGTCTGAGACGGCAACAAACGGATCGGCCGAAGTGGCTGCCAACCTCACTGCGGCGGAACATGGTCAGGGCGAAGCGCTCGAACACACCGCGACCACCGAGGCACATGGCGGTGCTGCGGCACATGCCGAACCTACCGCGTTCTTCATGGACGCGACGGGCTGGGTTTCGCTCGCGGTCGCCGTCTTCTTCGGCATCCTCATCTGGAAGAAGGTGCCCGCCCTAATCGGCGCAGGGCTCGACAAAAAGATCGCCGAAATCCGGCAGAATCTCGACGAGGCCAAGAAGCTCCGCGCCGAGGCCGAAGCGCTGCGTGCGGAATATGAAGCCAAGGTGAAGGCCGCAGAGGCTGAGGCCGTGACGATGCGCGAGCATGCCGAGGCCGAAGCCAAGCAGATCCTCGTCGATGCGAAGGAGCACGCCAAGGATCTCACCGCCCGTCGCACCCAGATGGCCGAGGACAAGATTGCGGCCGCCGAGCGTGCCGCGATCGCCGAGGTTCGCGCCAAGGCCGTCGAAGCGGCCGCCAACGCCGCGGCCGCGCTGATCGCCGAAGGGCACAGTGCTACGCAGGACAAGGCGCTGGTCGATCAGACCATCGCGGGTCTGGGCACGCGCCTCAACTGACCGGGCGCATCATCGCGAAACACGAAGCGGGCAGCCAATGGCTGCCCGTTTTCGTTTGTGGTGCGGAATCTCCGAAATGAGGCGGTCGGCGGACGTGAATGTGCATGAGCATGAGCAGTTGCCCATCGGGGGCGTGGCCGATTAATACGGGCCCCCAACCCGAATTAGGGAGGTAAGATCATGGGCGTCGTCGGGCTGGACCATGTGAATATCAGGACCCTAGACGTTGCTGCCTCAGCGAAGTTCTATGAGGAGGTGTTGGGGCTCACCTACCAGCAAGGGCCGGCCATCATGGGGGGCCATGCACATTGGCTCTATGACGACGACGGCAATGCCCTGATCCACTTCAGGGTGATGGAGCCGGGAGCGACCCACTCCGGCGCGATAGACCATGTCGCGCTTCGTTGCCGGGACCGGGCGCGCGTAAAGGCCCGGCTTGACGAACTGGAGATCGAATATACCGAGGCAGACAACCTCGTTCCGGGCGTTGTCCAGATTTTCTTCCCTGATCCGCACGGCGTCATGCTCGAACTGAATTTTGCAGACGGCTGACAACCTTAATCCGGAAAGTTGAAAGTCCTTTTCGTGGGTTTCGTGCGGCACTGGTCGAGACCGGACATCGCATCACCCCGGCTTGCGGAAGCGGTAGACGAACTGGTCGGTCCTGCCCTTGATCGAGGCGTCGAACACGTTTGCCGTGTGCGGGTCGGCGGGGTTACGCAGCAGGTTGAGCTCGCCGTCGAATCTGAAGCCGGCCTTTTCGATTTCGGCGCGCGCGGCGGCGGGGTCGATGCGATGAAGCTTGTCGGGCACCGCGAAGTCCGGGTCGGCTGCAGCGACATGGTCGACCACCAGCAGCACGCCGCCGGGCTTGAGCGTGTCATAAAGCCGCCTGGCGACGGTCTCTGCAAAGCCTTTGGGTGCAAACGCCAGATGCAGATCATGCCAGTTCTGGACGGTGATCACCGCGTCGAGCGGCTCGGGGAAGCTGAAGCTCGCGAGTGAATCGCTGCTCGGCGTGACATTGTCATGGCCCGCGACCGCGGCCTTCTGCTCCTCGGCATAGGCAGCGCGATAGTCGATGAACTGCTTTGCCTGATAGCCATAGACATGTCCCTTGTCGCCCACCGTCTTCGCAAGGATGCGCGTCCAGTATCCGCCGCCCATCATGAAATCGGCGACCTTGTCGCCCGGCTTGATGCCTGCGAAGGCGAGGATCTCGCCGGGATGGCGCGCGGCATCGCGCACCTTGTCGTCGGCCGGCCGGCCGGCGTCCGCGAGCGCCGCCTGAATCTCGGGCGAAGCGTTCTGCGCTTTTGCCGCGATCGGATGGGCAAGGGCGAGTGCGGCGACGATGGGAACGATCATGAGCTTCATGGGAATTCTCCCTGCGCTTGAGACGGTCGCGTGCCTTAGTAGCGAAGCATGATCCGCCGTGCGAGTGCCGGTGACATCGAGTGGACGAGCTTCAGAACCTTGGTCTGGCCGATACAGGCTTCTTCCTGACCGCGCGCGATCGCGGTCACGATCGCCTGCGCGCAATCCTTCGCGCTCATCTTGTTGCTGCCGCGCCCCGCGGTCATCGCGGTGTCGACCATCGGCGGCAGCGCCTCGATCACGGTTATGCCCGTGTCGCGCATCTGGTGGCGCAGCGTCTGCGTGAAGCTTCTGAGCCCTGCCTTGGTGGCGCAGTAAAAGGGGCCGTCGCCGCGCGGCGCGATCGCCAGCCCGGAGGTCACGTTCACGATGGTCGCCTTGGGGCGCGCGCGCAGGCCGTCGAGCAGCTTCAGGATCAGGTGCACCGGTGCGTGAAGGTTGAGAAAGAATGTGCGATCGATCGAGGCGAGATCCACCTCCGCGCCGATCTTCGACACTTCGGACGCGCCGGCATTGTTGACCAGAATATCGATCGGACGGTCACCGAGCGCCGCCACCAGCGCCTCGCAGCCCTCGGCCGAGGACAGGTCGGCCTTGATTGCCTCAAGCCCTTCTCCGCGCGCGGCCGCCAGCCTTTCATCGTTGCGGCCGCAGATGATGACGGTGGCGCCGCTCGCTTTCAGAAGCCGCGCGGTCCAGAGCCCGATGCCGTCCGTGCCGCCCGTTACCAGCGCCGTCTTGCCCGCAATATCCATTGCCGCTCTCCCATGTCGTTGTTGTTATGCGGCAGGAGTGTCTGTCATTCTCGCCGTACCCGTCAACTTTGGCAGCATCGTCGCAAGCCCGCTGGCGCGATGCGGCGATCATGCCTAAATCGCGATCATGTCCGTTCCATCCGCGCCCGACCGTTTCAATGAGGAAAAAGCCACCTATGCGGTGAAAGGCGCCGACAAGCCTGATCTTGATGCGGGTGTGGCGGCGATCCGTAACGTGCTCAAGACGCTGCCGACGCGGCCGGGCGTGTACCGGATGCACGATGCGCGCGGCGACGTGCTCTATGTCGGCAAGGCGCGTTCGCTCAAAAGCCGCGTCACCAACTATACGCAGGTCAATCGACTTCCCAAGCGGCTCCAGCGCATGGTGGCGCAGACGCGGTCGATGACCATCGTTACGACCAACAATGAGGCCGAGGCGCTGCTGCTCGAGGCGCAGCTCATCAAGCGCTACCGGCCCGCCTACAATGTGCTGCTGCGCGACGACAAGAGTTTCCCCTTCATCCTGCTGCGCGCTGACCACGCCTTTCCGCGCATCCAGAAGCATCGCGGCGCGCGCAAGTACAAGGGCGAGTATTACGGCCCCTTCGCCAGCGCGGGGGAGGTGGGGCGGACGCTCAACGCGCTGCAGAAGCTGTTCCTGCTCAGAAGCTGCACCGACAGCTTCTTCAACAATCGCGACCGGCCCTGCCTGCTCTACCAGATCAAACGCTGCTCGGCGCCGTGCGTCGACCGGATCGACGCGGCGGCCTATGCGGAACTGGTGGGCGACGCCAAGGACTTTCTCACGGGCAAGTCGACACGCGTCCAGGCCAAGCTCGGCAAGGCGATGGAGCAGGCGAGCACCAACCTCGATTTCGAGATGGCCGCGGTCTATCGCGACCGCCTGAAGGCGTTGACCTTCATCCAGGGCAGTCAGGCGGTGAATGCCGAGGGTGTGGGCGATGCCGACATTTTTGCGCTCGCCAGCAAGTCCGGCGTGATGTGCATCCAGGCCTTTTTCATCCGCGGCGGGCAGAACTGGGGCCATCGCAGCTTCTTCCCCGCACATACTGCCGACGTGCCCGAAGACGAAGTTCTCGCCAGCTTCCTGATGCAGTTCTACGAAGACGTGCCACCGCCCAAGACGATCCTCGTCGATCGTGCGCTTGCCGAGGCCGAGCTGCTTCAGGAGGCCCTGACCGAACGGGCGGGGAGCAAGGTTGCGCTCTCGGTTCCGCAGCGCGGTGACCGCGTACGGCTGATCAAACAGGCCAGTCGCAACGCCGAAGAAGCGCTCGACCGGCACCAGGCCGAAAGCACGACGCAGGCGAAGATCTTCCGCGAAATGGCGGAGCTGTTCGAGCTCGAAGGGCCGCCCGACCGGATCGAGATCTACGACAACAGCCATATCCAGGGCACCAATGCGGTTGGCGCGATGGTCGTCGCGGGCCCGGAGGGCTTTCGCAAAGGGGCATATCGCAAGTTCAACATCAGGCGCGCCGAAACCGTCCCCGGCGACGACTTCGCGATGATGCGCGAGGTGATGGAGCGTCGCTTCGGTCGCGCCCAGCGCGAAGATCCTGATCGTGAGGGCAAGGAATGGCCCGCCCTGATGCTGATCGACGGAGGCAAGGGACAGGTGAGCGCGGTGAAGGCGGTGCTCGACGAACTCGGGATCGAGGACGTGCCCTTTATCGGCGTGTCCAAGGGGCCTGATCGCAACGCGGGACGCGAGACCTTCCACTTTCCCGACGGCCGTGAATTCACCTTGCCCGTCAACGCGCCGGTGATGTTCCACCTCCAGCGGTTGCGCGACGAAGCGCATCGCTTCGCGATCGGCGCGCACCGGCAGAAACGGGCAAAGGCGATCGGCGTCAGCTCGCTCGACGAGGTTCCCGGCATCGGCCCCGCGCGCAAGAAGGCGCTGCTGATGCATTTCGGCACTGCGCGCGCGGTGAAGAATGCCGCGCTCGAGGATCTGCAAAAGGCGCCCGGCGTGTCGAAGGCGATGGCGCAGAGCATTTTCGATTATTTCCACGGGGGATAAGCGCGGATTTATCCTTTCCTTCACCATGACGGGCTAACCCGGAAGGATGCAGACGCGCGTCCTCCTGACCGTCGACACCGAGCTCGCCTGGCGCCACCATGCCGCGGGCTTGCCGCTGGCGCAGGTTTTCGAGCGTTCAATCGAGCCTGCGGGCGTCGGTCTCGGCTATCAGCTCTCGGTGCTGCGTGAACATGGATTGAAGGCCTGCTTTTTCGTCGACCCGATGCCCGCAACGGTGTTCGGACTGGACGTGGTCAAGCGCATCGTCGCTCCGATCCTCGAGGCGGGGCAGGAGGTGCAGCTTCACCTGCATCCGAACTGGGTGGGTGCCGAAGCCGACGACGGGGGCAGGGCGCATGCCCGGTTCGAACTGATCGACTATTCGGAGGAAGCGCAGCGCGCGCTCATCGTCGAAGCGGCCGAGTGGCTGGTCAAGGCGGGGGCGCCCGCACCGATCGCGTTCCGCGCGGGCAGCTATTCGGCCAACGACACGACCCTGCGCGTGCTGGCGGGGCTCGGCTTCCGCTACGACAGCAGCCATAACGGCTCCGAAAGCCCATGGCCGAGCGCGATCAGCCTCGCACGCACCCAGATCGCGCCCGTCACCTACCGGGGCGTGGTGGAGCTTCCGGTCACGCTGATCGAGGATCGCGAGGGGCGCCTGCGCCATTGCCAGATCTGCGCGCTGTCCAGCGCCGAAATCGCGGCCGCGATCGACCATGCGATCGACAACGGCCACGCGATATTGACGATCGTCAGCCACAGCTTCGAGCTCGCCACGCGAAATGGCCTGCGGGTGAATTCGCTGGTACGCCGCCGCTTCGACAGGCTTTGCGAGCAGCTGGCCGCCAACGCGGACCGCGCGCCGACCAGCTTTTTCAGCGATCTCGACGGCCTCGATATCCATGCGGATGCCAGGCCGGTCCCGCCGAGGCTGTTTCGCACGCTCGGCCGGATGGGCGAGCAGCTTGTGTCCAACCTCGTCTATGAGCGCCGGCTGTGACTCTCGCCGCGCTCCTGCCACTGCGTTTCACGATCGGCGCACGAACGCTCTTCACGGTACGACGGCGGCTGGTGCGTGTGGGCTGCACCCTCGATGACGCGCTGGCGGAGGCGCCGCCGCGTCTGCCCGTGTGCGAGGGTGAAGGCTATCTCGTCACGTCGATGCCCGAGCGCCATCTCGATGCCGTGCGCGCCGCATTTTCAGGTGAGATTGCGCTCGTGCGCCAGCGCTACAGCCGCCGCTTTGCGGCGCTTTCGGGCGATTTCGAAGCCTATTTTGCGGGGCTTTCGTCCAACACGCGCTCCGCGCTTCGTCGCAAGGCGAAAAAGCTCGCTGCTGCAGCGCGGATCGAGGTCATCGGCTATCGCACGCCCGACGAGATCGCCGCGTTTCATGCGCTTGCGCTGCCGCTTTCGCGCAAGACCTATCAGGACCGGCTGCTGGGCGCCGGTCTTCCCGTCGACGCATCCGATATGCTCGAACGCGCGGCCGGGGATCGCGTGCGTGCCTGGCTGCTATTCGCCGACGGGCGTCCGATCGCCTATCTCCATACGCCGGCCGAGGGCGACACGCTGATCTACGCGCATCTCGGCTACGATCCCGAATGGGCAGACTATTCGCCCGGCGCGGTGCTCCAGTGTGAGGCAATGAAGGCGATTTTCGCCGAGGGGCGCTTTGCTCGCTTCGACTTCACCGAGGGCGACGGACAGCACAAGCGCCAGTTCGCAACCGACGCTGTCGCGTGCGTGGACCTGTTGCTGCTCCGACCGGGTGTTGGCAACCGCCTGCTCGTGGCGGCGCTGACGGGCTTCGACCGGCTCGTGGCGCTGGCGAAGCGGACCATCCCCTCGAATTTTGCCCGCCGCCTCAAACGATAGTATCGCCCCCCTCGATGCATATCGAGGCTGAGGCGATCATCTGTGCGGTCCGCGCACATGGCGAGCATGGTGCGATCGTGCGCGCCATGACCGCAGAGCATGGCCTGTTGTCGGGCTATGTGCGCGGCGGCCATTCGCGGCGGCTGCGGCCCGTGCTGATTCCGGCGAACGTCGTGATGGCCGGGTTCCGCGCACGGACCGAGGAACAACTCGCCGGGCTGACCGTCGAGCTCGTCCACAGTCGCGCGCCCTTGATGGGTGAGCCGCTGGCCGCGGCCGCGCTCGACTGGGCGACCGCGCTTACGGCATCGACCTTGCCCGAGGCGCAGCCCTATCCCCACCTCCACACCGCACTGGACGGCGTGCTCGGGGCGATCGAGGCGGCGCCCGCGGCGCGCGGCTGGGCGGTGGCGCTGGTGCGCTACGAATTGCTGCTGCTCGCCGAAATGGGCTTCGGGCTCGATCTCGAGCGCTGCGCGGTCACCGACAGCAGCGAGGAACTTGTCTGGGTCAGTCCCAAAAGCGGGCGCGCGGTGAGCGCGGTCGCCGGGCAGGACTATGCCGACAAGCTGCTCCGTTTTCCGCGTTTCCTGAGCGAAGGGGGCGAGGCCGACTGGGATGCCATTTTCGATGGACTGAGGCTGACCGGGCACTTCCTGTCGCGCGATATCCTCATCGACCGCCGTGCGGATGTGGCGGCCGCCCGCGAGCGGCTTGTCGAAAGGCTCAAAAGGGCGGTTGCGTGAACCGATCCCACCGGGCAAGGGCATTTCGTTTCAAGAAAGGGAGACCCAATGCTCGTTGCCTTGCTACCCGGAGACGGAATCGGTCCTGAAATTATCGCGGCGACCATGCGCGTGCTCGAGGCGGCCGGCGTGTCGGGGCTCACCTTCGAGGAAGCGCCTGTGGGCGGCGCCGCTTACAAGGCCAAGGGGCATCCGCTGCCCCCTGAGACGCTCGAACTGGCAAGGCGCGCCGATGCGATCCTGTTCGGAGCGGTGGGCGATCCGGCGTGCGATGCGCTCGAACGCCATCTGCGCCCCGAACAGGCAATCCTCGGGTTGCGCAAGGAGCTGGAGCTGTTCGCCAATCTCCGCCCGGCAAAGCTGTTTCCCGAGCTCGCCGACGCGTCGGCGCTGCGCCCCGAGGTAGCGACCGCGATCGACCTCGTGATCGTCCGCGAGACCAATGGCGACGTCTATTTCGGCGAAAAGGGCCATCGCAAGACCGCCGACGGGCTGCGCGAGGGCTATGACGTGATGTCGTACAACGAGGCCGAGGTGGCGCGGATCGCGCGGGTCGGTTTCGAGACCGCGCGCGCACGCCGCGGCAAGCTCTGCTCGGTCGACAAGGCCAATGTGCTCGAGACCTCGCAGCTCTGGCGCGACGTGGTGATCGAGGTGTCCGCCGACTATCCCGATGTCGAGCTCAGCCACATGTATGTCGACAATGCCGCGATGCAGCTCGTGCGCAATCCTGGCCAGTTCGACGTCATCGTCACGGGCAATCTGTTCGGCGACATCCTCTCCGACCAGGCCTCGATGTGCGCAGGCTCGATCGGAATGCTGCCCTCTGCCACGCTCAACAGCGCCAACAAGGGGCTGTTCGAGCCGATCCACGGCAGCGCGCCAGACATTGCCGGACAGGACAAGGCCAATCCGCTCGCAACGGTCCTGTCGGCGGCGATGATGCTGCGCTATTCGCTGGGCAAGCCCGACGATGCCGACCGCATCGAAGCGGCGGTGGCCAGGGCTCTGGCGAGCGGCGCGCGCAGCGCCGATCTCGGCGGGACGATGGGCACCGTTGCGATGGGCGATGCCGTGATCGCAGCCTTGTAGGAAACCCGATGCCCTATTCGCTCCAGGCGCTGGAAGAAGCCGCCGCGCTCGTCCACGCGGTGATGCCGCCGACCCCGCAATATGCGTGGCCGCTGCTTGCAGAACGCACGGGCTGCGACGTCTGGGTGAAGCATGAGAACCATACCCCTACGGGTGCCTTCAAGGCGCGGGGCGCGATCACCTTCATGGACTGGTTGCGTCGCGAACATCCCGAGGCCACGGGCATCATCACCGCGACGCGCGGCAATCACGGGCAGGCGCAGGCCTTTGCCGCGAAACGCGCGGGGCTGACCGCGACGATCCTCGTGCCCCGCGGCAATTCGGTCGAGAAGAATGCCGCGATGCGCGCGTTCGGCGCCGAGCTGATCGAGCATGGCGAGGATTTCGACGAAGCGCGCGAGGAGGCGCAACGCCGCGCTGCCGACGGCAAGTGGTTCATGGTGCCGCCCTTCCACGACGCGCTGGCGCTGGGCGTGGCGAGCTATGCGCTGGAGCTGTTCCGCGCCGCGCCGCCGCTCGATACGGTCTATGTGCCGATCGGCTGCGGATCGGGCATTTGCGGCACGATCGCCGCGCGCAACGCGCTCGGGCTCGACACCAAGGTGGTTGGCGTCGTTTCGACCGGCGCGCAGGCGGCGAAACTGTCCTTCGAGGCAGGCGAGCTGATCGAGACCAATGGCGCGCATAGTTTTGCCGATGGCGTCGCGGTCCGCGTACCCGTGCGGGCGGCGTTCGACATCTATGCGAAGGGCGCCGACCGCATCGTCGCGGTGCCTGACGCGGCGATTGCCGAGGCCACGCGCATCTACTGGCAGGACACGCACAATCTGGCCGAGGGCGCGGGCGCTTGTCCGCTCGCGGCGCTGATCCAGGAGGCCGATCGAATGCGTGGGAGTTCCGTCGGCGTGATCCTGTCCGGCGGCAATATCGACACTCGGCACGTCGCGACCATCATGGCCGGCGGCACGCCATTGACCTGAAATTCCACCAGACCGAAAAGAACCACACGATGAAGAAAAAGACCGGCCAGGATCGTTCGATCACGCAGAACTGGCGCCCCGCGACGCAGGCGATCCGCGGCGGCACCGCGCGCTCCGAATATGGCGAGACCTCGGAAGCGATCTTCCTCACTTCGGGCTATGCCTATGACTGCGCGGGCGACGCCGCGGCGCGCTTCGCGGGCGAACAGCAGGGCATGACCTATAGCCGCCTGCAGAACCCCACGGTCGAGATGCTCGAACAGCGCATCGCGCTGCTGGAAGGTGCCGAGGCCGCGCGCTGCCAGGCATCGGGCATGGCAGCGATGACCGCGGCGTTGCTCTGCCAGCTTTCGCAGGGCGACCACGTCGTCGCGGGCCGCGCGGCCTTCGGGTCGTGCCGCTGGCTGACCGACACGCTGATGCCGCGCTTCGGGATCACCACGACCATCATCGACGCGCGCGACAATGATGCGTGGAAAGACGCGATCCGGCCGAACACCAAGGTCTTCTTCTTCGAGACGCCGGCCAATCCGACGATGGATATCGTCGATCTCAAGGCGGTGTGCGGCATCGCGCGGGATGCGGGCATCACGAGCGTGGTCGACAACGCCTTTGCCACGCCCGCGCTCCAGCGGCCGATGGATTTCGGCGCAGACGTCGTCGCCTATTCGGCGACCAAGATGATGGACGGGCAGGGGCGTGTACTCGCGGGTGCCGTCTGCGGCAGCGATGAATTCATCAACAACACGCTGCTGCCCTTTACGCGCAACACCGGGCCGACGCTGTCGGCGTTCAACGCCTGGGTCGTGCTCAAGGGGATCGAGACGCTCGACCTCCGCATTCGTCGCCAGAGCGAGAATGCGCTGATCGTCGCGCGCTTCCTCGAACAGCGCGTGCCGCGGGTGCTTTACCCGGCGCTCGAAAGCCATCCCCAGCACAATCTGGCGATGTCGCAGATGGACGCAGCAGGACCGATCTTCTCGATCTATCTCGACGGCGGCCGCAAGCAGGCGCATGCTCTGCTCGACGCGCTGAAGCTCGTCGACATATCGAACAATATCGGGGACAGCCGCTCGCTGATGACACACCCTGCATCCACCACGCATGCCGGCCTTTCAGAGGATGTGCGGCTCGACATGGGAGTCACCGAGGGGATGTTGCGCCTCAATGTCGGCCTTGAGGACCCGCAGGACCTGATCGAGGATTTCGATCAGGCGCTGCGATCCGCGGGTCTTTAGGGGCCGAGGTGAAGGGCCTGTTCAGCTATGCCGAGACGACGCGCACGATCACCGTGCGCGTTTCGGTCAGCTATCTGCCCGAGCAGTCCGAACCCGATCGCGGCCGGTGGTTCTGGGCCTATCATATCCGGATCGAGAATGAGGGGGCGAGTGCGGTCCAGCTCATCAACCGCCACTGGGTGATTACCGATGGGCGCGGTGCGCGCCATTCGGTTGAGGGTGAGGGCGTGGTCGGCGAGCAGCCGATGATCGCGCCGGGCGAGTCGTACGACTATGTCTCGGGCTGCCCGCTCTCGACGCCGACGGGCCAGATGCAGGGCAGCTACCACATGGTGTGCGAGGATGGATCGGCTTTCGACGTCAAGATACCGCGCTTTCCGCTGATCGCGCCGGTCAACGCGCAATGAGCGCTCTCGACTTCGCGCTGCGGCGGCGGCATTAGGGCGCTGCCATGAAGCGTACGCATCTCCCCCTGAACGGTCTCCGCGTGCTCGACGCCGCCGCGCGCCATCTGAGCTTCACGCGCGCCGCTGACGAACTGGCGGTGACGCCGGCCGCTGTCGGCCAGCAGATCCGCGCCCTTGAGGATACGCTTGGCGTCGTGCTCTTCCGCCGCACCGCCAAGGGGCTTGAACTGACGCCCGAGGGCGAGGCGGGGCTCGACGCGCTGCGTGCGGGGTTCCTCCAGTTCGAGGAATCGGTGCGCGCCATGCAGGCGGGGCAATCCTCCAAGTCGCTCACCATCGCGGCACCGCGCGACTTCACCGCGAAGTGGCTGGCGAAGCGTCTTGCCGATTATGGCCGCTCCGATGGCGAACTGCGTTTCGCCCTGATCTCGAGCGAGAGCGATCTCGATTTCACCGAAGCCAATCTCGATCTCGCGATCCGGCTGTCCGAGGGCCCCGGCGAGAATGAGGGGATCAAGCTGGCCGATGGCGCCTTCGTGACTATAGCTGCGCCCGACGGCGCCGCGGATACCCGGATCGCATGGCCGGGCTGCCCCGCCGATGAGGACAGCGTTTCGCTGCGCGTAGCCGATGCCGGACTTGCCATAGATGCGGCGGCCAGTGGTTTCGGGCGCACCTGCGTCCCCCATTTGCTCGCTGCATCGGACATCGCTGCGGGCCGAGTGCGCGTTGTCGAGGACGAACTCCCGTCGCCGCTTGCCTATTGGCTGATCGCGCCATTGCCGCAATGGCGGCAGAAGAAGGTCAAGGCGCTGGTCGAAGCGCTGACGCGCTGATGCTGCCGACATTGCGAACCGAACGGCTGGTCCTCAGGCCGCTGGTCGAGGGCGATGCCGAGGCGATGCATATCGCCATGTCCGACGTCGACCTGATGCACTGGTGGTCGAGCGCCCCGCACAGGACGCTTGAGCGTACGCGCGAATATGTCGCGGCGAACGCTGCGGAGGGCGCCTGGCTCACCTGGGCGATCACCGAGGATGGCGGAGAGGCGCTGGGCTGGGTCGTCCTCGGCGAGCACCGCGAGGGCATTCGCGAGCTCGGCTATATCCTGCGCCGCGATCGCTGGGGCCGCGGCTATGCGCATGAAGCGGCGAGCGCCGTGCTCGACCACGCCTTCGGCGCGATGAAGCTGCGCCGCGTCTTCGCCGACGTCGATCCGGAGAATGCCGCTTCGGTAGGGTTGCTGAAACGGCTCGGATTCCGTCAGGAGGGTCATCTGCGTGCCGAATGGGAAACGCATATCGGCATCCGCGACAGCCTGATCTTCGGGCTGCTCAGGGACGAGTGGCGATGAACGAGCCGGGCCATTTCAAAATTCACGCCATCGTCGGCCGCGCGCGGAGGCTGGGGTTCATTCTCGCGATGGCGGGCTTTGCGCTCGCTGTCGCCGGCAAGCGCAATCCCGACATGCCCGCGCTCAAATGGGTCGCGCTCGGCGTCATCCTCTTCGGCGTGACGCTGCTGCTCGCGGCGATCACGCATCGGATGGCGTTCCAGAAGCTCGATCTGCTTGCCGAAGAGGAAAAACGGCGCGACGCCGAATAGGCTCAGTGCAGCGTTTCGAGATAGTCGATGATGATCTTGCGCTTGGTGGGGTCCTTCTGGCCCGGATAGACCATGCGCGTGCCGGGAACGACCTTGGCCGGCATTTCGAGATAGGCGTCGAGCTTGGCGCGATCCCAGGCGAAATTCGCCTCTTTCATGGCCGGCGAATAATTGAAGCCTGCCGCATGAGCGCCGGCCCTGGCGCCGACCACGCCGAACAGATTTGGGCCGAGCCGGTTGGGATCACCCTTCTTGTCGGTGTGGCAAACCGTGCAGGGCTGGAACTCGACGGGGCGCGCGCTCGCGATCTCGGCTGCGGGTGTGGTGGCGCCGGAGGCGGTTTCCTCGGCCTTTTCGGCCTTGCCGCACGCGGTGAGCAGCGCGAGTGCGCCCAGAACGACAAGCGCCTTCGTCATGCGTCGATAACCTCTTCGTCCACGCGCGCCGCGTTTTCCTGGATGAACTGGAAGCGGTGCTCGGGGTTCTTGCCCATCAGCCGCTCGACGAGATCGCGCACGACCATGCGCTCCTCATATTCCTGCGGCAGCACGATGCGGATCATGCTGCGCGTCTTGGGGTCCATCGTCGTCTCGCGGAGCTGGCCGGGGTTCATCTCGCCAAGCCCCTTGAAGCGCCCCACTTCCACCTTCTTGCCCTTGAACTCGGTCCTTTCGAGCTCGGCGCGGTGCGCGTCGTCGCGCGCATAGGCGCTCTTGCTGCCCGAAACGAGGCGGTAGAGCGGCGGCTGTGCCAGATAGAGGTGCCCGCGGCGAACGAGTTCGGGCATCTCCTGGAAGAAGAAGGTCATCAGCAGCGTCGCGATGTGCGCGCCGTCGACATCGGCGTCGGTCATGATCACGACGCGCTCATAGCGCAGGTTGTCGGGGATGCACTTGTCGCGCGTGCCGCAGCCCAGCGCCTGGATCAGGTCCGCGATTTCCTGATTGGCGAGGATCTTGGCGCTGTTGGCCGATGCGACGTTCAGGATCTTGCCGCGGATCGGCAGGATCGCCTGTGTCTTGCGGTCGCGCGCCTGCTTGGCGCTGCCGCCCGCGCTGTCCCCCTCGACGATGAAGATCTCGGTGCCCGCGGGATCGTCCGCCGAGCAGTCGGTGAGCTTGCCGGGCAGGCGCAGCTTGCGGCCCGAGGTCGCGGTCTTGCGCTTGACCTCGCGCTCGGCCTTGCGGCGCAGGCGCTCGTCCATGCGGTCGAGCACGAAGCCGAGCAGCGCCTTGCCGCGGTCCATATGGTCGGCGAGGAAATGGTCGAAATGATCCTTGATCGCATTTTCGACGAGGCGCGCAGCCTCGGGGCTGGTCAGCCGGTCCTTGGTCTGGCTCTGGAACTGCGGATCGCGAATGAAGACCGAGAGCATCAGCTCCGAACCGGTCATGATGTCCTCGGCCGCGATGTCCTTGGCCTTTTTCTGGCCCACCAGATCGCCGAACGCGCGGATGCCCTTGACCACCGCGGCGCGAAGCCCCGCCTCGTGCGTGCCGCCATCGGGGGTGGGGATGGTGTTGCAGTAATAGCTGTAGCTGCCCTCGGACCAGAGCGGCCAGCCGACCGCCCATTCGACCGAGCCCTGTCCGTCGGGAAACTCCTGTCGCCCCACGAAGAACTCGGCTGTCGCGCATTCGCGCGTACCGATCTGTTCCTTCAGATGGTCGGCGAGCCCGCCGGGGAACTGGAACACCGCCTCGGCGGGGGTATCGTCCGAAATCAGCTCGGGTGCGCATTTCCAGCGGATCTCGACGCCCGCAAACAGATAGGCCTTGGAGCGCGCGAGCTTGTAGAGCCGCTGCGGCTTGAAGTGCATCTCGCCGAAGATCTCGGTGTCGGGGACGAAGCTGACCGTCGTCCCGCGCCGGTTCTGCGTCGGACCCAGCCGCTCGAGGCCCGTTACGACGTGTCCGCGCGAGAAGGTCTGGCGGAACACTTCCTTGTTGCGCGCGACCTCGACGACGGTTTCGGACGACAGCGCATTGACGACGCTGACGCCGACGCCGTGGAGACCGCCCGACGTGGCATAGGCCTTGCCCGCGAACTTGCCGCCCGAATGGAGCATGGTCATGATGACCTCGAGCGCCGACTTGTCGGGAAATTTGGGATGCGGATCGACGGGCATGCCGCGGCCATTGTCGATGATCGTCAGCCGGTTGCCCGGCTCCAGCGTCACCTCGATCCGGCTGGCATGTCCCGCCACTGCTTCGTCCATCGAATTGTCGAGGACTTCGGCCGCGAGGTGATGGAAAGCGCGCTCGTCGGTACCGCCGATATACATCCCCGGCCGGCGGCGGACGGGCTCGAGGCCTTCGAGAACCTCGATGGCCGATGCGTCATAGGTACCGGAAGTCTGGGGCGCGGAAGCGAACAGGTCGTCGGACATGGCACAGCTATAGGGGTGCTGGAGTCGGCGTGGCAAGCCCACCCCGATCAGAACGCCGCTCATCCTGAGGAGCTGTTGAGCTTGTCGAAACGGCGTCTCGAAGGATTTGCCTGATGCAGTCCTTCGAGACGGGCCTTCGCCGCGCTCAGTCCCTCCTCAGGATGAGCGGATCGGATTCACTATTTCAGATCAGCGGACGCGCGGGCCGCCAAAGGGCATCGGCGGGGGCGGGCGCCGGTCGCGACGCGGCAGCTGCGCCTGATAGGCGTGGCCGCAATGCGCGACGCAATAGGGGAAGCCCGGGTTCACCGGATCGCCACAGAAGTGGAAATCGGGCTCGCCGGGATGGCCCAGCGGCCATTTGCAGATGCGGTCGTTGAGATCGAGCAGCGTCGTCTTGCCGGCGATGTCGGCGCTGGGCTTTGCGGGCACCAGGCGGCGCGGCGGCGCGGGCGGGATCGGTGCCTGCTGGTCGCCGGGGCCCTGGCGCAGGAAGCCACCGGGGCCGATCGAGCGCAGCACGGGTTCGGAAGGATCGCGCGGCGTTGCCGGTGCGGCCGCAGCCGGGGCCGCGGCTGCCGGCTTGGGCGCGGCCTGCGGTGCGGGCGCGGCGGGCCTGGGGGCGTGCTGCACAGGCGCGGGGGCGGGCTCGGCCTTTTTGGGCGCGGGCGCGGCCTTTTTGGGCGCGGGCGCCTTGCCCTCCTTGTCCTTCACGGGCGAGGGGCGCGACTGCAGGCCAAGGCGATGCGCCTTGCCGATCACGGCGTTGCGGCTGACACCGCCGAGCTCGTCGGCGATCTGGCTTGCGGTCATGCCTTTTTCCCACATCGTTTTGAGCTGATCGATGCGTTCGTCGGTCCAGGCCATTTAAGCTCCCTTGACTTCAATCTCGTGACGCAAACTCATCGCTTGCGGCTTAAGCCGACAGCCGATAGGCGATCGGGTGATGAACAGCCAGCCTGAATCAGCGATCCGCAGCGAACCGGGCGTTCCGGTGATCCGCAATGTCAACTGGGGCGGGCTTCGTGCCCTCTATATCAAGGAGGTGCGCCGTTTCTTCAAGGTGCAGCTCCAGACAATCTGGGCGCCCGCGATAACCACCCTGCTTTTCCTCGTGATTTTCACGGTGGCGCTGGGCGGCAGCGGCCGCACGGTGCTTGGCGTGCCCTTTGCGGACTTCATCGCACCCGGCCTGATCGCCATGGGGATGATGAACAACGCCTTCGCCAATTCCAGCTTTTCGCTGCTCGTCGGCAAGATTCAGGGCACGATCGTCGACTATCTGATGCCGCCGCTCTCGATGGCCGAGCTGCTCGCCGCGCTGGTCGGCGGCGCGGTCACGCGCGCGGTGCTGGTCGGGTGCGCGGTCTGGGTCGCGATGGCGTTCTGGCCGGGCGTGCATGTCACGCCGAAGCATCCGTGGGCGATCGTCTGGTTCGGGCTGATGGGCGCACTGTTCCTGAGCTTCCTCGGGGTGCTGACCTCGATCTGGGCGGAGAAATTCGATCACACCGCCGCGGTGACCAACTTCGTCGTCGCGCCGCTCACGCTGCTGTCGGGCACCTTCTATTCGGTCGACAAGCTCGCGCCACTGTTCCAGACGATCAGCCACGCCAACCCGTTCTTCTACATCATCTCGGGCTTCCGCTACGGTTTCCTGAGCGAAGCGGATTCGCCGATCCTGTTGGGCGGACTATTGGTTCTCGTGCTCAACATCGCGCTCGGCAGCCTATGCTACTGGCTGCTGCGCAAGGGCTGGAAGATCCGGAACTGAGGCCGACTCAGAACGGCGTCTTGATCGTGAACATGACGCGATTGCTCTCCACGCCGCCGGGAAACTCAACGGTCTCTACCGAGACCTTCCCCGTTATGTCGCCCAACAATCCGGTCTCCGCCACAAGGGGCTTTTCGTCGAACCCCGACGGAAGCGATGGAAGCCGCTGTCCGTCCTTCGGGCCGCGTTGAGCGCACACGACGATCTCCGTCTCGTCGCGGCTGTCGCAACCATCGGAATGGCTGCTCAAGCGCGTATCGGTGTCCTGCTGTACCATGTCACGCAGGTCGAAATCCTGCGCGGCAACCGGCTCTGCGGTCGCCGCCGGCGCTTGAACAAGCAACATATATGCCCACGACATGCAGTGCTCCATGGCCGGCCGTTCATTTCGATCGGCCAACAATGAGGCAGGGTTAGGGCAGCATTTTCATTGGCTTGCCACAATGTCGACATGGCGAGGCGAAAAAAAGCGCCCGGGCCGCTTGGCAGTCCGGGCGCGAGGAGAGCCTCTTCATAATTCAGGATTTGCCGCGCGCGTCCTTGTTGCATGCGGCGAGCTGCGTCTGGTCGAGCACGGTGCTGCCGACGGTGATAGCGTCAACCGCGCCGATGCGTTTGGCGAGGTCGCGGCAGGCGCGCTCGACCGCGACGCGGCGATCGTCGCCGGGCCCGCGGCATGCGCCCTCGGCGCAGCTCCAGAAATTATTGCCCACGATCACGCGCTCGGGGAGCGGGGTGCCGTGGTTGATTGTCGCCGTGCCCGGCGCCGAAGCCGCCATGGCTGCGACGGGCGAGGCGAGCAGGATAAGCGATGCTGCCAGTCTCATTGGGAAAACTCCGGTTCCTGGGGGAAGAACAGTTTCTCAATAAAACTGGAAATTCGGACGATATAGCGTTATATCGCCATTAATCTTTGCCAATCGTCCAGAAGGCCGCTCCATGGACCCGATTGATGACATTTTTTCCGCGATGCGCGTCCATCGCGCCATCCATGCCCGGATCGAGGCGACCGCGCCCTGGGGCGTCAATTTCGTGGCGGGCAAGGCCGCGCGCTTCGGTCTGGTGATCGAAGGCAATTGCTGGCTGGAGGTGGAGGGCAAATCCGATCCGATCCCGCTCGGCGCGGGGGACTGCTACGTCATCCTGCGTGGGACGCGCTATTCGCTGCGCGATCATCCCGGCTCCGCCGTCGAGAACTGCTATCACGCGCTCAGGGATTATGACGAGAACCATGTCGTCCATCTGGGCGGCGGCGGGAAGGCGACGACCGTGGTGACGGGCTGGTTCCTCTACGACGCGATTTCGGCGCGGCCGCTGGTCGAGCTGATGCCCGCGCTCATCCAGACGCGGATGGATGCGCAGCGTTCGCAGATCCTTCAGGCGACGCTGCAGCTGCTGGCGCTCGAGACGCAGCAAAAGGGACTGGGCTCGCAGATCATGATCAGCCGGCTGGCCGACATATTGTTCATCCAGACGATCCGTGCGCATGCGGCAAAGGCCGGCGCCGCGGCGGGTGGCTGGCTCGGCGCATTGTGCGATCGGCGCTTGGGCCCGGTCTTCCGCGCGATCCATGAGGCGCTCGACCATGACTGGACGGTCGACGCGCTCGCCGCGGTCGCGGGCATGTCGCGATCGGCTTTTGCCGCGCATTTCAAGGAGGCGGTGGGTTCGGCGCCGCTCGAATATCTGACGCACTGGCGGATGTTCCGCGCGGGCCACCTGCTGCGCAAGGGCGAACAGTCGACCGCCGCGATCGCATTTGCGGTCGGCTATGAATCGGAATCGGCCTTTTCCAAGACGTTCAAGCGCGTGACCGGGGTCGCTCCGGGTGCATGGCGGCGCACCGCCGGCGAGGCGGCGCAGGTGAAGATCGAGATCGATCCGCGCGCCGATGGACGCCCGGCGGTCGCGGCTTAACGGTGTGGTGCTCACAAATTTACCGCTCATCCTGAGTAGCCGTTGAGCTTGCCGAAACGGCGTATCGAAGGACGCACGGGGTCGGTCCTTCGATACGAGCCCTCGACAAGCTCGGTCTCTACTCAGGATGAGCGGGTTGTTTTGTTGCTCGCGCCCCGAGTTGACCGGCAAAGCCCCCTTTCTGTATAGGGCAGTCCGTCAGGCGACCTTGGGGGTCGCCTTTTTGCGTTTCTAAACCCGCAGAAGAAGGAGTCCTTGCGATGACCATCACGCCCCTCATGCCCGTCTACCCGCGGTGTGGCGTGCGTCCGGTCCGAGGCGAGGGCTGCTATCTCTACGGAGAACGCGGCGAGAAATATCTCGATTTCGCGGCGGGCATCGCGGTGAACGCGCTGGGCCATGGCCATCCGCATCTGACCAAAGCGATCCAGGAGCAGGCCGCGACGCTGATGCACGTGTCGAACCTGTACGGTTCCCCGCAGGGCGAGGCGCTGGCGCAGCGCATCGTCGACAACAGCTTTGCCGACACCGTGTTCTTCACCAATTCGGGCGTCGAGGCGATCGAATGCGCGATCAAGACCGCGCGTCGCTATCACTATGTCAACGGCAACCCGAAGCGCCACAAGCTGATCACCTTCAAGAACGCCTTTCACGGCCGTTCGATCGGCGCGATTTCGGCGACCGACCAGCCCAAGATGCGCGACGGCTTCGAGCCCCTGCTGCCGGGCTTCGACTATGCGAAGTTCAACGATCTCGAGGGCGCGCTGGCGCTGATCGACGACGAGACCGCGGGCTTCCTCGTCGAGACGGTGCAGGGCGAGGGCGGGATGACCGCGGGCACGCCCGAATTCATCCAGGGGCTGCGCAAGGCGTGCGACGAGCATGGCCTGCTGCTGATCCTCGACGAGATCCAGTGCGGCTATGGCCGCACCGGCAAGATGTGGGCCTATGAGCATTATGGCATCACCCCCGATATCCTGACCGCGGCGAAGGGCATCGGCGGCGGCTTTCCGCTCGGCGCCTGCCTCGCAACCGAGGAAGCCGCCAAGGGCATGGTGATCGGCACGCACGGCTCGACCTATGGCGGCAATCCGCTGGCGATGGCGGCGGGGCAGGCGATCCTCGACGTGATGCTCGAGCCCGGCTTCTTGGATCATGTCGTCAAGATGGGCGAGCGACTGCGCCAGGCGTTCGAGCAGCTGATCCCCAACCATGATCACCTGTTCGACGAGATCCGCGGCAAGGGGCTGATGCTCGGCATCAAGATGAAGGAGCCGGCGGTGTCGCGCGACTTCGTGGCGCATCTGCGCGACAATCACGGCCTGCTGACCGTTGCCGCGGGCGAGAATGTGTTCCGCGTCCTGCCGCCGCTGGTGATCGGGGAAGATCATATCGCCGAGTGCATCGAGCGGCTGAGCGAGGGTGCGCGGACTTTCGGGATTCCGAGCGATGACTGAGCAGCGGCGGCATTTCCTGGATCTCACCGATGCGGGCGGCGATGCGATCGCCGCGATGCTGAACGACGCACTCGATCGTAAGGCCGCGCGCAAGGGGCGTCCCAAGGGGGCGGCCGACAAGGATGCGCCGCTTGCGGGGCACACGCTCGCGATGATCTTCGAGAAGAACTCGACGCGCACGCGCGTCTCGTTCGATGCGGCGATGCGTCAGCTGGGCGGCACGCCGATCGTGATGGATGCGGGAACCATGCAGCTCGGGCGCGGCGAGACCGTGGCGGACACCGCACGCGTGCTTTCGCGCTATATCGACGCGATCATGATCCGGACCGACGATCACGCGAAGATCCGCGAGATGGCGGACTACGCATCGGTGCCCGTCATCAATGGCCTGACCGACGCGTCGCATCCCTGCCAGATCATGGCCGACCTGCTGACCGTGATCGAGCACGGCAAGGCGCTGCCAGGCTCCAGATGGGCGTGGCTTGGCGACGGCAACAACGTCCTCCACTCGATCGTCGAGGCGGCGGGGTTGCTGCACTTCAACGTCAGCATCGGCTGCCCCGAAGGCTATGATCCGCACGACCATTATGTCGAAGCCGCACGCGCGCGCGGTGCCGATATCCGCATCACGCGCGACGCGCACGAGGCGGTCAGGGACGCCGACGTCGTCGTCACCGACACCTGGATCTCGATGGGACAGGCGCATGCGGAAGCGAAGCTCGCGGCGATGATGCCCTATCAGGTCACCAGCGAGTTGATGGCGCATGCGAAGCGCGACGCGCTGTTCCTCCACTGCCTGCCCGCGCATCGCGGCGAGGAAGTGGTCGATGCGGTGATCGACGGGCCGCGCTCGGTGATCTGGGACGAGGCGGAGAACCGCCTCCACGCCCAGAAATCGGTGCTGCTCTGGGCGCTGGGCAAGCTTGGTTGAGAATTCGGCCGGGCGGCCTATCTAAATGGGTCGTCCGTGCCGGGCCATGCCTGCGCACGATATTGCGATAACTGACGTCGCGCGGTTTCCGCGCGGACGAACGGAGCATTCTGGTGTCCTCTACCCCAAATTTCGAAGCCGAACTCGATCGCCAGCTTGGCTTCACCATTCCCGGCCGCCATGCGCGCGGGCGGCTGGTGCGGATTGGTCCCGTGCTCGACCAGGTGCTTGCCGCGCACGGCTATCCGCCCGCGATCGAGAAGGTGCTTGCCGAGGCGCTCGCGCTGACCGCGCTGCTCGGCTCGACGCTCAAGGGTGATCAGGGGCAGATGACGCTTCAGGCGCAGACCGAGAGCGGCGTGATCGAACTGCTCGTGTGCGACTACCGCGCGGGCGAGGTCCGCGGCTATGTGAAGTTCGACGCCGACCGCCTTGCCGAAGTGCCGGCCGACCCGACGCTGTTCGCGCTGTTCGGCAAGGGCTATCTCGCGATCACCTTCGACCAGGCGGTTTCGGGCGAGCGTTATCAGGGAATCGTCCCGCTCGAAGGCACATCGCTCGCCGAGGCGGCGGAGAATTATTTCTGCCAGTCGGAACAGATCCCGAGCATCATTCGCCTTGCGGCCGCACAGGGCGGGGCCGGTGGCTGTCGCGCGGGCGGCATGCTGCTCCAGCATCTCCCCGAGGGCGAGGAGGGGCGCGAGCGCCTTCACACGCGGCTGGACCATCCCGAATGGGAGCATGTCCGCATGCTGGGCGAGACGATCAGCGTCGAGGAACTCACCGATCCCGCGCTGCCGCTCGAGACGATCGTCTGGCGGCTGTTCAACGAGGAAGACGAGGTGCGGCTGCTCGGCGGGCAGGTGCTGACCAGGGGGTGTCGCTGCGACGTCGCGCATATCGGGTCTGTTATCGGCAAGTTTCCCGAGGACGAGCGCGCCGCGATGGCGGGCGACGATGGCATCATCCGCGTCGATTGCGCATTCTGCGCGCGCAGCTTCCCGATCCCGCTGGCCGAGGCGGGCGAATAATCGCTTATTTGCGGCTTGCCGTTAATTAAGCCGACATTATCTAAAAGTAACAACCACCCGCCGCGGCATCTGGGATCGCCGCCGCGACGGGCCGGCTTTGGTCGGTATTGAGGAAAGTCGGAATGAAGCGTGCGTCCCTGTCCCGTTTTTCGCTGTTTGCGGTTGGCGCGTTGACCGCGGCCGCGGCCCCTGCCGCCTGGCAGCCTGCGCACGCACCGGCGCTGCCCGCGCTCGCCGGGATCGAGAAGGGGATGTGGGAATTGCGCGAGCGCGGGTCGAGCGCCGCGCTACGCAGGATCTGCGTTGCCGACGCATTCGCGCTGATCCAGATCCGTCATGGCGGAACCGCCTGTTCGCGTTTCGTGATCGACAGCAAGCCCGATCGCGCGACGGTGCATTATACATGCCCCGGCGCCGGCCATGGTCGCACCACGATCCGCCTCGAAAGCAGCCGGCTTATCCAGATCGATTCGCAGGGGATCGCGGACAATTCGCCCTTCAACGTCACCTATGAGGGGCGCCGCTTGGGCAATTGCGGCTGATGGCCACCGCCGTTAACGCGTCGTTTACCATTATTGGTTAGGATATGCCTTGTGTCGGGTTCGACACGCTTTCCTCCCTAGCAGGCCGCAAGGCCGGAACTGGGCCGCTTCCTCTTCAGGACGCGGCCCGTTGTTTTTGAGCCTGATTGCCGCTTCAGCCCGAACCCGTCATTCGGCCTGATACTATCAAGGTCGGCCCTTGCCAGCGCGGCACGCAAGGCGTAGCGCGCCGCGCATCATGGATAGCAATGCAACGAATGGCGTCAGGCGCGCAGTGGTGCTGCTCTCGGGCGGACTGGATTCGATGGTCTGTGCAGGGCTGGCGAAGGAAGCGGGCTTCAGCGTACTCGCGCTCACCATCGACTATAACCAGCGCCACCGCATCGAACTCGAAGCAGCGGCGCGCATCGCGAAAACGATCGGTGCCGAACGTCACATCGTCCTGCCGCTCGACTTGCGCGGCTTCGGCGGATCGGCGCTGACCGACGACATCGCCGTGCCCAAGGATGGCGTCGAAGACGGGGCGATCCCCGTCACCTATGTTCCGGCCCGCAATACGATCTTCCTCTCGGTCGCGCTCGGCTGGGCGGAGGCCGCGGGCGCGCGCGACATCTTCGTCGGCGTCAATGCGCTGGATTATTCAGGGTATCCCGATTGCCGTCCCGAATTCATCGAGGGCTTCGAGCGACTGGCCGAGCTTGCCACCAAGGCGGGCGTCGAGGGGCAGCCCTTCAGGATCCACGCCCCGCTCCAGCATTTCGGCAAGGCCGAGATCGCGCGCGAGGCCGCGCGGCTGGGGCTCGAGAGCGGCCTGAGCTGGTCGTGCTACGACCCGACGCCCGAGGGCAAGCCCTGCGGCCAGTGCGACAGCTGCCGCCTGCGCGCCAAGGGTTTCGCGGACGCCGGACTGGTCGACACGGGCGCACCATGACCTACGCGGTCAAGGAAATGTTCCTCACGCTTCAGGGCGAGGGGCAGCGCGCGGGACGCCGCGCCGTGTTCCTGCGCTTTGCGGGGTGCAATCTCTGGACGGGGCGCGAGCAGGACCGCGAAAAGGCGATTTGCCAGTTCTGCGACACCGATTTCGTTGGAACCGACGGCACCGGCGGTGGCAAGTTCGCCGACGCAGCTGCGCTTGCACGCGCCGTCGCTGCGCTCTGGGGCGAGGATCGCGCGCGCGCCTATATCGTCTGCACGGGCGGAGAGCCGCTGCTCCAGCTCGACACGCCGCTGATCGACGCGCTCCACGCCGAGGGCTTCGAGATCGCGGTGGAGACCAACGGCACCATCGCGGCGCCCGCGGGGCTCGACTGGATCTGCGTCAGCCCCAAGGCGGGCAGCGAGGTCGTCCAGCGTTCCGGCGACGAACTGAAGCTGGTCTGGCCCCAGCCAGGCAGCGATTTCGAGGCGATGGAAGGCTGGGACTTCCGCCACTTCCTGATCCAGCCGATGGACGATGCGCGTGGCGAGGCCAATGTCCGCGCGGCGATCGACTTTGCCATGGCGCGGCCCAGATGGCGGCTCTCGCTCCAGACGCACAAGCTGCTCGGGCTGAGATAGCCTGCCCAAGCGCCGGTCGTGTGGTCAGCGGCAGTTCTTCTTCAACTGATTCTTGCCGTCCCAGCATGCCTTGTCGAGACGCGGCAGGCGCTGCTGGTCATAGACCAGGAACATCGGGAACTGCTGTTCGCCCGCGGGCTTCAGGCTGTTGCGGAACTCCATCATCCGCGCGGCGGCGAGCTCTGCGAGACCATTTTTGGGCGCGAACATCGCCGCGCTGCCGATCCGGCTTGCGGTCAGGCAGAAGCCAAGCTGGCCGTGCACCGTCGAAAAGCCCAGATAGGTGCGCGTGCCATATTGATCGAGCGCGGTCAGCGCGGCCTTGGGGTTCTTGTTCCTGCGCTTGAAATAGCCGTGCAGCGTCTCATAGGACTTGGCCAGCTCGGCCGAATGATCGGCGAGGATGTAGTTATACTGGTTGAGCGTCAGCAGCGTGGGTGCGAACTGGCATTGCAGCGCAGCGACGTTCAATCCCGCGCGCATGCTCCAGACCATCGCCGCGCGCAGCTCTTCGGGGCGCGCATCGGGCAGCGGCAGCAGCACCCCCGGTTCGGCTCCCGTCACGCGCGCGCCCGCAAAATTCGGTGATTTCAGGAAGATCTGCGCCGATGCCGGCGCTGCCATTGTCAAACCGAATGCCGCTACGGCTATCGCCGCGGCCCTGATCCCCGTCATCATCTTTTCCCGCCTGAAATTCGCGACCCCGAACATGCAAACATGCCTAGATTCTTTGCGAGTCCGGCTCAAGCGCGAAGTCGGTATTCGTCCGCTGTCGGGCACGTTTGGGCCTCTTTTTCTGCGCCGGGCCGGGCGCTCCATTAAAAAGGCCGCCCGGATCGCCGGACGGCCCTGTCCACCAATTCGGAAACGCGGCTTAATTCGCGTTGGTAGCGTTGGTTGCCACGTTCGCAGCAGCGTTGGCGACGTTCGCCGCGGCGTTGCTGGCATTGGCAGCGGCATTGGCAGCATCGGCGGCCATGCCTGCATCATTGGCCATCGCGGCGTCGGTGTTGGTCATCATGTCGCTGGTGGTGCCGTTCATCATCGAATCTTCGGCATTCATCTCAACGGCATTGGCGGTGTCGTTGGTCACGGGCTCGGTTTTACCGCAAGCCGAAACCATCAGCGCCGCGCCGGCCATCATCGAGCCGGTCAACAGCTTTGCGAGAATGTCACGCATTTCAAACTCCCTATTTGCCCTTGATCTGGTGGCCTGTGGCCTTCTGCCAAATCGCCGCGGAGACTAAACAGAAAGTTGAAGCGCCTCAACTGCTTCTTTCTGCGCAGTCCAGCGAGGCAAGGAAGGCGGGAAAGTTGCGCCTGAGCGCTGTATCCACCGCATCCATGCCCGGATTTCTGCCAAGCGCAGCGAGGCTGGTCACGGGATGTTCGGCAATCCCGCAGGGCACGATACCGCCGAAATGCGTCAGATCGGGATCGACGTTCAGCGAAAAGCCGTGCAGCGTCACCCAGCGTCGCACGCGCACGCCGATCGCACCGATCTTGGCCTCGCGGCCCTTGTCGTCGGTCCAGATGCCGATCCGTCCGGGTGCGCGCCACGCCTCGACGCCGAGTTCGCCAAGCGCCGCGATCACCCAACCCTCGAGCGCGCTCACGAAGCAGCGTACGTCGCGCCCGCGATTGGCGAGGTTGAGCTGGACATAGCCGACACGCTGGCCCGGGCCGTGATAAGTGTAGCGCCCGCCACGCCCCGCCGGATAGACGGGAAAGCGCGGGTCGAGAAGTTCGGCGGGGTCTGCACTCGTGCCCGCGGTGTAGAGCGGCGGGTGTTCGAGCAGCCAGACCCGCTCGCCGGCCTCGCCGGCATAGATTGCGGTCGCGCGCGCCTCCATGTCCGCCAAGGCCTCGGGATAGGGCACATGGCCCGTGCTTTGCAGCCATTCGATCGCGGAAATATCGGTCATTGCCCGGCTAATTGGCGCTCGTCCGGCGCGCTGGCAAGGGGCGGATTGTGCGTCAACGCGGCTTTGCGCATAAGCGGCCTCGGGCAACAGGAAGGATTCTCATGAAAACCCTATCGATCTCGGCGGCGTGGAACGAAGCCTCGGCCTTCGTGAAGCGTGAGGGATCGCTCCTTTTTCCCGTGGCGTTCGCGCTGATCGCGCTGCCGAGCATCCTGTTCCAGGCGACCGCGCCCGTACCCGTGCCCGGCGAGCAATCCGAGCCCAGCTTCTGGCCGCTCTTCTTCCTGCCGATGTTGCTCGTGACGCTGCTCGGAACGTTGACGCTCACGATCATGGCGCTGCACCCCGGCACCATCGTCAAGGATGCGATCGCCGGCGCGTCGCGTCGCGTGCTGCCTGTGTTCGGTGCGATCTTCCTGTTCGGGCTCGTCGTCGCGCTGATCGCGACGCCGATCGCGGTCGCCTCTGCAGGCGCGCAGGTCGGGATCGGGGCGGGGCTGGTCGGGCTGCTGCTCTTCGCGACGATTCCGGTGCTGCTTTTCGTGTGCGTGCGGCTGATGCTGGTCAATGTGGTGGGCGCAAACGAGGTGATCGGACCGTTTGCGATGCTCAGGCGGAGCTGGGCGCTCACCGCAGGGCATTTCTGGAAGCTGCTCGGCTTTCTCATGGTCGTCACGATCGTCGTGGTCGTCGTCGCGATTGCGGTCAACGCGATCGGCGGTATCTTCGTGTCGCTGGCCGTCGGCCAGCCCGATCCCGGCAGTCTGCCCGCGGTGCTGATCCTGATTCTGAGCGGGCTGCTCAATGCGATCGTCTCGGTCTTCGTGACCGCCGCGATCGCGCGGATCTACGCGCAGCTGGCCTAGCGTTGATGTCTGCTTTGTCGTGGATTGCGGAAGGTCCGCTTTTTGGCCGAAACCTTGAGTTGCGGACCTATGGTTTGACTGTGCCGAGCACTCTCAATTTCCATTCTCGCGATACGCCGGGTCCGTCGGCAATGACGATGTTTGGGTCAAAGTTGGCGTCACGAATGATTATGGCTTTGACGCACGGTCCCAATGGCAAGTGGGGGAGGTCGAGATTGAAACCGGGGCGACCCGTCCGACCGTCGTGCGTATCGGGAACGTAAATTCGGTCGGTGAGTGCATCAAAGTCACCACACGTTATGAATTCCCGATCTGCAAATTTTGCGGGCTCGGCGAATACCTGTGCCAGAGGCACCGCTCCTGCTGTTGTGGCGGCTGCCAACGACAGCAACACTAGCGGCAAGAAGGATTTCCGGTCCAAGGCACTTCTCCGCAAAACGTTAAGCGGCGCATTTATCGGCCAACTTACTCATTTTGCAGATGAGGTCGTTAATTTTTGGGTCCGTCGGAGGTTTGCCGGGGCCATTTCAGACTTGGCCGAGACGATAAAAGTTGTCGGCTTTTGGGAGCCGCATCGATCCTGTTGATCGTCCAGCATTGGGTGGCTTCACGACATAGCGCCGTCTGCGTGTCACCCCTCGATGATCGGAATATGCGGCGCAGCTTCGCGCGGCAGCCAGCCGTGGAGGCGGGGATCGTCGAAGGTCTCGACCGAGCGCGCAAACGGGACGAAGCCCTCGCGGCGGTAGAAATTCAGCGCACCGGGGGAATCGAGCGTGCACGTATGCACCCACAGTCGCTTCACGCCCTTGCGCCAGCCCAGCGCCATGGCCTGCGCCATCAGCCAGCGGCCATGGCCCTTGCCCGACAGCTCGGGCACCAGCCCGAAAAAGCCCAGCTCGCACTGACCTTCCTCGCGAAAATCGAGTTCCAGGATGCCGACCTCGATGCCCTGCGCGTCGACCACGGCATAGATCTCGTCGCGTTCGTCATGGATGATGTCGATCAGGCGCGCATCGTCCATGATCAGTCGCGAGAACCACAGCCAGGGCTCGCCGATACGGCGGAACAGCGCGCGATATTTCTCGACCGGTGGCGCCTTCCAGCGTTCGAGACGCAGCGGGGAGGCGGGCAGGGGCTTGCGCGCGGGAGGCGTCAGCATTTCGAGCGAGGTGACGATCGCCGCGACCTGCCCCTTGGGAACCGCGCTCAGCCCCATGTCGCCTCCGGGGGCAGGCTCATCAGGATCGCGTCGATATTGCCGCCGGTCTTCAGGCCGAACAGCGTGCCCCGGTCATAGACGAGATTGAACTCGGCATAACGTCCACGCCATTCGAGCTGCTGCGCCTTTTCGGTGGTTGTCCACGACATGCCCATGCGCCGCCGCACGATCTGCGGGAAGATGTCGAGAAACGCCTCGCCGACCGCGCGGGTGAACGCGAAATTGGCGTCGAAATCACCTTCGAGGTGATCGTAGAAAATGCCGCCGACGCCGCGATGCACCTGGCGGTGCGGGATGTAGAAATAGTCGTCGGCCCATTTGCTGAAGCGCGGATAATGCGCCGGGTCATGCGCATCGCACGCCGTCTTCAGCCGCGCGTGGAAGTCGCGCGTATCCTCGTCATAGGGAATGGGCGGGTTGAGATCGGCGCCGCCGCCGAACCATCGCTTTGTCGTGACGAGGAAGCGCGTGTTCATGTGGACCGCGGGCACGTGCGGGTTGGCCATGTGCGCGACCAGACTGATGCCCGTCGCGAAGAAACCGGGATCCTCTGCCGCCCCGTGTATGGTCTTGGCGAAGTCGCCGTCGAGGCTGCCGCCGACGGTCGAGACGTTGACGCCGACCTTTTCGAACACGCGGCCCTTCATCACGCCGCGCACGCCACCACCGCCGGGTTCGCCGCTCGGGTCGGTGCGATCCCATGCGATATAGTCAAAGGCGGCGTCGCTGCCGGCTTCGCGCTCGATCGCCTCGAACTCCGCACAGATACTGTCGCGCAGGCGTTCGAACCAGTCGCGCGCGGCCTGTTGTTCGGAATCGAGCTCGATCATTGGGGTAAGCCTTTCGTTTGCCTGAGCGCCTCGGCGAGCGCGATGCCGGCCGACATGCCGACATTCAAGGAGCGGAAGCCTGCGCGCAGCGGGATGCGGATGCGCAGGTCGGCGCGTTCGTGCACCGCATCCGGCACGCCCGCGCCCTCGGAGCCCAGCAGGATGATATCGTCGGGGCGGAAGGCGGCGTCATAGAGCGAAACGCTGCCCCGTGTCGTCATCAGCGCAAGCCGTCCTGTGCGGACAGATTCGAATGCATCCCAGTCGGCATGGCGCCTGATTTCGGCCTCGGCGGCGTAATCCATTCCCGCGCGCGCGAGTCGCTTGTCCGAAAAGGCGAATCCGCAGGGTTCGATGATATCGACGGGCACGCCGAAACACGCCGAAAGACGCAGGATTGCGCCCACGTTTCCGGCGATCTCTGGCTGATAGAGCGCGATCCGCATGGCGCTCGCCTTAAGCAGCGGCGCGCTGCGTCACAAGCCGGTCAAATTGGCTGTTGGCTTTTTGATGATTCCTTGGCTATCAGGCGCGTGAACCGCCGGGAGACCCGTAATAGGGCACGAGGGCGGTCGTGCAGGGGTCTGGTTATTTGCTCAACGGCAATGAGCCGCTGGCCTCGGCAATTCGATTCGAAGCGCAAGGGCAGGTGAATGGCTACGCTTGAAACAACCGGACCGGCCGAGGCCGCCCCCTCCGACGAGGGCGTCAGGCGCCGGGACTTCATCAATATCGCGGCGGTGAGTTTCGCCGGCGTTGGCACGGCCGCTGTGGTCCTGCCGCTCGTCAACCAGATGAATCCGTCGGCCGACGTGCTGGCGCTGGCCTCGATCGAGGTCGACATCTCGCAGATCCAGCCTGGCCAGGCGATCAAGACGATCTTCCGCAAGCAGCCGCTTTTCGTGCGTCACCTGACCGAGAAGGAAATCGCGGAGGCCGATGCGGTGGCGCTTGACGCGCTGCGCGATCCTGAGACACTCGTGGAGCGCACCAAGGAAGGCAAGCAGCAGTGGCTCATCACCATGGGCGTCTGCACGCACCTGGGCTGCGTGCCGCTGGGCGCGGGCGAGGGTGAGATCAAGGGCGAGTTCGGCGGATATTTCTGCCCCTGCCATGGCTCGCACTACGACACCGCGGGTCGCATCCGCAAAGGCCCGGCCCCGAAGAATCTCGAGGTGCCGGAATATGCATTCACGACAGATACCGTCGTTCAGGTCGGTTGAGGGGTAGATAGAGATGGGCTTTCCCTGGGCTGAGCAATATGCGCCGAAGCATCCCTTCATGCGCTATATGGACGAAAAGCTGCCGATTCCGCGGCTGATCTACAATGCGACGGGTCCCGGTTATCCGGTGCCGCGCAACCTGAACTACTGGTGGAATTTCGGCGTCCTCGCGGGCGCCGCGCTGGTCATCCAGCTGGTCACCGGCATCGTGCTTGCGATGCACTATGCGGCCAACGGGCTGGTGGCGTTCGATTCGGTCGAGCACATCATGCGCGACGTGAACTCGGGCTGGCTGCTGCGCTATGCGCACGCCAACGGCGCATCGATGTTCTTCATCGTCGTCTATGTCCACATTTTCCGCGGCCTTTATTACGGATCCTACAAGGCTCCGCGCGAGATGGTGTGGCTGCTGGGCCTCGTCATCTTCCTCCTCATGATGGCGACCGCCTTCATGGGCTATGTCCTTCCCTGGGGTCAGATGAGCTTCTGGGGCGCCAAGGTGATCACCGGCCTGTTCGGTGCAATCCCGCTGGTCGGCGAGCCGATCCAGACCTGGCTGCTCGGTGGTTTCGCGCCGGATAACGCCGCGCTCAACCGCTTCTTCTCGCTCCACTATCTGCTGCCCTTCGTGATCGTGGGCGTGGTCATCCTTCACATCTGGGCGCTGCACATTCCGGGTTCGAACAACCCGACCGGCGTCGACGTGAAGGGGCCGCAGGACACCGTTCCCTTCCACCCCTACTATACGGCGAAGGACGGTCTCGGCCTCGGCGTGTTCCTGATCGTGTTTGCGGTGCTGCTCTTCTTCGCGCCCAACGCGCTCGGCCACCCGGACAATTATATCCCGGCCAACCCGCTTTCGACGCCCGCGCATATCGTGCCCGAATGGTATTTCTGGCCCTTCTACGCGATCCTGCGCGCCTTCACCGTCGACTTCATCCTGCCCGCGAAGCTCTGGGGCGTGATCGCGATGTTCGCGTCGATCCTGCTGCTGTTCTTCCTGCCCTGGCTCGACAAGTCGCCCGTGCGTTCGGGTGGTTATCGTCCGGTGTTCAAGAAGTTCTTCTGGTTCGGTCTCGTCCCCTGCATCGCCGTGCTCGGCTATTGCGGCGGTGCGCCGGCTGAAGAGCCCTATGTGATGATCTCGCAGATCGCGTCGGCGTACTATTTCGCGCACTTCCTGATCATCATCCCGATCATCTCGCGGATCGAACGGCCGCTTCCGCTGCCGAATTCCATCACCGAAGCCGTGCTGGCTAAGCACGGGCAGTCGACGGGCGAAGCCGCCCTCGCACCGGCCGAATAAGGGGTACACGCAACATGGTCCGTCCTATCGGATTTCTCGTCGGCCTCGGCTTTGTCGGGGTCCTGCTCTGGTCGCTCCTCTGGGGTGCGGTAGCCTATGTGAAGGAACCGCCGCAGCCGACCGCGGAGCACGAGTTCCACCTTCACCCCAAGAAGATCGACTGGTCGTTCAACGGCCCGCTCGGCAAATATGACCGTGGCCAGCTCCAGCGTGGTTTTCAGGTCTACAAGGAAGTCTGCGCGGCGTGCCACTCGCTCCGCCTCGTCTCCTTCCGCGACCTCCAGGATCTCGGCTATTCCGAGGGCCAGGTGAAGACCATCGCGAGCGAATGGGCGGTCGAAACGCCGTCGATCAACCCCGAAACGGGTGAAGCGGCGACGCGCAAGTCGATCCCCGCCGATCGCATTCCGGCACCCTTCGCGAACGAAGTCGCGGCGCGTGCGGGCAATGCCGGCGCACTGCCGCCCGATCTTTCGCTACTCACCAAGGCGCGTCACGACGGCTCGAATTACGTCTACTCGCTGCTGACGGGCTTCCAGAACCAGCCGGCGGAGCTTCTTAAGGAGTTCCCCGACTCCAAGACCGGCGCTGGCCTGCACTACAACCCGTATTTCGCGAACCTCAACCTCGCGATGGCGCCGCCGCTCACCAGCGAAGGTCAGGTCAGCTATTCGGACGGCACCAAACCGACCGTCGACCAGATGGCGAAGGACGTCTCGGCATTCCTCACCTGGACCGCGGAGCCCAAGCTGGAGAGCCGTCACAGCACGGGTCTCACGGTTCTGATCTTCCTGCTGTTCCTCACGGTTCTGACCTACATGGCGTACCAGAACATCTGGCGCGACAAGAAGCACTGAGAGACCACGGCCGATGAGCGCCTTCAGCGGCAATGACGATCTGAAGGCGCTCATCCGGACCATCCCCGACTTTCCGAAGCCGGGGATCCAGTTCCGGGATATCACAAGCCTGCTCCTTGACGGGGCAGGCTTTTCCGTTTGCATCGACCGTCTTGTGACCGTTGCCGAGCCGCTCCGGCTCGACCTGATCGCCGCGGTCGAGGCGCGTGGCTTCCTTTTCGGCGCCGCGCTTGCCAAGGCGCTTGGCGTCGGCATCCTTCCCATCCGCAAGCCCGGCAAGCTTCCCGGAACGCCCGTCGGCGTCGATTACGCGCTCGAATACGGCACCGACCGGCTCGAGATGCACGCGCACGACCTCCAGCCCGCGACGCGCGTCCTGATCGTCGACGACCTGATCGCGACGGGCGGCACGGTGCTGGCCACCGCCGAGCTCATCCGCAATCACGGCGGCGTCGTCGCGGGCGCGCTGTTCGTGATCGACCTGCCCGATCTCGGCGGCGCGGCGCGACTGCGCGACGCCGGCGTCGAGACGCACAGCCTGATCGCCTTCGAAGGCGACTAGACCTTGAATAGAGCCTGATTCACGCTTCCACTTCAACCGATCAGGCTCTGAACCCCACGCCCTATCCCGTTCAGCGCACGGCCTTTCCTGTCGCGAACGGTTCAGACCGTATTCAGCGCGTATTGCCCACCATCTTTGCAAGACAGGGGATGGCTGGAGAAGTCCCATGCATATGGCGCGCCTTCGTACCTTCGTACTGATCATTGCCGCCTCCGCGGGCCTCGCGGGCTGCGCCTATGATGACGGCTATGGCTATGGCGGCGTTTCGGTCGGCTATGGCACGGGCGGGTGGTACGACCCCTGGTATTATGACGATTATTATCCCCGCCATTATGGATGGTATGACGGCTTCTATTATCCGGGCGCCGGTTATTATGTTTATGACCGCAAGGGCCATCGCCATCGCTGGTCCGACGGGCATCGCCGCCACTGGGAAGGCCGCCGGCATGCATGGCGCGGCAATGACGACGGGCCGCGCGAAAACTGGCGCGGTTACCGTCGTGACCTGCAGGCGGGGGATCTCGCCAATCCCGGCCGCGCCGACGGTCGTCCGGCATGGCGCGGCGAAGACCGGCGCGATTTCCGCCGCGACCGAGGCGATGCCAGGCGTGACCTGCGCGCCGAGGATTTTGCCAACCCCGGCCGCGGCGTAGACCGATCTGCGGTGAGCAGGCAGGATCGGGGCGGCTTCCGTCGCGATCCGCGTGCTCAGGACCGCGCCGATCCGGGCCGCGGTGTCGACCGGTCCCCAGGGCGCCAGCGCAGCGAGGCAGTGCGTGCGCAGCCGCAGCGCGTCGAGCGCGGCGAGGGCAGGGGCATGTCGGCGCGCGCACGTTCGGGCGAGAGGAGCAGCACCGGTCGCGGTGGCGGATCCCGCCAGCGGGATTGAGGGCTAACGCCGGCAATGCGGTGTGTCCCGACGTCTAACGCGAAAGGGCTGCGTGCACCCGATCTCGGTCAACGCGCCATCGCGGTCCCTGTCTGGAAGCGATCGTTCGCTCGCCTGCGCGGTGATGCTCTCGCCGGTGGTCGATCTCAGGGCCGCCAGCCGCCAGTCCGCTCAGCCCCGTGCCGCACATCGCGCCGCCGCTGTCCTACACATCATGTTCATGTCATGTTCCGCGCCCGGCTCGTTATGCCGGCCTCGTGGCGGGGAAGGATCGACATGGCGCTTTGTGAGAAGTTTGTGAATCTAAGAGGCGGATTCGTGAATCTAAGGCGCGGATCGGGGCGGCGGCGCCGCCACCTCGATGATCCCCGCGGCGATCGTCGCGGTGACGGGTGTCTTCGCCAGCACCTCGCCGTCGATCGAGATGGCGAGCGGCGGTTCGGTCGCGATGTGCAGCCGCTGCCCGGCGAAACTCTCGACCGTTTCCTTGCGCGCTTCCAGCCGGAAGAAGCTGGTAAACCAGTTCCAGATCAGGTGGCGCTTCACATGACCCGTCACCGCCTGGACCACAATCTCGCCGCTGTCGGGTCGGGCGTCGTCGACCAGTTCGGTGCCGCCATGGTGGCCGCCATTTGCGATGCGCACCTCGACCACTTTCAATCTTTTGGCATCCGCCCCTTCGCCGACGATCAGCGTGAACGGCTTGAAGTGGAAGAACTGCCAGCTCGCCCAGAGCAGATAGCCGAAGCGCCCGAGCCATGCCTTCAGCCCGTGCGGCACGGTCTCGGCGATCAGCGGAGAGATTCCGATCGCGGCGCAGTTGGCGAAATAGTCGCCGTCGATCCTGCCGAGGTCGATTCGCCGGAAATGACCCGTGCGGATCACGTCCATCGCACCCTCGAGGTCGAGCGGGATGCCGAGCGTGCGCGCGAAGCTGTTGGCGGTCCCCAGCGGCAGTACGCCGAGCGCGGCGCCGTGCCCGACAAGATGGTCGACGAGGCCGCTGATCGTCCCGTCGCCGCCGCCGAGGATCAGCAGATCGGGATTCTCGTCGAGCGCGCGCCTGACCGTTGCGTCGAGCATGGTTGGCTTGCGCACGGCATAGGCCTTGACCGGAAAATCGAGCCTCTTTGCGAGTTCGCGCGCCCTGCGAAAGAGCTTGCGACCCTTGCGCGACTTGGCGTTGACGATCAGGGCCGCGGAACGAATGGTGCGCATCGCGCGCATAACGCGTCAAATTCGCTGTTGGCGCAAGCAACTTGCACCGACTCGCGCGATGGTCGAAAGCGTAGCGCCATGACTGCATCCTTCCCCGCGCTCCGCCTTCGTCGTCCCCGTGCCACCGCCTGGAGCCGCGCGCTCCACGCCGAGACGGTGCTGACCCCCGCCGATCTGATCTGGCCGCTCTTCGTCTGCGAAGGGCAGGGGCAGGAGGAGCCGGTGGCGAGCCTGCCCGGCGTGTCGCGCTGGTCGGTCGACCTGATGGTCGAGCGTGCGCGCGAAGCGCATGACCTTGGCATTCCGTGCCTCGCGCTGTTTCCCAACACGCCGCACGGGCTGCGCAGCCAGGATGGCGCCGAGGCGCTCAATCCCGACAATCTGATGTGCCGCGCGACGCGCGCAATCAAGGATGCCGTGCCCGAGATCGGCATCCTTACCGACGTCGCGCTCGATCCCTATACCGCGCACGGCCATGACGGGCTGGTCGATGAAGCCGGCTATGTGCTCAACGACGAGACAAGCGAGGTCCTGGTAAAACAGGCGCTCAACCAGGCGCGCGCGGGCGCGGACATCATCGCGCCCTCCGACATGATGGACGGCCGCGTCGGCGCGATCCGCGAGGCGCTCGAGGACGAGCGCTTCGTCAACGTCCAGATCATGGCCTATTCGGCCAAATACGCCTCGGCATTCTACGGTCCCTTCCGCGATGCGGTAGGTTCGCGGGGGCTGCTGAAGGGCGACAAGAAGACCTATCAGATGGATCCCGCCAATGCCGAGGAGGCGCTGCGCGAGGTCGAGGCCGATCTGATCGAGGGCGCGGACAGCGTGATGGTGAAGCCGGGGTTGCCCTATCTCGACATCATCCGCCGCGTGAAGGACACCTTCCAGGTGCCCGTCTTCGCCTATCAGGTGTCGGGCGAATACGCGATGATCGAGACCGCCGTCGCCGCGGGCGCCGCCGATCGCGACGCGATGGTTCTGGAAACACTGATGGCGTTCAAGCGCGCGGGCTGTTCGGGCGTGCTCACCTATCACGCAGCCCACGCCGCGCGACTGCTTCAGCGCTGAGTTGGGGTTAAAGCGAACGGGATATTAACCATAGCCCTGTTAGACGGTTTGTATTGGCCGGCATGACGGGGGAACGAGTGGCAACATTGGCTGCGGCACCGGCAATGACGCGCTTCCGCATCGGCGGGGCCGTCTTCCTCGCCACCATATTGACCGGATCCTTCCTGCTGTTCCTCGTCCAGCCGATGATCGCGCGGATGGCCTTGCCACGGCTTGGCGGCGCGCCGGCGGTATGGAACAGCGCCATGCTGGTCTATCAGGCGCTGCTGCTGGGCGGCTATGCCTATGCGCACGCGCTTGGTCGGTTTCGCCCCGTACGACAGGCGATGATCCATGTCGCGTTGCTCGCCGCCGCCGCGCTCTGGCTGCCCATCGGGCTTGCCGCGACGAACCCGCCCGCCGATGCCAGCCCGGTTCTGTGGGTGCCGTGGCTGCTTGCGCTCTCGATCGGGCCGCTCTTCTTCGCGGTCGCGGCGCAGGCACCGCTCATGCAGCGCTGGTACGGTATCGCGAGCGGGGGGCGGGATCCTTATGCGCTTTACGCGGCCTCCAATCTGGGGAGCTTCGGCGGGCTGATCGCCTATCCCCTGATCGTCGAGCCGCGGATGACGCTTGCGCAACAGAGCTGGCTCTGGAGCACGGGCTATGCGGCGCTTGGCGTGCTGGTTGTCGCCTGTGCGCTGTTGCTGCCGCGCGCCGGGTCGCCCGGCGAACCGGTGGCGTCGGCGCAGCCGAGCGTACGACCGGGGCGTCGGCGGCAACTCCACTGGGTACTCCTTTCCGCGGTGCCGTCGGGGCTGATGCTTTCGACGACCACGCATATGACCACCGATATCGTGGCGATGCCATTGCTCTGGGTGATCCCGCTCGGTCTCTATCTGCTGAGCTTCAGCGTGGCATTTGCCGAGAGGCGCGGGCTAGCCGATATGGTGACGCGACTTGGGCCCTTCGTGATCCTTGTTTTCGGCGGCATGGCGATCGCGAATCCCTATGACCCGCTGGTCGCAGCGGGCCTTGGGCTGGCGCTGCTCTTTGTCGTCGCCACCGCGCTGCACACCCAGATGTATCGTCTGCGCCCGGCAGCGGATCGCCTGACCGGATTCTACCTTGCGATGTCAGTCGGGGGTGTGGTCGGCGGGCTGTTCGCGGCGCTGATCGCGCCCGTCGTCTTCGACTGGACCTATGAGCATCCGCTGCTGATACTGGCGGCGGCGTTGCTGGTGCCGCAACACGCCCTGACCGCGAGGTTGGGCCGGCTGTGGGGAACAGGACAGCGGCGGAGGATCATGACGTTGCTGGTAGCGCTGCTCGCATCGGTCGCGGTGATGTCAGTGACGGTGTTTCAGGGCAGTGGTTTGATCGGCGCGCTGGCGATGACGACGCTGTACGTGCTTGGCTTCATCGCGATTGGAAATCCGGTCGCGTTCACCGCGACCGTCGCCGCATCGCTCCTGATCTGGGGCGGCCTCCAGTCGATCCAGCTTTCTCTCCGCGGTGAACTGCGCAGCCGGAGCTATTTCGGCGTCTACACCATCACGGAAAGCGCCGGCGACAAACGCCAGATTTCGCACGGCACAACCGTCCACGGCATCCAGTCGCTGCGACAGGGCGACGAGACCGAGCCCAGCGCCTATTACGCCCGGGCTTCGGGCATCGGCCGTGCAATGACGCATGTCGAGCCACTCTTCGGTCCTCACGCCCGCATCGGCGTGGTCGGGCTCGGCGCCGGCACGCTCGCCTGTTATGCGAGACCCGGACAGGCATGGCGTTTCTATGAGATTGATCCGGAAGTCGTGCGGATCGCTCGTGATTCAGGGCAGTTCAGCTTTCTCTCGCGCTGCACGCCCGACGTACCGGTTGATATCGGGGATGCCCGGCTGACGCTTGCTGCAGCGGCTCCGGGCAGTCTTGATCTTCTGGTTCTCGACGCCTTTTCATCGGATGCGATTCCGGCGCACCTGCTGACGCGCGAGGCACTTGAAAGCTATCGCCGCGTCCTTGCGCCCAACGGGCTGATCATGGTTCACATTTCCAATCACTATCTGGATCTGGAACCCATGCTGGCGGTAACCGCGATGCCGCAGTGGCATGCGCGGCGGCTCGACTATCGCCCCGATGCCGAGGCGCAGCGTCGCTATTTCAGCGCGGTGTCGCACTGGGTCGCGCTTTCGCCCGACGCCGACACCATTACGCGCCTCTCCGCGGACGATCCAGATTGGCGAACATTGCGATCCCGGCCGGACATCCGGCCTTGGACGGATGACTTCTCCAGCATATTGCCGCTACTCGTAAAGTGAGACGAGTCGGACATCGGAGAAACAATGGGCGCGATCATCGCCGAGACCGAGCGGCTCATGCTGCGCACATGGGACGAGGCCGATATCGACGCCTTCATGGCGCATCTCAACACGCCCGCGGTGATGCGCTGGCTAGGCGGAGTGCAGACGCGCGCGGATTATGAAGCGGCGTATCAGCGCATCACCGCCTCGCAGGCGGAACACGGCCACAGCTTCTGGATCGTAGAGCGCAAGGATGACGGCGAACTGCTCGGCTTTTGCGGGCTGAAGCGCTTCAATTCGGAGGGCAGCGATCTCACAGGGAGCTTCGAGATCGGCTGGCGGCTGCGCGAGGATGCATGGGGCAAGGGCTATGCGCGCGAGGCGGCGATCGCCTCGCTCGACTACGCCTTCGACGTGCTTGGCGCGCCCTTTGTGGTGGCGCTTACGGTACAGGGCAATGCGGGTTCATGGCGGCTGATGGAGCGATTGGGCATGGAGCGGCGCACGGATCTGGACTTCGTCGATCCGCGCTATGGCCCGGAGCTCAATCCGACAATCATCTACAGAATCGGGAGCGATCAATGGAAGGCGTGAGCATCATTCCCTTCAACGGGAAGACCCCGAAGATCGACCCTTCCGCCTTTGTCGCGCCCGGCGTCCGTCTGATCGGCGATGTCGAGATCGGGCCCGAGGCGAGCATCTGGTACAATTGCGTGCTCAGGGCCGACGTGAATTTCATCCGCATCGGCGCGCGCTCGAATATCCAGGATGGCACGGTCATCCATTGCGATTCGGGTCGCACGGGCACCGGTGGCTACCCGACCATCATAGGCGACGACGTCCTTGTCGGCCATATGGCGATGCTCCACGGCACGACAGTCAGGGATCGCGGTTTTGTAGGGCTGGGTGCGATCGCGATGGACGGCACGGTCATCGAATCGGGCGGCATGCTCGCCGCGGGTGGCATGCTGACCCCGCACAAGTCGATCGGCGCAAATGAGATGTGGGGCGGGCGCCCCGCCAAACTGATGCGCACGCTCACCGAAGAGCAGGTGGCGGGCAATCTGCTGGGCGTGGGGGGCTATGTGATGCTCGCCAAGGCGCACAAGGCCGAGATCAAGGGTTGCTGAGCGCCGCCTGAAGCGCTGCGAGCCGCGCGATCTGCCGGTTGTTGAGCGATTCGACCTCGCCACGCGCGGCGAATGCCTCCTCTATGCCGCCTACCCTGGCGTCCTGCGTCGCCTTGTCGGCGAGCGCGACATAGAGCGAGTCGAGTTCTGCCAGTGCGGCCGCGGTCGGAGCGCGCGCGCCGTCCAGCGCAGAAAGCTGCTGTTGCGCAGCAATCCATGATTCGGATGCGGCGGCGGCGCCACGCGCGGCGGTGACGGCGCGTTCGGTCTGGCCGAGAATGGCCGCAAAGGCCGATTCCCCGTCGCGCGCCTGCTTGAGCAACCGGCCCAGATCGGCTTTGAGCGCCGCATCGGCGGGCGCTGGCGGAGCAGGTTCCGGCGTCTCGATCGCATCGGTGCGCTGTTCGATCGGGCGCGGCGCAAGCGAAGGGGAATCCGCGCCTTCGGTGGCGCAGCCAACGAGCAGATATGGGAGGACGAATGCGGAGACGCGGATTTTTTTCATGTCCGTTACCTAAACGCGCAAGAAAATGGCTGCAACGGACTTGCGCTACCTGCGCTTGCCCCGTAAGAGCCCCTCCACACCGCGCGCCCGTAGCTCAGCTGGATAGAGCATCAGACTACGAATCTGAGGGTCGGACGTTCGAATCGTTCCGGGCGCGCCAATTTTTCCAACAGCAACGATGCTCCGCGACCTGAAGGTCGCGTCCCTTCAACCCGGCCGCCCATGGCACCGGCGGGATCGAACAATAAGTTGCAACGCTGTTAGCCTTTCTGGCTTCGCTCCGGGGCTGATCCGCCATATTGAGCGGCGGCCTTCCGACATGACCCCAGACGAGCGGTGGCGACACATGTATCGGGCGCCACCATGAAAGATCTGTCGCATCTGTTGTTCGGGCCATTGCTGGCGGGCGCCAGTCTGCGCGACAGGCTGATCGCCTGTCTCGGAGCCTTTATCGGCATCGCGCTTGCGGCAATCACCTGCGTCGAGATGTCACCACTCGCATCGGTCACGCTGATTGCGCCGATCGGCGCATCGGCGGTGCTTCTGTTCGCCGTGCCGTCGAGCCCTCTGGCGCAGCCCTGGTCGATCATCGGCGGCAATATCGTGTCGATGACGGTGGGCATTGCGATCGCGCATCTCGATGCCGGGCCATTGGTCGAGGCCGGGCTCGCGGTTTCCGGCGCCATTCTTGCGATGTCCGTGCTGCGCTGTCTTCATCCGCCGGGCGGGGCTGTGGCGCTGAGCGTCGTATTGGGCAGTAGCGACATGCTGACCGCCGCCGATCATATCGTCGTTGCCGCACCGGTCGTCGTGAACTCTCTGGCCCTCGTCCTGATCGGGTGGTTCTTCCACCGCTATTCGGGCCACTCCTATCCGCATCGCGCCGTGCCCGTGATGTGGAAAGAACTGCCGCCCGCGCCAGCGGCCGGAGTGTTGCTGGACGATATCGACAAGGCGCTTGAGGAACTGGGCGAAACCTTCGACGTCAGTCGTGAGGATCTTGCCGTGCTGCTCGCGCGTGCGGAGGTCCACGCCGATCGTCGCCGAAGTCGATTGGCGGCGACCGAGATGGCTGGGCCGGCAGTTGTCGGGGCGCCGGATTGGCGCAAGCGGGCATAGATCGCGCCTCGCCAGAGATCGGCCGCGCGGCTCCCGTTGGACGCTAGACGAGCCTGCCGGCAATGCTGACGAACAGCGCAATGCCGGCAAACGACATGACGAGTGCCATTATCAGGACGGGGCGCCCCAGCCTGAACTCCTCGACCCTGTTCAGATCCCTGAGTGTCGTCCAGTAGCTGATCGTTCCAAGCACCATCGCTGCCGTGCCCATGCCTGCCAGGAACAAGCCCACGCGCTGGGGGCTGTGCGAGGCAGCGATTTCATTGTGCTCCGCCAGAGCGTCCAGAAACTTGTAGATCGTGAAGCCGAAGCTGAGCATCGACAGCGAGGTGCGGATCCACGCCATCAGCGTGCGATCGGCCGCCATGACAGTGCGCATCTCACCCATGTCGCTGGGCAGCGCGTGCCGCTTATGTGCTGAACCCGTTTCCGCCGCCGCCATCGAGATCTCCCGGACATGTCGTGGCTGGACCGCTTGCTCGACCAGCGAATGTTGTAACGACGAAGGCACAATCGCCATGCCGTTGCTGGCGATCGTAATCCGGCAGCGCATCGCTTTAAATCCGGGGTTTTCCCGATGCAAAAATGGCGCGGCACCTCGCCGGGCAAGGTCAATGAAAATCGCGTGATTTGGGCAAAATCCGCACATTGCGCGGATGGCTGTGGCCGCGCGGGATCTGGGGGTGCGTCACCTCATCGGCATGTGCGAGTTCGGGGCGGACGGGCGGGCCTTCCGAAAGCCCGTCGAGCATAGCGGTGCGATCGTGCACGCGGTTGGCCATCAGGTGGATGACGCCCTCCTTGCTGCGCTGGACCTCGCCCTCGACGAGCATCAGTCGTGCCGACATCACCGCACGACGATAGCGTTCGAACTGCCGCGCCCAGAGCAGCACGTTGGTGATCCCCGTCTCATCCTCGAGCGTGATGAAGATCGCATTGCCCTTGCCCGGGCGCTGACGGATCAGGACGATGCCCGCAGTCCGCACCAGCGCGCCGTTGCGCGCAGCAGCAGTGTCGGCGCAGCTCAACACGCCCTCGCGCACGAAATCGCTGCGCAGGAAGGTCATGGGATGGCCTTTGAGCGACAGGCGCGTCATCTGGTAGTCGGTGAGGACATGGTCGACCGGCAGCATTTCGGGTAGATCGGCATCGGGTTCTTCGGCCAGTTCGGCTGCGTGCGCCGCGGCGAAGAGCGGCAACGCGCCCTGCGGCGTGCGCCGCGCCTCCCATAGCGCGTTGCGTCGGCCGAGCCCGATCGAGCCGCAAGCATCGGCGTCGGCAAGAAGACGCAGCGCGCGCGAGGGAAGGCCCGCGCGTTGCGCCAGTTGCTCGATCTGCGTGAAGCCGGAGCCACGAGCGCCGGCCAGTGCATTCGCCCAATCCTCTCGAAACCCCTCGATCTGGCGGAAGCCCAGCCTGAGCGCGAGCTGGCCAGCGTCGCGGTGTTCAAGGCTATTGTCCCAGCCGCTTGCATTGATGTCGACGCCGCGCACCTCGACGCCATGTTCGCGCGCGTCGCGGACGAGCTGCGCGGGCGCGTAGAAGCCCATGGGCTGGGAATTGAGCAGCGCGCAGGTGAACACAGCCGGATGATGGCATTTGATCCACGCCGAGACATAGACGAGCTTGGCGAAGGACTGGGCATGGCTCTCGGGAAAGCCATAGCTGCCGAAACCCTCAATCTGCTTGAAGCAGCGTGCCGCGAAATCGGGCTCATAGCCGCGCGCGACCATGCCGTTGATCAGCTTGTCGCGATATTCGTGGATCGTCCCGACATTGCGGAAGGTCGCCATCGCGCGGCGCAGGCCATTGGCTTCGTCGGGGGTGAAGTTCGCAGCCACGATCGCGAGCTTCATCGCCTGTTCCTGAAACAGCGGCACGCCGAAGGTCTTGTCGAGAACGTTCCTGAGTTCATCGGCCGGGTAGGGCGCGCGGGGAGAGGGTACGATCGCGGGTTCCTCGCCATTGCGCCGCCGCAAATAGGGATGGACCATGTCACCCTCGATCGGTCCCGGGCGCACGATCGCGACCTGGATGACGAGATCGTAGAATTCGCGCGGGCGCAGCCTCGGCAGCATGTTGATCTGCGCGCGGCTTTCGACCTGGAAGACGCCGATGCTGTCGCCCCTGCAGAGCATGTCGTAGACTGCGGGATCGGTCTCCTGCAGCGATCTCAGCTGGTAATCGCCAAGTTCCTGTTCGCGCAGCAGGTCGAAGCTCTTGCGGATGCAGGTGAGCATGCCCAGCGCAAGCACATCGACCTTCATCAGCCCGAGCGCGTCGATATCGTCCTTGTCCCATTCGATGAAGGTGCGGTCATCCATCGCGGCATTGTGGATCGGGACGGTCTCGTCGAGCCGGTCCTCGGTGAGCACGAAGCCGCCGACATGCTGCGAAAGGTGGCGTGGAAATTCGAGGAGTTGCTCCACGATCGCCTTCAGCCGCGCAATCTCGGGATTGGCGAGATCGAGCCCCGCCTCGGCGTAGCGCTGATCCGGAATCTCGCTCGCATAACTGCCCCAGCTTGTATTGGCGAGCTGCGCGGTCACGTCCTCGGATAGCCCCAGCGCCTTGCCGACCTCGCGGATCGTGCTGCGCGAGCGGTAATGGATCACCGTCGCGGCGATCCCCGCGCGCGCGCGACCGTAGCGGCGATAGACATATTGCATCACCTCCTCGCGGCGCTCGTGCTCGAAATCTACGTCGATATCGGGGGGCTCTCCGCGCTCCTCGGAAAGGAAGCGGGTGAAGAGCAGGTTGTTTTCGATCGGGTCGATCGCGGTGATGCCCAGCAGATAGCAGACCAGCGAATTGGCCGCCGATCCACGCCCCTGACAGAGAATCGGCGGTGTACTGGTCTTCGCGAAGTTCACGATGTCGTGGACGGTCAGGAAATAGCAGGCGAAGCCGCATTTGCGGATGAGGCCGAATTCTTCGTCCAGCACCTCGCAGCAGCGCGCTGGAATGCCCTTGGGATGGCGTCGATGCGCTTCGGCCATCACCATATGTTCGAGCCAGTCCTGCGGGCTCCAGCCCTCGGGCACGGGCTCGTGGGGATATTCGTAGCGCAGGTCGTCGAGCGTGAAAGAGATGCGCTCGAGCAACCTGCAAGTCTCGGCGACGGCCTCGGGGCAATCGCGGAACAGCCGCGCCATTTCCTCGGGGGCTTTCAGATGGCGTTCGGCGTTGGCCGCGAGCAGCCGGCCCGCGTTGCGGATCGTGACGCCCTCGCGGATGCAGGTGACGATATCGTGGAGCGGACGCTGTTCGGGCGCGGTGTAAAGCGCATCATTGGTGGCGATCAGGGGGATTCCCGTGCGCGCGGCGAGCTGCATTCGGCTCGCCAGCACCCGGTGGTCGCGGCCCTGGCGCAGCATAGTCGCGCCCAGCCACACCGCGTCCGGGCGTTCGCGCGCGAGCCGGCGCAGCACGAACTCGTGCTGTTCGTCGGCCATCGCGATCAGCAGCAGGTCCTCGCAATGCACGAGGAGGTCGTCGAAGCGCAGGATGCAGTCGCCCTTTTCGGCGCGCAGATTGCCCAGCGTCAGCAACCGCGTCAGTCGTCCCCAGCCATAGCGGGTGGCCGGATAGGCGATGATGTCGGGGGTTCCGTCGGCAAAGACCAGCCGCGCGCCGACGATCAGGCGGAAATCGATATGATCGCCCCGCTTCTGCCGAGCCTTGCGCAGCGCAACGTGCGCGCGCACCACGCCCGCAACGGTGTTGCGATCGGCGATGCCGATGCCCGTCATGCCGAGGTCTATCGCATGGCCGACCATATCCGATGGAGGCGACGCGCCGCGCAGGAAGGAATAATTGGTCGCGGCGACCAGTTCGGCGAAGCGCGTGCTCATGCGAACAGACCGTGCATGTACCAGCCGGGGTCGGGCTTTTGTTCGTACAGGCCGTGGCGGAAGATCCAGAAGCGGCGGCCGCGCGCATCCTCGACGCGGTAATAGTCGCGGGTGAGGCCGGGCTTGTCGGTAGCGCCATCGCGTCTGCGCCACCATTCGCTTGCGATCCGTTCGGGGCCTTCGAAACGACGGACTTCATGCAGCGCGCGTCGCCAGCGGAAACGGTGCGGCGGACCGTCGGGCACCTCGGCGATCACCTCGATCGGTTGGGGCGGATCAAACAGATGGAGCGGGCGCATCTGCGGCTCACCGGGCATGGAAACGGGCCAGAGGGAGGTCGGCGTGCCCGTCTCGACCGCGGGCAATGCGAGTTGCGCCTGTTCGGGAATATGGGTGTCGTGCGATATGAAACGACGGACGCGCCCGCGCCCCAGCCTTGTGCTCAGCCGGTCGATCAGCGCGGCGACCTGCGCCTCGTTGGCCGCGCCGCCTTCGAGCTTGAGCTGCGCGGCCGCCAACGGCTCGACTACGGGTACAGCCAGCCGGATCAGATCAAAGCCGAAACCCGGATCGATCGGATCGCAGAGCGCGTCGATCCTTTCGCGGAAGAGCCGCATCACGCGCCTGGGATCGCGTGTCGGCTGCCCCGTTTCCACGCCAAGCATACGCGCGAGCCCGTCGCTGCGGAAGAATGCCGCCTCGAAACGTCGGCCCCCGCATTTGCGTTCCTCGAGCTGGCATGCTGCCTCGGCGACGAGTTCGCCGAGCACGGCAAGTGCATATTCGGTACGTGCGATGGGTTCCGCGAAACGGCGTTCGACCAGAATCATCGGTAGCGCATGGCGCGGTGCAATCGGCCTGTGGGCCTCGCCGAGCAGATGGCGCAATGCATCGACAGCATCGCCTCCGAAGCGCGCAGCGATCGCAGCCATCGGTCGCGATGCGAGATCGCCAATGGTCTTCAGCCCCGCGCGTATCAGCCCTTGCGTCGCCTCTGGCGCAAGCTCAAGCGCCGCAACGGGCAGCCGCCGAATGGCCGCTGCCTCGTCGGGTGCGGGCAGCGTCTGATGGCGCGCAAGCGCATGCGCTGCGGCAGGGGTGGCAGCAGTCGCATGACGCAAGGTCACCCCCAGCGCGGCGCAGCGGGCCTCGAGATCCGCCGCAAGTGCGCGCTCACCGCCAAACAGGTGCGCGCATCCCGCAATATCGAGGATCAGCCCGTCGGGCGGATCGAGCGCCACCATCGGCGTATAGCGCGTACAACCACCGGCAATGCGCTCCAGCCAGTCCTGATCGGCATGGTCGTCGCGCTCGAAAATGAGCAGATCGGGGACGCGCGAGCGTGCGTCGGCAAGCGCGATGCCGGGCATAAGCCCAAGCGACTGCGCACGCCTGTCCACTGCCGAAAGCCTGAGCGCGCCCTTGATCTTTTCGACAAAGGCCAGCGGCGCATCAGGCGCTGCGGCGCAGTTCCCGGGCGGCCGGCGCCTCAGCCGATCCGTGGGTAGAAAGGGGAACCAGAGCGCCAGATAGCGCCGGTTCACGGAAGACACATTGGTCACGGTCCCACTCCACGCGCCAGCGCATGCCCGATGGACCCGAGCGCCGGCGTAACAATTCGATTTCGAACAACGCCGGCCCGGGCGCATCGGCTTCGAGCGCGACGGATTGAGCGGAGCGAACCGCCCAGCGCGTATCGGCCGCGCTCGGCATGGCGCGCGCCTCGATCCGGAGCAGGATCACCGTCACCCCCGATTGTTCGGCGGCAAGCGCCAGTCGCCGGCTCGCGGTAAGATCGAGCGCGGGGCATTGCCCCCAGCATTCGACGACCAGCGCTCCCAGACCTACGCATCGTGCGGCATCTGCGGCGCCACGGAGAAGCTCGGCCGGGTTTGGTGCGAGCGCGATCAGCAAGGCGTCGGGATCGCCTCCCAGCTCGGCCAGTCCCGGCGCGTAAAGTCGTCCGCAACGTCGTTCGGCCTCATCGGTCCTGAGCCACAGGATCGGTGCGCCGGAATGACGCGAACGCAGCGCGAGCATCGCAGCAAATCCGGCCGTGCTGGCGGCGTCGTTATGTTCGTCCGCGAACAGCTCATGAACCCGCCCGCGCGCCAGCCCGCCACCTAGCGCTGTATCGAGCGCATCATGCCCGGTGGGGAAGCGCCCGTCCTGGTGGACCTGGTGCACACCGGAGATTCCGGCGATGCGGCGCCTCAACATGGCAATAGGATTGGACGACTCTCTCATATATGTTCACGTTATGTTCCAATTGCGCCTTTTGATCGTCCTTTGTCAAGCGAACCTCGACGCCACAAAAAGGGGTGATGCACGCAATTCCCGAAAAAACTGCACGCCATTGTGCAACTGTGCGCTGGCGCATTGCGGAACCCGACACCCTCCAGTAATTACGCATGCATATGTCACGGCGCAGAAAAATGCCGGGTCGCGCAGATTCAGGGAGCTTTTGCATGAACCGGTATGCACGTATTGGACTGATTTCGGGCACGGCGCTGGCGGCCGGCTGGATCGCTTTCGGCCCCACCATTGCCCAGAAGACCGCAGCCACGCCTCCGATCGCGCGCTATGTCATGAACGTCAGCACGACGACCGGCATGGGCGGCGCCAGTGCAATCAGCATGATGATGGGCGGTGGCGCCAATCGCGAGACCCACACAGTCGCGCTGAGACTGGGCTCACGCAACGCAGCACCGCCCGGAGCTCCCAAGGCGGATCATTTCCCGCCCGAAACCGCCAGGATGGGCAAGGTGCTGCCGCTTGTCACGCCGTCCACTGGCACGTCCGAAGAGACGACGCAGTTTGAACGGCCCAAGGGGCGCCTGCTTCTGTACTGGGGCTGCGGCGCAAAGGCCGGACCGGGCCAGCCTGTCATCATCGATTTTGCTAAGGTGGCAGCGGGCCAGATGCCGCCCAATTTTTTCTCCACGCGCGTTCCGGTCGATCAGGGGCCATCGGCATCCAACAGCAAGACCTTTGGCTGGTGGCCGAGCGCCAAGGGCGGGCAGCAACCCGGCAAGGGATCGACGCTCATCGGTGAGCATCGTGTCGCCGGCAACTATACGCCCGAGATCAAGTTCAACCTCGCGCAGGATTACATGCCCGGAATCACAGGGCGTTCCAACGAACTGCCGGGCGGCGCCACCAATATCAGCTGGAATTCGGTGACGGGCGCCACGGGCTATTACGCCTGGGCCTTCGGCGCCAAGACCGACGGTGGAAACACCGGCGATTTCGTCTGGTGGACGTCCTCCGCGACACGCGAATTCGGAGGTGGGCTGTGGGACTGGTTGCCCCCTGAGACCGTACGCCGCCTGATCGGTGAAAAGGTGGTCATGCCGCCGACGCAGACGAGCTGCACCATTCCTGCCGAGGTGAAGGCGGCCGCTCCGGGCTTCCTGATGTCGAGCCTTTACGCTTACGGCCCCGAGGCCAACTTCGCCTATCCGCCGCGTCCGGCAAATCCCGCGACGCCGTGGAAGCCCGAATGGACGACGCGCGTGCGCTTCCGTTCGACGACGATGTGGATGATCGGCGGTCCCGACATGGGCGACATGGGTGACATGTCGGCCGCGGACGATACCGGGGAGGCGCAGCCAAAGAAGAAGTGCAAGAAGAAGGGCGGCCTTGGTGGTCTCGGCGGGGTGCTCAGCGGCGCATTGGGCGTCCCCGGCGACGGCTGCTGACATGGATATCAACGCGCATGAAGCGCGTTGACGCCACGATTGCGCTGCTGGCGGGCCTGTCGTTCTTTGCGTTCGGCGTCGGGATCTCGATGGGGATTCCGGTACTCTTCATCGTCGGCGGAATGGCCGCCGCGGCTGCCGCGGTGCTATGGGTGGTGCGCAGCGACAGCTGAATGGGCGCTGGCCCCCGCACGCCTGAGCGCGAGCGCGTCGAAGATCATTGCGCCGGCCATGAACACCGCACCGGTGCATGCCAGACACAGCAGATAGCCGCCGACTCCCGGAAACTGGGCCATATAGTCCTTGCCGCGTTCCATCGCGCCGGCTGCGAGCGCGTAGATGATAAGGCAGGCTTCGAAACGGGTTTTGATGACGAAGAGTCGCTTGATCCGGGTCCACATGCCCGAGAGTTAAGCAAGGGGCGCGCCAGTCGCTGAATCCCGCGCCAATTTCTTAACGGCAATGGTTAGCTGTAAGTTAATCCGACGGCTTCAGGCCAGCTCCACCAGATCGAGCACCTCCAGCAAGGCGCGCCGCGCCGCGCGCACCTGATCGACCAGCGCAGGGGAATCGATCGCGCTTGCGTCGATCGTCTCGGGCCAGTGTGCCGCGACGACCGCCTCGATCGCTGCAAGGCGGGCGTCATCGACCAGAAAGCGCGGATCGACCGTTGCCGGGTCGCACACGACGCGCAGGCGCAGGCAGGCCGGGCCTCCGCCATTGGCCATGGACTGGCGGACATCGACGGGTTCGAGCCGCCGGATCGGGCCATTCCCAGCCACGTGCTCCTCAAGCCAGTTCCACACCGAAGGCGTGTCGCGCGCCTCGGTGGGGAGGATCAGCGCCATACCCGCCCCGCCGGGCAGGGTGACGAGCTGCGCATTGAAGAGATAGGAGGTGATCGCGTCGGCAAGGCTGACGCGCGCCGCGGGTACCTCGACGATCTCGACCTCGGGCATGAGGCGGCGCAGATCGGCGTAGAAAGCGTGCTTGTCCGCAAACGCGTCCTCATGCGTGAAGAGCACCCGTTCATTGGCGACGGCCACGACGTCGTTGTGAAAGGCGCCCGCCGCGATTGCCCCTTCGGATTGCTGGACGAACAGCGTGCGCACGGGATCGAGCCCGTGGCGACGCGCAATCGCCTTCGATGCCTCGACATGCTGGCGCGCGGGGAAGGGGCCGCCGCTCTTGCCATAGACGAAGACCTCGATCGCGGCCGCGCCGTGGCTCGCGCATAGCCGCATATGGTTGGCGGCACCCTCGTCGCCAAAGGGGGCGGGGACGGGGCCGTGAACGGTAAATGCCGGTCCCGCGAAGGCGATGCGAAGCTGTGCGAGCGTGCCGGGCCATTCATGGCTGCGGTGCGGCATCGTCACCAGATTGGCGACGCTCAAATGGCAGGTGCCGTCGGCCGTGTCGGGCGCGGGCGACACGGTTGCGGCATTGGCCGCCCACATGGGCGAGGCCGAGAAGGCGCAGGCACGGATATGCGCTTCGGCGCGCGCGAAATCGGTGCCGAGGCTTTCCAGCCAGCCATTATTGGGACGGTCATGCGGGAGAAGGATGCCCTGAGTGAGGCCCAGCGCGATATTCGCGCGCATCTTGGCCAACCCCTGGATCGCCGCGGCGCGCGGCTGCGAGACATGCCCGGCGTTGCGCGCCGAGGCAAGATTGCCAATGCTCAGGCCGGCATAGTTATGGCTCGGCCCGATGATGCCGTCGAAATTGATTTCGCTGAGGGACATTCAGAACTCCGTGTGATCGGGCATTACCAGCGCGCGACGTGCGCGATCGTGTCGCCAACGCCGACGCCGAGTGCCTCCGCGGCCTCCGCGTCGATAGCGATGCCACCGCCTTCATGGCGCTCGATAAAGGCATAGGTCGCCTTGTAATCGGCGAGGCGGCCATGCGCGGCGAGCACCTTTTCGCCGCCCTCGCTGCCGATCGCGACGATCTCCGAATCCTCGGCTTCGCGGATCGATCGCACCGCGTCGGTACGTGCGGTCATCGTCGGGCCGCCGTCGAAGATGTCGATATAGTTTTCAAAGGCAAAGCCTTCGTTCTCGAGCATCCGCATCGCGGCGCGTCCGCTGGGATGCGGTATCCCGATCACCGCGCGCGCGCTTTCGGGGAGCATCGCGGTGTAGATCGGGTGCTTGGGCATCAGATCGGCGATGAACTGGTTGCCGTGGACGGCATTGAACTGGTCGGCGTCCTGGAAATTCATTCCGAAAAAGCGCCCTGCAAGCCCGTCCCAGAAGGGCGAGCCGCCGGCCTCGTCGATCACGCCGCGGAGTTCGGCCAGGATGCGGTCTGCGAAGCGCGCGCGGTGTTCGCGGATAAAGAGATAGCGGCTGCGCGCGATCAACAGGCCCAATCCGCCCGCGCGTTCGCCAGGGTGGAGGAACAGTCCACCTACTTCGCTCGCGCCCTCCAGATCGGTCGACAGCGTCAGCATGTCGGCCCGGAAGGTACGCTTCAGCTCCTCGCTATGCTGCGTCAGCGTGCCGATGCGATAGGAATAGAAGGGCCAGCGCTGTCCGACTTGCGAGAAGAGCTGGCATGTGCCGCGCACTTCGCCGGTCTCGGTATTCTCGAGGACGAGGACGAACAGATCGTCGTCGAGCGTATCGTCGTCGCGCGCATAGGCGCCTGCTGAGCGTTCCAGCTTTGCGGCGAGCGATTTCCTGTCGGGGGGCAGATTGGTGAATCCGCCTCCCGTCAGTTTCGCCATTTCATAGAGATGCTGCAGGTCGCCTTGATGCGCCGCCCTCATCCGGAAGCTCAAATCGATCCCCTCTCGGCTATTCTCATTATGGTGAGCGCGGACAGCGCCGCGCGTTCGGGCAGCGAGTCCACGATCAGATATTCGTCCGCCGAATGGATCGCGCCGCCGCGCACGCCCATCGTGTCGACCACCGGCACGCCGCATGCGGCGATATTGTTGCCGTCACACACGCCGCCGGTCGCTTTCCAGCCGATGTCGAGGCCCAGATCGGCGCCCGCCTGCTTCACCAGCCCGAACAGACGCTCGGCCTTGGCGTCGAAGGGCTTGGGCGGGCGACCGAAGCCGCCGTGCAGGTGGATGCGCACGTCATGCTCGGCCGCGACTTCGGCGACGAGGCGATCGAGCAGCGCCTGCGCCTTCACCTCGTCCTCGGGCGTGGCAGGACGGAAATTGACGCGCAGTATGGCATGGTCGGGGACCACATTGTTGGGCCCGCCGCCGTCGATCCTGGCAGGATTGACCGCAAGGCCCGGCGCCACTGCACGCTTCAGGCGAAGCGCGAGATCGGCGGCGGCGACAAGCGCATTGCGGCCCTCCTCGGGGTTGCGGCCTGCATGAGCGCTGCGGCCCGTGACGATCGCCGAGAAATTGCCGCTGCCGGCGCGCGCTCCGGCAAGTGTGCCGTCGGGCAGGGCGGCAGGCTCGTAGGTGAGGGCCGCGATCTTGCCCTGCGCGGCGCGCGCGATGAGCGCTGCGGACGCGGCCGACCCGGTTTCCTCGTCCGAATTGAGAATGACCTCATATCCGATCCGGGGCGCATTCGGGGAGGTCTCGACGGCCCGAAGCGCCGCGAGCATGACCGCTATCCCGCCCTTCATGTCGGCGACGCCGGGGCCGTTGAGCACGCCCGGCTCAAGCCAGGTCAGCGCCTGAAACGAATGATCCACGGGAAAGACCGTATCCATATGGCCCGTGAAGAGCATCTGGACGGGAGCGTCGGGGCGAACTCGCAAATGCACATGTTGGCCGTGAGCGATGGTGTTGACGCTGCCGTCGGGCGCTACGCTTTCGACGGGATCGGGATCGATCAGCGACAGTTCGCCCGGCAGTGGCGCAAAGGCGTCCGCCAGCAAGCCCGCAACTTGTTTCAGACCTTCAAGGTTGCGCGTACCGCTGTTGATCGCAGCCCAGCGTTCGACCTGCTCGAGCATGGGAGCATTCCGGGCGGCCTCGATCGTGGCGCTCTCGGCTTTGGACAGCGTGGTCATCCGCTGCTTCTAGTCAGCGAATGTCCGAGGGTGAACCCCCGCGATCAGAAATCGTAGACGAGCGAGACCCGGCTTAGCCGGTCCGTGGTTTCCCTGCCTGTCGGCGGAGCGCTTTCAAATTGCACATTGTAGCTCAGCCGGGCCGAAAGGGGACCGTACACCTTTGCGTTGAGCGCACTTGTCCCGTTGATCGTGCTGTTGAGCGAATCGACATAGATCGCTGCGTCCTGGTTGAAAGTCAGCGAGGGCGCGATTTTCCATTCGACGCTGATCGAGCCACGGCCGGCCGCCGTGGATTCAGCGCCGCCATCAACGAATTCCGTGAATCGATAGGCGGGGCCGGCTTCGAGTTCGACGCTCAACGGCTTTCCGTTGGGCGTTCGATAGCCGATTCCTGCGGAAATTGCATAGCGGCTGTCATAACCGAGAAAGCGGTCATGTTCGTACTGGCCGAGGCCATAGACATAGGTTTGCGCGTTGAATCGATAGTTGGGCGCGTAGGAGACGAGGTAGCGCTCGCGCGTCGTCTGGCCATCATTTTCCTGATAGTCAGCCTGAACGATGATCGCGTGGCGCCATACGGGGTCGTCGCGCGTAAGCTTCACGCCTGTGCTCACGCCGAAATAATTGGAATTGCCCGTCGCGTAATAGCCACCAAGCTCGCCCTTGCCTTTCCAGGGCACTGGCGGCGCGGGAGCCTTCTCCGCGACTGCCTTGGCCGGTTCCTCGGGTTTTACGGGTGTGCCCGCAGGCATTGCGGCCACCATCCGTTCGACCCGCCACGCGGCGATGCGCGCGCTGATATCGGCGGTAGCGTCGGGCCATGCCTTCTCGGCATATTTGGCGACGGTCGCGATTTCGCGTTCGTCGCCGCCGGCAATTGCCGCCTCTATGATCTCGCGGGCGGCGTCGGGCATCGCCAGCGCGGGCGATGCCAGCGCTGTCATGCCCGTCAGGGCGATGAGGGATCGTGCAAGTACGCGCATCTTTCCAAAATCATCAACGGGGTGGAGGAGAGTCCCTATTCTTTCAGGCCGCGAGCGGTCTTGGCAACCCCTTCTCGCAGGAGCGCGCTTTTTTGCGGCCAATGGATACAAAGTGCCGCTCATGCATTCGTGCGTTCGGCTGAGACAGGATCATATCCCGGGAATGTGTTTGCGTGCATTGATCGTTGAGGACGAAATCCTCGTAGCACTTGATATCGAAAGCGTGCTTCGAGATCAGGGTATCGAGGTGATCGCCATCGCCGCCGACAGGCCCACGGCCATGCGCTACGCCGATCAGGTGGATTTCGCGCTCGTCGATATCAACTTGCGGGATGGTCAGACAGGTCCTGCCATTGGCCGTAGTCTTGCCGTGGATCACGGCGTTGCCGTCATCTTCATCACCGCCAATCCCGGGTTGTTGGGCGAGGGCGTGGAGGGGGCGACCGGCGTGATGACCAAGCCCTTTTCAGAGCGCTGCATAGGCGCGACCGTGGACTATCTTGCGCGACGCAACGGAAATGCCGCGGCGAGGCCGCCGCGCGAACTCCATCTCTTCGGATGATGGCGGTGACGTTCGGCGCCTAGCGGCGCGCCAGCGATTCCATCGGAATGCGGATGCAGGCGGAGAGCCCGCCTGGCGTCCAGTGCTTGTCGATCGAGCCATGCAACTGCGCGCCGATGCTGAGCGCGATCAGCCGCGAGCCGAAACCCGTGAATTCCGGGATGTGGTCCACCGAAGGGCCGCCATGTTCGCGCCAGAGTATCACGCAATCGTGGCCTTCGAGTTCGATTATGACCTCGACCGATCCGGTGGCGACGGAAAGGCTGCCATATTTCGAGGCGTTGGTCGCCAGTTCGTGAAAGAGAAGGGCGAGGGGCGTCGCTGATCGGTCGTCTATTGCGGGATCCGCGCCGGTCACGCGCACACGTGGTTGGCCGGCGTCGTTATAGGGGACGAACAACTCGGTCAGGAGGCCCTGCAAACGGCTATTATCCACGCCTTGCTGTGCAGCATGACTGCGCGGGCGGACGAAATCATGGGCGCGGCCGAGCGCCAGCACGCGAGTCCGCAGATCCTCAGCCATGTCGCGCATCTCGGGCCGCGTGCGGGCCGAAAGGTTGATGAGCCCCGCGATGACCGCGAAGATGTTCTTGATGCGATGGCTCAGCTCATGCGCGACCAGTTCGCGCTGTTCGGCCGCCAGGCGGGTTTCATGGATGTCGGTGCAGGTTCCGAACCAGCGCGTGACGCGCCCTTCGGCGTCGCGCATCGGCAGCGCGCGGCCCAGCGCCCAGCGATACTCGCCGCTATGGTGGCGAATGCGATATTCTATCTCGTAGGTTTCTCCCGTGGCGAGCGAATGCCGCCAGGCCGCCCAGGTACGTGGCCGGTCGTCTGGATGGAGCACCGACTCCCACCGTTCTCCGTCGGAATCGCCTTTGGCAACTCCAGTGAATTCGTACCAGCGTGCGTTGAAGTAATCGGCGTGGCCGTCAGGGAGCGCCGACCACATCATCTGAGGCATGGTGTCGGCGAGGATGCGGAATTTGTGTTCGCTCTCGGTGAGCAGGCGGTCATGCTCCTCGATCAGTCGAAGGCGACGTCGCGCTTCGAGCAGCGCCATCACCTGCGCCGCGAGGACGTCGAGCCCCTGTCGCTGCAGGGGCGTCAGTCCATCGCGCGGCTCGGTATCGATAACGCAGAGCGAACCGAGCGGCACCCCCTCGGGCGAAACGAGCGGCGCGCCAGCGTAGAAGCGGATCCCGGGAGGACCGATGACGAGCGGGTTGGTGGCAAAGCGCGGATCACGCGACGCATCGGGAACAATCATCGTCGCGTGCCCGAGCATCGCCAGCGCACAGAAGGAGGTTTCGCGCGGCGTTTCGCAAATGTCGGTGCCATGACGCGCCTTGTACCATTGATGATCCGACCCGACGAACGAGATCAGGGCGATCGGTGCGTCGCACAGCGAGGCCGCGAATTCGACGATGGCGTCGAAGTCGCTTTCTGGCGTACTGTCGAGCACGGCATAGTCGGCCAGCAGCTGCGCCCGTTTCTGTTCGTCGAGGATTGCGGTCATGCAGGCTCCGGCAATCGAACCGCACAAGCCTTCGCACGGTTGAGCAACTGGCGGCAATTACTCTTCAGGTCGCAGACTCAAGCCAGGGGGAGAACTCGGCGACGACATCTTCGTACAGCTTGCGCTTGAACGGCACGATCAGGGAGGGCAGATCGAAGGGATCGGCCCATTTCCAGGCGCGAAATTCGGGGTGGTCGGTTTCTATATCGATGTCTTCGTCGGTGCCGAGGAAGCGGGCGAGGAACCAGTGTTGCCGCTGCCCGCGATAGCGCCCCTTCCACACCTTGCCGATCAGTTCTTCGGGCAGGTCGTAAAAGAGCTCCTCGCGCGCACGCGCGATGATTTCGATCAGTCCGGCGCTGATGCCCGTTTCCTCGCCGATCTCGCGCAAGGCCGCAGCTTCGGCGTCCTCGCCGTCGTCGATGCCGCCTTGCGGCATTTGCCAGGCCTCAAGCGTCGAATCGAGGCGCTGGCCGACAAAGACCCTGCCATCGCGGTTGATGAGCATCACCCCGGCGCAAAGGCGATAGGGAAGGTCGCTGGCGTTGCTCATTCCGCCGCCGCCTGCCCAAGCACCCGGCCGGCCTCGGCTTCAGTCACGAGGTCCTTGAGCGCGCGCAGAGCGCCCGCAATGTCGCCGGTGGATGAGGGGATTCCCCGCGCCAGGTTGATGAAACCGTGGATGTTGCCCCTGGCCTCGCGGAAGATGACGGGGATGCCGGCGGCGATCAGCGCGGCGGCATAGGCGCGGCCCTGATCGCGGATCGGGTCAAGCCCTGCGGTGAGCACCAGTGCCGGGGGCAGGCCAGCGACATCGCCGAGCAACGGCGACGCGCGGACATGATCGACGTCTGCCGCATAATTCGCTGCGAACCATTCCATCGCCTCATGCGTCAGCAGGCGACCCTCGGCGAATTTCTCATAGCTTTCATAGGGTTTGGAAAAATCGGTCGCGGGATAGATCGGAAACTGCGCGATGACAGGCGCCTGAGCCGGCGAATCGCGCAACGCCATCGCCGTTGTGATCGTCAGATTGCCGCCCGCGCTGTCTCCGGCGAGGATCAGGCCGGTTACCCCACGGCCAAGCGCTGCGGGGCTTTCGGCAACCCAGCGCGCCGCGGCTTCGCAGTCCTCGGGGGCGGCGGGCCAGGGATGTTCGGGCGCAAGCCGGTAATCGATGGCGATGACCGGCAGGTCGAGCAGCCGCGCGGCTTCGGCGCAGAAGGGGGCGTGCGTTTCGAGATCGCCGATCACCCAGCCGCCGCCGTGGAAGAAGACCATTACCGGCCCCGGCGCACGGCTTTCGCGCGCATCGTAAAGCCGCGCAGGGATCGTCCCCGCCGGGCCGTCGATCGTAAGGTCGCGGATCAGCGCGAGTTCACCCACGGGCGCATCCGCCACGTCGCGCATCGCACGCATCGCCTGGCGCGCTTCGGGCGGAGACAGTTCGTGCATCTTCGGCCCCGGCAGCGCGTTCAGGAAAGTCAGAAATGCGTGTGTGTCGGGGCGAGTGTAGAATTCGGTCACATGACTCTCCTGCGCATTGGCTCTTGGGCGGCCGCCACCTAATTAGGGGCTGTGCTCCATGTCGTCCATCACCCCGATTATGTGACCCCGGCCGCGCCGGGTTCGCGCTTTCCATGGGACAAATACGGCCTTGTCATGGCGGCGCTGGGGGAGGCTGGTGTCGCGCACACCATCCACCGGCCCCAGCCCATGCCCCGCCAGCATATCGAGGCGGTGCACTGCCCCGATTACGTCGCCGAGGTGGTTGAAATGCGCATGCCTGCCGAAAAGGCGCGGCGCATCGGATTCCCCGTTACCGAGCACGTCGCGCGGCGTGCGCAGATGACTCCGGGGGGCACATGGCTGGCAGCGAAGCTGGCGCTGGCGCACGGCTATGCCGCCAATGCCGCGGGGGGCAGCCATCACGCGCTTTACGATACGGGTGCGGGCTATTGCGTGTTCAACGACCTGGCAGTGGCCGCGCAGCGGCTGATCGAGGAGGGCGATGCGCGCCATATCCTGATCGTCGACTGCGACGTCCACCAAGGGGACGGGACCGCGGCGTTGCTTGCCGGACAGACCGGAATCGCAACCTTTTCCATCCATGCGGAAAAGAACTTCCCGACGCGCAAGGCGCGATCGACGCTCGATGTGGGTCTCGCAGACGGCACCGGCGACGACGACTATCTTGCCGCGCTCGCAGAGCATTTGCCAAAGCTCATCGACGGCTTCGCGCCCGACCTCATCCTCTACCAGGCGGGTGTCGATCCGCATGTCGATGATCGGCTGGGGCGGCTTTCGCTGACCGATGACGGCCTGGCCGCGCGAGATCGCTTCATCGGCCGCGAAGCCGCAAGGCGCGGCATCCCGATCGCGAGTGCATTGGGAGGAGGCTATGGCGAGGACCGCATGGCCGTCGCACGCCGCCACATGGCGTCGATGCTTTCGGTAGCGGCGGGCCATGCCGGCGGCTGATGCGTTTTCTCCTTTGCGGCGGAGCCATTACGCGCCTAGCATGTTCATGGAGAGACACAGGAAGGACGATCGCTTATGGCATCTGCCGTCCACGAGGTAAGCCCGGAAGAGGCATCCTCACACCCTGAACCCGAGGCCGTGGTCGTCCGCTTTGCTGGCGACAGCGGCGACGGGATGCAATTGACCGGCGGGCAGTTCACATTGTCGACCGCGCTCGCCGGAAACGACCTTGCGACCTTCCCCGATTTTCCGGCCGAGATCCGCGCGCCGCAGGGCACGACCTTTGGCGTGTCGGCTTTTCAGATCAATTTCGGATCGACCGCGATCGAGACCGCGGGCGATGCGCCCGACGTTCTGATCGCGATGAACCCCGCCGCGCTGAAGATGAGCGTGGGTGTGCTCAAGCCCGGCGGTCTGATCATCGCCGATGAGGGCGAGTTCAGCTCGCGCAATCTCGCCAAGGCGGGCTATGATGCCAATCCGCTGGAGGATGGGTCGCTCGCCAAATGGCAGCTCGTCCATTTCAACATTTCGCAGCTCACCCTGGATGCGGTGAAGCCCTTCGGCCTTGGCAACAAGGAGGCGCTGCGCTGCAAGAATATGTGGACGCTGGGGCTCGCGCTCTGGATGTTCGACCGCGAGCGCAAGCCGATTGTGGACTGGCTCCACGCCAAGTTCGCCAAGGCGCCCGAACTCGCAGAAGCCAATATCGCCGCACTCAATGCGGGCCATGCTTACGGCGAAACCGCCGAGATCGGCGGGCCGATGAAGCAGCATCACATCGCCGCTGCACCTGCCGAACCGGGGCTGTATCGGACGGTCACGGGCGCGGAATCGATTTCGCTCGGGCTGGTGGCGGGCGCGCAATTGGCGAACCTGCCGATGTTCTTTGGCGGCTATCCGATCACGCCTGCGTCGGCGATCCTGCACCATCTTTCGCGGCTCAAGGAATATGGCGTCACCACCTTTCAGGCGGAGGACGAGATTGCCGCGATCGCGAGCGCTATCGGCGCATCCTATGCCGGGTCGCTGGGCGTCACCTCATCCTCGGGGCCGGGGATTGCGCTCAAGACCGAGGCGATCGGACTTGCGATCATGACCGAGCTGCCGCTGGTGATCGTCAATTCGCAGCGCGGCGGCCCTTCAACCGGCCTACCGACCAAGACTGAGCAATCGGACCTGTATCAAGCCGTTTACGGGCGCAATGGCGACGCGCCGATGCCCGTGATCGCGGCGCGCTCACCCGCCGACGCGTTCGACTGCGCGATCGAGGCGGTGCGGATTGCGGTGCAGTTCATGACGCCCGTCATGCTGCTGACCGACGGCTATATCGCCAACGCTGCCGAGCCGTGGAGGGTGCCCGATATGGGTGGCTACGCGCCGTTCGCGGTCGACTTCATGACCGAGGCGCCCGCGGACGGCTTCAAGCCCTATGCGCGCGACGACAAGCTCAAGCGGCCCTGGGTCAAGCCCGGAACCCCCGAACTGATGCACCGCATCGGCGGGATCGAGAAGGCGGTGGATACGGGCCATATCGACTATGCGCCGGCCAACCACCAGGCGATGACCGAGATCCGCCGCGACAAGGTGCTCGGCATCGCGAACCATGTGCCCGAGCAGGAGGTGACGCTGGGCGAAGCTGGCAGCGAACTCGTTATCGTCGGCTGGGGATCGACCTTTGGTCCGATCCATCAGGCCGTGCGCCGCCAGCGCGCAAAGGGCAGGGATGTCAGCCATGTCCATGTGCGCCATATCTGGCCATTGCCCCGCAATCTCGGTGAATTGCTAAAGGGTTACGGTAAGATCATCGTACCAGAAATGAATACGGGGCAGTTAAAGACGGTGCTGCGTGACCAGTATCTGGTCGACGCGCAGCCGCTCAACAAGATCAGCGGCCAGCCCTTCCGCATCGCGGAGATCGAAGCGGCGATCGAGGAGGCGCTCGCATGAACGAGATGACGAAGATCGGCACCGCAAAGGACTGGGAAAGCGACCAGGAGGTCCGCTGGTGCCCCGGCTGCGGTGACTACGCCATACTGAAGGCGGTGCAGCGGACGATGCCCGAACTCGGCGTCAGGCCGGAGGATACCGTCTTCATCTCGGGCATCGGCTGCTCGTCGCGCTTTCCCTATTACATGGAAACCTACGGCTTCCACACGATCCACGGTCGCGCGCCTGCGATCGCGACGGGGGTGAAGCTCGCCAATCCCGACCTCGATGTGTGGATCATCACGGGGGACGGCGATGCGCTGTCGATCGGCGGCAACCACACCATGCACCTGCTCCGCCGCAATCTCGACTGCCAGATCCTGTTGTTCAACAACGAGATCTACGGGCTGACCAAGGGGCAATATTCGCCGACCTCGCGGATCGGCACGCGCTCGCCCTCGACGCCCTTCGGCTCGGTCGACCGGCCGGCTTCCCCGTGCGCCTTCGCGCTCGGCTCGGGCGCGCGCTTCGTTGCGCGCGGGATCGACGTCCACAAGAAGTTGCCCGAAGTGCTCAAGGCCGCGCACGCGCACAAGGGCGCGGCGTTCATCGAGATCTTCCAGAACTGCATCGTCTATAATGACGATGTCTTTGCGCCCTTCACCGAAAAGGCCAACGCCGCCGAGGGCCAGCTCTGGCTCGAACATGGCCAGCCGATGCTGTTTGCGGGCGGGACCAAGGGGCTGCGGCTCAATCTCGATCACCTTCATCTCGAAATCGTCGATGTCGTCGATGGCGACTGGCAGGCGGCGGGCGTGCAGGTGCACGATGTCGCGAACCGCTCGGTCGCGCACATGCTGGTCGAGCTGCCCTTCGGTGCCTTCCCGATGGCGCTCGGCGTGCTTTACGACGATCCGCGCCCGAGCTTCGAGGAGGCGGTGGTCGCGCAGAATCAGCAGGTGGCCGAGGGCAAGGCGCCCGATCTCCAGAAACTGGTCGCCAAGGGACAGACCTGGCAGGTGGAAAAGCAGCCGCGCGTCGACTGAAGCGCTATAGGCCGCGCATGACCGATTTGGTTCTCGTCTGGCTTCGCCAGGATTTGCGGCTGTCCGACCAGGCTGCCTTTGCTGCGGCAGCGGCTGAAGGCGCGGTTGTTGCGGTCTATGTGCTCGACGATGCCATTTGCGGGCAATGGGCCATGGGCGGCGCGCAGCGCTGGTGGCTGCACCACAGCCTGGCCGCGCTGGCGGCCGATCTTTCCCGAATGGGTGTGCAGCTGGTGCTGCGCCGTGGCGACAGCGCGGGCGAGCTGATCAGCGTTGCGCGCGCGCTCGGCGTGCGGCGGGTCCACGCGCTTCATCACTATGAGCCCTGGTGGAAGGATGCCGAGGCCGCGGTGGCGGGGGCACTCGATCTTTGCCTTCACGACGGCACGCGGCTGATGCCGCCCGAGCGCATCCTGACTGGCGGAGGCGGCCGATACCGCATGTTCACGCCATTCTGGCGCGCATTGCTCCAGCATATGCCGCCGCCGCTTCCCGCACGCGCCCCCGAAGCGGTGCGCGGGCATGGCGCGCATATCGCGAGCGATGCGCTCGACGCATGGGAGCTGCAGCCCCGCGATCCCGACTGGGCGGCGGGCTTTTCGGTCTGGAACCCCGGCGAAGCGGGCGCAAGGGCGGCGCTGCGCGACTTTCTCGACCACGTCGAAAACTATGAAACCGCGCGCAATCTGCCGTCCGAGCCCGCAACGTCGCGCCTGTCGCCGCACCTCCATTTTGGCGAAATATCGCCCGCAAAGCTGTGGCATCACTGCGCCAGGCGCTGCGGTGCGCGTGCCGAACCGTTTCTGCGCGAGGTCGCATGGCGTGACTTCGCGGCGAATGTAATCGACATCCTGCCCGATTATGGCCGCAGGAATGGGCGGCCCGCCTTTGACGCGATGCCCTGGCGCGAAGGCGCCGAAGCCGACGCCGATTTTCACGCGTGGACACGGGGGCGGACGGGCTATCCGATCGTCGACGCGGGGATGCGCGAACTCTGGGCGACGGGCTGGATGCACAATCGCGTGCGGATGATCGCGGCGAGCTTTCTGGTAAAGCATCTGCTCATCGACTGGCGTCGCGGCGAGCGCTGGTTCTGGGACACGCTCGTCGATGCCGATTATGGCAACAACGCGGTCAACTGGCAGTGGATCGCGGGCACGGGCATCGACGCGAACATGTTCGGCAGGATCATGGCGCCGCTCTCGCAATCCGGGAAATTCGACGCAGGGCGCTATATCCGCCGATGGGTGCCAGAACTTGGGGCGCTTGACGATGATGCGATCCATGATCCCGAAGCGGCGGGATTGCTCGCGCCTCCCTCCTATCCCGCAAAAATCGTCGGGCATCGCGAAGGCCGTGAGCGTGCGCTCGCTGCGGGAAATCTGGTGCGCGCGTGAGGACGATTGCGATGTCCTTCCGCTTGCGTAAGAATTGGCGGCGATGAACGCCCAGAACCCCGAAGCCGGACGCCAGTTCGCGCGTGCCGGACGCGCCCGAGCCATCGGCAGCGGCTGGCTCGCCGCGATCTTTGCGCGCGGCTTCCGGCACGTGCTCGACCGCATAGATCAGGGGCTGGTGACCGGTTCGATCGAGGTGCGCGTGCCCGACGGATCGCGGCGCGTGCTGGGCGGCCGCGCGCCCGGTCCGGCAGCGGATGTGGACCTGCGCAGCTGGACCGCGCTGGCGCGGCTGGCGCGTTCGGGATCGGTCGGCTGGTACGAAGCCTGGGCGCGGGGCGAGTGGAGCAGCGCCGATCCGGTGCCGCTGTTCGAATTGTTCATGCGCAACCGCGCAGGGCTGGGCAATGCGGGGCGCGCGCGCGGGCTGTTCCGGCGGCTGGTCTCGCTGCAGCATCGCCTTAGGCGCAACGACCGTTCGGGGGCGCGGCGCAACATCGAGTTCCACTACGACCTCGGCAACGACTTTTACGCGCTGTGGCTCGATCGCAGCATGACCTATTCGAGCGCGCGCTTTGCCGAGCCGATTCTGCCGGGCGAAACGCTCGAGGCCGCACAGGCGCGCAAGATCGCGGACATGCTCGACCGGCTGGCGCTGAAGCCGGGGGACAGGCTCATCGAAATCGGATCGGGCTGGGGTGGACTGGCGGAGGCGGCCGCGCGCGATCACGGCGCGCTCGTGACCGGCATCACGCTTTCGCCGAGCCAGAAACGCTATGCGGAGCAGCGCGTCGCCGGATCGGGGCTTGCAGACCGCGTTGACTTCGAGCTCGTCGACTACCGCGATGCAACGGGCCAGTATGATGCGCTGGCGAGCGTCGAGATGGTCGAGGCGGTAGGGCATGAATATTGGGAGGATTACCTTGCCGCGATTTACCGGCTTCTGAAGCCCGGCGGACGCGCGGCGATCCAGTATATCCTCATCGCCGACGACGTCTTCGAAGGCTATGCGGCGAGTGCCGATTTCATCCAGACCTACATCTTTCCCGGTGGCATGTTGCTGTCCGAAAGCCGGTTTCGCGCGATTGCCGAGCGGCTTGGCTTCCAATGGCGTGATCGCGAAAGCTTTGGTCTCCATTATGCCGAGACATTGAAACGCTGGCGCGAGAATTTCGAAGCCGTGGCCGCCGCCGGACGGTTGCCCGCGGGGTTCGACCAGCGTTTCATCGATCTATGGCGCTACTACCTCATGTACTGCGAGGGCGGCTTTCGAGGGCAGGGAATCGACGTGGCGCAGGTGACGCTGGTCAAGCCACAATAGGGACGGGGGAGAGGCATGTGAAACTGAACCGGACTTTCGCGTGGGCGCTGCCCGCGATTTTGCTCGCCGGCTGCGCGACGGCGCCTGTTCGGGTGACGGACAGCAATGTCGATCAGCTGCGAGAAGCAGGGGCCGAGATCCTGTTCTGGAGCCAGGCCGAGCGCGACGCCAATTTTCCGGAGATGGACAAGCTCTTTCCCGGGCAGATGGCAAAGGCGGCTGCCGAGCCCTATCGGCTTGGCAAGGGCAAGCCGTTCGACCTTGGACCGGGCGATCCCGTCGGCGCGCATATGGCGGCGCACAACGTTGCGGGCCTGCTGGTGCTGCAGGATGGCAGGATCAGGCTGGAGCGCTATGCGCGCGGCTATTCCGCACAGGGGCGCTATACCTCCTTTTCGGTCGCCAAGTCGCTGACGTCGACGCTCGTCGGCGCGGCGGTGGCCGACGGCTACATCAAATCGGTCGATGATCCGCTGACGCGCTATATCCCCGAACTGGCGGGCAGCGCCTATGAAGGCGTCAGCGTGAAGCAGTTGCTCACGATGACTTCGGGCGTCAGATGGAACGAGGATTATACCGATCCGGCTTCGGATGTCGCCTCGATGTACAAGGACGCTCCGCCGCCCGGTGTCGATCCGACCATCGCCTATCTGAAGAAGCTGCCGCGCGAGGCCGAGCCGGGCACGAAGTGGGTCTACAAGACGGGTGAGACCAACCTGATCGGCGTGCTCGTCACCAAGGCCACGGGCAAGACACTCGCGCAATATGTCGAGGAGAAGATCTGGAGACCCTTCGGCATGGAGCGCGACCTTTTCTGGATGGTCGATGCGGGCGGGCAGACCATCGGCGGCTGCTGCATGTCGGCGAGCCTTCGGGACTATGCACGGATCGGGCAGTTCGTGCTGAATGACGGGGTGATCGATGGAAGGCGTGTCGTGCCAGAGGGCTGGTTCGCCGCGGCGACAAGCGCGCAGGCGCAGACGGGGCGTCCGGGCTCGGGCTATGGCTATCAGTGGTGGACCAACGCAGACGGCACCTTTCAGGCGCAGGGCATTTTCGGGCAGATGATCTACATTGATCGGGCGCGCAAACTGGTGGTGGTGCTGTCGGGCGCATGGCCCAAGGCGACCGATCCGCAGCTCGGCGCAGAACGCATGGAACTGATGCGCAAGATCAGCGCTGCGGTCGACGCAGCGCCGCAATGAAGGTGTTCGCTGTCAGCGGAGCTCCGGCTGCGACGTCCGGTACCGTGACACGACGAGGTCGAGCACGGCCTGGTTGAGCAACCGGGCAAAGGCGCAGCCGACCATCGAGCCGTTGTTCCAGACGACTTCGGCCTGAAGCCCGCTCAGCCCCGGCAGCGTCAGCCAGCAGAGCATCCCGGGCTTTATGCCGGTCACGGCCTGGCATGCGAAACCGGCGACCGACAGGTCGGTCACCACCACCGAAAAACCGCTCGAACCCGACGGCCGGAGCGTTGCGGGAATGCTGACCGACGCGCGCGGCGCGCAACGATCTTCCTGCGCCACGATCTGGTAGCGGGACGTGGTTTCCGTCGTTGAGGTCATCGTGAATTTCCTTGCTTAACGGAAAGCCCCGATCATCCGCCTGATTCGTTGGAATCCGATTGAAGGGTTTAGTTAACGCGCTCGCGATGCCCCGTCTCGAATTCGTTTACCACGAGCGCCAGAATCCGTTCGGCGACTTTTTCCGGTCCTTTCAATGTCATAGGGTCCTCGCCGGGGAAAGCCTTTGCGCGCATCTTCGTCGCGGTTGCGCCCGGATCGAGGATAGCGGTGCGCACCGCCGAAATGTTCTTCACCTCTTCGCCATAGGCGAGGACCAGCGCCTCGAGCGCCGCCTTGGACGCGCCATAGGCACCCCAATAGGCGCGGGGGTTCTGCCCTACGCTGGATGTCAGTGCGATCAGCCGCCCGCCCGCGCTCTTGCGCAGCATCGGATCGAAGGCGGTGATCAACGCCTGCTGCGCGAGCAGGTTGGTCGCCAGCACCTTGTTGAATTCCTTGGCGTCGATCGCGGTCACGGGGGACAGCGTGCCCAACATCGCGGCATTGAGCACGAGGATGTCGAGTGCATCCCAGCGACCCGAGATCGCGGCGGCGAGCCGTGCGATGCTGTCGCCCTCGATCAGATCGAGCGGCGCGATCGTCGCCTGGCCGCCTGCCTGATGGATGCGCTCCTCGACCTCCTCGAGCCCGCCCGCAGTGCGCGCGGTCAGGATGACGTGCGCGCCTGCCGCGGCGAGCGCCTCAGCCGTAGCGGCGCCGATGCCGCGGCTTGCGCCCGTAACCAGCGCAAGCTTTCCTTTCAGGGGGTTATCGCTGCTCATTGGTGCTCGCTTCACTTAGATTCACAAAATTCTCACAAAACGCCATGCCGGTTGGCCTTCACGAAATCGGGGTTGAGCGACCCTTCGACGACCATGACAATCGCAGACGATGTAGGACAGAGGTTTCTCGGGGACGGGCAGGCGCGGGGATCGGACGCGGTCAGTTCACGCGCTCTGCCAGCAGCTGGAACTGATCCTCGACGGCCAGATCGTCGTGATCCGTCAGCGTCGTCGGATAGTCGCCGGTGAAACAGGCGTCGCAATATTGCGGACGAAAGTCCTGCCGGTGATCCTCGCCCAGCGCCTTGTAGAGCCCGTCGATTGAGATGAACGCAAGGCTGTCGGCATGGATGAACTCGCGCATTTCCTCGACCTGCATCCGCGCGGCGAGCAGCTTGGCGCGTTCGGGCGTGTCGACGCCATAGAAGCAGCTATGCCGGGTCGGCGGGCTGGCGATGCGCATATGGACCTCGGCGGCGCCCGCCTCGCGCATCATCTGCACGATCTTGAGGCTGGTGGTCCCGCGCACGATCGAATCGTCGATCAGCACGACACGCTTGCCCGTGATGAGCGCGCGGTTGGCATTGTGCTTGAGCTTCACGCCGAGATGGCGAACCTTGTCCCCCGGCTGGATGAACGTGCGGCCGACATAATGCGAGCGGATGATGCCCAACTCGAAGGGAATGCCCGATTCCTGCGCGTAGCCGATCGCGGCGGGGACGCCCGAGTCCGGCACCGGAATGACGAGGTCGACCTCGACAGGCGCTTCGATCGCGAGCTGCGCACCGATGGCCTTGCGGACCGAATAGACCGATGAGCCGTCGACGATCGAATCGGGGCGCGAGAAATAAACGTGCTCGAAGATGCACGGGCGCTTCGCGACATTGTCGAAGGGGTGGATCGACTGGGTCTGGCCCTCGCGGACGATGACGATCTCGCCCGGCTCGATGCTGCGGATGAATTCTGCACCGACGACGTCGAGCGCCACGGTTTCCGAAGCGAAGATGATCGCGTCATCGAGCTTGCCCATCACCAGCGGACGGATACCCAGCGGATCGCGGCAGGCGATCATGCCCTCCGGCGTCATGCAGATCAGCGCATAGGCGCCCTCGACCTGCTTCAGCGCATCGATGAACTTGTCGAGCAGCGTCCGGTAAGCGGAGGTCGCGACGAGGTGGATGATCGTCTCGGTGTCCGAGGTCGACTGGAAGATCGAGCCGCGACGGACAAGATCGCGGCGCAGCTTCATCGCGTTGGAGATGTTGCCGTTGTGCGCGATCGCGAAACCGCCCGATGCGAGGTCGGCGAACAGCGGCTGGACGTTGCGCAGCGCGGTTTCACCCGTGGTCGAGTAACGAACATGTCCGCATGCGACCATCCCGGGAAGTCCGCGAATGACGTCGTCGCGGTCGAAATTGCCGGCGACATGCCCCATTGCGCGGTGCGTATGGAAATGATCGCCATCGAAGCTCGTGATGCCTGCGGCTTCCTGGCCGCGATGCTGCAGCGCGTGGAGGCCGAGCGCCACAAGCGCGGAGGCCGTATCCGCGCCGGTAATGCCGAAAATGCCGCACTCTTCGCGCAGCTTGTCGTCGTCAAACGGGTTCGTGGTGAGCATGTGATTCGCCTGTCGCTCGGGAGCGTTCGGGGCGCATATAGGGAGTGTCATCGCCTTTGTCGCCCTCTTGTAACAAAATTGCCGGGAGCCGTTGGGCGCGCTGTGCGTTTTAGCAGTCAGGAGAGATAGCATGGCGCGAGAACATGGGCCAACGATCAGCGACGATATGTTGTTCGAGGCGCTGCTGAAGCAGGGTTGTTCGGCCGAAAAGGCGGCACGGATCGCGCATACGCATGATCCGCTCGCCGAGTGGGAAGAAGGCGCAGCCGACCGGGGCGCCTCGGGCGGCCCCACCGCGACGAAGGAGGATCTTGTCGCGGCGTTGCGCAAGGGGTGATGTCAAGGGGGTTGAGGCGCCAAGGGTTGAGGATGGGGGCATGCGCAGGCTATGCGCGTGTTCATGACAGACCTTCGCGAAACCGGCTCCACGCTCGACCCCAAATATGACGCCAACGGACTGATCACCGCGGTGGTCACCGATGCACATGGTGGTGGCGTGCTGATGCTGGCGCACATGAATGCCGATGCACTCGCGCAGACGATCGAGACGGGTATCGCGCATTTCTGGTCACGCAGCCGCCAGGCGCTCTGGATGAAGGGCGAGACCTCAGGCAACGTGCTGCGCGTGCGGGAGATGCGCATTGACTGCGATCAGGATGCTTTGTGGGTGATCGCGGAGGCTGCCGGGCCAGCATGCCATACGGGGGAGCGGAGCTGCTTTTATCGTCGGATTGCGGATGGCGCACTGGAGCGGGTTGAGTAGGGGCGGGTTTCGACGACATTTCGGACCTCCAACGCTTCAAACATGCTTTCCAGAAGCTGCCGTTTGTTCGGCAGCTAAGTCTATTAGAGTGAGCGCCCCTTGCCGAAAAAGGTCGGATTGTGACAGATCGGGTGCAAGTATCGGGGGTGAGACTGTGAGAAAATCCACTATCAGACTGAAATTTTGGGGTCTCCAAGCAATCGCGACGCTCGTTGCGCTGATCCTGTTGCTTCCTGACATCCCCGACTGGATTGCCAACGGCTTGGTTGTCCTGTTCTTCGTTTGCGCTCTTGCTATCATGTTTGTCCGGTGTGAATTTTGCAGAATCCTTGCTTACCGGCGGGACAGTCGGGAGCACGGTTTCATCGCGTTCAACTATTTTTCATAGCCCAAACACTGCCCGGGATGCGGGAAGGAGCGTTATTGACGACGCGTCCGCTGACGACGACATCTTGGCCATTACCTCTGTCGCTTGCGCCGCGTGAAAGCTGCCGTCTACAATGGTCAGGAAGGAGCGGGGACGGTATGAAGACGAAGGCTTACCTGCTGAGTGCCTCGGTAGTGTTCGTCGTTGCCGTGACCGGATCAGACCTGATTGCGCGAATGACCATTGCGGGAGAAAGCTTCACCAACGCTGTTGCTGAGCATGGGCGATGGGCCTCGGATGTGGCTTTAGGCATGCTTCTTCTATTTTTCCCTTTTATAGGCACCGCCCTTATTTGTGCGAGCACCAATAAACGAGCAAACACCCGTAGCGCTGCCGCAATCTTCTGTGTCTCGATGGCGACCCTCGCCTATTTCTACTTTGGCGGATTCCAAGTCGCCCAGTACGCGTTGCTGGAGAGAAAATGGACTGCTTCTGCGCTTTCCGTTGGGCTTCTGCCGTTCTTCATCGGGATACCCTTGTTGGCGGTCGTCGCGATTGCGGGTCTTGTCGCTGCTAAGATTGATCGCCGACACACAGCTTAAGCTCACGCAGTGAAAGCCGCGGTCTGCTTTTTGCCCTCGCTACCTGAAAGCTGCCAGTCCGGACTCCACGACAAATGTGCCATTTCGGCGCGCGCTGGTGCATGCCGTTCGATAGCCCTTCTACCAATGCGTCGTGATGGTTACCTTCCCTGAAGCTTCGGTTCAGGAAGTATAGGCTGTCTTGACGTTAACGTGAACGTAAAATAAACTGCTCGCCATGGCTTATAAATCGACTCATGCAACGCTGGATATGCCGGATGTTCGCGACCGCCATGTCTATAGCATTTCTGATCTTTCCGAAGAGTTCGGTGTCACCGCGCGGGCGCTGCGCTTTTATGAGGATGAGGGGCTGATCGCCCCGATGCGGCGCGGCATGACGCGCATCTATACGAAGCGCGATCGTGCGCGTCTCGCCTGGATATTGCGCGCCAAGCGCGTGGGATTCAGCCTCGGCGAGATCCGCGAGATGATCGATCTCTATGACGTCGGCGACGGGCGCCATGTGCAGCGGCGCGTGACGATCGAGAAGTGCAATGCGCGCGTCGAACTGTTGAAGCAGCAGCGTGTCGATATCGATGCGCAGATTGACGAGCTGACGCGGTTTGTCGCCATGGTCGAGAAAGCGGAGGCCGATGCCGATGGCGAGCCCGCCGTAAAGGCCGCGAAGGCCTGAATACCCCCTAGTTCCGAGCCGGAGACACCAAATGCCTATCTATAACGCGCCCGTGCGCGACACCCGATTCATCCTCGACGAGGTTATCGGGCTCGACCGCTATTCCAACCTTCCCGGCTTCGAGAATGCGACGCCCGACACGGTCGAGGCGGTGTTGAGCGAAGGCGGCAAGTTCGTGGCCGAGGTGCTGTTTCCGCTGAACCAGATCGGGGACGAGGAGGGGTGCACCCGCCATGCTGACGGCTCGGTGACGACGCCCAAGGGCTTCAAGGAGGCGTATGACCAGTTCATCGAGGCGGGCTGGACCACGCTTTCGATGCCCGAGGAGTTTGGCGGGCAGAACCTGCCGCATGTGGTCTCGACCGCGTTCGAGGAATATCTGATCAGCTCCAACATGGCCTTTGCCATGTATCAGGGGCTGACGCTCGGTGCGGTCGCCGCGATCCTCGCCAAGGGCTCGCAGGAGCAAAAGGAAAAATACACGCCGAGGATGATCGCGGGCCAGTGGGGCGGGACGATGAACCTGACCGAACCCCATGCGGGCACCGATCTGGGCCTGATCCGCACCAAGGCCGAACCGCAGGCCGATGGCTCCTACAAGGTCACGGGCACCAAGATCTTCATCTCGTCGGGCGAGCACGACCTGACCGAGAACATCATCCATCTCGTGCTCGCCAAGACGCCGACGGCGCCCGACAATGTGAAGGGCATCTCGCTGTTCATCGTGCCCAAGTTCATGGTGAACGACGATGGCTCACTCGGCGCGCGCAACGCGGTGTCGTGCGGCTCGATCGAGGAAAAGATGGGCATCCACGGCAACTCGACCTGCGTCATGAATTATGACGGCGCGACGGGCTTCATGGTCGGTGAGGAGAATAAGGGCCTGGCCGCTATGTTCATCATGATGAACGCGGCGCGGCTGGGCGTTGGCCTGCAGGGGCTTTCGCAGGGCGAGGTCGCGTTCCAGAACGCGGTCCAGTATGCGAAGGACCGCCGACAGGGCAGGGCGCTGACCGGCCCCGCCGATGTCGACCAGAAGGCGGATACGCTGTTCGTCCATCCCGATGTCCGCCGCATGCTGATGGAGGGCAAGGCGCTGACCGAAGGGCTGCGCGCGCTGTGCCTCTGGGGCGCGCTTCAGGTCGATCTCAGCCACAAGGCGCAGACCGAGGAGGAACGCCAGTCGGCCGACGACCTGATCTCGCTGCTGACCCCCGTCATCAAGGGCTATGGCACCGACAAGGGCTATGAGATCGCGACCCAAAGCCAGCAAATCTATGGCGGGCACGGCTATATCCGCGAATGGGGCATGGAGCAGTATGTCCGCGATGCGCGGATTGCGATGATCTACGAAGGCACCAATGGCGTGCAGGCGATGGACCTTGTCGGGCGCAAGCTGGCGCTCAATGGCGGGCGCGCGGTGCAGGCATTCTTTGCGCTGGTCGGGCAAGAGGTCGCTGCCGCCAAGGGCAATGACAGGCTCAGGGATTTTGCGGAGCGGCTCGAAAAGGCCAATGGCGAGCTCCAGGCCGCGACCATGTGGCTGATGCAGAACGCGATGGCCAATCCCAACAATGCCGGGGCGGCGGCGGTGCCCTATATGCACATCATGGGCATCGTCGCGGTCGGCCTGATGTGGCTGCGCATGGCCAGCGCCGCGGCGGCCGCGCTCGAGGCGGGCACGGGCGATGCGAAATTCTATGAGACCAAGCTCGTCACCGCGCGCTTCTACGCCGAACGGATCATGCCCGATGCGGGCGCGCTGCGCCGCAAGATCGAAGGCGGCGCGGAGTCGCTGATGGCGCTTGAACCCGAGCTGTTCGCCGCTTAACCCGTTACCCCTGACGTCAGGGGGGCTGTATGACAGGACTTGAACGCGGCCAGCTATCGGTGATGCGGATTCATGCCGCGATCTTCGGCGGCGTGGTGCTGGCCGCGGCGACGGGCGCCAATGCGGTCCTGCTGGCCACGCTGGCGGTGCCGATGGGGACGGTGATCATCCCCGTGGCGCTGCTGCTGGCCTATCCGGTGCTGCTCGGTCCTCCGCGGCGGTTTCGCGCCTGGCGCTATGGTACGGGCGATCAGGAACTGCGCGTTCAGCACGGGGTCGTCGTCCAGGTCCAGACCGTCGTTCCCTTTGGCCGCGTCCAGCATATCGATGTCGCGCAAGGCCCGATCGAACGCAGTTTCGGCGTGGCGCGGCTGGTGCTGCATACCGCAGGAACCGCCAACAGCGAGGTCGTGCTGCCCGGGCTGTCGCGCGCGACCGCAGAAGGGCTGCGCGACGAGATCCGCGCGCATATCCGCCAGGATCCGGCGTGAACGGTGGCACTGTCACCGACCGGCATCTCCACCCGCTGTCGATCGGGCTGCGTTACCTCAAGAACCTGCCCTCGACGCTGCTCGGCCTGCCCGCGCTTGTCACATATCTGAACGACAAGGGCATCGGCTATTTCTTCGCCATGGCGGCGGTGTTCGGCGTGGGCGTGCTTGCGATCAACTGGCTTTCCTGGAGCCGTTTTCGCTACGGTCTGGGCGCGCATGAGATCGTCATCGAAAGCGGCGTGCTCAACCGCAACCGGCGGAGCATCCCCTTCGAACGCATCCAGGATGTCGATATCGAGCGCGGGGTGCTCGAGCGCCTGCTCGGGCTTGCCAAGGTGCGGATCGAAACGGGCGGGTCGGGTGGCGACGAGGGCGTGCTCGACAGTCTGAGCCTGATCGAAGCCGATCGGCTGCGCGCCGCCTTGCGCGCGGGCAAGGCGCATGAAGTGCACGGCGCAGCAGTTCAGGATGAAGCTGTCGAGGCGCCGGCGCTGTTTGCCATGCCGCTTCCCCGCGTGCTGCTTTCGGGGCTGTTCAATTTCTCGCTGCTGTATCTGGCGGGCCTGTTCGCGCTGCTCCAGACTTTCGAGCGCTTCCTGCCCTTTCGCCTTGAGGACTGGGGGAAGTGGATCGGGCTTGCGGAGGATCGGCTGGCGGGGCGTTTCACGCCGGGGATGATCGCGGCGGCGCTCCTGCTGGCGCTGATCCTCGGCGTCGTCACCGGCGTCGCGCGCACGCTGGCGCGCGACTACGGCTTCCGGCTGACCGAGGTGCCCGCCGGCGTGCGCCGGGTGCGCGGACTGTTCACGCACACCGAAATCGTCATACCGCGCCGGCGCATGCAGCTGGCGCTCGTCCGGCGCGGGCTGTTCAAGCGGATGCTCGACTTCAGCGAGCTTGCGGTCCAGACGCTCAGCGCCGAACGGGAAGGTGGCGGCAAGCAGAGCGTGGCCCCGCTGGCGCGCGACGACGAGGTCATTCCGATCCTTGGGGCATGCAATGCCATGCGCCTGCCCGCCGAGGGCGCGCTGCTCCGCGTTTCGCGCAGGCATGTCCTGAAGGCGGTGGCTGCGAGCATTGCGCTGCCGCTGGTGGCGATCGCCACGGCGAGCATCTTTTATCCGCCGATCCTCTTCGCCCTTGCCGCAATCCCCGTGCTGGTCGCGCGCGCGGTGCTCGAACGTCGCGCGCATCGCTACGCGCTGGTCGGGGACATGCTCTATGTGTGCCAGGGATGGTGGGCTCAGAAACTCTGGATCGTCCCTGTGCGCAGCGCGCAGACCGTGACGATCACGCGCTCCCCGCTTCAGCGAATCCTCGGGCTGTCGACGTTGCTGGTGGACACCGCGGGGGCATCCACGATCAGCGATCCGCGCATCGTCGACCTCGACGACGCACGCACGCGCATGCTGTTCGACGAGATCGCAGAGCAATTGCGCCGGTAAGTTACGCCTGCGGCACGAAATGCCGGGTCATGCGTTTGACGGACGGCGGCGGGGCAGGGAGCCATATGGCACGCAGCAAGACGAAGCCGGTGGTATCGGCCGGAAGCAATTGCTGGAAGATCGCGCGGGCCAACCGCGCGGCGGTGATCGTCGATGCCTGCGACTATTTTCGCATAGCGCGCGCGGCGATGCTGAGGGCGCGGCGCCGCATCCTGCTGATCGGATGGGATTTCGATCCGCGCATTCATCTGCAACGCCCCGAGGACGGCGGCGTCGAGGATGAGACGCTCGGAAGCCTGCTGCTCGATATCGCCAGGCAGCGCCCCGATATCGCGATCGACATCCTCAAATGGGATGTAGGCGCGCTCAAGATGTTCTTTCGCGGGCGCGCGATCTTCACGCTTGCACGCTGGGCGATGACGAAGCCGATCACGTTCGAGTTCGATCACGCGCACCCGGCGGGCTGCAGCCATCACCAGAAGATCGTCATCATCGACGACAGTTTTGCGGTGTGTGGCGGCATCGACATGACACGCGATCGCTGGGACACGAACGCGCACAAGGACGACGATCCACGCCGCAGACGGCCGGGAGGACAACTCTACGGCCCGTGGCATGATGTCACGATGGTGGTCGATGGCGAGGCTGCGCGCGCGCTTGGCGAGCTGGGACGCAAACGCTGGGAGCGCGCCACTGGACGCGCGATCGAGCCCGTCGAGCCCGTCGATGACATCTGGCCCGACGAGCTGGAGCCCGATTTCACCAATGTCGATGTCGCGATCGCGCGGACGCGCGCCGAACATGATGGCGCTCCCGAGGTGAAGGAGATCGAGGCGCTCTATCTCGACATGATCGCCCGCGCCGAGCGCTTCATCTATGCCGAGAACCAGTATCTGACATCGGGGAAGATCGGCGCGGCGATCGCCGCGCGCATGCGCGAGAAGAATCCGCCCGAGTTCGTCCTAGTCATGCCCTTGTCCGCCGAAGGCTGGCTGGAACAGAAGGCGATGGATGGCGCGCGTGTCCGGCTGGGTCAGGCCATCGGCCATGTCGATACGCACAATCGCTTCCGGATCTATACGCCCAGGACGCGCAAGGGCGGTGATATCTATGTCCATGCCAAGGTGATGATCGTCGATGATCGCGTTTTGCGGATCGGCTCGTCCAATCTCAACAACCGGTCACTCGGGCTCGACAGCGAGTGCGACCTCGCGATCGACACGGCGCTGGAGGCCAATGCCAAGGCCGGCGAACGCATCGCCGCGCTGAGGACGCGGCTGATGGCCGAGCATCTGGACGTGGCAGAGGCGGAGGTCGCCGCGAAATTCAATGAGACGGGATCGCTCGTCGCGACGATCGAGGCGCTGCAGCATTCGGGCAAAACCCTCGACCTGCTGACGTTCGAAGAGCCCGATGCCGTCGAGGACTTCATCGCGGAGAACGAACTGCTCGATCCCGAAAGTCCCGACGAGATGTTCGAATCCATCGCGCATCGCGGCCTGTTCAGGCGTTGGCGCGGGGTTCGCTGGCACCGACGCGGCTAGAGCCTGATTTACGCTTCAAGCCGTTTCGCGCTGAAACCGTCAGGGCCTGGAGCGTGTTGCGAACAGCCTTTATCGAAACGGGATTTCCAAGGCAGCTTGTTGCAGACCGATGCTCCCGATCCACTGTCCTCGCTGCGGCCTGGCGCAGCGAGGACAGTGCGGGCATCCAATCCTCAGGCGCCGCCGGTGGAGCCGAACTGGAGCGTGTCCATCACCTTCTCGAGATTGAAGCTGCCGGCCTTCTGCGCCGGCGGGAAGTCCTTCATCGTCGCGAGATATTCACCGATGATGTCCTGGCACGGGACCAGGATGAATGCCCGGTCGAGATACCAGTCCCAGTAGGTATTCGAGGTGATGTCGGCGAACTCGTACGGGTCGGTCCGCAGGTTGAAGAGCTTGGGGATGCGCCCGGTGACGAAGGGGCGTCCCCAGATCTCCAGCGTGCCCTCGCACTTCTGCTCCATGAACACGACCTTCCAGTTGTCCATGCGCAGCGCTGCGACTTCGCCCTCGTCGGTGAAGTAGATGAAGCCCTTGCGCGGGCTCTTCTCGCCCTTGGTGAGGTGGCCGACCATGCTGAAGCCGTCGAGGTGGGACTTGTATTTCTTGCCGTTGAGCGAGGCGCCCTTCATCAAGTCTTCCTTGATGTTGCCCGCGCCCGCCATTTCGGCAAAGGTCGGCAACCAGTCGAGGTGCGAAACGATGTCGTTCGAGATCGACCCTGCCGGAATCTTGCCCGGCCAGCGCACCATCGCGGGAACGCGATAGGCGCCTTCCCAGCTGGTGTTCTTTTCCGAGCGGAACGGCGTCGTGCCGGCATCGGGCCAGCTGTTGCAGTGCGGGCCGTTGTCGGTCGAGTACATGACGAAGGTGTTGTCGGCGATGTCCAGCTCATCGACGAGGTCGAGCAGCACGCCGATCGCCTTGTCGTGATCGATCATCACGTCATGATATTCGCTCTGCCAGCGCCCGGCCTGGCCCCTGCTTTCCGGCTTCACATGGGTCCGGAAGTGCATATGGGTCGTGTTGAACCAGACGAAGAAGGGAACGCCCGCCTTCACCTGCGCGCGGATGAAGGCGACGGCCTTGTGCGTCACCTCGTCGTCGATCGTTTCCATCCGCTTCTTCGTCAGCGGGCCGGTGTCCTCGATAGACTGACCGCCCTTGCCGTCCGACTTGCAGTGGAGCACGCCGCGCGGGCCGAAGCGCTTCTTGAAGTTGGGGAATTCCTTGGGGTCGGGATAGTCCGGGTTCTCCGGCTCCTCCTCGGCATTGAGGTGATAGAGATTGCCGAAGAACTCGTCGAAACCATGCATCGTCGGCAGCTGATCGTCGCGGTCGCCGAGATGGTTCTTGCCGAACTGGCCGGTCGCATAGCCCTGTTCCTTGAGCACGGTGGCAATGGTCGGGATCGAATCCTTCATGCCTTCTTTCGCGCCCGGCATGCCGACCTTCGTGAGACCGGTGCGAAGCCCGCCCTGGCCGGTGATGAAACTGGCGCGGCCGGCGGTGCAGCTCTGCTCCGCATAATAGTCGGTGAACAGCATGCCTTCATTGGCGACGCGATCGATGTTGGGCGTCCTGTAGCCCATCATCCCCTTGGTGAAGACGCTGAGGTTCGACTGACCGATGTCGTCTCCCCACATGATGAGAATATTGGGCTTTTTCTTTGCCATCGTATCTCTCCTCGCATTTCGACGTGGAGCGTTGATCTAGGCGGCTGGCGCGTGGACGCAGTATCGGGATTTACCCCGACATCTTTCTAAAATCTGACTGGGCGAGGCCTTCCCGGGGCAGGGCGGTTGGCGCATCCGGCGCCCCGTTGGAGCGATGGCCATGGCACACAGCCATAGACCCAACGGTACTCGTCCGCTTCGCACGGGCGGGTTCAATGGCCGCGATCCAGCCGTTTGTCGTTAGAGCATGCAGGTGCGGGCCAAACTTCATACCGGCCGATATCGAAGCGCCTCGACGAGCAGGCTGAATGCCCGGGTCGGCTGTCGCCGGCTCAGACAATAGAGGTGATAGCCGTCGAAGGGCGGACACCAGTCGTCGAGCACATATTGCAGCTCGCCCTGCCGGACGAACTGCGTGACATAATCTTCTGGCCTTCTACACCGGCTGGCCCAATGCGGTGACGGCAGTGGGCATCGCGCGCGACGTCTTCGCCGAGGGTGAAGCGCAAGGCGGCAAGCCCTCGGTGCCCGCGGACAAGGCCGTGGTCGTGACCAAGGCGGGCTCGCAACCGAGCGCGGCCGGTGCGGCCGACAATTTCACCGGCGCCGTCCGGGTCGATATGCGCTTTCAGCGGCCGCTTCCCGCACGCGTCGGCGGCGGTATCGTGACCTTCGAGCCCGGCGCGCGGACGGCCTGGCATACACACCCGCTCGGCCAGACGCTCATCGTGACCGGCGGCAAGGGGCAGGTCCGGCACTGGGGCGGCCCGGTCCAGCAGATCGGCGTCGGCGATCTCGTCTGGATTCCGCCCGGCGTGAAGCATTGGCATGGCGCCAGCGCGACGGATGGCATGGCGCATGTGGCGATCGCCGAAGCGCAGGGCGGGCAATCGGTGACGTGGATGGAGCAGGTCAGTGACGCGCAATATCGCGGGTCCGGCCGCTGATCTGCCCGATGATTTACAAGGAGAACAGATATGCAGATGCGCGAACTCGGCCATAGCGGCTTGTCGGTCTCGGCGATCGGCCTTGGTTGCATGGGGTTGAGCTATGGCTATGGCCCCGCCACCGATCGGGGCGAAGCGATCAAGCTGATCCGCGCCGCGCATGAGCGCGGGGTGACCTTTTTCGATACCGCCGAAGCCTATGGTCCCGGCATCAACGAGGAGGTCGTCGGCGAGGCGCTGGAGCCGGTGCGCGATCAAGTCGTGATCGCCACCAAGTTCGGCTTTCGCGGCGGCGACGTCGCCCGGGGGCTCGACAGCCGGCCCGAGCGCATCCGCCAGGTCGCCGACGAGGCGCTGAAGCGGCTGCGAACGGACCGCATCGACCTTTTCTACCAGCACCGCGTCGACCCCGACGTTCCGATGGAAGATGTCGCGGGCACGGTGAAAGAGCTGATCGCGGCGGGCAAGGTTCGCCATTTCGGCCTGTCCGAAGCCGGCGTGGCTTCCATCCGCCGCGCCCATGCGGCGCAGCCCGTCGCGGCGCTCCAGAGCGAATATTCGCTCTGGTGGCGCGAGCCCGAACGGGAGATATTGCCGGTGCTCGAAGAACTCGGGATCGGTTTCGTGCCCTTCAGCCCGCTCGGCAAGGGTTTCCTGACCGGCAAGATCGATGCGAACACGACCTTCGGCGACAATGACTTTCGCCATGTCGTGCCGCGCTTCTCGCCCGAGGCGCTGAAGGCCAATCAGGCGCTCGTCGCCCTGATCGGCGAGATTGCCGGGGCCAAAGGCGTCACCTCGGCGCAGATTGCGATCGCCTGGCTATTGGCGCAGCGACCCTGGATCGTGCCGATCCCGGGCACGACCAGGCTGCACCGGCTGGAGGAAAATCTCGGCGGAGCGAATGTCGGACTGACGGGCGACGATCTTGCGCGCATCGAGCAGGCGCTCGCCACGGTTGAGGTGCAGGGCGCCCGCTACCCCGCCGCACTTCAGGCGCGTGTCGGCCGCTGAGTCATCCGCGGGGCTTCCCCTGAGCGGCCGCTTCTTGCTGATTTCGGGGGGCGCATGTTCCTTCGACAACCGAGATTCCTGGGTCTGGAACATTCCAAATTCTATTTTGAAAGGCCGAAGATCAAAAAATATCCGCGCACATACGTGCGTCGCGCCTGGATATTTGATGGATATTTGACGAGTTGCGCGGCGCACGCACTAACCCATTGGAAAAGCTGGTGACCCCTACGGGAATCGAACCCGTGTTTCAGCCGTGAGAGGGCCGCGTCCTGACCGCTAGACGAAGGGGCCTGCACGCCAGCCTTGGGCGGCGCGAAGGCGGCTCATCTATGGGGTGCGTGCGTCGGCGTCAAGGGGGCAGGGGCGCGGAATCGCGCGCCTGCTGTGCGCGCGGCTTGATCAAAGGCCGGAAAGGCGCGGTTTCCTTTGCACTTCGGTAACCATTCACCGGGTAAAACGCGGCTGACTGAGGATTTACCAATGCGCCGTCCACGTATCCGCCGCAACTCCGAAGCATCCGGCAGCAATCGCAAGCTGCTCGGCTGGCTTGTGCTGTTGTCGCTGCTGTTCGGCGTGGTCGAGTTCGGCAAGCCGCTAGACCTTGCGTTGCGCAACCTGCGCGACAAGGCGCGCGCCCAATCCGTGAGCGGCAAAATCGTCGTCGTCGGGATCGATGACAAGGCGCTTTCGAATGTTGGCCCATGGCAATGGAATCGGCGCGAGCTGGCGTCGCTGACCGACAGGCTCTTCAAGCAGGGCGCTGATCGCGTATTCTTCGATCTCTATTTCCAACGCATGGAAGCCAAAGGCGACCGCCAGTTCATCGAGGTGCTCGACCGGCACCGTGGCCGCGTCTTCGTAGCAAGCGGACTGGACAATTCCTCCACGCCGGGCACGTCGAGACCCATCCTGCCGATGCCCGAAATCGATTCGAGGGCCGAGACTGTCAGCGTGATGCGCTGGATCCACTATTGGAACGGCGCGACCACCGTTTCCTATCGCAGGCAGTTCGGCGACCGCGTCGTTCGTGCGATGGAGGCGGCTATCGCCGGCGTTGATGGCGAGACCGGTGAAGAGTTTCCCATTGATTATTCCTACCGGATTTCTTCGGTGCCCTATGTCAGTGCAGCCGACGTCCTGACCGACAGCGTTCGGCCGGGTGCCCTGAAGGGCAAGAGCGTCATTGTGGGAGTCAATTCGGCGCTGCTTGAAGACGTATTCCTCGCTCCCGGGCAGGGGCGTGTCGCGGGCGTGTTCATCATCGCGGTCGGCGCCGAAACCCTTATGAAGCAGAGGCCCATCGTCCTCGGATGGCTTCCGCCCTGGCTGTTTGCCGTGGGTGTGACCGCCTGGTTCGTGCTGGGAAGGCGGCGCAAGCTGGCAATGGGGGTTGGCGCACTCGGAATTGCGACCTTGCTTGGCGCTCCACTCGCACTGGAGTACAAAAGTATCTTCGTGGACGTCGCGCCCGCGCTCTTCCTTGCGATCGTCACAATGATCATCGTGGGCTGGCAGCGCTTCGGGGCGGCCCAGCAAAGCCAGGGTGCGATCAATCCGGTTTCGGGACTGAAGACCGTGAACGCGCTGCTGCGCGAAGGACTCTCCGACCCCAATATCCTGGTCGCCGTACGCTTGAGGCGTTATGCCGATATCGTCAGCACGCTACCGCCCGACAGCGAGCGCGACCTTCTGGGGCAGGTCGTCTCGCGTCTTGCCATGGGCGCAGGGCAGGCGCAGCTACTGCATGGCGATGATGGCAATTTCTTCTGGCTGATGCCCGAGGCCGAGCTTGCCTCGGTGGTTGACCGGTTCAAGGCGTTGCAGTTGATCTTCCGCAACCCGATTCGCGTCACCGACAAGAGTTTTGACGTCGACGTTTTCTTCGGCGTGGACCGCGAAGTTCATATGCCGCTTTCGCATCGCCTGGCGAGTGCGCTCGCCGCCGCGCATGCGGTGGCAGAGGAAGGCGGTTGCTGGAAGATCCATGATCCGTCCTCAACCGGCGCACGCGAATGGGCGTTGTCGCTGCTGGGCGAACTCGATCAGGCGATCGACGCAGGCGACATCTGGGTCGCGTACCAGCCCAAGATGGAACTTGCGACCGGCGCAATCGTCGGCGCAGAGGCGCTTGTTCGCTGGACGCATACGACGCGAGGGCCGATCGACCCGGCCGAATTCGTCGAGATGGCCGAGCGGCACGGCAGGATCGATCGCTTGACGGCTTTCGTGCTCAACGAGGCAGCGCGCGCTGCGGCCGCGGCGATCGCATATCATCCGTCCTTCGCGATCTCGGTTAACATCTCGCCGCAACTGCTCGCGACGCGCGAGGTTGTCGACATGGTGCGCCGTGCGCTGCGCAAGCACAGGCTGCCGGCGTCGGCACTGGTGCTCGAGATCACCGAGACCGCAGCGATGTTGGAAGGCCAGACCGCGCTCAAACTGCTCGAGGAATTGCGTGCGATGGGCGTTGAACTCTCGATCGACGATTATGGCACGGGCATGTCGACGCTGGCCTATCTGCGTCGCATTCCCGCGAACGAGCTCAAGGTCGACAAGCGGTTCGCCGCATCATTGCTCTCCAGCCCCGAGGACCAGGCGGTGATGCGCTCGACCGTCGAGCTTGCGCACACGCTCGGCATGAAGGTCGTGGCCGAGGGCGTGGAGACTGCCGAGACGCTCCAGATGCTGCGAACCATGGGGTGCGAGATCGGACAGGGTTACCATATCGGCCGGCCGATGGAGTGGCTCAGCTTCATGGAGATACTGGAGCCCAGCTCGAAGCGGGCTGCTGATGGTTAAATTCTTGTAAACCATTTTTATTTGCCTTAATGTGCCCCTGGCCGCGCGTGCGGCTGAACCTCATTCAGGGGGCCATGATGAAGAAGATCTATCCTCGCGAGCGCCGCCAGCCGGTCGGTTCGCCGCGTCAGCAGCAGCCCGCGCGCTGGTCCTTTTGGGACTGGCTCATGGGCGGTGGCGACGACGGCATGGGCCGCGGCTAAGCCGTTCCAACATACTGAATCGACATTGAAAAGCCCCGGTTTCCGGGGCTTTTCTCTTTTTGGCCGTGTCGCTGGCCGCTCGGCGCGGCGTCCGATGCTCCCGTTCATGCCACGGGCTGAATGGCGAAGCGGAAGGCGCGAAGCCGAAGCCGAAAAGCGCCTGTGAAATCAGGGGTTGGGAGCTGGCAGTTGGCACTTTCTGGCAACGCCGGCGGGCAGGTGATTCGCGCGCGCAGGCAGTGAGTCCATGCGGCCTTGTCCGGTGACCGGACCGAGCTTCGCGCTCTTATCTCCGCGAGGCACGTCGCGCGCGCGTCAGCGCGTCAGCGCGTACCAGATGACGTAGAACCAGGAAAAGAAGCCGTGGATGATCGCCCACAGGATCGATTTGTGAAGGCTCCACGAGATCGCGATCGCCAGCGCAGAGCCGAAACTGATACCCGCCTTGACCGCGGTGTTGGCCTGTTCGCGCACGATGTTCCCCCACTAATCCAGCGAGCGATGCTTATTGCGCATTGGAGCCCCCTCCCAAAAGCGGGAGGGGGAACTGGAGGTCAAGCGGCCGCCTTGCGCCGTTCCGCAAGCTCCTGATTGAGCATCTCGGCGAGCAGGAACGCCAGTTCGAGCGACTGGCTGGCGTTGAGCCGCGGATCGCAATGCGTGTGGTAGCGATCGGCGAGGCTCTGTTCGGTCACGTCGACCGCGCCGCCCGTGCACTCGGTGACGTTCTGGCCCGTCATCTCGGCATGGATGCCGCCCGCAAAGCTGCCCTCGGCGCGGTGAACCGCGAAGAAGCCGCGGACTTCGCCAAGGATGCGGTCGAAGGGACGCGTCTTGTACCCGTTCTGCGCCTTGATGACGTTGCCGTGCATCGGATCGCAACTCCAGACGACCGGATGCCCCTCGCGCATGACGGCGCGGACGAGCCTGGGCAGGCCGGCCTCGATCTTGTCATGGCCATAACGCGTGATGAGCGTGATGCGCCCGGGCTCGCGTGCAGGGTTGAGCGTGTCGAGCAGGCGAAGAAGCGCGTCGGGCTCAAGGCTCGGGCCGCACTTCATGCCGATCGGATTGCCGATGCCGCGCAGGAACTCGACATGCGACGAGCCCTCGAAACGCGTGCGATCGCCGATCCAGAGCATGTGCGCGCTGGTATCGTACCAGTCGCCGGTCAGGCTGTCCTGCCGCGTCAGCGCCTGCTCATAGGGGAGCAGCAGCGCCTCATGGCTCGTGTAGAACTGCGTACCCGAAAGCTGGGGGACCGTATCGGGGTTGATGCCGCACGCCGCCATGAAGTCGAGCGCCTCGCCGATGCGGTCGGCGGTTTCGGCGTACTTCTTCGCCCAAGGGCTGCGGCCCATGAAGTCATGCGTCCAGCGATGGACCTGATGGAGATTGGCATAGCCGCCGCTCGCGAAGGCGCGGAGCAGGTTGAGCGTCGCGGCGGACTGGCTGTACGCCTTTACCATGCGCTGCGGATCGGGGATGCGGCCCGCTTCCTCGAAGGCGATGTCGTTGATGATGTCGCCGCGGTAGCTGGGCAGCGAGACACCGCCGATATCCTCCATGTCCGCGGAGCGGGGCTTGGCGAACTGGCCCGCCATGCGGCCGACCTTCACGGTCGGGAGCTTGGAGGCATAGGTGAGCACAACCGCCATCTGGAGGATGACGCGGAAGGTGTCGCGGATATTGTTGGGGTGGAATTCTGCGAAGCTCTCGGCGCAATCGCCGCCCTGGAGCAGAAAGGCCTTGCCCTCCGACACGCGCGCGAGATCGGCCTTGAGGTTGCGCGCCTCACCCGCAAACACCAGCGGCGGATAGGAGCCGAGCGTGGTGGTCGCCTCGGCAAGCGCCGCGGCATCCGGATAGGTCGGCAACTGCCGTGCCTCGTGGTTCGTCCAGCTATCGGGGGCCCATTTCGCGGCCATTTTCGTTCGTCCAACAGGTTGAGAGAGGGAATTTCCTTGCGTGACGCGAGGGCCAAAAGCAATGGCTAATGGCTTGGGCGTTGCATAGCTGGGGTTTTTCCCTTGCCGGGATTCGGAGGGGCGGGACTCAGGCGCCCGGAACCCCCAGCTCCTTTGCCGCGGCGAGCAGCCGGTCACGTTCGGCGGGGGCGTTACCGAAGGTCTTGAGCGCAGTGTCGAGCGCGGCCTTGGCCTGCACGCCTTCACCCAGCACCATGCGGCTGCGCATCAGGCGGATCCAGCCATCGACATCGCGCGGGTTCTGCGCCAGCCGCGCGGCGAGGCCGTCGACCATGCCGCGCACCATCGCCTCCTGCTGGCCGGGCGGAAGCTTCGTGGCCGCCGCCATCTGTTCGCGGCTGGGACCGGGGATGGCGTCGGTGGCCACCTCCGGCGTCCCGGCCGGCGCGGGCGCTGGCGTGATCGCGGCAAGCCGGGCCCTGACGTCGATCTTCTCGCGCTCGGCGACCTGTTCGATCGTGCGGCGGAGGTCGGCTTCCCATGGCGCGCCGGCGGGGGTGTCCTTCAGCAGCGCGAACCAATCATCGATCGCGCCCTTGTGATCGCCCTTCAGATCCTTGTTCACCGCGAGGAAATAGCGCGCGCGCGGATCCTGCGCGCTCTTCGCGATCGCGGTCTCAAAGGCCTTCACCGCATCGGCGGGCATTTGCTTGTCGGACCCCGCCATCACCAGCGCTTCGCCGAGCGCCGACCAGAGTTCGCCATTATTGGGGCTCAATGCGATCGCCTTGCGATAGGCGGTCGCCGCTTCGGCATAGCGTCCGGTTTCGAAGAAGGACCAGCCGAGCATCTGCCAGCCTTCGACATCGTCGGGCTTTTCCTTCAGTCGCGCTTCGAGCTGGGCGATAGCTTGCTCGGCGGTCGTCTGCTGCGTCGTGGCCGCAGGCGTCTCCGGCGCCGAATCGAGCAGCCCCGTCGAGCGGGCGATCGCGAATCCTATGGCGACAACTGCAATGATCGCCGCCAGAATCAGAGAGATACGGCCGATATTTGCACCATCGTCTTTGGAACTGCCCGCCGCGGCCATGAATATACCCCCGATTTTCGTCAAAAACTGTGACGCAGGACTCTAGCGCACCCGGCTCAGGATGATAGAGTGCCGATCGGGTTCGCGCCTGTTGGATACGCAAACGAAAATACGCGGCGCGTGTCCGCTTGAAGGGGGATGGGGCAAGCGCGTGGGCGACATTTTTCGCATCGCGATCATTGGTTCCGGGCCGGCCGGGCTGAGCGCTGCAGCGCGTGCTGCGGAGCTTGGGCTGAGTCATGTACTGCTCGAAAAGACCGATCATCTCTCCGACACAATCTACAAATACCAGAAGGGCAAGCACGTCATGGCGACGCCGAGCCAGCTTGTGCTGCGCTCGGACATGGATTTCGAGGCGGGCAAGCGCGAGAAGGTGCTCGGCACCTGGGACGAGCAGGCCGCCCGCCACAAGATCAACGTGAAGCTCCATGCCGAGATCAAGGCGATCACCGGTGCGGCGGGTGCGTTCGTACTGACGACGACCAAAGGCGAAGCGATCAATGCCGAAACGGTGATCCTCGCGATCGGAACACAGGGCAATCCCAATCTCGTCCGCTGTCCCGTGGGCGAGGGCGCGGTCGTCCAGTACCAGCTCGACGATCCGGGCGAATATATCGACGAGCATATCGTCGTGATCGGCGCGGGCGATGCGGGAATCGAGAATGCGCTCGGCCTCGCCGCCGATCCCGAGCAGCGCAACACCGTGACCATCGTCAATCGCTCCGCGGAATTCGCCACCGCCAAGGACGCGAACGTCAAGGCGCTGCTAGCCGCCGAAGCCGCGGGACGAATCACGATCCAGCGCGAAACGACGACGGCGGCGATCGACAAGGGACAGATCACCTTCGATACGCGCGACGGCGAGCAGAAGATGCGTTGCGACCGCGTGATCGCTCGCATGGGCTCGGCGCCGCCGCGCGGTTTCGTCGAGGCATGTTGCGCGCAGTTCGAAGAGCGGGATGGCAAGAAAGCGATCGCGGCGGGGACCGGCATCCAGTTTTCCAGCGCTGATCGTGTCTCCTATCCCAAGCTGTCGCCGACCTTTGAGTCGACGGTCCCCGGAATCTTCGTGATCGGCGCGCTGGCGGGCTATCCGCTCATCAAGCACTGCATGAATCAGGGCTATGACGTCGTCGAGTTCATCAACGGCAATACCGCGCTGAAGCCCGCGGACGAGCCGATCCTCGAGGCGAAGTTCGCTGCGTTGCCGGGCAAGAAGAGCGTCAACGAATGGCTCGAATTCCTGCGCTCGAATGTCGGCATATTGAACGGCGTCTCGCCACTGCAGATGCGCGAGTTCATGCTCGATTCCGACGTGCGCTTTTGCCGCGCCGGAGAAACCATCTTCGAGCGGCTGGAGACTGGTTCATCGCTGTTCGCGATCGCGAGCGGATCGGTGCTCGTGCAGGTCGACAAGGATGACCCGTCGATCACCGTTCCAATCGGCACGGGATCGATCTTCGGCGAGGTGGGGCTGATCTCGGGGCGCAGGCGCGGCGCGACGATCCGCGCGGGCGAGGACGCGATCCTCGTCGAAATCTCGCGTTCGGCCGCGCTCAAGCTCCAGAGCCAGGTGCCCGCGGCCAAGGCGGCGATCACGCGCATCTCGACCGAGCGGCAATTGCTCCAGATGCTCGGATCGGGCCTGAAATCGGACGATCTTCAGGATGTGCTCGACGGTGCCGAAATCCTGACGGTGAAGGCGGGCCAGCCGATCATCACCGAGGGCGAGGAGGGGAACGACATCTATGTCATCCGCTCGGGCTCGATGGTGGTGGAAAAGACAGTGGGCGGAAAGCCCGTCTTCCTCTCCTATCTGCCCGCGGGCTCCTATGTGGGCGAAATGGCGCTGATTGCGGGCGGCCGGCGTACGGCGACGGTGCGCGCCGCGATCAAGTCCGAGGTGATCAGGCTGCAGGGGGCCGCGTTCGCCAGATTGCTCGACGCCAATCCGCGGCTGAAGCAGAGCACGCAACAACTGATGGCGAGCCGGCAGGACGTCAACGCCTTTATCGAGGCGAAGAAGGACAGCTTCTCGGGCGTCGTCGACATGTATTCCAACGTCGCCAATTTCCTTGTCGATCAGGGCATCGGCGAGGCGACCGACGTGCTGCTGATCGACGAGAATCTGTGCGTCGGCTGCGACAATTGCGAAAAGGCGTGCGCTGACAGCCATGAAGGCCTGTCGCGGCTCGATCGTGAGGCGGGACGTACATATGCGCATCTTCACGTGCCGACATCGTGCCGGCACTGTGAGCACCCGCATTGCATGGCCGACTGTCCGCCCAACGCGATCCACCGCGGCCCCGATGGCGAGGTGTTTATCGACGAGACCTGTATCGGTTGCGGCAACTGCCAGCGGAATTGTCCGTACGGCGTGATCCGCATGGACAGTGTGCCGCCGAAGAGACCCTCGCTGCTGTCATGGCTGTTCCTGGGCCTGGGGCCGGGGCCTGGCGAACCGAGCAAGAAATGGTCCTACGCGCATTCCGAGCCTGGCGTCGAAAAGCCCAAAAAGGCGATCAAATGCGACATGTGCGCCGGGATCGAGGGCGGTCCGGCCTGTGTGCGCGCCTGCCCCACGGGCGCGGCAATTCGCGTCGCGCCGGAGGACTTCCTGACCGTCGCACGGCTCGAGCGGGAGGAGACATAATGAAGAATGTCACTCCAAAGCCCGTTTGCCCTGAGCTTGTCGAAGGGCTCTTCTTCTTTTGCACGAAGGCAAGGGAAGGGCTTCGACAGGCTCAGCCCGAACGGGTTCGGGCAGGAGTTCACCTCTAATGGCCACCCGCGCCGCAACTCCGGGCCGCGTCAAGGGCGAGGTGCTGCACGACGGCTTCCTGCGCCACCGGCATTTCAAATGGCTCAAAATCTCGGGCGCGCTCTCGCTGATCGTGATTGTCGGCTATTTCCTGATCGATGTGACCCCGCGCCATAATGGCGGAAGCTGGTATGGTTATGTGCTCGGCACGATCGGCGCGCTGCAAATCCTCTGGCTGACGCTGCTGGGCGTGCGCAAGCGTGCGATGACGCGCGGTCGCTGGTCCCTGAAGGCGTGGACCTCGGCGCATGTCTATCTTGGATTGAGCCTGATCGTCATCGCGACGCTCCACACGGGCTTCCAGTTCGGCTGGAACGTTCATACGCTCGCCTATACACTGATGATGATCGTGATCCTCTCGGGCATCTTCGGGATCATCGCCTATGCCAACATCCCGACGGCGCTCAGCAACAATCGCGAGGAGATGACGCAGCCGCAGATGATCGATTCACTGCGTTCGATCGACCGGCAGCTGCACGACGCGGCGCAGCCGCTCGATCAGAATCTCGCGGCGCTGGTGCAATCCTCGCTTGAGCAGGATCCGTTCGGCTGCGGGCTGATCGAGCGGCTTTCCGGCCGTTATTCGGATTGCGCCACGCGCGCAGCGCAGGCCGCGATCCGACGCGAGACCGCCTACAAGCCCAATATGGGCGAGGACCCGCTCGAGAAGGTCGATGCGCTGCTCGTTCGCAAGGAGGCCATCCTCGCGCGTGTGCGCCGGCATTTGCGGCTCAAGGCGCTGCTGGAGGTGTGGCTCTACGTCCATGTGCCGATGACCTTCGCGCTGATCGCGGCGCTCTCAGCGCACATCATCTCCGTATTCTTCTACTGGTGACGCGCGCATGAGTTTTCTCGTCAGGCAGATTTCGCGCACCGCCGACGGCCGGGAGATCATCCGGCCGCAGGAGATCGACCGCACGATGCTCAGCATCGGGCGGCTGGCCGAGAACGATATCCATCTGCAGGACCTCGCGGTTGCGCCGCGCCATGCCGGGGTCGAGCGGCTGGACCAGAGACGCATAGTCGTCAAGTCAGCCTGCGGGCTCGACTTCGATGTCGATGGCCGACCGGTCAAAGAGGTCGAGATCGACAGCGCCAAGGGCGCCGAGCTGCGCTTTGGCGGGCACCGGCTGACCGTCGGCCATGAAAGCGCCAACGTCACCATTGCCGTGGAGCGCGTCGAGGCGCTGTCCGACGCGTCTGAATATAAGGACGAGGCCAGGGTTTTTTCGCTGCGCGGACTGCTGCCGGGCAAGCGGATCAGCGCCTGGGGCTTCGTCGCGCTCATCCTGCTCTGCTTCCTCGCCTTTCCGATCTGGAGCTGGGCGACCTATAGCGAAGTGAAGACACGCCCCGTTGGCTTCCATGCCGACCAGAGCTGGTCGAGTGGCAGCCTGTCGCTCGCGCACAAGAGCCTCGAGAACAATTGTCAGGCGTGTCACGTAAAGCCGTTCGAGGCGGTGCGCGATACATCATGCACATCCTGCCATACGCAGGTGCACGACCATGCCGATCCCAGGCGGCTTGCGGAGGCCAAGGCGCCGCCGGGGCTGGGCGGGCGCGTCCAGATGATGTTCGCGGGCGCGTTCAATCTGCCGCAGGGCCGCTGCGTCGAATGCCATACCGAGCATGAGGGCGCGGGCAGGATGCAGCCGACCGCGCAGCAATTCTGTTCCGATTGCCATGCCGACCTGAAGACGCGGCTGACCGACACCAGGCTGCTCGACGCGGGCGATTTCGGGACCGCGCACCCCGAGTTCCGCCCAGCGGTGATCGTGCGGCCGGGCGGGGCGCATCCGGCCACGCAGCGCATCTCGTTCGACAGGAAGCCGACCGAGGATAACGGCCTGAAATTCCCGCACGAACTGCATTTGTCGAAAACGGGCGGCGTGGCGCGGATGGCGCAGACGCTGTCGGGCGATAAAGGCTATGGCAACGCATTGGCGTGCAAGGATTGCCACCGTGCAGACAGCAGCGGCACGCGGTTCCAGCCCGTTGACATGGAGCAGGACTGCGCCTCGTGTCACAGCCTTGCCTTTGACGAGATCGGCGGCACAGTCCGTACGCTTCGGCACGGCGACCCGGCACAGGTGATGGCCGATATCCGCGCATTCTATCGCGGCACCGGGCCAGTGCGTCCCGCCAATCTCGGCGGCATGGCGCGCCGGCGCCCGGGGCTCTACGCCGAGGGGCAGGTGTACAACGCTTATTTCGGTGCGGTCGGTTCGCGGCCGGGTCAAGCGGAGTCCGCAATCCGTGCGATCTTCTCGCCGGGTGGCGCGTGCTTCGACTGCCATCGCATAGACCCGCCGGGGGCGGGCGGCACATGGCGCGTCCAGCCGGTCAGTCAGAATGCGCGCTATTTCCGTAAGGGCTGGTTCGATCATGACGCGCACAAGACCGAGGACTGCGAAAGCTGCCACGCCGCGCCGACATCGAAAGCGGCGACCGACCTGCTGATCCCCGATCTCGCGTCATGCCGGACCTGCCATGTGGGCGAGGGCGGCGCATCGCTCAAGACCGTCGCCAAGCCGGTGCCATCGGGCTGTGCGCTGTGTCACAGCTACCATATGGACGACGGCGCACCATGGTCGACGCGGCAGCGAGTCGCGGATAACAAGGGTGGCACCAATGCCGCGAAATCAACGGGCGCGCGCTAAGAGCCTTTCCCGGCAATGCGGAATCGCCTTGCCGGACAGGAAAGGCTCTCGATTCAAATATCTGGAGCACTTCCTGACCGAAAAAACCAGGTCCCACTTTTTCGGGAAGTGCTCTAGTGACGGCAGGGTGAGGGGAGGCCTATGCTGATCGGGCAGATCACCGACATCCATCTGGGGTTCGATCCCGACAATCCGGCCGAGTTCAATCGCAAGCGGCTGGACGTGGTGTTGCGTCATCTGTGCGAACCGCACAATCGCCCCGATCTGCTGCTCGCGACGGGTGATCTCGTCGACCGTGGCGATGCGGAAAGCTATCGCAGGCTGCGCAATGCACTCAGTGCGTGCCCCTTTCCGGTGTGGCCGTGCCTCGGCAATCATGACATGCGCGCGAACTTCATCGCGCAGTTCCCCGAGATCCCCGTGGTTGACGGCTTCGTGCAATATGAGGTCGACACCGGGCCGCTACGCTTCCTGATCCTCGACACGCTGGAGGAGGGACGCCACGGCGGTAGTTTCTGCGAGACGCGCGCGGCCTGGCTGGCAGCGCGGCTGACCGAAAAGACCGAGAAGTCCACGGTTATCGTGATGCATCATCCGCCCGTCGAGGTCGGCATCGAATGGATGAATACGCATCCCGAGGAAGCCTGGGTGACGCGTTTCGCGGAGACCATTGCGGGCAAGCCGCAGGTCAAGGGACTGATTTGCGGTCATCTTCACCGCCCGATTGTTGCGGCGTGGAATGGCACGACCGTGATGATCTGTCCGTCGACCGCGCCGCAGGTCGCGCTCGACCTCGCGCCGATCGACCCCGACAAGCCCGACAATCGCCCGATGATCGTCGCCGATCCGCCGGCCTATGCGCTCCATCGCTGGAACGGGCGCGAACTGGTGAGCCATTTCGACACCGCCGACGAACATGTGATGCTCGCAAAATACGATGCCTCGATGCAGCCGCTTGTGCGCGCGCTGATGGCTGAACGCCCCAACTGAAAAGGAGCGCAGGTCGGCGGGCGGTAGGCCGGCAGGACCGCTATGCGCCGCCCTGCCGTACAGCGATTAATCCATTTCATTTTCGACCGCGTTGCTCGCGGACTGCAGATCGTCGCCCGCGCCCGAAACGGTGTTGCACGCGGCGATCGTAAGGGCGCCCAGCAGGGCGAGCGCCAAGGTAAGCTTCTTCATTGGGACCTCCTTCATGTCGTTGCAGGGAGTCAACGAAGGTCGGATGACATGTTTCCGTGGGCCCGATCAGACTTTCGCGATGATCATGACGCCGGCCGCAAGGTGCAGGGCGTCATGTGGCGTCGACCGGATCGGAACGAATCTGCATAATAATCTGTATTAAAAAGAAAAATACAGAGCGTCCGCGCTATTAGCAATTCGAGCTGCGGGTGGGCAGGCAGGGGGTCATTTGAGACCTTTCGATGATCTGCCGATCCGAGGCGCGCCGCTCGTCCCATTGCGAGCGCGTGAGGCAATATTTTTTCTTGACAAGGCGGCTGCCGAGGACGGGCTCGGAACGGCAGATCAACTCGCCAGGATCGTCCTTGGATTTGGTCTCGGTTTCGGCAACCCCTGCCGACGGCAAAAGGCCAGCCAGTGCGATCATAACGACCAGATGACAGCCACGTCTCATCACCATCCCCACGATGCGATGTCCGTTGGCACTCTGCGCCGACGGCGAGCGCAGGCAAGCGTTTTTCGACCAACTACAGCCGCGGATGCTCAGGGGGCCGGCGGTGATTCCCTGTCCCGCGCCGCGATCAGCGCGGGAATCCAGTCTTCCATCGTGACCTCGTCGCGCACCTTGTAGGGGATGCCGCGGCGGTTGAGGAACAGCTTTTCCATCTCTGCCCGCGTGAAGGGGCGGCTGCCGAGCCGGCCGAAGACCGCGATCTGGCCGCCCGTCTCGTCGACGCCGCGGTCGCGATCGAGCCCCTTGGAGAGCGAAAGCGCAGGGGAGGGCGTGCGCGCCCATGCGATCAGCTCGGGCACGGGCGCGGGGGAGAAACCGTAGAAATTGGGCTGGCTGTCGGGCGAGGTGAGCTGGATGACTTTCAGGCCGTTCCGCCCGTCGGCGACATAGGCGAACAGGCTTGCGTTGGTGCTGCCGACGATCACATCCTCGGCATCGTTCATCTGCCCGCCGAAATTCGCCTTGGCGTAGATTTTCGGGGCCTCGGGATTGGTGATGTTGACGATCACGAGCCCGTCCTGCTTCGCCGCGACATAGGCATAGGTGCGCGCGAGATAGAGGCGACGGGCATCGGCGAGCGCGATGGTGCCCGAGGGCACGGCAACGGGACTGTCGAGCCGCGTCACGTCGAACAGTTTTACGCCCTCGGCATCGGTCACCCAGAGATAGCGGAACTGGATCGCCGAGGCGCGTGCATCGGTGAGCGGCATGGTCGTCACGTATCGCGGCTTCAGCGGATCGTTGAGGTCGACGACCACGAGGCCCGCGCTTGCGGCGATATAGGCATAATGCCCTGCGAGCGTGATGTGCCGCGCGCCCGCCAGCACATTGTTCGCGTTCCACGTCGCAGCGCGCTTCAGCGAGTTGTTGCGGAATTCGCCATCGGCGAGCGTGTTGATGTCGACGAGGATCAGGCCCTCCACGCTGTCGGTGACGACGGCGTAGTTGTAGATCGGGTGGAAGGGCTGTTCCTCGTTCATCGCGCGCATTTCGGGGGTGTTGCGCAGCGGCGCGATCGGCTGGTTGGTCGCGATCGCCATGCAGGTGGCGTTGCTCGACTTCACCTGCATGTCCTGCCCGAGCGGCGAGAAGGGCGCGGTCACGATGCGTTCGGAGAAGCCTTTGTTGCCGATCGAGGCGACGTCATAGACGCGGAAACCGCCCTTGCCCTCCGCCACGAACATATATTCTCCGCGAAGCTGCAAACAGCCGACCGTGCCCGCCGTGCCCTGCGTGATATTGCGGAATTCCTCGAGCGCGTGCGTCTCGCCCGAACCGCGCTTGTCGAAGGTCTTACCGCGCGTCCAGTCGATCAGTTCGCGCTTGTTCCGGTCGACGTGGAGCTTCCAGTAGTCGGGATAGGCATAGCGCTGGAGATAGGAGCCGATCACCGCCTGCGGTTCATCCCATTCGGTCACGCGGACCGCCTCGAAGCCGTCCTGAAGCCCCGTCCACGCGTGCAACCCGACGAAGTTCACGAAATTGGTGCCGAGCAGCATGAGCTGCGACATGATCGCGTTGTTGTCGTTGGCCGCGCTCAGGTGACAGTCGGTGCAGGTCTTGGTCTCGGTCTTGCGCACCGTGTGCGGGAAGTGCGGTGCAAAGGCCTGTGACGAGAAGCCGATCGAGGAGATCGGTGGCTGCTGCACATAGATGCGTTCGCGGTTGATGTTGGTCGACGAGAGGATCAGCGCTGATGTCGAGCGGACGGGCGCGACGATATTGCCCTTGGTCGTCTGGTGACGGCCGAGCTGAAACATCTCGTCGCGCGCGACCTGCGGGTTATAGGTCGCGAAGTTGCGGCTCTCGATGCCGTCGTACTTGTGGCTCTTGGTCTTCCAGTTGGCCTCGATCGGCAAATGGCAGCCGCCGCACGACGTCGTCCAGCTCAGGTGGCAGGTGAAGCACGCCATATTGTCGTCGGTATGCGCGCGTTCGGATTTGGGCACGCCGGGGCCGAAGCCGTACTCGCCCGTCTCGGTGCCCGTCCGACTCATCAATTTGGCGCGCGCGGCCTTGGCATTGAAATGCGGGTTATTGCGGTCGACGCTGTCCTTGACCAGCGACACCCGCCATTCGAGCCTGGGATCGACGATCGAGCGCTGGATGAGCACGCGGTTGCCGCTCGCGTCATAATACCATTCGAAGCGGCGCTGGCCGTCGGCGTTGCGCAGCAGCGCGAGGTTGTTGCCCTGCGGCCGCGCGGCCGGCCCCGAGGTCAGCAGCGTGGGATAGGCATCGGCGGTGCCGTGGCAATCCTTGCAGCCGATCTCGACCGCATTGGCGACCTCGCCATAGATCAGGCCATTGCCATGGCTGTCCTGCCCGAAATGGCAATCGGCGCACTGCATGCCCTTTTCGGCGTGGATGTCCATCATATGGACCGCCTTGCCCTTCTGTTCGCCGGGCTGGACGAATTCGGCGGCGTCCTTCTTTCTGAACTTCTCGGGGTCTTGCGGAGAGACGATCTTGCCCTCTGCATCGAGCAGGTTGCCCTCGCGGTCACGCTTGTAGATCGCGCGGAAATTCCAGCCATGGCCGTGATAGTCCGCGAACTGCGTGTCCTTCGCCTTGGGGTTTACGTCGTCATAGACGCGGCGCAGGAATTCGAGATCGGCCCATTTGCCCTTGGGCGCGGCGCCTTCCGGATTGCGGTCGAGCACCTTGTGGACTTGGGCTGCCGTCGGATATTTCTGCTTCTCGGGCCACATCAGCGGCGCGTCGGACTCATAGTCCCACATGGTGTAGCCGAGATAGCTGTTCAGGAAGATGTTGGGCTGGTGCATGTGGCAGTTCATGCACTGCGCGGTGGGGATCTGGCGCGTGAAGACGTGGCGCAGCGGATGGCCCTTTTCCTTCACCGCTTCCTTGTGCGCATCGCCGGGCTGTTTGACCGCGCCATGGCCCGATCCGTGCTCGTCATCATGCTCGGGTTCGAGCTTGTCCTTGATCGTAGGGTCGACCGTGACGCTCTGCCCGTCGCGGCCATACTGCGCGTAGATCAGGCTGTGCCGCGGCTCCCGGTCATTGGCGTAGATGACGTGGCAGGATGCGCAGCCCGAATGGCGATAGTCGCCGGGCTGGTCGTTGGTTCCCATGAACCAGGTGAAGGGGTCGTTGAGCCGCGTCTTGTGGATGTTGAGCACGGGGATCGCGACGCGCAGGCCCGTGGCGGGGCCGCGATTGGACTGTTTGAGGTCGGGTCGTCCGGGCTCTTCGAGACGCTGGATGGTGCCGCCGGTATTGGGAAGCCCGATTTCGGGGAATTGCGTGCCGATATTGCGCCCGCCGCGCTCGAACACGCGGAAGATGTCGCCCGGCGGGATCACGTGCCAGGTCGGCAGGGGGTAGAGCTCGGCGAGCGCGCCGCGCTTCTTCTGCTCGGGGGTGACGGTGCCGTGCGGTTCCCCCGGCGAGACGATCTTAGCGGGCTGGCCGTCGCGGGTGTAAGCCTCGCCAAAGGCGTAGTTCTTGTAGGGGATGATGCCATTGTTATAGGCCGCGCCGCCCCAGAGCATCGCGCCCGAGGCCATCAGCGAGCGTTCGGATGCCTCGATCACCTCCATATGGCACGCGCCGCAGCTTTCGCGCGCGACGCGATAGTCGGAAGGGTTCACGAAGCGGATGAACTCGGGGCTCTCGCGGTTGAGCAGCGTATAGCTCGTCTTGGGATTGGCGGAACTCGGCCAGTGCCAGCTCGCTGGGAAGCGCGGCAGCACGTGCGCCTTGTCGCGAGCGGCGACGTAGGCGGGCGCGTTATGCGGCAGTTCCGAATTGCCGCGCACCATGGGATCGCCACCATGGCAGTCGGTGCAACCCAGCTGGACCGCCGGCGAGGTGTGCATCGTCGGCGCGTCCGACGCGGTGTGGCAGGACAGGCAACCTTCGGATTTGCGCGCGGCCTCTTCGGGCTCCTGCGTCTGCGGCGCGGGCGCAGTGAAGGCATAGACGCGCTTGACCGGCTTTTCCTTCTCCGACGCAAGCGAGACAGTTGAGGGGGTGAGGAGAAGCAGGAGGGTAGCCACCAGCCTCCAGATAATACCCAGTCCGTTCGGGCTGAGCTTGTCGAAGCCCATTCTTTTCCCCTTCTCCGACAAGAAGGAAAGGGCTTCGACAGGCTCAGCCCGAACGGGGATCGATGGATGATCCGCTTGCATCAGAAGGTCACGATCGCGTTCATGAGGACGGAATAATAGCGGTCGTCACGCCGCGCATTGGTGAAGAGGTCACGAAACCCCTTGCCGGGATCCAGCACCGCGCCCGACAATCGAAACACGATGTTCTGCGTCGCCTTGGGGCGCCAGATCGCGGCTGTGGACAGATCCCAGCCGATATCGTTGGGGATAGAGCCCTCGTTGCGCAGCGCCTGCAGTATCTCGGTCTTGTGGAACCACAGATGGTTGACGTTGCCCGACAGGCGGAACTCGGGGGTCAGATCGAAGTCCGCGCCCGCACCCAACAGCATCGTGCCCGGATTGTTGAAGTTGGACTGACCCTGTTCCTTGGATGAGCGCAGCGAATTGAGGATGCCGTTGCGCCCCTGAATGCCGATCACGCGGCCACCGCCTGCAAAGGGGATGGTCTGGCGGATCCAGTAGCTGGTGTCGGCGCCCGCGAAGATCGGATTCTCGAAGATCGCGTCGAAACCGCGCTCCGTGTTGTCATAGGGATCGCCGTCGCCGCTTGCGAACAGGCCCGAAAGCCGGAAGCGCGCCCAGTTGACGTCATAGCTCGCCTCCGCCGCCGCGAAAAACGCGCGAACCTCGGCCTTCCTGTCGGTGAAGATGCTGTTCCGGTCCTCGCCGAGCGCGGCATAGAGCGAATGCGTCAGGTTGATCCGACCGATACGGCCATCGCCCGAAAGGCCGATATAGCCGATGTCGTAATCGCGTCCGCGCAAGTTCCCGAGCAGCGCGGGGCGGACGGGAAAGCCGTTGTCGTCGATCTCGATGTCATCGGCTTCGCGGTTGATGTTGAGCGTCGCCGAAAGCTGGCTGGTAAAGCCGGGGAATGGGAAATCCTGTCGGAAGACGTTGGCGAACAGCGTCCAGTCGTCGCGCGGGCTTTGCGTGACGTCGTTGAGGCCCGAATTGGTGTCCTTCTCCAGCCGCCAAATCGCGCCCAGATTGAACTGGAAGCGGTTGTTGTCGCGGTTGCCGAACAGGCGGATGCCCAGCTGGTTATCCTGGAACAGGAAGCCGCGGAAATCCATGTTGAACGGCTGGATCCCCACGCGGATCGAGCGAAAATCATAGCGGTCCGAGGTGTTCGCAAGGTGATAGTCGAGGAACGCTTCCTGCACGCCGAGAAAGTCGTCGGTGCGGTGCGTCGGCTTTGATGGCTCGACGAAGAGCACGCGGCGTTCGGGAACGTCGACATGATTGACCTGCCAGGCGAGCGTCAGCCGGTATTCGACATCGGGCGGCTTGTATGCGGTCGAGCCCTTGATGAGCGCAGCGCCGACGATGAAGGTCTGCGCCAGAACAAGGCTGTTGGTGCGTCCGAATACGTCGTTGCTGCCCGGACGGTCGGTGGTCTGCACGCCGACGGGGATCGGAAAGCTGCGCGGTTCGACCACGGTGTCCGACACAGCGTTCAATGCGAAGAACCAGTCGTCCTCCCTGATCGGAAGCCATTTGACCTTGCTCCGGTCGATCGGGCGATCGCCCTTCAGCGTGTTCTGGTGATAGGGATCAAACCAGCGTTCCTTGACGAGGCCAAGGCTCTCGATCAGCCGCCAGCGATCGGGCACGGGGAAACTGTCGGCGGGGAAGGCCTCGGGCGGCGGCGGGCGGACCGCGCCGGGATTTTCCTGGCTTACCTTGTCAGGAAGCTGGCGCTGCTGGCCCGGGCGCTTGCGGCCCTCGATCAGCGCATCGTCAGCTTCGATTTCGGGTTCGGCGGCGGGCGTGGTGACGGCAGGCGTTTCCTGGCCCGGCGCGACCCGCGTTTCCTGCTCGCCCGCGAAATTTGAGGCCAGTTGCACCTCGATCAGGTCTGCGCCCAGACCCTCGGCCTCCATGACAGCGGCATTGCCCGACATGGTGGCCAGCAGCGGAATGAAGGAGGCGGCGACCGGCATCTCTAAAGGCCCTGGCAGACATTCTGCTGGGTGGAGTCGAGGAAAGGCGCGAAGGGGCAGCTGATGTAGCGCAGGCGTACCTGCTGGCTGCCCACTGCAATGGTGATCTGGTCCGAGCGGATCGCGGGCGCCGCATTGCCGACACCGCCGACCCGAACGCCTGCATTGTGGAGGCCGAGAAAGCTGATCATGTCATCCTGATCGATGCCGTCGCCCGAGACGCCGATTCCGCCGACGAGCTGGCTGCCGCGATAGATCGGCACCGAACCCGGGAAGATCTGGATGCCGTTCTGCAGCCGGTTCTGCCCCGCAACGACATCGGGAGTCGCGGTGCAGCGCTGCGGCGTATCGGCCCCCGCGCCGAGGATGAAGCCGACATGCTGGAGGATATTGTCCTTGATCAGCGCGGACTGAAGCCCGGTCGAGAACGGGTTGAAGCTCGCGATCGGGCGCGAGAAGGGGCCGTTGGGGCGGCCAACCTCTCCATCGGGAAAATAGGGGCGCGAGACGTTGCCGATCGCACGGTCGGCAAATGCAACGCCGCCCGTCAGCGCGCCGCTGCCGCCGAAAAAGGCGTTCGACTTCGCCACAAAGCCCTGCACATCGGCGTTCGGATTGCCGAGAAGCTGCGCGCCCGCCTGCGCGTTCGAGAAGAACATCGCGGTCCGCGCCTTTTGCAGCGAGACATCGGTGCCGAAGATCGGCGCATCGGGCGAACGCACGATGCCGAGCACCGCCCCATGCGTATCCACCAGCGAGATCGTGACCTGCGCGCGGCTGTCGAGCGGCTGGCGGATCTGCGCGCGCGCCCGCGACATGACAGCAAAGGCTTCCTCGAGGATCGCGCGCGCTTCGGCGGCGCTGAGCGGCGCGGAAACCGTGCCGGCATCGGTTCCGGCACGGATCGGATAGCGGTTTGTGCCCGCGCCGTTGGTGAGGATGAAGGCGTCGCTGTTGCTGAATTCGGCGGCGGTGGCGCGGCGGATGCCCGACGCCTCGGTGCCGTATGCCGTACCAGCCCGCACGCCGCCGGCCGCATCATAATAGCCGTTGACGCTCGTGAGTACGCCCGCACTGCCGTTGATCGCCGCAAAGCCGGGGGCGGTGGCGGGATTGCTTCTCAGCCCCGCGGGGGTGGCGTCGGCATAGCGCAGCGACGTGCCGTCGACGGTGATGCGATTGGCGCGGATGGTGTCGGGCGCTGCGAAGCTGGTCGTGCCCGCGACCGCGATGAATTCCTCGTCATCATTATCGGTGTCGAGGATATTGGGGTCGAAGCTGTAGACGCCGTCGGCCATCACGCCGATGCCGCCGACGACGACGCCGTTCTTGTAGAGCGGAATGCCGCCCGCGTCCGCGGAGAGGCCGAGCGGCGAGCGCTTGGGCCCGATCAGCGCTGCAGCACCACCGCCCGCCGTGAAGCGCGCCGAAAGGTCGGAGCAGGGGAGCTGGCTGAACTGCACACCGAACAGGGGCCCCGATTCCAGCCCCACAGTGCTCGGCGCGGGCGGGAAATGCTCCTGCACGATCTGGCTCGCGGTGCGCGTGGTGAAGGCGTTGCCACCCGAGGAGAGGTATGCGCCGGTGATTGCCTTGGCGATCGCGCCCGCGACCGCGCCGGGCACGTTGACGCCCTGCAGGTCGAAGCTGCTGCCATCGGCGGGGCGGGGCACCGCGAGATTGGGGTTCGCCCCATTCATCACGAACACGCCCAGCACATTGCCGACCCGATCGACCACCGCGATGCTCGCCGGGCGCCCGCGCGCCTGCGCTTCCGCCGCTGCCTGTGCGATGATCTGCTGCACCTCGGAAACCGTCAGTGCTTCCTGTGCGGGCGCGGTGTAGAGGCTCGTCGGCGTAGGTGTCGGGGTCGGCGTGGGCGATGGCGTCGGGGTGCTTCCGCCGCCTCCGCCGCCGCAGGAACTCAGGATCATGGCCGCGCCTGCAAGCAGCGCCGGGAAACGATTACGCATTACCTGAGAGTCCTGATCGTCCGGACCGCGCTGCCCAGCGAACGGCGGAATTCGAGTGGCTTATAGGCGTTGGGATCCTTTACCGCGGCATAGGCTGCGTTGATGTCGGGGCGGATCGCGCTGGCCGCATTGCCCGTGATTGCGCCCGAATTGACCAGCGCGTTGAGCAGCGTATCGACCGCCATCACCGCCTGCACGCTGCCTTCATAGTCGGTGTAGCGCGGGTTGATCGCTTCGCTCGCGATCGTCTCGATGATCTGGAAGGTCTGCGCGCGACCGAATGCGGTGCCCGAAAAGGCGTCAGCGAGTGCATTGGCGCTCGTGCGCAGCTTGCCGGCTGCGGCGACGGCCGCACCGCGATTCTGCGCGAGTGCTGCGTGGAAGGCGCGACTGTCGGCGTCGAAGCGCTGCGCGATTCCGGGAGCGGCGACGCGTGCGGCCGCCGAGAGCATGATCATGTTCTCGTCGTTGAACGCGGGCATGCCCTCGGGGATCGGTCGCGCGGGATTGCGCACCCCCGTCTTGATCGCGTTTTCTCCGTCATAGATGCGGCGGTGGCAGGTGTGGCAGTCGAAGAAGTAGAATTCGGGGAACACGCCTTCCTGGCCGAGGCCGGGATTGGCGTAGAGGCTCAGCGCGCGGTCGAGCGCCATCGCCTGACCGACCGCCCAGAAGCGGACATTATTGCTGCGTCCCTTGCGCGCAGCATAATCGGCATCCTCGTCGTGATGCTGTTGCAGTGTCGAGAAGAGATCGAGCTCGAACGAGATGCGCGGATGCCCCGCTGCCATGATGCGGTGGTTGACGAACTGCCCCTCGTCGGCACTGCCGAAATGACAGTCGAGGCAGACCGAAGCACGCGCGCGCGGATTTTCGAGCGGCACCATGCCCAGTGAGACATTGCGCTTGTGGCTTGCGCCCACCGAATAATGTGCGGCTATCCAGCCTGACGCGCCACCGTGGCAACTTTCGCAGCCGACGCCGTCACCCGCCTGAAAGCGCGGGCCGCGCTGGCTGGCGGGAGCGGAATGGCAGCCAAGGCACATGGGGGCCGAGGTTGCAGCGCCGATTCCGAGCCGCGATGCGATCTGCTGGCTGCGCGCATTGGAGAGGATGTTGAAGGCGCGGCTGTGCGCGCCGCCGGGGGTGGAGGGTTCCTGCCAGCGCATCAGTTCGTCCTGCCGGACGATCTTGCCATCGGCTTCCTGACGGCCGTGACAGGTCGATCCGCTGCACGAGGCGACACCCAGATGGACGCCCTTTGCCGGGCTTTGCGCGGTGGCGCGCGGGGTCGAGGGCGAAAGGCCGATGCCAAGCGCAATCGCCGCCATCGCGACAAGCGCGATCAGCAGTCCGAAACCGGCAATCCGTTGGGCGAACGTCCCCCCAGCACCCATGCGCAACATGTCCCCGTTTCCGGCCCCTGATGCCGGCATGTCTTATCTTGCGGTGCGACCCGATATTTTTGACAGTTTATGTAGATTTAGCGGATTCGAGGCAAGCGTCAGGTGCGCCGGATCACAAGGTTTCTGATCTCGGTCATGTCCTCCATCGCGAAGCGGATGCCTTCGCGGCCAAGCCCCGAATCCTTGACTCCGCCATAGGGCATGTTGTCGACGCGGTAGCTGGGCACGTCGTTGATGACGACGCCGCCGACGTCGAGGCGGTCCCAGGCGTCGAACATCTGGAACAGGTCGCGCGTGAACACGCCCGCCTGAAGCCCGAACTTGCTGTCGTTGACGATGTCGAGCGCGGTGCCGAAGTCGTCGAATTTGATGAGGAAGGCGACGGGGCCGAAGGCTTCCTCGATATTGAGCTTGGTGTCGCGGTCGACATTTTCGAGCAATGTCGCCTCGAGCATTGCGCCCTCGCGGCTGCCGCCGCAGAGCAGCTTCGCGCCCTTGGCGACCGCTTCCTGGATCCATGTATCGAGCCGGCTCGCCTCGCCCTCGGAGATCATCGGGCCGACGAAGGTCTTGCGGTCGTGCGGATCGCCAGCGACCAGCGTCTTCGTTTTCGCGACGAGCATGTCGCGGAACCGGTCATAGACCTCTGCGTGGATCAGGATGCGCTGGACGCCAATGCAGCTCTGGCCCGACTGGTAGAAGGCGCCGAAGATCACGCGTTCGAGCGCGTCGTCGAGGTTGGCGTCCCGGTCGACGATCACTGCCGCATTGCCGCCGAGTTCGAGCACGACCTTCTTCTTGCCGGCCTTGGCCTTGAGGTCCCAGCCGACCGCCGGCGAGCCAGTGAAGCTGAGCAGCTTCAGCCGGTCATCCTCGGTGAAGAGGTCGGCGCCCTCGCGATGCGCGGGCAGGATCGAGAAGGCGCCCTTGGGCAGGTCGGTCTCGGCGAGGACTTCGCCCATGATGATCGCGCCCAGCGGCGTGCGGCTGGCGGGCTTCATCACGAAGGGGCAGCCGACCGCGATGGCGGGCGCGATCTTGTGCGCCGCGAGGTTCAAGGGGAAGTTGAAGGGCGAGATGAACGAGCAGGGGCCGATCGGCACGCGCTTCCAGATGCCCTGATAGCCTTTGGCGCGCGGACTGATGTCGAGCGGCTGGACCTCGCCGGTCATGCGTACCGATTCCTCGGCGGCAATGCGGAAGGTGTCGATCAGGCGGCCTACCTCGCCCTCGCTGTCCTTGATCGGCTTGCCCGCCTCGACGCAAAGCGCATAGGCCAGCTCGTCGAAACGCTCCCTGAAGCGATCGACGCAGTGCTGGAGCACCGCCTGCCGCTCATAGCTCGCCATCCGCGCCATCGGCTCGGCCGCCTCGACCGCGCCCTGGATGCCCGCATCGATCGTCTTCGCGTCCGCCTGCGCGCAGCGAAACGCGACCTCGCCGGTATATTTGTCGGTGACTTCCAGATCGGTGTTGGGCTGCTGCGCCTCATTGTTGAGGTAGAGCGGGTAGGTGTCCTTGAGCTTGATCATGGCGTGTCGTCCTGGTTGCCGCTCATCCTGAGGAGCCGTTGAGCCTGTCGAAACGGCGTCTCGAAGGATCCTTCGAGACGGGCCTTCGCCTACGCTCAGTCCCTCCTCAGGATGAGCGGGGCCATGGCCTGCTCGTTACAACTTCGCGCTCAGTTCCTTGATCTCGTTGTTGAGTATCCGGTCATTGTCCGAATAGTCGACGGGGCAGTCGATCAGGTGGACGCCGGGCGTGTCGAGGCATTGCCGGAGCAATTCGGGCAGATGCTCGGCGCTCTCCACGCGGTGGCCGTGCGCCCCATAGGCTTCGGCATATTTCACGAAATCGGGATTGCCATAGGTCAGGCCGAAATCCTTGAAGCCCATATTGGCCTGTTTCCAGCGAATCATGCCGTAGCTGCCATCGTTCAGGATCAGCACGGTGATGTTGAGACCGAGGCGCACCGCGGTCTCCATCTCCTGGCTGTTCATCATGAAGCCGCCATCGCCGCAGATCGCCATGACCTTGCGGTCGGGATAGACCATCGCCGAAGCCATCGCCGATGGCAGCCCCGCGCCCATGGTGGCGAGTGCGTTGTCGAGCAGCACGGTGTTCTGCTTGCGCGCGGGGTAGTTGCGCGCGAACCAGATCTTGTAGACGCCATTGTCGAGCGCGATGATCCCGTCGGCGGGCATCGCCTCACGCACCTTCTTGACCAGGTGGCACGGCGAGATCGGATAGCGCATGTCGCCATCGAGCGAGGCGGTATGCGCCAGCTCGGCCTTGCGCGCGGCGAGCATCTTCTCGCAGCCCCAATGCTGGGGGACGATGTCTTCCTTCATCTGCCAGATGGCGTTGGCGATGTCGCCGATCACCTCGACCTGCGGGAAATAGACGGGATCGACCTCGGCCGAGCGTGTCGAGATGTGGATCACCTTGGTCCCGCCATTCTTCATGAAGAAGGGCGGCTTTTCGATCACGTCATGGCCGATGTTGATGATGAGGTCGGACGCCTCGATCGCCTTGTGCACGAAGTCGCCTGCCGAGAGCGCCGCGCAGCCGAGAAACTTGGGATGCGTCTCGTCGATCACGCCCTTGCCGAGCTGGGTGGTGAGGAAGGGGATGCCCGTCTTCTCGACGAACTGCAGCAGCATCCGCCCGGTCATCTTGCGGTTTGCGCCCGCCCCGATGACGAGCACCGGCGCCTTTGCCTGCTCGATCATCTTCACCGCGGCACGGACCGCCTTTTCCTCAGCCGAGGGACGACGCGCGAGGCTTGGGGTGAGTGGACGGCTGTCGGTCTGTTCGTCGGCCACGTCCTCGGGGAATTCGAGATGCGTCGCACCCGGCTTTTCTTCCTCGGCAAGCCGGAAGGCTTCGCGGATCCGGCTCGGGATATTGTCCGCACTGGCGAGCTGATGCGTGTATTTGGTGATCGGGCCCATCATCGCGACGACGTCGAGGATCTGGAAACGGCCCTGCTTGGATTTCTTGATCGGCTTTTGGCCCGTGATCATCAACATGGGCATGCCGCCGAGCGTGGCATAGGCGGCGGCGGTGACGAAATTGGTCGCGCCGGGGCCGAGCGTGGCCAGACACACGCCGGTCTTGCCGGTATGGCGGCCATAGGTTGCCGCCATGAAGCCTGCGCCCTGTTCGTGGCGGGTGAGGATCAGCCGGATCTTTTCGGAGCGCGAAAGGCTGTCGAGGAAATCGAGATTCTCCTCGCCTGGCACGCCGAAGATATATTCGACGCCTTCTTCCTCGAGGCACTGGATGAACAGGTCGGACGCCTTGGTCATGCCGCTTTTCTCCCCCGTCGCGTGACAGCGACAACTGCGTTCGGATTGCGACCCTGCGATGTTGCGGTTACCCGGTCATGACGCCGGATTTGCGCTGCGGTCCAAAGGTCTAACGCGCTTTGCGGCGCGTGTCACACCCTCAATAGCCAAGGGCGAGGTCGACCCGGTGTTCCAGCGGCTGGCCGGTGCGATAGCGTTCCAGATTCCTCAGGAAGCGCTCGGCCGATCGCTGGAACATCAGCGTCTGTGCGCGGCCCGACAGGTGCATCGTGACATGCGCGTTTTCGACACCCCACAGCGGATGACCCGGCGGGAGCGGTTCGGGGGTGGTTACATCGAGAAAGGCCCCGCCGATCTGCTTTGCGCTCAGCGCGGCGATCAGCGCATCCTGATCCACCACGCTTCCGCGCGCGATGTTGACGAGCACCGCGTCCGGCTTCATCGCGGCCAGCTCGGTCGCGCCGATCAGCGCATCGGTTTCGGCCGTTGCGGGAACCGCGAGGATGACCCAGTCGAACTCGCCGAGCCGCGCGCGCCAGTCATCGGGACCAAGCATGCCCGGGCCGGGGGTACGGCGAACGATCGTGACGTCGACCGCAAAGGCCTTCAGTCGCTCCTCGACCAGCTTGCCGATCGCGCCATAGCCAAGCAGAAGCGCCTTTGATCCGTAAAGTTCGACCTTGCCCGGCGAATCGATCAGCCATTCATGGCGCATCTGCGCCTGCACGACCTGGCGATACCCCTTGGCGATGGTCAGCATGCCCATCAGCACATATTCGGCGATCGTGATCGCGTTGATCCCCACGCCATTGGTGACCGCAACGCCCTGTTCGCGGAGCAGATCCAGCGGCATGCCGTCCACGCCGGCATAGATCGAGTTCAGCCATTTCAGCTTGCCCGCGCGGCTGATCGCCTCGCCCATGTCCTTCTTATCGTACATGTCGAACCAGCCGATCTCGGCTTCGGGCGCGAGCGCGAAGGCCTGATCCTTTGTCATGAACCAGTGCGCCTCGACGTCGTCGGGCAAATGCGGCTCGACCAGCGGGCGGATGAGGCCGGCAATGACTGCGTTGATCTTTGGCATCAGGCTCGGATCCCCTCTGTCGTCATCCCGGCAAAGCCGGGACCAGACGATATCGGGGAAGATGGCGGATGCAACCCGCACTGCATTCGATCCCGGCTTTCGCCGGAATGACGCAATGAATCAGTTCAGCTTCACCGCCCAGTCCCAGCCCAGCGGATCGCCGTCCATCACTTCCACGCCCTTGGCGATCAGCGCGTCGCGGATCGCATCGGACGCGGCGAAGTTCTTGTTGGCGCGTGCTTCCTTGCGGAGTGCGAGTTGCTCGTCGATCTCGGTTTCACTGATCCCCGCATCGGCGGGGCGGACGCGCAGGTTGGCGCGATCGAGCGCGAGCAGGTCGAGGCCGAGAACGGCATCCATGCGCGCAATCACCGCCCGCTTTTGCCCGGTATCGACCTTCTTGAACGCCGCCGCCTCCTCAAGCGCGGTCAGTGCGATAGCGGTGTTGAGATCGTCCGAGATCGCCGCATCGAAGCGCGCGAGCAAGTCGAGCAGTCGGCGATCCTCGACCTCGGTTTCCACCGCGACACGCAGCGGCTGCACGGCCATCACCAGCCGCTTGAGCCGCGTCAGCGCCGCCGCGAGGTTGTCGAACGAGAATTCCAGCTCGCTGCGATAATGCGCCTGCAGCGCAAGCAGGCGGAAGGCGAGGGGGTGGAATCCGCGATCGACCAGCACCTGCAGTCGCAGGAACTCGCCCGACGACTTGGACATCTTGCCGCCACGGTCGATCAGGAAATTATTGTGCATCCAGATGCGTGCGCCGCTGTCAGCATCGCAGCTATGCGCCTGGTTCTGCGCGATCTCGTTGGGGTGGTGGATCTCGCGGTGGTCGATGCCGCCCGTGTGGATGTCGAACGGATGACCCAGCAGCGCTTCCGACATCACCGAGCATTCGAGGTGCCAGCCGGGGGCTCCGCGACCCCATGGGCTGTCCCATTCCATCTGACGCGTTTCGCCCGCCGGGGTCTTGCGCCAGATCGCGAAGTCGGCCGAATGGCGCTTGCCCTCGACGGTCTCGATCCGGCCTTCACCCTCGTCGGTCGAGTGGCGGGCGAGCCGGCCATAATCGGGCACCGTTGACACGTCGAAATACAGGCCGCTGTCTAGTTCGTAGCAATGCTTGTCCGCGATCTCCTTCGCGAACTCGATCATCGCGGGGACATAGTCGGTCGCAATCGACCATTTGGCAGGCTGACGGATGTTCAATCGGTCGATGTCCGCCCAATAGGCCTGGGTGTAGAATTTGGCGATGTCCCACGCCGACTTGCCCGCCGCGGCCGCGGCCTTTTCCATCTTGTCGTCGCCCTCGTCGGCGTCCGAGGTCAGATGGCCCACATCGGTGATGTTGATGATGTGGGTGAGCTTGAAGCCCTTGTAGCTGAGCGTGCGCCCCAGCGTGTCTGCAAAGACATAGGCGCGCATGTTGCCGATATGCTGGAAGTTGTAGACCGTCGGCCCGCACGTATAGACGCGCGCCTCGCCGGGGTGGATCGGCTGGAAAGGCTCCGCCGAGCGGGTGAGGCTGTTGTAGAGGACGAGCGGCGCTTCTGTGGTCATGGCCAGCCCATTCCCCTCAAAAGCGCCTTGCGTCAACTCACTGCTTAGAGCCTGATCGTTTGAGGTGGAAACGCTCTGCGCTTCGACCGAAAGCGTGAATCAGGCTCTATTCAAATGGTTGAGACCTTGATTCACGCTTCAGGTTGACTCAACCTGAAGCGATCAAGGTCTAGGCGGCGCCTCGCACTGTTCGATCGACGGGTCGCATTCGGGCATCCACAGATCGTCATTGCCCGCGCCGGTGACGGGCTCGTCGATCAGCGGCTCGAAGCCGAAGGGCTCGAATTCCTTCAGCTCGATCAGCGTCAGCGGGAAGAGCTGCTGGAGCGCTTCTTCCGCGCTTTCGGGATCGACCGGTGCCTCGAAGACCTCACGGCTGAGCAGTGTGCCGGGCACGACGAAGCCGCTGCATAGCGGATTGGCGATCAGGCAGCCATTGATCGTCGAGCGCCGGTCGATGCCCGAAACCGACAATCCCGTGCGGCCGTTGATGCTGACCAGACCGATCATGTCGGTGCCCGTCGTGAAGCTGCCCGCGCCATCGCTCTGCCGGCCGTTGATCACGATCCGCGTCGTCGCGCTGCCGGTCGTGATGGCCATCCCGCCGGTGCCCACGGTGAAGCCGCGGCGATCGGCGAATTCGTCGGTCGCGCCCGAATTCTGGACGTAGAATCCGTTGCGCGCGGTCACTTCGATCCGGTTGGCGCTGAAATAGCCGTCGTCATCCACCGCGCCATCATTGATCGCCAGCCGGTCGTCGATTGCATCGGTCGTGCTCGCGGAGCCAACATCGGCGATCGCCTGGAGCGAGGCCGCGATGATGTCGTCGGAACTGAGCTGCAGCACGCCGCCGAGCCCGCCCGAGGCGTCGCGCAGGTCGATCGATCCTGACGCCGCATCAATCTCCAGCGCATCGGTTGCGCTGATGGAGAGGCGATTGGCGGCGGTCAGACCGGTCAGCTGTACCGCGCCGGTCACGCGCAGCTTGCCCGGCGTCGTGATGCTGAGCGCGCCCGAACCGAGATTGCCGCCCGCACCGCCCGCGCGCCCGGTCAGCGTGAAAGCGCCGACGATGACATCGGGCGCGCGCGTCGAGCCGACCGACGTCGGCGAAAGCGTCGATACGCGGGGTGCGGTGACGCCGATCGAGTCGCCAAAGATCCGCCCGATCTCGACCGCCGACAGGCTGTATCCCGCGCTGGTATCTGCGCCGCCGATATAGGTCTGGCGCGTTGCATCGCTGTTGGTGATCGCAACGCCGGTGGTGCGGCCGATCACGCCGAGCTGGCCGCCCGCGCCGATCGCGATATCGCCCGAATTGACCGTGATGATCTGCGCCGCAACCTGGCCGTTGAAGCTCGCCGTGCCGCGCGCATTGGCGGTGAAGGCGGTGCCCGCATTGGCGGCGCCGAGCGAGAGGTTGCCCGTCGTGCTCGTGAGCGTGATCGCTCCAGCCGAGGCGAGCGCATCGGTGACGTTCAGGTCGCCGATCGCGGTGAGCGTGACCGACTGGCCATTGGCGGTGACCCCGCCCGCGGTCGCCACGTCGGTGCTTACGCTGACCGCGCCATTGGACGCCTGAAGCAGCGCATTGCCATTGGCGACCTGCAGCGTGCCGATCGCGATGCCGCCGGGCGCGGTGACCCGCAGGTTGCCGCCCCCCACCGAGAGCAGCGTGCCTGCGCGGAATGCGCCGCCGAGAGTCAGCCCGTCGGCCTGCGTCACCCCGCCATTGCCGTCGATCTGCTGGAGCAGCCCGCCCGCCCGGATCGTGGCCAGGTCGACACCGCCGCTCGCGCCGAGGCCCAGATTGCCCGCGGCGCTGATCGAGCCCTGCGGCGCGATGATGCTGCCGCTCGCATAGACATTGACGAGATTGCCGCCCGACAGTGCGAAGGCGCCATTGCCCGTCAGGTCGCCGTTGAGGACGGCGAGGAACAAGCGGTCGGTACCGTGGATCGTGGCGGGGCCGTTGAAGGCAAGCGCGTCGCGCGCACGGATCACGACGTCGGTCGCGTTGATATTGCCCGCGACCGACACGCGCGCGGGCACGTCGACAGTTCCGCTGCCGGGGCCGATCCGGACGACGTTGCTCGCGCCCAGCGCACCGAGGCAGATATTGCCAGCCACGCAATCGGTACGGAGCTGGCCGCCGTCATTGTTGGCCGGCGCACCCGTCACGGGCACCCCGCGCAGGTTCGCATAGAAGTTCTGCCCAGCGATCGCGTTGGCATCGGCCTGGATCGCGCCGGCGGTCAGCGTCACCGCACGGTTGGGCGCACCGATTGTGCCGTCGACGATGATCGCCGCGACATTGGTCGGATCGACAGGCGTCACCGCGATCGCGCCCGCGTTGAAATCGAGCAATGCGGGTTCGTCGAGCGGCCCCGACACGCCATAGCCGAATTCGGGCAGCGGGTTGGCCGCGGCGCGCACGAGCGCGCCCGAACGGACGAGGATGTCGTCGCCTGAGCGGAAGGTGATGCGGTTGTCCGAGATCACATTGGCGCCGCTCGCTACGATGATGTCGCGCCCGGCCTGCGCCACGATGTGACCAGTGGCGGAGATATTGCCCGTGAGCGTGATGTCGGCGGGCACGAAGCTGGTGGAACCGCTCAAGGAATCGACGCCCGCAGCCAGGTCGATCACGCCATTGGTCGGCGCGCCGCCCAAAGGTGGCGAAACCGCGCCCGTGACCGCCGCGTTGCCGAGCGTGATATTGCCCCCCGCCTGCGCGGTGATCCGGTCGAGCGCGAAGAGATTGCCCGCGCCGATATTGCCGCCGGTGAAGAGGTTGATCGACGACCCGCTGCGCAGCACGCTTGCGGCATCCGCACTGAAACTGCCGGGCGTGCCGAAGCTGATCGTGGCGGCGCTGATCGAATCGACCGGGGTGCCGGGCTGATTGGCATGCGTGATCGTGATGTCGCCCTGCGCGTTCACGGAGAGCGTCCCGCCCACGGCAAGGCGTCCGCTGCCATCGAAGCTGAAGGTCGCCGGACCGCCCGTATTGACGCTGGCCGTCCCTGCAATCGCGATGGGCCCGCCCGTAGAGGTCAGGAAGAAGCCGGAATTGGTGTTCGTGAATCCGCCATTGATCACCGAAAGGCTGTCGAACATGACCGACCCGCCAGCGACGCGCGCCGTATCGACGATCTCTACACGGCCGGCCAGGTTGAGGCCGTTGGGCACCCCGGCGGCGAGGCCGCTCCTGCCATTGGCGCGCATGGTGAGCGTCGTGATGCTGCGGGAACCCGCGAGCGGCGTCACGCCGTCATCACTGTTGGAGAAGCGCGCTGTACCGCCAACCCCGTCGCCGCCATTGCCCGTGGCCGCGCCGTTGCCGCCCGGCGATCCGTGACCGCCTATGCCTGTTGCCCCAAGCGTGACGATACCCAGTTCGTAGCGCGCGTTGTTCGCGGCGATTTGCGCCACGCCCCCGCGCCCTGCGCCGCCGCTGCCACCTGCACCGCCCGAATTGCCCGGATTGGTGCCATTGCCCCCGGTCGCGTCGATCCCGCCGCCGACCCCGTTGGCGGTCACGCTCCAGTCGAGCGATATGGCAGGATCGAACGCGAGCAATGTGCCGCCATCGATGTTGAGCAGCGCGCTGCCGCCGGCGCCAATGCCGCCATTGCCCCCGGCGCCACCTGTAGCGCCGCTGGTGCCCGGCATCCCATGGCCGCCAATGCCGTTGGCCGCGATCATGACGGACGGGCCGGCCAGCACCTGGCCACCGGCGAGGATATCGAAGCGCACGGAACCGCCGCTACCGTTTCCGCCATTGCCGCCCGCCGCGCCCACTCCCGTCGATGGCGTCGTGCCAAAGCCGCCTCTGCCGCCCAGACCATTGGCGGAAAGCGTCGTGGCCTGGGTCGCGCTGTCGGGCGAGAGCGTCAGTACCGCGCCTGCGCCCGTCACTGTGATGAGCGCGTCGCCGCCCGTGCCGCTGCCGCCATTGCCGCCATTGCCGGCGCTGCCTGAGCCGCCATTGCCGCCCGTTCCGTCGGACCGGACGATCGCGTTGTTGACGGTCAGCGCGCCCGCGCTGAGGTTGAGGTTCGCCCCGCCGGTGCCGGCGGTATTGATGCCGCCGAATCCGTCGCCGCCATTCCCACCGATCACGCCATTGCCGCCTGCGCCACCGGCGCCGCTGGCGTCGATCGAAAGGTTCGCGATGACGGGATCATAGTCGAGATCGAGCGTAGCGCCGCCGCCGAAACCGTTGCCGCCATCGCCGCCGCCGCTGCCCGTGCCATAGCCAAACTCGTCACCGCCGCGACCGCCAAGGCCGCGTGCGCCGATCGCCAGATCGTCGATGGTGAAGAAATCGCCCTTGGAATGGAGCCGCGCGCTGCCGCCGCGGCCTATGCCGCCCGTGCCCGTCGCGCCAATGCCCTGCGAAAGCCCACCGAACCCGCCTTCGCCGTCGGCCAGGATTTCGACGAAGCTGGCGGTCAGCGTCCCGCCCAGAATCTCGATCGCAGCCGCACCGCCGGTCCCTGTGCCGCCAGCGCCGGCGGTCGAATCGACGGTGTCGCCGCCATAACCGCCCAAACCGCTTGCAGCGACGATCAGGTCGCTGGTGCTGATCGAAGAGCCTGCGCCAAGGTTGATGCGCGCGGTGCCGCCCTGGCCCACGCCGCCAGCGGACGCGATGCCGTTGGTCGAAAATGCGCCGTCGCCGCCAATCCCGTCCGCAACGACTTCGACGCTGATCGAGGTCAGCGTGCCACCCGTCGCATCGATGCGCGCAGTGCCGCCCGTTCCCGCGCCCGCGAGCCCGCCGACCGCGTTGTTGCTTGACGACGACACATCTCCGCCCCGGCCCGTGGCGGTCAGCGACAGCTGATCGATCGTCGCGGTGCCGCCCGACAAAGTGAATGTCACGTTGCCTGCAATGGCGTCGCCGCCCGTGGAAGCCGGGCCGCTTGCGGTCGATTCCGCGAGGCCGCCCAGCGCGTCCGCATCGAGCCTGAGCGACGCGGCGGTGAAGCTGCCGCCCAGCACATTGACCGCCACATTGCCGCCCACGCCGATCCCGGCGTCGCCGCTGCTGGGCGTGAAGCCGTCGCCGTCGTCGACGCCGAAGCCCTCGGCAAAAGCGCGGAGGCTGCCCGTCGTTATCGTCGACAAATTGGCCGCGGTCGCGCGGCTTTCGATCGTGATCGTGCCGCCGGTGCCCGTCGCGGGGTTGCTGCCCGAAGTGTTGAAGCCCGCGCTGCCCGTGGCGCTAAAAAGCGTAGAGCTGCCGAGGTCGAGCGCGCCGTCCTCGGCAAAGGCCAGGATGGTGCCACCAAATGCATTGGTGCCCACGGGCGCCGATCCGCCGAACGCATTGGCGTGGACCTCGGCAAAGTCGCCCGACTGCAGCGTCCCGCCCGCGCTGGCAGACAGCGTGACGTTGCCACCGGTCGCGACGCCGCTGCTGACTGTGCCGCTGCCCGATCGGGCCTCTACGCTCAATAGCGCCGAGCCCTGGAACCGGACGTCGCCACCCGTGGCGCTCACGGTGATGTTGCCGCCCTGCGCTGTTCCCGTGCGTTCCGCTGAACTTGAGGAGCCGGCTTCGGCGAGCATCTGGGTAAAGGCCGACACGGCGACGGTCCCGCCGCCCTGCGCGATGATTTCGATATTGCCCGCTGCAATGTTGCCGCCATTGGCGCCGCCCGCATTGACGCTGGCATTGGCGTCGACGACCAGCCCGCCCGTATCGAGCCGTGCCCCGATGCCGTTCACTGCGATACGCGCGGCATGTCCGGTGCCGATGGCCGCGCCATCGATACCGCCGGGCTCCGCCGTCCCTCCGGTCGCCGAGATATCCGTGGTGAGGAAGCCCAGCGCGGTAACGCCGGTCACCTGTACCAGCGCGTCGCCGCTGGTTGCGCTTCCCCCTGTCGCGGTGCCCGCGCCGCCAATGCCCTGAGCCGACAGATCCAGAAAATTGGTGATTTCCGTGCGCGTGGCCGCACCCGTGAAGCGAACGGTTCCGCCCGCGCCCGCGCCGCCCGAACCGCCGGGCAGGCTGACATCGTTCGTCCCACCCACGCCATTGGCGGACAGCGTCATCGAGGTCGGGGCCGGCAGCAGATCGCCGCCCGTGTGCGTGAACTCGGCCAGCCCGCCTCTGCCGTCACCCGCGTTCAGGACGGGGGCATTCGTGTCGCCATTGCCAAACCCGTCGGCGCGGATAACGACATCCCCAAGATCGGCGGTGCCGCCGGTCATCGAAAACCGCGCGGTGCCGCCGGCGCCGTCGCCGCCACCCAGCCCGCCTATGCCATTGGCGAGAATATTGAGCGTGCCCGTGACCGACAGCGAGCCCGTGGGAAGGATCAACTCGGCGATACCACCCGTTCCGGTTCCGCCGCCCGCCGCACCGGTTGCGCTTGCGTCGATCAGCATGTCGCCGCCGACGCTGAGCGTGCCGCCATAGCCGCTCTCGGCCCCCAGCGTCGCGCTTGCGCGGTTGCGTGCCACCAGTGTCAGGTTGCCTGAGACCGTCATGTCGCGGTTGGCGGTGAGGATCGCGTCGCGATCAGCGATCAATGACACGTTGGCGCCCGAGAAGAATCCTCCGAGACCGTCGGAAATCAGACTAACGTCGCGCGATGCGCGCGCCAGCAGGTCGGACGATACGCTTACGAATCCGCTGACAGGCCTGCTGACGATGATATCGGCGGCGAAACCGCCATTGTCCGCGGTGGGCGTGGTGCCGTCGGGAAGGTCATAGCCCGCATAGAGCTCGATGACGCCGTTGACGACGCCCGCACCGGCTGCGGCGTAGCCAAGGTTGCCGCCCACGAGCATGGTGATCGCGCTGTTCCTGGGAACCGCGACCATCCGGATTGCGTGAACATCGCCAGCCCCGGTCGAAGCGGGTCCCGTCGTATTCCCGCTATGTACGATGCCGTTGGCGTCGGTCGTGCCGGCGGTGATGTCGATGGCGAACAGGCCGCTCGACATGTTGATCGTTGTCTGCTCGGCCGCGACATAGGTCGCAGTGCCGTTGACGTCGACACGTCCGCCCTGCACGACGCGTGGCGCGATCATCGCGACATAACTGTTTTCGTTGGGTGTGTTGATCGTTGCGCCCGGGGCGATCGTGATAGCCGATGTCGCGATGACCGTGGCGGGATTGAAACCGAAATTGTAGCTGCTGTCGCTGGTGTCGAGGAAATCGGCGTCGGCGACATCAAGTGTCGAAAGCAGCAGGCTGCCGACATCGAAGGTGGCGCTGGCGCCGATCGCGATTCCGCCCGGGCTGTAGAACCAGACATTCCCCACGCTGTTGGGCACCGAGCCGCTGGTTGAACTCAGCACCGCCCCGTTGAGGGCAATGCCGCGCGTTACGTCTGTCGGTACAATTCGATTGAGGACAGTGAAGTCCTGACCGACGCGCGAAAAAGATGCGGTGCTTCCCGCGGGCAGAAAGTCGATCGCTGGTCCGCCAATTGCGGTATCGGTCGGCGTCCAGTTGATGACCGCGCGGTCCGAATTGATCGCGATGTCGGTCTGGGTTGCGGTCGGTGTAGTGATCGTTGCCGACCCGCCCGCGACAACTCCGGTGCCCTGGAAGCCCTGCGCTCGGGCTTCGGGGGCGCGTGCCGCGGCGACGAGCGCAAGACCGATCGCGCAGCTTGCCAGCAGCGGGCGTTCGAGGCGGCGCGAACGGGGCGGTACGACAGGTTGGAGCTGGAGCATGGCGTTGCCCTCCGGGGTGGTCGCGGTGCGCATCAGCGGTTCCACGGCAGGAATTTGACGGTAAGCGAGATCAGGAAGCGTGGATCGGGCTTTTCAAGCTGAAGACCTGTCCGCCTGAGCGGAACGCCAAGCGTCGCGTCGAGACGCGCATGATCGCCCCAGGCCGCGCGCAGGCCGCCGCCCGCCGAATAGAGCCTGGTGCGACCGATCACGGGCAGCGTGAAATCCTCATTCCAGATCTTGGCGGCATCGAAGAAGAGATAGGGCTGGAGCGCGATGTCGGTCGCGCTGCGCGGCAGGATGCTGCCATAGCGCAACTCGGCCTGCACGCCGATGCCGCTGTCGCCGATGATCGAGCCCGGATCATAGCCGCGCCCGACGGTATAGTTACCGCCCGAAAACTCCTCGTAGCTGAGCAGCGGATCGGGCGCCCATTGCGCGCGGGGCGAAAGGCTGATCGCGAATAGCGGGGAAGGGCGGAACTCGGCATAGCCCGAAGCACGCACGACAAATGCGGTCGGATCGGCGTCGATCCGGCTCAGCGGCGTATTGGGAAAGGCGCAATTGACGAAATTCGGGCCGCAGGGCTTGCCTGCACCGAATATGTCTAGCCCCTGGCGAAGCTCGAGCGAGGCGCCCGTGCGCCAACGCGGCTCGGCCGCTGAATAGCCGCGCGTGCTCGCGAGGCTCGCGGGATCGATTGCATCATAGTCGAGGCGAAGGAAGGCGACGCGCAGCTTGTCCTCGCTGATCGGCGTCGGAGGATCCGTCCGGAACTCCACCTGCTGATCGACAAAATCGAGCCCGCCCGCGACGAAGAGGTTGGCGCTCTGCCCGCGAATGATCGGGTAGCTGAGCGCCAGATTGCCAACGAGCGTCTCGGACCGCAGATCGAGCCCGCCGCCAATGTCGGGCCGCGTCCATGCATAGGTGAAGTCCCCCGCCAGCGTCAGCCCGTCGCTGCCGATACGAAGGGCGTGGCCTGCCTGAAGTACCAGTTGCTCCTCGAAATCGGCGGTCGAGAAGACGCTGAAGGTCGTGCGGTCGCCAAGCCCGGTCAGTCCGTTGAACTGGACGCGCGCGACGCCACCGAAACGGCCGACATCCTTCGACCCGTAATTCTGGATATTGGCATCGAGTTCGACCGGCGTGCGCAGCACCGCGACTTCGCCGATCACTTCGCCGGGAACGGTGCCCGCCGGGCGCAGCGTCAGCCGCACGTCAAAGCCGGGCAGGTCGCGCGCGAGCAGCAGATGGCGCTCGGCGTCATGGATGTTGAACACTTCCTGCGCGCGAATCCTGTCGAGATAGCCTGCGATCTGGCGTTCCGAACGGCCCGCGTCGCCGCGCACCTGGATGCCGACCAGCTTCGCCATCAGCACGTCGAACTGGACGACGCCGTTCTCGATCTTCTGCGGCGGCACCTGGACCGCGGCCAGATAGCCCATGCGGCGCAGCATCGTCGCGGCCTCGTCGCGGATCTCGCAGACAGTGGCGATCGGCACCGACTGGTCCTGGTGCCGCGCCCATGCGCCGCGCAGCGCCTCGGCGGAAACCGCGGTCAGGTTGTTGAAGCGGACATCGGAGATGGTGACGCGGATATCGGCGAAGCGCGGATCAGCGAGCGGGCAGGGCGCGCGTTCGATCCCGCCTTCGACGTTCAGGCGCGCGCCGGTGCGCGCTTCGGGCGTCAGCACACGCTCGCGCTGGATCTCCTCGCGGGTCGGCGCAATCTGCGCCTGGACGGTTGCAGGCAAGGCGGCGCTTGCGAGAAGCAGAATCGAAAAAGCCTTACCCGAACGCGCATGCCGCATGGCAAATCCCCAATCACCGCGTCGTGACGCGGCGCCCTCCGAAAATGTGTCACCCGCTCCGTTGCGGAACGTTTACGCAAGGGGAGGCCATGGCCCGTCAGGCCGGTGCCCCACCCAAAGCCCCGGCGACCCTCGAGGCGTGATTGGCCCGCATTGCATGGCAGGTCGTAGATCGTCCCCGGGGTTAGCCGCGAACCGCTTGAGTGGCAAGGCTGAGCGAGTGTTCAGGATGGCATTTTCGCCTTTATTCTCACCATCCTGTGTGCATTTCTCAGAGGGTGCCGGCCTGCTGTTCGAGTGCCGCGACCAGCAGATCATATTGTGCGTTGCAGCCCTTGGCGAGCAGCGCCGATGCGGTGTTCGCGGGGTCCTGCACATTGCCCGCGAAGCGCGCGAAGGTGATCTTCACGGGTGTTGCTTGGCCGGCGCGGCTCAGCGTGTAGCGTGCACCCTCGGCGACCGGCATGTCGGCGGGCCAGCCTGCCTCCTGCGTGCCGCTGGGGAAGGTGACCTTCGCCGATTTGCCGCTGGCTTCGTTGAGAAGCGTCAGCACGGCGCTGCCTTCCTTGTCCGAGCGCCAGAGCCTGAGGCCCTTGGCGTCGGCGACGCACATGGTCGTGCTGCGGCCGCTGTCGACGTCCCACAGATTGCTGGGGCGTGCGGTCTGGTCGGTGCCGCGTACCGCCCCGGTGCGCGCGCGGCGCTTGTTCTGCGTCGAAACGAGACGACTGAAGCTGGTGTTGGTTTGTGCACCCGCCGACGCCTCGGCGCTGTAGGTGCCGGGGCCGCGCAGTGTTCGCGTGCCCTTGCTGTCGAGTACGGTGAGTGAATCGCCCGCGACCAGCGTGATCTTCGCATTGGGTGCCAGCGTCTTGCCCGCAGGGAAGTTGCGTGCCGAGGGGCCGCCCGCACGCACGACCAGCGTATCGGCAAGCGCGACACCGCCAAGCCCGGTGAGGCAGGCGATCGCGATCGCGCCGCGCATCAGGATCCGGTCAGTCGAGAACATAGCTTCCTCCAGCTTCCACTTGTTTCAAACGATACACCAGATTGGCCAGCGCCGCATCGCCACCCTTTGCATTTGCGAGGCTTTCCAGTTCCTGCACCGCCATATTGTCACCATCTGCTATACGATTCATGACCGCGCGGAAGTGATCGCGGTCACTGGCTTCAAGATCCGGCACGGGCTCGAAGATTTCGACCGGCGTCGACCGCCCGCGCAGCACGACGCGGCCCATCGGTCGCCACCAGTCGAGCCCCGATCGCTCGACGGCCTCGCGGCTCGCCATCACGCCTGATCCAAGCTGCTTGTTGGCTGCCTCCAGCCGTGATGCGGTGTTCATGCTATCGCCCAGCGCGGTGTACTGGATGCGGCCCTCGCCGCCGAAATTGCCGACGATCGCCTCGCCGAAATGCAGGCCGACGCGCGTCTGGCCGATCGGCGGCACGCCCTCGGGCACGCTCGCCCGGAATTCCTCGCCCGCCTGCCACATCGCATAGGCCGCGCGCGCGGCACGCTCGCCATCGTCGGGCCGTGCGATCGGCGCGCCCCAGAAGGCGACGACCGCATCGCCGACGAACTTGTCGATCGTCCCGCCATATTCGAGGACGACGTCGCTCATCATGTCGAGATAGCGGTTGAGCAGCTTTGCGACCATTTCCGGTGCGATCGCATGGCTCAGCTTGGTGAAGCCCTCGAGGTCGGTGAAGACGACGAATATCTCGCGCTTTTCGCCGTGGAGCGCGAGCCGGTCGGGATCGGCGAGGATCTGATTGGCGATGTCGCGCGGCAGATATTTGCCCAGCGCCGATTGTGCGAAGCGCCGCTGTTCGGATCCCACCGCACGCGCTGCGGTGCCGATCGCGGCAAAGGCGATCACCCAGCCGACCATCCAGCCAAAGGCGGGGAGATATTGCGTATCGGTGCCGCCGGCCTGCAGCCAGATCGGATAGCCGACAAAGAAGCCGAGCTGGATCGCCAGGAAGAAGCTGACGCGCCACCATGCGCCGCCAAGCAGGCTGGACGCCGCGCCCGCGAAGACGACCGTGATCGCGATCCCCCAGCTTCCCCAGCGTGGCAGTGCCTCGAGCCAGGCATCGTCGAGCAGCTGCGCAAGCATATGCGCATGGACCTCGAGCCCCCACATCGGCGTGCGCTCTGTCGTGCCAGTATAGGGACGCAGCGGCGTTTCGAATTCGTCGACGTCGATGATCGTGCCGCCGAGCAGCACATATTTGCCGCGCACCTGTCCGGCAAAGGCCGCGGCGGTGGCGTCATCGGCGAAAAGCTGGATGGGAAAGGCATCGAAGACGCTGCGATCGACCTCGGCGGGGATACGGAACCGGATCGAACGATCATAGTCCGCGAAGCGCGAGGCGCCACCGGTCATGGCCACCGAGAGCAAGGGAGGGAGTTCCGAAACGCGTTGCGGCCAGCTGCGCACGACATTGTCGCTGTCGACCTGGAAGCGGATGCTCGAAGGCTTCACCCGGGTTCCGGCAAGCTGCTTTTGAAACGCCTCCAGAAACGCCTGCTGGTTGAACTGGATGTCCTCGACATTGCTCGCTGCCGACGCATAGGCGAGATAGGTCGGCGTCTTCATCGCACGGAAGGTCGCGAGCAGCTGCTCGTCCTCGTCCTGCGGCTGGTCGATCAGGATATCGATGCCGATCGCCCTGGCGCCCATTTTGTCGAGATTGGCGAGCGCACGCGAAAGCGTCGCGCGATCGAGCGGTGAACGCTTGCGCGTCTCGATCAGCGTGTCGTCATTGTAGACGACCATCACGATCCTGGGATCGGGATCGACCTTCTCGGCAGAGAACGACAGTCGAAGATCGTAGAGCGCGCGTTCCGCCTGCGCCGCCAGCGGCAGGTGCCAGCTGAAGCGTGCGATCAGCAGCGCGGCGATGAGGAACAGGATCGTCGCTGCCAGCCGGCCGGGACCCAGCTGCCTGAACAGCCGGATCAGCTTGCGCTGCACCCCCTTGGGTTTGCGCCCGCCGCTGTCGATGACGATGTCTTCCCCCATCGCGCCTGGCCTAGCGTGTGACGAGCAGTTGCTGCGCGCCGTCGCCCACGATCGCGAATCCCGACCAGTAATAGGGGTGCGACGTCGTTGCCTCGTCCATCAGGCGAAGCTCCGCCTTGCGCATCGCTTCGGCGACGCTGTCGGTGGCGCTCGACTGGAACAGGCCCGCGATCAATCGTTCCGTCGCGTCGAAATCGTCGGGCGCGGGCCAGTGGCTTGCGATCACCGACCGCCCGCCCGCGCCGATAAAGGCACGCACGAGGCCGTCGAGCGCCGAGCCGCCACCCGTGGTCAGCCCCGCCTCGCGCGTCGCCGCACGGCTCGCCTGTCCCGCGGTGTCGCATGCGGAAAGGATGACGAGATCGGCATCGAGCTTGAGATCGTAGATCTCGCGAAAACTGAGCAGCCCGTCCGAGCCCTTCTCGCCAAAGGAGGTGAGCAGCGCAGGGCGCGCGGGGCATTCGGGGCGCGGCGCGGTGACAAGGCCGTGCGTCGCGAAATGGAGGATGCGGAAATCGGCGAGGTCGCTGCGCGACTGGATCGCGGTATCGGTGAAGGCCGATCCGGTCACGATGTCGGCGCTTCCTCCACCGATCTGCGAGGCCGCGGTGCGCAACTCGGTCGCGGCGATGGGCTTGTTCCATTCGCTGAGCGGCCAGTTGCAGTCGAGCCCGCCGGGCCCTCCGGGGCCGCGCGCGGCCGAAGCCTGCAGCACCGCGCCCGGAATCGGATTGTTCTGGCCGAAGCCAAGATATTGCCGCGCCGCGCGCGACGCCGGGGTCTGCCGCGCATCGCGGAAATTGCGCGCGGTGACGGCGGTGCTGACCGCGTGCCGCCGCCCGAGCCATTCTATCCCGCGAAAGTCGAAGGTGTCTGCTTGCGGATCCTCGACGCGCTTCAGATAGGCATCGACCCCCGCCGCGTCGGCAACGAGCAGGTTGACGGGAAGCTGCAGCATCGCGCCATCGGGCTCGAAGATCAGGTGCTGCGCGCTCGCGAGCCGCGTGGCCACGGGCGCGAAGAGATCAGCATAAAGCGAGTGCGCGAGCCTGACGTCGAAGGGGTAGGTGACGCGCTGGCCGCCTTCCTCGATCGAGATGGTGTCGCGCAGCCCCGCGACCTTGGCTTCGAGCGTCGTCGCCGAGATCGGCAGGCGAAAGCCGGTCGCACCCTCGGCATCGGCATAGATACCGTAAACCTGCCGTCCGACGACGACGAGCTTGTAATAGCCTTCGCCCGCTTTCAGTGCGCTGCGCAGTTCGGAGAGCGTCATCGCGTCGGTGGAAAGCGCGCGATATTGTGGATAGGTCGAAAGCTGCGCCTGCGTCGCCGCCTGTTGGGTGGTCAGTGTGGCAACCTCAGACTCCTGTGCCGCGATCAGCGCGCGAACCGATGCGTCGGGGCTGTCGACGCGCTGGAGCCGCGCCAGCTCCATGCGCGCGCGCTCGATATCGCGTGACAGCGTGATCGACTGGCGAAATAGCCGCGACGATTCACTGCCGCTGTCGCGCAGCTCGCGCGCAAGGATCGCCTGGGTGTCGGCAACGCCGGGCCTGACCAGCGTCTGGCTCGCCAGGAACATGTCCTCGACCAGTTCGGGCCGGCTCGGCGCCAGCTCCGCGAGCAGCGCGAAATAGGGGGCGAGCTGGTTGGTGAGCCCCGTCGTCGCTTCGCGATTGTCGGTCGTGCTCTTCACCACCTCGCGATAAAGCGCCAGCGCCTCGTCGCGCTTGCCGCGGCGCGCGAGGAAAGCGGCCATCCGCGCGCGCGCGCCATTCATCGCCTGGGTCTCGGGATAGCTCGTCGAAAGCAGTGTCAGCGCGTCGCGCAGCACGGCTTCGGCCTGGCCGTAATTGCCCTGATCCTCATGGCTCAGCGCGATTTCGGCCATGATCTGCGCGCGAAGCCGCGTGATTGAGGTGACGCGCCCGTCGCGAATGGCGATCGCTTCGGCCAGGCCGCGCTCGAGCTGGGCGCGGCCCTCGGCGGGCTTGCCTTCCATGCGCAGGATCGTGCCTTGCAGGTGGAGCGCCTGCGCATCGAGGATTGCCGCGCGCTCCTCGGGGGTGAGCCTGGTGCTCTGCGTCACGCCGAGGTTGCGACTGTTGCGCAGGCCGCTGTTGATCTCCGCTGCGATCTGCTCGCCCAGTTCCACCGTGCCGCCGTCCGACTGCACGATGTCGCCCGTCGTCACGACGGGACGGGCGAGCACGGCCTTTGCATCGGCGAGCTTGCGCTGGTTGATCAGATGCAGCGCTTCGAAGTTGCGGCGCAGCCGGGTCTGGACGGGATCGAGCGTCACGATGCGTTCGGCCTGGGCGAACAGCGCGTCGGCCTCGGCGAACTCGCCGAGGTTGGAGCGTTGCAGCGCACGGTTGGCGAGATATTCGTTGAGGCGTTCCTCGCGGTTCGCCGTGTCGCTTGCCTCGATCACCGAATCCTCGGCCGCCAGCCGCTGCTGGAGCGTGTCGAAGAACTCGGCCGCCTCGGCATAATCGCCCGAATTGTTGCGGCGATAGCCTTCGGCCAGTGTCTGTGCGGGATCGAGCGTCCCCGCCTGGACGCGTGCGAAGGCCGCCGGGTCGGTGATGCCCGTCGTCGCAACCGCTATCTCGCCGGGGACGACGCGATCCTCGACGACTGTCCGCAAGCCGAGCCTCAGCGCGCTGTCATAGCCCGACAACCCCTGCGCGAACCAGGTGACCTTTCCATCGCTGTACCGATAGATGCGGTAACCGACATTGCTGGCAGCAACCGAGCATTCCGTGATCGCGACCGCGCCGAGCCCCTCGATCATGCCCGACGATTCGGCGCCGCATGTCAGTTGCTCGCCACGCGTCGCCGCGATCCGTGCTGCCGCCTGGGCTCCGTCGCGAAAGCCGTAGAGCTGGCCTATCGCGCGCGCGGCATCGCGGCACACGATCGTCCATGCGCGATCGAACATGCCGGCAAGCGCCTTGTCGGCGCCGTTGTTCTGCGCGCGGCACAGAACGCCGCCGCCACTGCCCAGCCGGAAACTGTCCTGCAGGCTGGGCCGCGCCGATTGCGCTGCACCCGTGGTCGGCGCGAGCACGAGCGCGAGCGACAGCGTGGAAGCGAAGAAAAACTCGGCGCGCAATTGACCCTCCATCCAGCTGCCCGGCAGGCGCCCCCATGCGCCTGTTTCGCCGGCAACCCTCGAACTGCGACAGCTCGATTATCGAATCGCAGGCACGATACAACAGCCATGTGCAAAGTCTAAGCCGTTCCGCATCAACAGCTTGTGCGCGGGCGCACAGAAAATTGCGACGCTGATCCACCAACGCCGCTTCGCCGTCTCGTCGTCGTCAATCTGCCCGGAGCCTCGCGCGTCGGCTGGCCGCCAATTCAGTGCGGCCAGGCCGTGGCCAGCAGTTCCGCCTTGCCGTCGACCACGCGCACCTCCAGCGTCGGCTTGTCGGCGCGATCCTTTGAAAACAGTTCGAAAACGATGCTGCCGTCGGTTTCGCGGCTCTCGATGACGCGCACGGGAACAAAGGGGGTCGGCGACTTCGCCGCGGCCGCTTTCGCATTGGCGGGTACATCCGCCCACGCGATGTCGCGCTGGATCTCGACGACGCGGAACACGCCATTCTCCCGAAGGATATCGAGTTCGACCTCGCTTCCGTCAGGCCGGGCACCTTCAACATCGTAATAGATGCGTCCCTCGCGTTCCTTTCGCTCTGCGCCCGATATCCGGATGCCTTCGACGGTTTTTTCGGCCAGCTCGCGTATTTCTGCGGGGATCGCTGCTGCCGACAACTCGGTGACGACATCGTCCGACGCTGTTGTGGCTGGCGTTTCCGCTTCGCGATTTTCGGGCGGCACCACATTTTCGGGCGCACAGGCCGAGAGCAGACCCAATATGGATAGCTTTGCAAGACGAAGCATCGGCACCTCTCAAGCCCGGACCGGGCGGGTTGCGAAGAGCAAGGCTATGTCAATGTCTTCGCGACCGCAAACAGGTTGAGCGCGCGTCGCGCGTCAGTAACGCGAGAGGAGGCCTGGGACCGCGGGTCGCTGGCTGCCCTCCAGCGGAACTCATTGCGTTACAGTGCGTTGATCTCGATGGGCCGCCAGAAGAGGGGACCGCGTTATGGCGGCGTCGTTCGTTGGTGCAGCGGGCAGCAATCATGGCGCGGGGTATGGGCGTCCAGTCCCTGCAGAACTGAGCGCAATCGGAGTACGAGCCTTTCGTCGAGCGCTTCTCGGCGCCGCCGCGACCACGACATTCCTGTATCTTGTCCTCGCCGACGCGCAGGCACAATGCGTCCCCGACAATCCGCCAGCCGGCGCGACCGTGACCTGCACCGGCTTCGATAATGACGGCTATTCCGCCAGCAATGCACCGATCACCGTCGAGATCCTCCAGGGCGCGACCATTGCGGGCACCGGCCTGAGCATCGCGGGGTCGGGCGACGTCAATATCGACAATTCGGGCGCGATCCAGGGCAGTTCGGGCACCGCCGTCCGGATCGACGGCGTCGCCGGCTTCACCAAGGTTTTCGAGAACCACACCGGCGGCAGTCTGAACGGCAATTTCCTGGGCAGCGGCGATGGCCGGATCGTCATACAGCAAAATGGCAATTTCAATGCAGGCGTCACCATCACCGGCAACGGCGTCAACGATCTCTACCTGTTCGCCAGTCGCGGCATATCCGGACCCGTCAACATCACGGGCAGCGACAATGCGATCGACAATGCGGGCTTCTTCAACAATGGCCTGACGTTAGTTGCTACCGCGAACAATCTGATCGTGAATCGTGCCGGAGCGCAGCTCAGCGGCACATTTCGTGTCACCGGCGATGGCCAGAATTCGATCTTCAACGATGGAACGATCAACAACGGCATCGCAATCGTGAGCAATGGCGAGGTGTTCGTCGCCAATACGGGAACGATCAGCGGCAATATCGAGGACACGGGAAGCGCCCAGGATTTCATCGACAACACCGGGACGATCAACAATTCCATACTGCTCCATGGCGGGGACGATTTCGTCGTCAACCGCTCGGGCGTCGTGAACCTGCTGGCGCCGTTGTCAGGCCCCGGCATCCAGGGCGCTATCGAAACCGGAGAGGGCATGGATGTCCTGCGGATGCTGGATGGAGTCATCAACGGTCAGGTGCTGATGGGCAGCGACGCCGATTTCGCCACGGTGTCGGGCGGCCTCATTTCACAGGCCGTCCAGATGCAATCGGGCGCCGACCTGTTCTTCTGGAACGGGGGACAGATTGGCGCGCTCGACATGGGGATCGACGACGATGTCGCACTCTTCTCGCAGCTCGCACCATCCAACATGGCCAATTTCATGCCGATCAATGGCGGTCTCGGCGACGATCGGCTCTACTTTGGCGCGACACGCGGCGAGGATGTCTCGCGCTTCACCAACTGGGAGCTGTTCGAACTCGACAATGGCTCGACACTGACATTCTCCAATTTCTCGACGCTGACCCTGGGGGATTCGGGGACGGGCACCGGCGAACTCTATATCGACGAGACGAGCACGGTGTTCGCGGGCAATGGCACGCACACCGTTGCGCCCTTACCGCCGGCCAGCTGGTAACCGTCTCCAATCTCGGCCTGATCGATCTCACCAACAGCCAGGCGACCGCCTTCGACCGGTTCGTCGTACGCGGCAATTATTACGGCACCAACGGACGGCTGGCGCTGCAGACCGTGCTCGGCAGCGACAATTCGCCGTCAGACCAGTTGGTGATCAGCGGTGGCGGCGCGCAAGGCTATGGCAACACTGCCATCAGCATCATCAATCTCGGCGGCCTTGGCGCCTTGACCACGCTTGACGGCATCCGCGTTGTCGATGCCGCCAATGGCGCGCTAACCACCGCCGACGCATTCTCGCTGGCCGGAACCGTCGCCGCGGGGATGTTCGAATATCTTCTGTACCGTGGCGGTGTCAGCGCAGGAACCGAACAAAGCTGGTTCCTGCGATCGCATGAAATCGTCCCGACCCCCACGCCGACGCCAACACCAACACCCACGCCGACGCCAACGCCAACGCCAACGCCGACACCCACGCCGACACCGACACCGACACCCACGCCGACACCGACGCCGACACCCACGCCGACACCGACGCCGACACCCACGCCGACACCCACGCCGACGCCAACGCCGACGCCAACGCCGACACCCACGCCGACGCCAACACCCACGCCGACGCCAACGCCGACACCCACGCCGACGCCAACACCCACGCCGACACCCACGCCGACGCCAACACCCACGCCGACGCCAACGCCAACACCAACACCGACGCCGACGCCGACGCCCACCCCCACTCCGACACCACCGCCGGTGCCTACTCCCACGCCCACTCCGACACCTCCACCAGTGCCGACGCCCACGCCGACGCCACCCCCGGTGCCGACACCCACGCCCACGCCGACACCCACGCCCACGCCGACACCCACGCCAACGCCGACACCACCCCCTACGCCGACACCTACACCTACACCGCCGACGCCCACGCCAACGCCGGCACCTACGCCTCCGACTCCCACGCCGACGCCGAGTTGCCTCGACCCCGACTGCGAAATACCGATCATCCGCCCGGAGGTGCCGAGCTATTCGCTCGTCCCCACCATTGCGCAGGAAATGGGGCTGTCGGCGCTCGGCACCTTTCATGAGCGTCAGGGTGATCAGTCGCTGCTCGCCGGTGACGGCGCCTTCGCAGCCGCATGGGCGCGGACGTTCGGCGACAAGCGCGAGCAGCGTGGGGACCAGATCGTGGCCGGCACAGACTTCCAGCTGGCGCCCAGGTTCGACGGCGATATCTGGGGTATCCAGGCCGGCGTCGATCTCTATGCGCGCGAATATGGCGACGGCCGACAGAACCGCTTCGGCCTGTTCTACACGCATAGCGAGGCATCGGGTGCGACGCGCGGCAACGTGCTCGCGAGGATCAACGACGCGGCGGGTCTGACCAGATTGAATGCGGACAGCGGGGGTGTCTACGCCACCTATATCGGGGCCGGGCGCTGGTATGCCGATCTTGTGGCGATGTACTCATGGCTGTCGGGCCGCGGCTCATCGTACCGCGGCATCAGCGCGGATTTCGAGGGTGAGTCCTTCCTCTTCTCGGCAGAGGGCGGCTATCCGATCGCGATCGCGGATAGCTGGACGGTCGAGCCTCAAGCGCAGTTCGTCATCCAGAATGTCTCGATCGACCCGAGCAGCGATCTTTTTAGCGAGATACGCTTCGACGATGTGACGACCTATACCGGTCGGATCGGCGCGCGGATCGAGGGGCAGGCCGAAATCGAGTCAACGATCTTTCAGCCCTTCGTAAACGTCGACATCTGGCACACCTTTGCGGGCACGACCGAAATTTTCTTCAACGATGCAGCACTCAAAACCAATAGCGGCGCAACCACGCTGAAGGTCGGCGGAGGCTATACCGCAATCCTCAGCCCGGGGATCAGTCTTCATGCCGGGGTCGACTGGGGCACCAATCTCAACGGCAGCAGCTATGACACGATCGGCGCCAATGTCGGCCTACGCATCACGTGGTGACCGTCGGATCACACGCCCCCTTCCGTTCACGCCGGCTGACGCTACGATAATGCCGGTGAACGCGCCTGGAGGATGCCGCGCACGATGAAGCTGACATGCTATGTCTATTCGGGCTGGCAGCCGCGCATCCGCGCCGCGCCGCAAGGTCGCGAATGGATGGATGCCACGCCCGAGCGCTTCGCCTATCGCTGCCTGCCACTCGATATCGCCAATGCGCATGGCTGGGAGCTGCTGAGCCCCGTCGGGTTCGAGGCCGAATGGAATGGCGGCAGTGCGCCCGGCGATGTCGTCATCCGCCCCGATCCCGGATCGCCCGACCACCAGTTGCCCGTGGCGCTTTTCGGCCAGGGCGTGCTCACCTTTCATGTCGAAGGGCTGTTCCGTACCGAGCCAGGCGTCAATCTGTGGGTCGGCGGATCGCCCAACAGCGCCAAGGACGGGATTGCCGCGCTCTCGGGCATCATCGAAACCGACTGGTCACCCTATAGCTTCACGATGAACTGGCGCTTCACGCGGCCCAACCAAGTGATCCGCTTCGAGGAGAATGAGCCCTTCTGCTTCCTGTTTCCCGTCGCGCGTGGGAGCGTCGAGCAGGTCGAGCCGGAGATCCGGCCGATCGACGAAAACCCTGAGTTCCGGCTGCAATTCGAGGACTGGAGCAAGTCGCGCGACGCCTTCCACGCCGAAATGGCGAACAGCCCGGCTGCCGCGCCGTCGGCGAAATGGCAGAAGTTCTATTTTCGCGGCACCGATGCATCGGGCGTGCCCGGGCCAGCCGATCATCAGTCGAAGCTCAGGCTCGCCGAGTTCAAGGGCGCCGATGCCTATCACCGCGAGGCGCCGCCGCGAGCGCAGTGCCCCCATGCCCCCACGCACCCTGCAGCCAAGGCGCCGCCGGCGGCGCCTGCTGCAAAGCTCGACTGGATCATGCAGTCGCTGCAACGCCTCGATGCGCTGTCCGCCCGCCGCCAGATACCCCGCTATTCAGCCATCGACGAGGACAGTTTCCTCGACAACCACTATGCCGCCAACTGGCCCGCGCTGCTGTGCGGCGAGATGCGGGGCTGGCCCGCGCTCGAACGCTGGACGCCCGAATATCTGAAGCGGCTGGTGGGCTCCGCGATGGTCGAGGTCCAGGCCGATCGCGTGGCCGATGCCGATTTCGAGCGGCATATGGCCGCACACAGCACGGTCATGGCCTTCGACGCCTTCATCGACCGGATCAGTGCCCCCGGCGCAGGCAACGCAACCTATCTGACCGCCTATAATTCGGCGGCAAACAGCCGCGCACTCGCGCCGCTGCATGCCGATCTGGGCTTTGTCGACAAGCTGCTTTCGCGCGAATGTGACCAGCCGCATGGTATGATGTGGATCGGGCCGCTCGGCACATTTACCCCGCTTCACCACGATCTGACCAACAATCTGCTGCTCCAGCTGGTCGGAAGCAAGCGCGTGCTGCTTGCCAGCCCGCTTGCGACGCCCCGCATCTACAATGACCATCATGTCTATAGCGAGATCCGTGATCTTGCCGAACCCGAGCTTCTCGCGCGCTTTCCGCTCCTCGAAGGGGTGAAGGTGCATCAGGTCGACCTCATGCCCGGCGATGCGCTGTTCGTCCCGCTGGGCTGGTGGCACCAGGTGACCTCGCTCGACTTCAGCGTGACGATCACCCACACCAATTTCCGCTGGGCCAACGACTTTCACGGAAACTATCCGTCCGATCCCGCGCCCCGGTGACGAAATCGGCTCGAAAACGCAAAGGGCGAGCCAATCGGCAATTTAGCGCTATTCCGGGCCTCGATAGCGACCGGATTGCTGAAGACATTTCAAATATGCAAGTTTGCTCAAGGGGCTGTGTGAGTGACAATTCACGCTGCGTCGAGCGCCTTCATGCGCGCCGCCTTGGTGTCCTTGACGGGCGGCAGTCCGAACATCCGACCATATTCACGCGTGAATTGCGACACGCTTTCATAGCCGACCTCGAAGGCTGCGCCGCTGGCGCTTTTCCCTTCCGACAACATCAGCCGTCGTGCCTCTATCAGCCGCAGATGCTTCTGAAACTGCAGAGGCGATAATGACGTGACCGCGCGGAAGTGCTGGTGGAAGGAGGACGGACTCATTCCCGCCACCGTCGCGAGCCGCTCGACCGGAAGCGGCTGCGCGAATTCGGTTCGCAACAGGGCAACTGCCCGCGCCACTCGCCGCACATGGCCTTCCAGCCAGCCCAGATGACGTATCGCCGTGCCCAACCGTCCCGCCAGCAGCCAGTAATGCATCTCGCGCACGAGTTGCGACTGCAGCACCGGGATCGACGCAGGGCGATCGAGCAGCCGCATCAGGCGCAGCGCGGCATCGGCGACCTCGACATCGGTTGGATCGACGCGGACCGGCGCGTGGTCAGCCACCAGCCCGGCCTCCATTTCCGCCGCAAGCTCCGCGAGCACGGCGAGGTCGAGTTCGAGTACCAGCGAATAATATGGGGCTGCCACGCTCGCGCGCGTTATCTGGCTCACGATAGGCACATCGGCCGCGATCAGCAGCGTATCGCCAGCGGAAAAGGCGAAATCCTGCGTTCCCATTGTCACATGCTTGCCGCCTTGCGCCACGATACAGACCATGGGACGGGAAACGTCGTGGAGAAGCCCGCTGGGCGCCGTCGCGCGCACGGCCGAAAGGCCCGGAATCGGCGTCCGCGCAATGCCGTTCGCATCGGCATGGGCGTCGGCGTAGCGGCTGACGGCGGTGAGCAGGCTGGTCATTGCATGGATGCTACTCCCATTATCGCGTCGCGCCGAGTCATTCGGAGGATCGGGCAAAAAACCGAGAGGACCCGGCAACAACCGACGAGCCCCGCGCGGCATATATCGGCAGCCACACAAGCAGCAGGAGTCCCCCCATGACAAAGATTGCTCTCGTTACAGGTGCCAGCCGCGGCCTCGGCCGTAACACCGCGCTCAGCATCGCGCGCCGCGGCGGCGACGTCGTCATCACCTATCACAGCCGTTCCGACGAGGCCGATGCGGTCGTCGCGGAGATTCAGGCAATGGGCCGCAGGGCCGTCGCGCTCCAGCTCGACACCGGCGATGTCGCAGGTTTCGGCGCCTTCGCCGATCGGTTGCGCGGGGCGCTGGCCGAGACCTGGCAACGCGACAGCTTCGACCACCTCGTCAACAATGCCGGACATGGCGACTATGCGCTGATCGCCGAGACAAGCGAGGCGCAGTTCGACCGGCTGGTCGATGTCCACTTCAAGGGCGTGTTCTTTCTGACCCAGGCGTTGTTGCCGCTGATCGCGGATGGCGGCCGGATCGTTAACCTGTCCACCGGACTTACCCGGATCACCTATCCCGGCTACGCCGCCTATGCGGCGGTGAAGGGCGCGGTCGAGGTACTGACCCGCTACATGGCGAAGGAACTCGGCGCGCGCGGCATCGCGGTGAATGCGGTGGCGCCGGGCGCGATCGAGACGGATTTCGGCGGGGGCGTTGTGCGTGACAATCCCGAGCTCAACGAGCAGTTTGCCGAGCTCACCGCGCTCGGTCGGGTCGGCCTTCCCGACGATATCGGACCCATGATCGCCAGCCTCGTCACCGAAGACAATCGCTGGGTCAATGCGCAGCGTATCGAAGTGTCCGGCGGTCAAGGCATCTAGACCGGGCCGTTGACGAGAACAGGGGCTGGCGGACATCGGTTCCGCCAGCCCCCACAGCCGACAGCCTTTCATGCCTGTCCCCGCGAATCCGAATCCGCGGTCTCGCGAGATCGTCAGCCTTCGGCTGAGACCGCATGGATAGGCAGCAGGGCAGCGCCGAGCGTTACCGGGGAGCCACCCAGGCTCGACACCTGCACAGGGGGACGGCGATCGCAGATCGTCGTGACCAGATCGGCACGGAGAATCCGGTCTGACAGGCGCTGCAGGATCTCGACAGGCAGCGTGCCCGCAATCACGATCGCGCCCGGATCCAGCCAGGCGAAGGCAGTATTGCAGACAACTTCCAGTTGCTGCGCGGCACGCTCGATCCATAGTTCGATTGACGCGCGCTGATTGTCGGCGGCAGTATCGATCTCCGCGACTGAGGAGATACTGCAGCCGTTCGCGCGAAGCGTGGACAGGAGATCGAGCGGACTGGGCCGCGGACGGTCCCCGGGAAACAGGCAGCCGATTTCTCCGGCTACGCCAAACTGCCCGCGCACGACACGGCCGTCGACGATGACGCCGGCGCCGATACCATAGCCCAGCAGCAGGACGACCACGGTCGAGAATTTCTGCACGAGGCCGCCGAGATAGAATTCGGCGATAGCCGCGGAATTGGCATCATTCTCGATCCAAAGCGGCCATCCCAGCTCGGCCGTCATGATCTCTCGCAGCGGCGTTCCACGCCAGTTGGGCATGCCCTCGACCACGCTCCACCGATCACCCTCGGGCGAAAGGGAGGGGCCGGGCACCGCCACGCCGATGCCGAGCATGCGTTGCCCCAGCAGGTGGTGGAGATCCACCAGGCTATGCGTGATCTGGCGCACCATTTGCGCGAACTCGTCGGGTTTGATCGGCTCGATCGTCTCGCGATGCGTCGCGATCACCGATCCCGCAAAATCGACCAGCGCGATGTCCAGCATGCCCTTGTGAACCGTGGCGCCCACTGCGTACCCGCCCCTGGAGGCGATCCGCAACGGAATTGCCGGACGGCCCCGGCCATGTACCTCGCTCTCCGGAACTTCCTCGACAATGCCCAGCGCCAGCAGGTCGCGCGACAATTTGGTAAGCGCAGCGCCGCTGACCTCGAGTCGCGCCGCAAGCGAGGAACGAGAGCACGGACCCGCCTTGCGCAGCTCCTGAATGAGGCGCCGCTGGTCCTTGTCGAGCATCGGAACGTGCACAGCGAGTTCTCCGATTCCGTGTCGGCGATCCGACAGCACACCGGGACATAGCGAAATTTAATTATTTTAGGAAAAATAATTAAATTTGTCACATTGCGAGGCCAGGGGCGGCGCGTCGCCTTCCTGGCGGCCCTGTAATTTTGTGAGGGGCCTCATGCTCAAAACCGTTCTCGCCACCGGCACCGCGTGTGCCGCCATCTGCTCCGTGTTCGTCGTCGCGCCCGCCCATGCGCAGGCGGCGGACGCTACGACTCCCGCTGAGGCCACGGAAGCCGCCGAGGCGGATGCGCCCGCCGGCGAAATCATCGTCACGGGCTCGACGCGCGCCGAGCGCCGCTTTGACGTGTCCTACGCGATCAACACGATCACCCCGACCGATGTAGAGAAGATCGCGCCCGTCAACTTCGCGGACCTGATCGGCCAGCTTCCCGGCTTCCAGACCGAGATCACGGGCGGCGAGGTGCAGAACATCTACCGCATCCGTGGCCTGCCCAATGACGGCGGCTTCGTCAGCTTCCAGCAGAACGGCCTGCCGCTGTTCCATGAGAATGACGGCGTTTTCTTCCGCGGCGACGCCATCCTCAAGCAGGACCTGATGACCGAGCGCGTCGAGGTCGTGCGTGGTGGCCCTGCGCCGGTCTATGCCAGCTATTCGGGCGCGATCATCAACGCGATCACCGTGACGGGCGACGAAACGCCGCGCGGCAAGGCGCAGCTGACGCTCGGCGATACGGGCCTGTACCGTCTAGACGCCATGCAGGCGGGCCCGCTCGGCAAGGACACCTATTATGCCGTGGGCGGCTTCCTGCGTTATCATGACGGCTATCGCGACAATGGCTTTCCCAACGACAAGGGCGGCCAGATCCGCGCCAACATCAAGCACGACTTCGACAATGGCTCGATCCGGCTGAATCTCAACTACGTCAACGATCACAACGTCTTCTATCTGCCGATCCCGATCTCCGACCCGACCGACCCCAGCGTCTCGCTCGATCCCTATATCGATTATTTCACGGGCACGATGAACTCGCCCGCGCTGCGCAACGTCAACCTCAAGTGGCGCGACGGGGCCGGCCAGATCCAGAGCCGCACCAGCGACCTGTCCGACGGCCGCCACATGCAGATGGTCAATTTCGGCGCGCAATATGACGGCGACTTCGACGGCTGGCTGGTGACTGCAAGGGCGGGCTACACGCAGGGCAAGCTCGATTTCACGGCGTTCTATTCGACGACCAATCCCGCCGATGCCACGACCTTCGCCAATGGCTATCTTGCGCGTTCGACCGCGGCCTTCGGCAATGTGGCGTCCTTCGGCTATGTGCTGTCGGGGACCAACACCGCCTATGACCCCTATGCCGCCTCGGGCCTCGTCATGCAGGGCCAGTACCGCGACATCCATTCGAAATTCTATTCGGCGCAGGGCGATCTGTCGGTCGCCAGGCGCTTCGACACCGCCATCGGCAGCCATGATATCAAGCTGGGCCTCTATGCCAGCGCCTATGGCGAGGACAGCAACACCATCTACCAGAACTATCTGATCGAGGTGGCGGGCAAACCGCGGACGCTCGACCTGGTCGCCTATGGGGCCGGCGGCATTGAGCTGGGTCGCGTGACCGACAATGGCGTGCTCAACTATGCGGCGACGCTCAACAAGGGCGATTCGGACGCGACGATGTTCGCGCTCTACGCCAACGACACCTGGGAAGTGGTGCCGGGCCTGCGCATCGACGCGGGCGTCCGCCACGAACGCTACAGCTACAAGGGCTGGGCGGCGCTGACCGAGCAGGTGAATCTCGGCGACGGCACCACGCTTGCCGACGACACCACGCGCGGCTTCACCGGTGTCATCGTCAACCGCGAGCTTTCGCCCAGCATCACCAACTGGACGGTGGGCGCCAACTACGATTTCAGCAGCAGTATCGGAATCTACGGCCGCGCCTCGCACCTCGAGACGCCGCCCAACGTCCAGACCTCGATGACCGTCAACCCGACGATCCTGACGACCAAGGCCGACCAGTTCGAGGCAGGCCTGAAGTTCGCATCGGGTCGTTCCTACCTCTACGTCACAGGCTTCTATACCAATTTCGACCCGCTCAACGCGTCGTTCCTGGCGTATAACCCGCTCACCGGGCGCAACGACGTGCCCGTCCCCTTTATCGGGGAAGCGCAGGTCAAGGGCATCGAGTTCGACGGCGCGTGGCAGGTGACGCCCTGGTTCAGCCTGAACGGTGCGCTGACCGTCAGCGATCCCAAGTACAAGAACTTCAAGAGCTCGACGGGCGCCGACCCCGAACAGGTTGAGGGCAACCAGATCGTGCGCCAGCCCAAGGTGTATGGAAACATCCGCCCGAGCTTCGACTTCACGACCGCGGGGACCGATGTCTCGATCTATGGGCGCTACACCTATATGGGCAAGCGCTACGTCGATCTCTACAACAACACCGCGCTACCCTCCTATGGCACGGTCGGTGCGGGCATCTCGCTGCGTCGTGACAGTTGGGCGTTGCAGGTCGTCGGCGACAACCTGTTCAACGCGCACGGCCTGACCGAAGGCAATACGCGTACCGACATACTCGACGGTCAGGGCAGCAGCACCGCAATCTATGGCCGCCCGATCTTCGGCCGGAACTTCCGCCTCGTCATCAGCAAGTCCTGGTGATGATGATCCGGATGGAGCGGATTGCCACGCCGCTTGCCGTGGCAATCGCCCTGTCGCTTTCCACCGCCCCGGCTTTTGCCGGGGCGGCTCGGGACACGGCGGCAGAGGCGCTTTCGCAGCGGCTGTTCCCGCTGCTGGACAGGCTGAGCGGCGACACTTCCGAGCTCAATACCCTGAAAACGCAGCCCGATGCGGCACGCGTGCTCGGTGATAGACAGGCACGCCGGGCCGCTTGCGGGCAGGACCTTGGCTGCACCGCCATGGCGATGATGTGGTCCGACGCCGAAGCCGCCACGCTCGCCGCCGCAATCGAGCCGCTCGCGCGTGGCGCGGCGCCCGATGATGGTGCGGTTGCGGGGTTCACGCGGGAAGTGCAGGGTATCAATGCGATCGTCAGCAGCTATGCGCTGGGCGCGGTGCCCCGTTACGCGCAGATCGATGGCGCGGGCATGCTCGATCCGCAGGAAGCAAAGGCGCGCCTTCAGGGTGCGCTCGCGCTCGCGCAGACGCCGCGCGCCGGTTCTGCGCAGGCGCTCGATCCCAGCATCGAGTTCGCGCTGGCGCTGCTCGACACGCACGACCGGACCGACGCGACGGGCTTCGAACCGCTGACGGGCGGACGGAACGCGCCCGCATTTGAAAGGGCCAGGCGAATCGACTGGAAACGCTGGCGCTACACCGCGATGATCGTCACGGGCGTCGGCCCCGAAACCCCCGACATGCCGCTCAGCCCGATGGGCAAATATCATCTCCGGCTTGCCGCCAATCGCTTTGCGGCGGGCGACATTCCCTTCATCATCGTCACCGGCGGCCGCGCGCATCCGCGTGCTACGCGCTTTGCAGAGGCAGAGGAAATGCGCCGCGCGCTGATCGAGCGCTACGGGGTGCCCGCCCACGCCATCGTGATCGAACCCTATGCCCGGCACACCACGACCAACCTGCGCAACGCCTCGCGCCTGCTCATGATGATGGGTGCTCCGCTCGACCGCGACGCGCTGATCGTCTGCAACCCGACGCAGAGCGCCTATATCGAGAGCACCGTCTTCACGCAGCGCAACGAGGCCGAGCTTGGCTACCAGCCCGGGCAGGCAGGTGCGCGTCTTTCGCCAACCGAGCTGGTGTTTCGGCCTTCTGCCCGGTCGGCGCGTGTCGACCCCCGCGATCCACTCGACCCCTGATCTGGAGTTTCCGATGCGTCCTTTCCTGCTTGCCGCGCTCGCCACAATTTCCGCGCTCGCTCCTGCCACCGCGCACGCCTGGGGCGGGACTGCCCATGCGGTGATAGACCGCGCCGCGATCGAGGCGATTCCCGATGACGGCCCGGTCTTCCTGCGCAAATATGCCGACTATGTCGCGGCCTCGGCCTCCTTGCCCGACAGCTGGCGCGGAGCGTCGGAGAATTTCTCCAAGATTGATGAGGATCCCAACCATGGCTGGTTCAGGGAGCAGTTCACGTTCGTGACGCCGATCCCGCGCTCGCGCTATGAATTCGTGCTCGCACTCTACAAGCATTACGAGAAGATCAGGGACAGCGACCCCGAGACCGCTCAGCGCACCAATGTCCGCTGGACCGGCACGCTCCCCTATGCCGCGATCGAGGCCTATGACCGGCTGGTCGTGTGCATGCGCTATGTGCGCAAGGCACAGGCCGAGGGTCGCGACGCCTCGGTCCCCGAACAGCATTGCGCGTTCCAGACGATCCGGCTCGGCCACTATATCGGCGACGGCTCGCAGCCACTTCACGATTCGATCCACAGTGACGGATGGCGCGGCGACAATCCGAAGGGCTACACGCGCGACCGGAGCATCCATGGCCGCTTCGAGAGCGGTTTCGTCGACGCGATCGGCCTGACGGTGAAGGACATCGCACCGCGCATCGGCGCGCCGGCGCACCTGAGCGGCGACATGTTCGATGCGGTTCTCGGCTTTCTCGACGATGCGGGGGACAGGATGGAGACCGTCTATGAGCTCGAGAAGCGCGACGGCTTCGCGAACCATGCCGACAAGGATGTACGCGAGATGGTCTATGCGCAGACCGCGAAGGGCGCGGCGATGCTGCGCGACATGATCTGCCGCGCCTGGGCGGAAAGCGCGAGCCCGCCCGCCACGGTCGATCCGTCTCCGCTCGATCCCGCCAACCCGGCCTATAATCCGGAGACCGGTTCAGCCCCCGACTGAGTCGGTCCTTTGGGTGGGCAGGCGCGGCTCCTGCGGGCAAGCGCGGCAAGCACCCCCGCGTGACGGGCGTGCCCGATGTCGAAGAAGCGCAGGAGCACAATTGCGGAAAGACAGCCGGCGATCGGCAGGCCAAGGCCGAGACCCAGCATCCCGGCGCGAACCGGCATCGCCTGGATCTCGCCGGGGACATAGCCGAGCCATCCCAGAGACCAGCCGATCAGTGCGGTCGAGGCAGCGCCGCTCGCCTTGACGACGACGAGGTAGAAGGCGAACAGCCCGGTTTCGAACCGCCGGTGATGCCGCCACGCGACGAAATCCACGGCGTCCGCCAGAAGGCCCCAGGGCAGCATGTACACGCTGGCAAGGCCCATTCCGATCAGGACCGCACAGCCGGGCAGGATATCGGGCCTGCGCAGGCACAGCGCGAAGAGGATCAGGCCCGCCGCCCCGACGCCGTGGCCGAGGGCGAGGAGCCGGCTCTTGTTGAAGCGCCCGGTCAGCGAGGTCCACCCAAGGACGCCGATGAACTGGCCAAGCGTCAGCGCGAGAAGAAGCGAACCGACCAGATCGGGACGGTCAACCACATAAGTGCCGATATAAAGGAGCATCCGGCCGAAGGTTGGGACGGCGAGCCCGGTGATCACCGCGATCGCGGCCATCCCCAGCACCAGGCGATTGCCCAGCGGTACGGCGACACCGTCGCCCGTCGAGCCCTGCGCCGGCCGCAAATATGCACCGCCGCCAGACGTCAGCGCGCACACGCTCATGGTGAACGCGAACACGGCGCCCGCAATGATCCCCGTCATTGTCAGCGTGTCGAACGCCCGGTCCAGCGCGGCCTGCTGCACCAGTGGCGTGAGCGCCAGGGCGACGACGAGCGCGCTCCCGGTGCTGAAGAGCAACCGGTAACCGGAAACCCGGCCGCGCGTGCGGCTGTCGCTGGTGATCTGGGCCATCAATGCGTTGTGCGGCACATCGATGACGGCATAGGCTCCGCGAAACACCAGCAGCGCGCAGGCCAGCATCCAGCCCTGATGCGCTCCGAGCGCGGGCATGGCGTAGAGGAGCGCGAAGGCCGCGCCGCACGGAATGGCGCCGGCGACGACCATCCAGCGATACCCTCTTCCCGAACGACGAAGGCGAATGACGAGCACCGCCGCCAGAAGGTCGAAGACCAGATCTCCGGCAAGTGCCATCAGCATCAGCGTGCCCGCAGCCGTAGCGGACAGCTTCAACAGATCGGTCAGCAGGAACATGATCGTGAGATCGGCGCCCGCGAAGACGAGCCCCTTGCCGAAATTTCCCGATGAATAAGCGAAAAGGCGACTCTCTCTCGCCACCGCGGCAATGCGGCCACCCCGGAAAAGGGACCCGCGATCTTCACTCGGCTGCATCTGCCAGCGCCTAGCCGGCCATTCTTGCACTTTTGCGACGAGGACGTGCCAAATGGGTGCTCGCCCTGATGCGAAAGCAGTGTCCGACGGAGGCGGCAATCAAGGATTTGGCGCGCTGGGAAATGGCTAAAATCGGCGCAGAGTCAGCCTTTTCCGAGGCCGAAGCCTCGGAAAATATTGCGTAATTTCGAATAGGTGGAGGCCCGAGCCGGAATCGAACCGGCGTGCAAGGATTTGCAGTCCTCTGCGTAACCACTCCGCCATCGGGCCGAGGCGCGCTGCTCTGCGCGGAGCCGGCGACGCTGTCAACCGGGGCTGCTACATTTTGTTACCGAACGGCGCTTGGCGAGGCGCGCGCCAGCGGATAGAAGCGCCTGTCACCCCATTTAGTGTATTGCATGACTAAAACAGTTGTGCGATCTGGAAACCGTTATGACCGAACCGAATTTTGAATCGCTGCGCCGCGCCATGGTCTCCAATCAGCTCCGCACCTGGGCTGTGAATGATCCGCAGGTCATATCCGCGATGGGCGCGGTCGCGCGCGAGACCTTCGTGCCCGCCGATCGTGCGGCGCTGGCCTATGTCGACGCGCTGATGCCGATCGCCGAGGGACGGAGCCTCAACACATCCGCTGCGACGGGGCGCCTGCTTGCGGCGCTTGGCGTGCGCGCGGGCGAGAAGGTGCTGCTGGTCGGCGCCGCCACGGGTTATGCCGCCGCGCTGCTTGGCGAGCTGGGCGCCCGGGTGGTCGCGCTCGAGGAGAACAGGGCGCTCGCCGATGCGGCCGCCAGCGCGCTGGCGGGGCATGCACAGGTCTCGATCGTAAACGGCCCGCTCGCCGAGGGTTGGGCCAAGGACGCGCCTTATGACGCGATCCTGATCGACGGCGCGGTCGAGCACGTCCCCGATGCGATCAGCGCGCAGCTCAAGGATGGCGGCCGGATCGCCACGGGCATCGTCGAGCGCGGCGTGACGCGGCTGGCTTCGGGGCGCAAGGCGGGCGAAGTCCTGGCGCTGGCCGATTTCGTGGATGCGGAAACCGCGATCCTGCCGGGCTTCGCCATCCCCAAGAGCTTTGTATTCTAGTTCGAGAAGGTGACGAGATTGCGTAGCATCAAATCCCGAATGCTTGCCGGTGCGACGATCGCGCTGGCCCTGCTGTCAGGCCCGGCTTCGGCGGAGACGCTGCGCGAGGCTCTTGCAAAAGCCTATCGCACCAACCCGACGATGACCGGCGCGCGCGCCGGGCAGCGCGCCGAGGACGAGAATGTCCCGCTGGCGCGCGCGCCGGGTCTGCCGAGCCTGGGTGCCACCGCCAATTACACCGAAGTGCTGGTGAAGCCCGCCAACAGCTTCAACGCGCCCGATCGCAGCGTCGATACGCGCGCACAGCTTGAAGTTCCGCTCTATCGTGGCGGCGGTGTGAAGAATGCGATCCGCGCCGCCGACAGGCGCGTCGAGGCGGGGCAGGCGAACCTGCGCGGCACCGAATCGACCATCTTCAGCAATGTCGTCGCCGCCTATATGGACGTGCTGGCCGATTCGGCGATCGTCTCGCTCAACCGCGCCAATGTCGGCGTGCTCGAGGTCAACCTGCAGGCGACCAAGGACCGTTTCGAGGTCGGCGACCTGACGCGCACCGATATCGCGCAGTCCGATGCGCGGCTTGCGATCGCGCGCAGCGATCTGCAGACTGCCGAGGCGCAGCTTGTGGCAAGCAAGGAGCGCTATATCCGCTTTGTCGGGGCGCCGCCCGAAAATCTGGAGCTGCCGCCGCCGCTGCCCAATCTCCCCGAGAGCCCGGATGCAGCGGTGGACATTGCGCTCGTCAACAATCCCGATCTGCTCGCCGCCGCCAAGCAGCGTGAGGCGGCCGCTTTCGACGTCCGCGTCGCTGGCGCATCGCGCATGCCCAGCGTCTCAGCCGTGTCGAACGGCAGCTATACCAACTATCTGGGGACACTCGGCAGCGACATTCCGGGCAGCGTGATCTCGCAGACCAGCAAGCAGGCGAGCGTCGGCGTCAGCGCGTCGATCCCGCTCTATCAGGGTGGCGCGCCCTCGGCGCAGGTCCGCCAGGCGCAGGCGCGCGAAAGCCAGACGATCGAGCAGCAGATCGAGGTCGAACGCGGCATCATCGCGCAGACGCGTGCGGCCTATGCCGCATGGCGTGCGGCCAATGACGTGATCAACAGCTCGCAACAGGCGGTGGCCGCCAACACGCTTTCGCTCGAGGGCGTGCGCGCGGAAAACAGCGTCGGAACGCGCACCATCCTCGATATCCTCAATGCCGAGCAGGAGCTGCTCAATTCGCAGGTGCTGCTCGTGACCGCGCGGCGCACCGCCTATGTCGCGGGCTTCACGCTGCTCGCGGCGATGGGGCAGGCCGAGGCACGCGACCTCGGGCTCGATGGCGGCCCGCTTTACGATCCGATGGTCAACTATAAGCGCGTGCGCAACCATATCGGCGACTGGGACAAGGATCCCGATCCGCAGCCCGTCGCAACACGCACCGTTGACACGCCCGCGCAGAGTCCGTCAGTTATAGCTGTACCGAACTGAGCAGGACTGCGCATATGGGCGATATCGCCAACGAACCGTCGATGGAGGAGATCCTGTCCTCGATCAAACGGATCATCGCCGAGGAAGGTGAGGGCGCGGTCACCGCGCGCACCCGCACCGCTGCGCGCAAGACGAAGGCGCTGCCCGATCCCGAGCCCGAGGAGGAAGTGCTCGAGCTGACAGAGACGGTCATCGAGCCCGACCCCGTTGCCAAAGCTCCCGAAATCCCGGCCGAAACGCCCGTCAGGGCATCGGCGCTCGTCTCCGAGAATGCCGCTCTCGCCAGCCGCGAGAAGCTCGCTTCGCTCTCCGCACTGATCGTGAAGCCCGAGGCGGGAGACAATACGCTCGAAGGGCTGGTGCGCGAGATGCTCCGGCCGATGCTCAAGGAATGGCTCGACTCCAATCTCCCCGAGCTGGTCGAGCGAGTCGTTGCCAAGGAAGTCGCGCGAATCATTGATCGCGGGCTTTGATTGCTCGCTAGAATATTGCGCCAATAGCTTCTTTTCGTGCGTCCATCGGCGTGCTAGCCGTGCGTTCCATGAAAAAGCTTCTGCTCGCGAGCCTGGGTGCGCTCGCCATCGCCCAGACACCCGCCGCCGTCCTTGCCCGTCCCATGACCGCCGAAGATCTGGCGACGATGCGCCGGATCGCCGCGCCGACCGTGTCGCCCGACGGCAAATGGGTCGCTTATCAGCTTCGCGAGACCGATCTGGCCGCGAACAAGGGGCGGATGGACCTCTGGCTGCTCGATCTGACGAAGAAGGGGGCGACGCCGGTCAAGATCGCCTCGGCCCCCGACAAGAACGAGCATGACCCCAAATTCTCCGCCGACGGCAGGCATCTCTATTATCTCAGCAACGCCTCGGGCAGCGACCAGATCTGGCGCGTCGCGCTCCCCTCGGGCACGCCCGAGCAGGTAACGACGCTCGGGCCCGACATCGCGGGGTTCTCGCTCTCCCCCGACGATAGCCGCGTCGCGATCTGGGCCGATCGCAACCTTGGCTGCCAGGATTTCGAATGTTCCAACGTCCGCATCGCCAAGGCACAGGGCAGCGGCCGCGTCTATGACGAGATGTTCGTCCGTCACTGGGACGAATGGGAAGTGCCGACCGAACGCTCGCGCATCTTTGTCCTGCCGCTCGAAAACGGCAAGGCGACGGGCAGCGGCGCTTCGGTGATGGGTTCGCTGGTGGGCGACGCACCCACCAAGCCCTTTGGCGGCGCCGAGGAGATCGCGTGGAGCGCTGACGGCCGCCAGCTCTTCTTCACACTGCGCAAGGGCGACAAGGGCGAGCCGCGCTCGACCAATCTCGACATCTACCGCGCCTCCGCGGACGGAAGCGGCGAGCCCGAGAACCTGACCGCTGCAAACGAGGCGATGGACACCACCCCCGCGGTCTCGCCCGACGGCAAGTGGCTCGCCTATACCGCGATGAAGAGGCCCACCTATGAGGCCGACAAGCTCTCGGTGATGCTCCGCAACCTCGAAACCGGCGAGACGCGCGACCTTTCGGCCAATTGGGATCGCTCGGCGGGCTCGGTCGCCTGGGCGCAGGACGGCAAGAGCGTGATCGTCACCGCAGGCGACCTGCTCGACAATCCCGTCTTCCGCATCGACGTCGCGACCGCAAAGGTCACGCGCCTGACGGGGCCGGGCAATGCCGGCAACGCGATCCCGCTCGCCGATGGCGGCATGCTCTACACGCTCAATTCGATCCAGCAGCCCGACGACCTCTATCGTCTGAAGGGTGGCAAGCCGCAGAAGCTGACCGACGTCAACGGCGACAAGCTCGCCCAGATCGACCCGGTCAGCGTCGAGCGCTTCAGCTATCCCGGCGCCAATGGCGACACCGTCTGGGGCCAGATCGTGAAGCCGCAGGGCGCCAAGGGCAAGCTGCCCGTCGTCCTGCTGGTCCATGGCGGGCCGCAAAGCTCGTTCGGCGATAGCTGGTCGTATCGCTGGAACCCCAAGACCTTCGCGGCGCCCGGCTATGCCGCGGTCACGATCGATTTCCACGGGTCCATGGGCTATGGTCAGGCCTTCACCGACAGCATCAACAAGGATTGGGGCGGCAAGCCGTTCCAGGATCTGAAGCTCGGCCTCGCCGCAGCAGGCGCGAAGGATGCCGGGATCGACACCGCCAATGCCTGCGCGGCGGGCGGCTCCTATGGCGGTTACATGATGAACTGGATCGCGGGCCAGTGGAATGACGGCTTCAAGTGCCTCATCACCCATGCCAGCGTCTTCGACATGCGCGCCATGGCGTTCGAGACCGAGGAAATCTGGTTCGACGAATGGGATCATGGCGGCCCGTGGTGGAAGCGCACCGACGCCGAAAAGTGGAACCCGGTGAACCACGTCACCAAATGGAAGACGCCGACGCTCGTCATCCACGGCGAAAAGGATTTCCGCATCCCCTACAGCCAGTCGCTGGGCGTCTTCACCGCGCTCCAGCTTCAGGATATCCCGTCGCGTCTCGTCGTCTTCCCCGACGAGAATCACTGGATCCTGAAGCCCCAGAACTCGATCCAGTGGTACCGCGAGGTCCATGGCTGGCTCGACAAATGGACCAAGGGGCATGGTAACTAACCCTCTTCGTCATTCCAGCAAAAGCTGGAATCCATGAACACGGAAATCGGCCATTAACCCGGGCGTCGGTGTTCCTGGATTCCAGCTTTCGCGGGAATGACGCGACTAAGAATCAAGCCTGTTCCCAAGCCCGGCAAAACTCGGCTACAGGCCGGGCACCATGACCGAACTCGCAAAGACCTTCGACCCCGCAGCCATCGAGGCGCGCTGGTATGCCCATTGGGAAGACAAGGGCCTGTTCCGCCCCGAACGCGGTGAAGCAGAGCCCTTCACGATCGTGATCCCGCCGCCCAATGTGACGGGCAGCCTGCATATCGGCCATGCGCTCGACAACACGCTGCAGGATATCCTGATCCGCCACGCGCGGCTTCAGGGCAAGGACGCGCTCTGGGTCGTCGGCACCGACCATGCGGGCATCGCGACGCAGATGGTGGTCGAGCGCCAGATGAATGCGCGTGGCGAGAAGCGCACCGATTACACGCGCGAACAGTTCGTGGAGAAGGTCTGGGACTGGAAGGCCGAGAGCGGCGGCACCATCACCGGCCAGCTCCGCCGCCTCGGCGCGTCGTGCGACTGGGCCAATGAGCGCTTCACGATGGACGAGGGCTTTTCGAAGGCCGTGCTCAAGGTGTTCGTCGATCTCTACAACCAGAAGCTGCTCTACCGCGACAAGCGGCTGGTGAACTGGGATCCGGGCCTCAAGACCGCGATCTCCGACCTCGAGGTCGAGACCAAGGAAATCAACGGAAAATTCTGGCACCTCAGCTACCCGCTCGAGGACGGTTCGGGCACGATCTCGGTCGCGACGACGCGCCCCGAGACGATGCTCGCCGACATGGCTGTCGCGGTGAATCCCGAGGATGAGCGCTACAAGGCGCTGATCGGGAAGAACGTCAAACTCCCGATCACCGGCCGCCTCGTGCCCATCGTCGCCGATGAGCATGCCGACCCCGAGCTCGGTTCGGGCGCGGTCAAGATCACGCCGGGCCATGACTTCAACGATTTCGAGGTCGGCAAGCGCGCGGGGCTAAAGCCCGCCGACATGCTCAACATGCTCGATGCCGAGGCCAATGTCGTCCAGACCGCCGATGGGCTCATCCCCGCCGAGCTGCTCGGTCTCGAACGCTTCGAGGCGCGCAAGCGCGTCGTCGCGATGCTTGAAGAGCAGGGCGTGCTCGAAAAGGTCGAGGACCGCGTCATCCAGACGCCCTATGGTGATCGTTCGGGCGCGGTGATCGAACCCTGGCTCACCGACCAATGGTATGTCGATGCCGAGACGCTCGCCAAGCCCGCGCTTGAGGCGGTCCGCTCGGGCGCGATCAAGGTCGTGCCCGAGACGTGGAAAAAGACCTATTACAACTGGCTCGAGAACATCCAGCCCTGGTGCGTTTCGCGTCAGCTCTGGTGGGGACACCAGATCCCCGCCTGGTATGATGAGGATGGCAATTGCTATGTCGCCGAAGACGAAGGCGCTGCGCAGGCGCTCGCCGGCAACAAGAAGCTGACGCGCGACAGCGACGTGCTCGACACCTGGTTCTCCTCCGCGCTCTGGCCTTTTGGCACGCTCGGCTGGCCCGAGAGCACCACCAACCTGCAGCGCCATTATCCCAATGACGTGCTGATCTCGGGCTTCGACATCCTGTTCTTCTGGGATGCGCGGATGATCATGCAGGGCTTGCACTTCATGGAAGAAGTGCCGTTCAAGACCCTGTATCTCCACGGTCTTGTCCGTGCCGCGGACGGCTCGAAAATGTCCAAGTCCAAGGGCAACACCGTCGATCCGCTGGGTCTGATCGACAAGTACGGCGCCGACGCGCTGCGCTTCACGCTGTCCGCGATGGAGAGCCAGGGCCGCGACATCAAGATGGATGAGAAGCGCGTCGAGGGCTATCGCAACTTCGCGACCAAGCTGTGGAACGCCTCGCGCTTCTGTCAGGCCAACGGCATCGGCGCGTCGAAGACGCTGCGCGCGCCCGACACCACGCTCGCGGTCAATCGCTGGATCGTCGCCGAGACGATCGAGACCGTGCAGAAGCTTGACCTCGCCTTTGCCGACCTGCGTTACGACGAGGCCGCGAACACGATCTACCAGTTCACCTGGAGCCGTTTCTGCGACTGGTATCTGGAGCTCATCAAGGGCCAGATCGACGAGGAAACCAAAGCCGTCGCGGGTTGGGTGCTCGACCAGATTCTCGTCATGCTCCATCCCTTCATGCCCTTCATCACCGAAGAGCTGTGGCATGCGCTTGCCGATCCCGCCCACCCGCGCGAACACGACATCATCGTCGCGCAATGGCCGCATGCCGACACGCACGTCCTCGACACCGGCGCCGCGGCGGAGATCGACTGGCTGATCCGCCTCGTTTCCGAAATCCGCGCCGCGCGCGCCGAACTCAACGTGCCGCCGGGCGCCAAGCTCGCGCTTCACGTCCGAGATGCATCGTCGCTCACCGCCGAACGCCTCGAGCGTCAGGCGACTGCGCTCGGCCGTCTCGCGCGTGTCGAAGGCATCAGCCTTGATGCCGCACCCGAGGGCGGCGCGGCGCAGGTCGTTGTCGACGAAGCCACCTATGTGCTCCCGCTCGAAGGCGTGATCGATCTCGCCGCCGAGCGCGCGCGTCTGACCAAGGGGATCGAAGCGGCCGCGAAGGAGCGCGATTCGCTCGCCGGGCGGCTGGGCAATCCGAGCTTCGTCGAACGCGCCAAGCCCGAGGCGGTGGAAAAGGCGCGCGCCGACCATGCCGAGAAATCGGCCGAGGCGGAGCGGCTTCAGGCGGCGCTGGCGCGGCTCGGCTAACTTGCTTTGGGTGAGCCAGAACCGCTCATCCTGAGGAGCCGTTGAGCCTGCCGAAACGGCATCTCGAAGGACACGCAGGCAGTCCTTCGAGACGGGACTTCGCCAGGCTCAGTCCCTCCTCAGGATGAACGGGGTTGGTGATGTCGATCGATGTTTTGATGGCGAGGGGTTGAGATCACGATGGCTGACGCATCGACCCGGACTGCCGGCACTCAAGACCTGCTGACGGGTTCGATCAGCAGGGCGCTGCTGCTTTTTGCGCTGCCGACGCTCGGGTCGAACGTCATCCAGTCGCTCAACGGCTCGGTCAACGCGATCTGGATTGGCCATTTCCTCGGCGAAAACGCGATCGCGGCGACCGCCAACGCCAACATCATCATGTTCCTGATGTTCGCGGCGGTCTTCGGCTTCGGCATGGCCGCGACGATCCTCGTCGGGCAGAATTTCGGCCGGCGCGACATTGACGGCGCGCGACGCGTGTTCGGCAGCGCGCTCGGCCTGTTCCTGCTGCTCTCGATCGTCGTCGCGGTAGTCGGGTGGAGCCTGTCCGAGCAGATATTGCGGCTGCTCGCGACCCCGCGCGAGGCCTTTACGCTGGCCGAGGACTATCTGCGCATCATCTTCATCGCCATGCCGTCGTCCTTCATGACGGTGCTGCTGATGATGGGCCTGAGGGGCGCGGGCGATTCGATGACGCCGATGTGGTTCATGGCGCTGAGCGTCGCGCTCGATATCGCGCTCAATCCGGTTTTCATCCTCGGCCTGGGGCCGGCACCCGCACTGGGTATCGCCGGGTCGGCGGTTGCGACCGCGATTGCGGGCTATGTCAGCCTCGCCGCGATGATCGCCTATATCTATGCGCGCGATCTGCCGCTGAGACTGCGGGGCCACGAACTCGCCTATCTGAAGCCCGATCCGGCCTTGCTCCGCCCGATCGTGACCAAGGGCTTCCCGATGGGCCTCCAGATGGTCGTGATTTCCACGGCCGCACTCGCGATGGTCGGGCTCGTCAACCGCGAAGGCATTCTGACCGCCGCCGCTTACGGGGTCACCCAGCAGCTCTGGACCTATGTGCAGATGCCCGCGATGGCGATCGGCGCGGCCGTCAGCGCGATGGCGGCGCAGAATATCGGCGCCGGGCGCTGGGATCGGGTGTCGCAGATCACGATCACGGGCTTGTGGTACAATGTCGCGATGACGGGGGCGCTCGTCGCGCTGCTGACGATCGTCGATCGTCCCGCACTTGCGCTCTTCATCGGCGCTGACAGCCCTGCGATCCCGCTGGCCGCGCGCATACATCTGCTCGGCGGGTGGAGCTTCATCTTCTTCGGCGCCACCTTTGTGCTGTTCGGGACGATGCGCGCCAACGGTGCGGTCGTGGCACCGCTCGTGATCCTGTTTGTCGCAATGTACCCGGTGCGGCTCGGTTTCGTGCACTTCGCCTATCCCGCGCTCGGCAGCGATGCGCTCTGGCTCAGCTTCCCGCTGGGCTCGATGGTGGCGCTCGCGATGGCAAGCTGGGCTTACCGAAACGGCGACTGGCGCAAGGCAAGGATGATCGCGCCGCCCGATACCGAGGAATGCCGCGAATCGATCAACGCCGAAAGCGAGCCGGCCGGGCGCTTCACGCCAACGGGATAAAATGGCTTAGCGCTGGCGCCGGCCGTCCTCCGTTGGGCAGCCGCCAAATTCGTTCTCTATTCGCTTCCCTCGGGATCGCGCGTGGCGATCAGCGCGGTGTTGACGTAGCTCATCACGGGCTCGCCCTTCTGGTTGAACGCGGTCAGGCGCGACTTGAACGAGCCCATATGTGGTTTGCTGCGTGAGCGCTTCTTTTCAAGCAACTCGGTCTCGACGCTCAGCACATCGCCCGGATAGACGGGCTTCAGCCAGCGCAACTCGTCGATTCCGATGCCGCCGAGCCCGGCCTGCTTGTGCTTCGCCAGATTCTCGACGATCATCGACATGACCATGGAGCAAGTGTGCCAGCCGCTTGCGGCGATCCGTCCGAAATGCGTCTTTGCAGCGGCTTCGTCGGAGAGGTGGAAGGGCTGGGGATCGAACTTCTGCGCAAATGCGATCACGTCGTCACGCGTGACCTCGTAACGCCCGAAACGGGTCTTCGCGCCGACTTCCAGATCCTCGAAATACTGCATCACATTCTCCGGGCATTGATTCCCGGTGACTCAACATGACGATTACGGAAACGTCAATTACGTGCTGGCACCATCACCGGCTCGAACACCGTCATCGATCCGTCCCCCGCGCTGGCTGTCACGCCGATCAGGCGCGCCAGCAGCGGCTGGATGTCGACATTGTCGAACGCAGGCACCGTGGCGCCCGTGCGAAATGCGGGGCCGTTGGCAACGAACAGCGCCGCCATGTCCGGCGCTTCATGGTCATAGCCATGGTTGCCGCCCACAAAGTCGCCCGATACCGCGCGTTCGACGATCTGCCAGCCCGTCTCTGCAAGGCAGAGATAGGCGGGGACGCGCGCGTTACGGCCATAATGGAAGCGTGCGGGGATTTCCGCCTTGCGCCAGCATTGCATGTGCGGATGACGTGCAAGCAGCTTCGCCTCGAGCGCGGCCTCGCGGCCGGGCATGGCGGCCAGCGCGGCATAGGGGCCGGTCTCGACGATGCGATAATCGCCCGTGGTCAGCAGCGCGTCGAGCGCGATCGAGCGCGCCGAAGAGGTTTCGGCCATGCCGTGGTCGGAGACGAAGACGAGATTGGCGGGCTGGCCAAGCGCGGCCAGCCCGGCGACGAGCGCGCCGACGTGCCGGTCAACCTCGGCCACCGCCTCCAGCGTCCTCGGATCATTCGGGCCATATGTGTGGCCTGCGGTATCCACGGTGTCGAAATAGAGCGTCGCGAGGCGCGGGCGGATGGCGGCGGGACGGCGCATCCAGTCGATCACCGCGTTGACGCGCTGGGTGTTGCTGATTTCCTGATTGAACTGCTGCCAGTCGGACGGGCGTGTGCCGCCGCTGATCGTGTGCGGCCATTTTTGCGCACGCTCGCCGCCGATCGCGACGTTGGAGCCCGGCCAGAACATCGTCGCGGTCCGCACGCCCGCCTTTTCGGCATCGACCCAGATCGGCGTCGCCTCGTTCCACCAGAAGGGATCGTCGCTCGCCATGGTGAAGACCTCGCCTGGGCGGCGCGGATCCTCCATCTTGTTGGCGACGATGCCGTTGGTGTCGGGGCGCTTGCCTGTGACCAGCGTATAGTGGTTGGGAAAGGTCTTGGACGGGAAGGAGGGGCGCATCGCGCCGCGTACGCCCTCGGCCGCCAGCTTCGACAGCGCCGGCGTCCCCCCGCGATCGAGATAGTCGGGGCGGAAGCCGTCGATCGAGATCAGGATGGTGACGGGCGCGCGCACTTCCTGTTGCGCGCTGGCAGCAGGGGCGGGTCGGGGGATCTGCGCACAGGCGGTCAGCGCGGTGAGTGCGAGGGCTGCAGTAAGTGCGCGAATCTGTGTCATTGAACCCCCGAATGCCAAAACTGTCCGCTCATCCTGAGGAGCCGTTGAGCCTGACGAAACGGCGTCTCGAAGGATTTTCGAAATCGGTCCTTCGAGACGGGTCTTCGCCTTCGCTCAACCCCTCCTCAGGATGAGCGGATTCTTTGGCGCGAATAGGCTACAATTCGGTGACGTTCACACGTTGAAGCGGAACAGCATCACGTCGCCGTCGACGACGACATATTCCTTGCCTTCCTGACGCAGCTTGCCCGCGTCGCGCGCGCCGGCTTCGCCCTTGCAGGTGATATAGTCGTCGAACGCGATCGTCTCGGCACGGATGAAGCCGCGCTCGAAGTCGCTGTGGATCTCGCCCGCGGCCTGCGGTGCCTTCGAACCCTTCTCCACGGTCCAGGCGCGTGCCTCCTTGGGCCCCACGGTGAAGAAGGTGATGAGGTGGAGCAGCTCGTAGCCCGCGCGGATCACGCGTGCGAGGCCCGTTTCGACGAGCCCCAGGTCCGACAGGAACTCGGCGCGGTCGGCGGGTTCCATCGTCGCGATCTCGGCCTCGATCGCGGCCGAGACCACCACGGCCTGCGCGCCTTCGGCAGCGGCCTTTTCGAACACCTTGGCAGAGAACGCATTGCCATTGGCCGCGCTTTCTTCCTCGACATTGCAGACATAAAGGATGGGCTTCGAGGTGAGGAGCTGCGCCTGATCGAAGACGCGGCGCTCTTCCTCGTCCTTGGGCACAGTCAGCCGTGCGGGCTTGCCCTCGCGCAGCAGCTCGAGCGCCTGGCCGAGCACGCTCGCGGCGATCTTCGATTCCTTGTCGCCCTGCTGGCCCTTTTTCACATAATTGGGGACGCGCTTTTCGAGGCTTTCGAGGTCGGCGAGCATCAGCTCGGTCTCGACGGTCTCGGCGTCGGCGATCGGGTCGACCTTGTTGTCGACATGCTGGATGTCGTCATTCTCGAAGCAGCGCAGCACATGGACGATCGCGTCCACCTCGCGGATATTGCCGAGGAACTGGTTGCCCAGACCTTCGCCCTTGCTCGCGCCGCGCACTAGCCCTGCGATATCGACGAAGCCGAGCTGCGTCTCGATGATCTTGGCCGAGCCCGCGATCGCCGCCAGCTGCTGGAGCCGGTCGTCGGGCACCGCGACGTTCCCGACATTGGGTTCGATCGTGCAGAAGGGGTAATTCGCCGCCTGCGCCGCCGCGGTTTGGGTCAGCGCGTTGAAAAGCGTCGACTTGCCGACATTGGGAAGACCGACGATGCCGCAACGAAAACCCATTGAAATACCCTCGTAATTTCCATTGCATCGCACTAGGCTCCCGGCCCGGAAGGGGGGCGCTATGCGGTGCTGTCATTTAATGGCGATGATCGGGATGCTCATGACGGGCACGCCGGTTCTTGGCAAGCCGATTCCGAACAAGGCCGCGGTCGCCGCGGAGGCAGAGCGTGCGCTGGAACAGACGGGCGCGAAGGGGCTCGCGATCGCGCTGATCGACAAGGGCAGGGTCGCATCGGTTCAGGCCTTCGGTGTCCGTAACGCGAAAGGCGATCCGCTTACCACCGACACCGTCATGTATGGCGCATCGATCACCAAGACCGTTTTCGCGCATCTCGTGATGCAACTGGTGGATGACGGGCTCGTCGATCTCGACAAGCCCATTGCCACGATGCTGCCGCGTCCGCTGCCCGATTACGGCAATCTCGACGCATACGGTAACTGGGCGGATCTTGCGGGCGACGAGCGCTGGCGGCGCATCACGCCGCGCAATGTCCTCACCCACAGCACGGGTTTCGCCAATTTCGCGTTCGACGAGCCCGACGGAAAGCTGCGCATCCATTTCGATCCGGGCAGCCGCTACAGCTATTCGGGCGAAGGGATCATCCTGCTCCAGTTCGCGATCGAGAAGGGGCTGGGGCTCGATCTGGGGCAGGAACTGCACGGTCGCCTGTTCGATCCACTGGGTATGAAGACGACAAGCCTCAAATGGCGCGCCGATTTCGCGAGCAACCTCGCCGATGGCTGGACGATCGACGGCAAAGTCGAGCCGCATGACGAGCGCAGCCGCGTGCGCGCCGCAGGCTCGATGGACACGACCATCGCCGATCTCGCCAGGTTTGCAGCGGCGCTGGTGCGCGGCGATCTGTTGACGAAGGCATCGCGCAGTGAACTGGCACGCCCGATCCTGCCGATCACCACCGCCGCGCAGTTCCCGACGCTTGCCCCCGAACTGCCGCCCGCCGAACGGCTGCCCGGTCTGGCGGCGGGACTGGGTGTCGTCGCCTTTCAGGGCGCGCAGGGCCCCGGCTTCTTCAAGGGCGGGCACAACGACAATACGGGCAACACGCTGGTCTGCGTCGAGAAGCGGCAGCGATGCGTGCTGATCCTCTCCAACGACGTGCGGGCGGAGGCGGCCTTCCCGGCGCTGGTGCGTGCGCTGCTGGGTGAAACGGGGGTGCCCTATCGCTGGGAATATCCCCGGCTCAAAAGCTGGTGAAGAAGGCTAAACGAGCAAAATGAGCCGGCGATCTCGGCGATGGGCTTCTGGGGGATTAACGATCTTTGGTCAGATGCATGACCCAAGCCATGATCGCTATGAAGAGCCATAGCATCGCAATGTAGAATGCTGGTGCCGCCAACTCGAATGGATGCCACGGATCGGGCCATGCGGTGCCGACTGCTATCCCATAGGCTTTCCAGAGAAAGCTGCTGCTCCACCAAAACGAAAGGCATAGCGGCGCAATCCAGCCGGCAGATGCCAGTGCTATCGCAAGTCGTTTGAATCGAAAGCGTTTCACACCTCAAGCATAAGAAACTTTGAGGCGTGTGCAACGTCAGCAATTGGGCAAAGCGGCCAAAACCGGCCGAGAGTTTAGCTCTAATCCTGCAACCTCAGCGCGACGTCGTTCATGAAGCGCACGTCGTCGCCCCTGGCGAGCCAGTCGGCCTCGGCTGCGAGCGCGCCGAGCATGTCGCTCAGGGGCTCGATCTCGCTCTTGGCATAATTGCCGAGCACATGGCCGGTCACGCGGTCCTTGTGGCCGGGATGACCGATGCCGAGCCGGACGCGGCGGAAATTGTTGCCGATATGCGCTTCGGTCGAGCGAAGGCCGTTATGCCCCGCGGTGCCGCCGCCGGTCTTCACCTTGACCTTGAAGGGGGCCAGGTCGAGCTCGTCGTGGAACGTCGTGACGTCCTCGGGCGCGAGCTTGTAGAAGCGCATCGCCTCGCCGACCGCGCGGCCGCTTTCGTTCATGAAGGTGGCGGGCTTCAGCAGCAGGATCTTTTCGCCGCCGATGCGGCCTTCCTGCGTCCAGCCCTGGAACGCCTTTTTTACAGGCGAAAAGCCATGCACCTCGGCGATGGCGTCGACCGCCATGAAGCCGACATTGTGCCGGTGCATCGCATAAAGCGCGCCCGGATTGCCGAGGCCGACCCAGATCTGCATGGAATGGGGAGGGGCGTGCCGGCGATGGCGCGTGCCACCGCCGGCGAATACGCCTTATTCCGCGTCGCTCTTCTGCGCGGAGGGGACCTCGTCAGCCGCAGCGGCTTCCTCGGCCTCTTCCGACTTCAGTGCCGACGGCGCAACGATGGTCGCGATCGTCAGGTCGCTGTCCGCGCCCGCGGCCTTGCTGCCCTTGGGCAGCTTGATGTCGCCGAGGTGGATCGAGCTGCCCACGTCGAGGCCCGCAAGCGAGATCTCGATCTGGTCGGGGATCTCTGCGGCGTCGCAGACGAGGCTGAGGTCGTGCGCAACGACGTTGAGCACACCACCGCGCTTGATGCCGGGGGCCTGGTCTTCATCGACGAACACCACGGGCACCTGGACGGTGACTTCGGCGTGCTCGCTGATGCGCAGGAAATCGACGTGCAGCGGGCGATCGCTGACGGGATGGAACTGGACGTCCTTGGGGAGCGTGCGGACTTTCTTGCCGCCGAGCTCGATCATGACGACCGAATTCATGAAGTGGCCGGTGTGGAGCTGCTTCATCAGCCCCTTTTCCTCGATATGGATCGAGGTCGGTTCTTCGTTGTTCCCATAGATGACGGCAGGTACGCGGCCCTCGCGGCGGTGGGCACGGGAGGCTCCCTTGCCAGCCCGATCGCGCGCCTCGGCCGACAGCGTAAGCTGATCGCTCATGTGCATGTCTCCAAATTGCTAGGTTTCGTCTTTCCGCCACGCCTCCAGGGATGACCATGACGGAAGCGTGCGCCTATAGGGGCAGGGGCGCGGAAAGGCAAGCGCCGGGCGTTACTGGACGCGCGTGACCTTCACACCCTGTTTCGAGAGCATCGCCTGCACCGAATCCTTGCCCGCCAGATGCCCTGCGCCGACCGCGACGAACACGGTGCCGGGCTGATCCAGTCGCTTCTTCACCCAGTCGGTCCAGTTGGCGTTGCGCTGCCTCAGCAGCACGTCGCCAAGCTCGGGGATGAGCTTCAGTTCCTCATCAAAGGTCGTCGCGATCCTGTTGGTGTCGCCGCTCGACCATGCGGTCATCATCTTCCTGAATTCGGCATCGGCGTCGCTGTTGCTCTCGATCACGCTGACGAGGAACTGGCGCTGCACCGTTTCGGGCAATGTGTCGAAATAGCCGAGCTGCTGTTCGGTCGTCTCGAGCCCTCCGATCGGCTTGCCCGCGCCTTCGAAGCTCGCGGATAGCTGGCGCTCGACGCCCTCGGCGGCGGTGATATTGGCCTTGCGCAGCGCCAGCGTGGCGAGCGTGGTCGCCGCCGACCAGGTCTCCATGCCGTCAAGCTTGTCCATGGGGATCTTGGAGGTCTCGATCAGCCGGGCGAGCGCTTCGCGCTTGTCGGCAGGGACTCGCTCGAGCAGCGGCGGCAACCCCGGGGACCGCCCAAGCCGGGTCACGATCTCCGCGGTCTTTTTGGGATCCTTGTCGAGCACGACCTCGAGCACGAGCTGGTCGGCCTTGCCCAGCGCCTTGTCGAACGCCTTGGTCCGCCAGTCATAATCGGGCGGCAGCATGTGGATCGTGCCGAACAGATAGATGGTGGTGTCTTCGTCCGCGACCTTCCACAGCCCCGGCTTGATCGGGGCGTTCGCCTCGCCGGACGAGGCGCAGGCAGCGAGCAGGGCGGAGATGAGCAGGGAGATGGGGCGCAACATGGCGCCCCTTATTCCCGCTCCAACATGAACCGGCAACAACCGGATCAATAATTGACGCGCACGCTGTCGACCTTCAGCGCCTTCAGCTTTTCCTGGACGCTCGCCTCGCCCGCGAGATGGCCCGCGCCCACGGCGAGAAAGACCGTGCCCGGCGCGTCCAGCCGCGCCTTGATCCAGTCCGCCCATCGCGCATTGCGCTGTTCGAGCAGGATCGCGGCGAGTTCGGGGGTCTTTTCCATGCCCTCGTTCATCTCTTTCGCCAGCGCATCGGGGTCGCCCTTGGCCCAGCTCGCGATCGTCGCTTCGAGTTTCGGCTGATATTCGGGAAGATCGTCGATGACGGCCTCCAGATAGCGAAGCTGCAGCGGCTCGGGCAATGCGTCGAAATAGCCGAGCTGCTGTTCGGCGGTCTCAAGCCCCTCGATCTTCTTGCCCGCCTGTCTGGCGGCCGCCGCCAGCACCTTTTCGACGCCGCTTGCGGAGTCATAGCCGAGCTTGCTCAGCGGCAGGACCGACAATGTCACCGTCGCGAACCAGGGCTCGAACGGATCAAGTGCCTGCGCGGGCAGTCCGGCATCGGCCAGCGCGCTGGCGTAGCGCGCGCGCAAGCCCTCATCGAGCTTCGCACTCAGCGTCTTGCCCGACTGGTCGATCGCCTTGCTCATCACGAGCTGCTGCATCGCCGCGGGCTCGGGCTCGATCATCTCGATGACCAGCTCGCTCGACGCGTCGAACGCCGATTTCACGCCCTCGTCGAACCAGCCGAGGCCGGGCTTCAGCACATGGATGGTGCCGAACAGATAGATCGTCGTATCCGCGTCCTTCACGACCCAGAGCGCCGGGTCCACGTCGGTTGCGGGCGTCTGCGCGTGGAGCGGCACAGTACCGAGCAACAGGCAGGAAATTGCAGCGGCGATCTTCTTCATGCGGTCTCGCTTTCAAACAATTGGATTCCCGTCCCTGCATCGCGACTCGCGTGGCAAAGGTCAAAGGGAGAATGGCGCGTCGCTTGACCCTTTCGCGCGCATCCGCCAAAGGGCGCGCGGGTAATTTTTTGCATCTGCGAAGGCTCCAAATTGACCGATTCGAAGCCCGCCAAGGCCCGTGGAATGAGCTTCCAGCGGCTGATCCTGACGCTCCATGACTATTGGAGCGATCAGGGCTGCGTGATCCTGCAACCCTATGACATGGAAATGGGCGCGGGGACCTTTCACCCCGCGACGACGCTGCGCGCGCTCGGCCCCGATCCGTGGAACGCGGCCTTCGTCCAGCCCAGCCGCCGTCCGACCGACGGCCGCTACGGCGAAAACCCCAACCGCCTGCAGCATTACTATCAGTATCAGGTGGTGCTGAAGCCGAGCCCGCCCAATCTGCAGGAACTCTATCTGGGCTCGCTCGCGGCGATCGGCATCGATTTCACCAAGCACGACATCCGCTTCGTCGAGGATGACTGGGAAAGCCCGACTTTGGGCGCCTGGGGGCTTGGCTGGGAAGTCTGGTGCGACGGCATGGAGGTGACGCAGTTCACCTATTTTCAGCAGATGGGCGGTTTCGACTGCAAGCCCGTCGCAGGCGAACTCACCTATGGGCTCGAACGCCTCGCCATGTACATTCAGGGCGTCGACAGCGTCTACGATCTCGCCTTCAACGATCGCGGCGTGACGTACGGCGACATCTACCACGAGAACGAGGTGCAGATGAGCACCTGGAACTTCGAGGTCGCCGATACCGAACGGCTGTTCGACGCGTTCCGCAAGGCGACCGCCGAGTGCGAACTCTGCCTCGAAAACAAGCTGCCGATCCCCGCCTATGAACAGGCGATCAAGGCGAGCCATGTCTTCAACCTGCTTCAGGCGCGTGGCGTCATCTCGGTCGCCGAGCGTCAGGCCTATATCGGCCGCGTCCGCGACCTGGCGAAGGGCAGTTGTGCGGCGTGGATGGAAAAGAACGGGTGGACGGCGTGATGATGACGAGCATGCGCAATATCGCCACCCCCACCGTTCGCCCTGAGCCTGTCGAAGGGCTTTCCTTCTTCTCTTGTGCAAGCGCCAAGGAAGGGCAGGGCTTCGACAAGCTCAGCCCGAACCGCATTTGGTGCGGGGGAAAAGGCCAATGACCGACTTCCTCCTTGAACTCCGTTCCGAAGAAATCCCCGCGCGGATGCAGGAAAAGGCGTCCGCCGATCTCGCGCGCCTTTTCGCCGAAGAGATCGCCAAATCGGGCCTCAAGGCCGAGAGCATCGAAACCTTCGCCACCCCGCGCCGCCTCGCGCTGATCGCACGCGGTCTGCCGCTCCAGACCGAGGCGGTGAGCGAGGAACGCAAGGGCCCGCGCGCCAACGCGCCCGAACAGGCGCTCGCCGGCTTTCTCCGCTCGACGGGCCTCACGCGCGAACAGCTTGTCGAGCGCGACGGCGTGCTGTTCGCGGTGATCGCAAAGCCGGGCCGTGCGACCGCTGAAGTGATTGGCGAAGCCATCCCCGCGGTCATCCGCGCCTTTCCCTGGCCCAAGTCGATGCGCTGGGGCGCGTCCTCGCTGTCGACCGAAAGCCTGCGCTGGGTTCGCCCGCTTCAGGGGATCGTCGCGCTGCTGGGCGATGACGTCGTGCCCTGTTCGATCGACGGCATCGCGAGCGGCGCCGAAACCGTCGGCCACCGCTTCCATCATCCGGGCTGCATCACCATTGGCAATGCGGGTGACTATGCCGCGAAGCTGCGCGCCTGCCATGTGATCGTCGATCCTGCCGAGCGCCGGAAGATGATCGAGGAGGGTGCGCATTCCGCCGCGGCTGCCGCCGGGCTGACGCTGGTTGAGGATCCCGGCCTCGTCGCGGAGAATGCGGGCCTCACCGAATGGCCCGTTCCGCTGCTGGGCACCTTCGATCGTGCGTTCCTGGAAGTGCCGCGCGAGGTGATCCAGCTCACCATGCGCACCAACCAGAAATATTTTGCGCTCAACGACGCGAACGGCAATCTCGCGCCCAACTTCATCTGCACCGCGAACATCACCGCGAGCGATGGCGGCGCGCAGATCGTCGACGGCAACCACAAGGTGCTGGCAGCGCGGCTTTCGGACGCCCAATTCTTCTGGGAACACGATCTCAAGGTGCCGCTCGAGGAGCAGGCGAAGAAGCTCGGCCAGATCGTCTTCCACGAAAAGCTCGGTACCGTCGCCGACAAGGTCGAGCGCGTCGCCAAGCTCGCGCGCTGGCTCGTGGAAGAGGGGATCGTCAAGGACGCCAGCCCCGACGAAGCCGAGCAGGCCGCGCGCCTCGCCAAGGCCGATCTCGTCACCGGCATGGTCGGTGAGTTCCCCGAATTGCAGGGCGTGATGGGCGGTTATTATGCCCGGGCGCAGGGTCATTCCGATGCCGTGGCCGATGCGGTCCGCGACCACTACAAGCCGGTCGGGCAGGGCGATGAGGTTCCCACTGCGCCGGTGACGGTGGCAGTGTCGCTGGCGGACAAGCTAGATACCTTGGTTTCGCTGTTTTATGCTGGAGAGCAGCCTACCGGTTCCAAAGATCCGTACGCGTTAAGGCGAGCCGCGCTCGGCTCGATCCGCCTCATTACCGAGAACGGGCTGAGGCTGCCTCTGCTCAAAGGTCTTCACTATGATGCTGCGTACGTTGCTGCCGATGTTATCGTCAGCAAGCTTGAAGGTTTGAGATCTGAGATCAAAGAGGTTGCTGACAGGATACTTGGCGATAAGTCGATTGAGAAATTCCTCGTGGAAAAAATTGCTGGCGGCCGCTCTTTCAATCGAGAGAGCATTGCCGACCAACTAATGCCCATCCACGGTGCAACGGTAGGTTTGGTGGCATTCTTCGCCGACCGCCTCAAGGTCCAGCAGCGCGAGGCGGGTGTCCGTCACGATCTGATCGACGCGGTGTTCGCGCTCGGGGGCGAGGACGATCTGGTCCGCCTGCTCGCACGGGTGAAGGCGCTGCAGTCCTTCGTCCAGACCGACGATGGCGCCAATCTTCTCGTCGGCTATCGCCGCGCCGCGAACATTCTGAAGAAGGAAGGCTATACCGAAACCTCCACCCGTCATGCTGAACTTGATTCAGCATCCATGAACACGGACGGTGCAAGCACGTCCGCGACGGTGTTCATGGATCCTGACTTTCGTCAGGATGACGCAGCATCGGACAATTTCGGGCTGTCCTACACGCCCGAAAAGGAAGAGGCTGACCTGCTCGCGGCGCTCGACGCGGCCGAGCCCAAGGCCGAAGCCGCGATTGCCGCGGAGGACTTCGAGGGGGCGATGGCCGCGCTCGCGTCGCTGCGCGCGCCGATCGACGCGTTCTTTGACAAGGTGACCGTGAATGACAGTGATCCGGCAAAGCGCTCGGCTCGCCTCGCCACGCTGGCGCGCGTGCGCGACGCTGTGCATCGGGTCGCCGACTTCGCGCGGATCGAGGGCTGAGCGCCCGAATCAAACATGCGTTTTGTGAGAAAACTGCGAAGTTAAGTGAAGCTAAGCCCTTGGGCGAAACAGGGACGGACGATTGATGACGAAATATGTGTATCGTTTCGGTGGTGGTGTTTCGGACGGCGGCAAGGGCGACAAGAACCTGCTCGGCGGCAAGGGCGCGAACCTCGACGGCATGGCATCGATCGGCCTGCCGGTGCCTCCGGGCTTCACGATCACGACCGAGATGTGCACGCGCTATTATGACGATGGCGAGGTCTTCCCCGACAGCGTTCGCGCCGAAGTCGCGGGCGGCATCGCGCATATCGAGGGCGTGACGGGCAAGAAGTTCGGTGACGCGTCCGATCCGCTGCTCGTCTCGGTCCGTTCGGGCGCGCGCGTCTCAATGCCGGGCATGATGGACACCGTCCTCAACCTCGGCCTCAATGACGAGACCGTGAAGGGCCTCGCCGAGACCTCGGGCGATCCGCGCTTCGCGTGGGACAGCTATCGCCGCTTCATCCAGATGTATTCGGACGTCGTCCTCGAACTCGATCACGGATCGTTCGAGGAGGCGCTCGAAATCGCCAAGGAAGACAAGGGGTTCAATCTCGATACCGAGATGGGTGCTGAAGACTGGCAGGCGCTTGTCGCGACCTACAAGAAGCTCGTCGAGGAACAGTGGGGCAAGCCCTTCCCGCAGGATGTGAACGACCAGCTATGGGGTGCGGTCGGCGCGGTGTTCGGATCGTGGCAGTCTGAGCGCGCCAAGGTCTATCGCCGCCTCAATCACATTCCCGGCGACTGGGGCACTGCGGTCAACGTCCAGGCGATGGTGTTCGGCAATATGGGCGACACTTCGGCGACGGGCGTGGCGTTCACCCGCGATCCGGCGACGGGCGAGCGCGCTTATTATGGCGAGTTCCTGATCAACGCGCAGGGTGAAGACGTCGTCGCGGGCATCCGCACGCCGCAATATCTGACACTTCAGGCGCGCGAGCGCGCCGGGGCCAAGCCGCTTTCGATGGAAGAGGCGATGCCCGAGACCTATGGCGAGCTCGCGCGTGTCTTCGATCTGCTCGAAACGCATTACCGCGACATGCAGGACATCGAGTTTACCGTCGAACGCGGCAAGCTCTGGATGCTCCAGACGCGTTCGGGCAAGCGCACCGCCAAGGCCGCGCTCAAGATCGCGGTCGATATGGCCAATGAAAGTCTGATCACCGAAGAGGAAGCGATCGCGCGTGTCGATCCGTCGGCGCTCGACCAGCTCCTTCACCCCACACTCGATCCCAAGGCGCCGCGCGACGTGCTGGCGAAGGGGCTTCCCGCCTCGCCGGGCGCGGCCTCGGGCAAGGCGGTGTTCGACAGCGATACCGCCGAGAAATGGGCCGAGCTGGGCGAGGACGTGATCCTGATCCGCACCGAGACGTCCCCTGAGGACATTCACGGTATGCACGCGGCCAAGGGCATTCTCACCGCGCGCGGTGGCATGACCAGCCACGCGGCGGTGGTCGCGCGCGGCATGGGTCGTCCCTGCGTCTCGGGCGTCGGCACGCTCTCGATCGACGCCAAGGCCAGGCTGATGCGCGTCGGCAGCCGCGAGGTGAAGGAAGGCGATATCGTCACGATCGACGGCGCCTCGGGCGAGGTCATGTTCGGCGCGGTCGCGACCGTCCAGCCCGAGCTCGCGGGCGATTTCGGCACGCTGATGGTCTGGGCGGACAAGGTGCGTCGCCTCAAGGTCCGCACCAATGCCGAGACCCCGCTCGATTGCCGCGTCGCGCGCGATTTCGGCGCCGAGGGTATCGGGCTGTGTCGCACCGAGCACATGTTCTTCGACGCTGCGCGGATCACCGCGGTCCGCCAGATGATCCTCGCGGACACCGAGAAGGGTCGCCGCGCCGCGCTCGAAAAGCTGCTTCCCGAGCAGCGCGCCGACTTCACCGAGATCTTCGAGGTGATGGCGGGGCTGCCCGTGACGATCCGACTGCTCGATCCGCCGCTCCACGAGTTCCTGCCGCATGAGGAGGCCGAGTTCGCTGAAGTCGCTGCGGCGGCCGATGTCAGCGTCGACACGCTCAAGCGCCGCGCCTCCGAACTCCACGAATTCAACCCGATGCTCGGCCATCGCGGTTGCCGTCTCGGCGTGACCTATCCCGAGATCTACGAGATGCAGGCGCGCGCGATCTTCGAGGCGGCGTGCGACGTCGCCGCGAAGTCGGGCGAGGCGCCGATCCCCGAGGTCATGGTCCCGCTCGTCGCCACGAGGCGCGAGCTCGAGCTGATGAAGGACGTGATCGACCAGACCGCGCAAGCGGTGTTCGCCGAGAAGGGACGGACGATCGAATATCTCGTCGGCACGATGATCGAGCTGCCGCGCGCCGCGCTGATGGCGGGCGAGATCGCCGAGGTCGGCGCGTTCTTCAGCTTCGGCACCAACGACCTGACGCAGACCACGCTCGGCGTTTCGCGCGACGATGCGGGCCGCTTCCTCACCACCTATGTCGACAAGGGCATTTTCGGGCGCGATCCGTTCGTCAGCCTCGACATCGAAGGTGTCGGCCAGCTTATCCAGCTCGCGGCTGAGCGGGGCAGGGCGACGCGGCCCGAGATCAAGCTCGGCATCTGCGGCGAGCATGGCGGCGATCCCGCGTCGATCGAATTCTGTGAAGCGACGGGCCTCGATTATGTTTCGGCCTCGCCCTATCGCGTGCCGATCGCTCGCCTCGCCGCGGCACAGGCGGCGCTCAAGGCGCGCTGATTACCTGATCGCGTAAAAGAATAGGGCGGCGGGATCTGATCCCGCCGCCCTTTTTCGTCAGAGCCCGCCGTTGATGAAGCTGTCGGTGATCGAGCAGGCCGCGGGGCCAAGGATCACGATGAACAGCACGGGCAGAATGAACAGGATCAGCGGCACGGTCATGATCGCGGGCAGGCGCGCGGCCTTTTCCTCCGCGCGCATCATGCGTTCGTTGCGGAACTCGGCCGACAGCACGCGGAGCGCCGAGGCGAGCGGCGTGCCGTATTTTTCGGTCTGGATCATGGTGGTCACGACGCCGCGCACCGCATCAAGGCTGACGCGCTGCGCCAGGTTCTCAAAGGCCATGCGGCGTTCGGTCAGGAAGCCCAGCTCGATCGCGGTCAGCGCGAACTCGTCGCCCAGCTCGGGATAGCCACGCCCAAGCTCGCGCGCGACGCGGTGGAAGGCCGCATCGACGGTGAGGCCCGCCTCGGCGCAGATGACGAGCAGATCGAGCGCGTCGGGAAGCCCCTTGCGGATGGCGTCGCTGCGCTTGGTGATCTTGTTCTGCACGAACAGGTCAGGCGCCTTGTAGCTGCCGATCAGCGAACCCGCAGCGAGCCCGAGCTGCTTGAGCGGTCCCCAGTCGGCGAACCATCCGAGGAGATAGATACCGACAACCATCGTGCCGCCGAAGACGATCGGCAGGATCAGGCGGCTGAAGATGACGACGACGGCGACGTCCTTCGAACGGATGCCTGCCTGCGCCAGCTTGATTTGCGCCGCCTTGACCTGCCCGTCCTGAAGCACCTTCAACGATTTGAGGAAGGAGCGGATGCGGTCGGTGGTCTCGCTCTGGTGGACCAGCTTGGCGCGGCGCTTCGATGTTGACGCGACGATACCCGCCTTGAGCTGTTCGCGGCGCTCGTTGAGCGCCTTGACGCGCTTGGCCATGGGATCGCGCACGGTCGTCGCGGCGTAGATCGCGGTCAGCGTCGCGAAGGTCGCGATCGCGGCCAGCAGCGTCGCCGCCCAGATGACGTCGATCCCCATGATGGTCGGTGCGGCTGTTTCGGTCATGTCCCTGTCGCCCTCAGATCTCGAAGCTGACCATCTTGGCCATCATGAATGCGCCGATACTCATCCAGACAAGGCCGCCACCGCCAGCGATCATAAGGCGCTGGTCGACGAAGAATCCGGACATATATTCAGCGTTCACGAAGTAGATCAGCGTGAACACGATGAAGGGGAGCGAGCCGACGATATAGGCCGACGCCTTGGATTCGGACGACATCGCCTTGATCTTCAGCTTCATCTGCGCTCGCTTGCGCAGCACGTCGGCAAGGTTGGAGAGCGTTTCCGCGAGGTTGCCGCCGGTTTCGCGCTGGATGGCGAGCGTGATGCAGAAGAACTGGAATTCGGGCGTGCCCAGCCGGTCAGCGGCTTCCTGCAGCGCCTGATCCATGGTGCGACCGATCTTGATCTTGTCGCTCACCATACTGAATTCCTCACCCACCGCGCCGGGGAGTTCATTCGCCACCACGTTCAGTGTTTCAGAGATGGGCAGACCTGCGCGCAGGCCGCGAACGAGCAATTCGATCGCGTCGGGAAAACGCACCGTGAATTGGGCCACGCGCCGTTTGATCAGCGAGCCGACGACGACATGCGGTATGGCGAGGCCGACCGCGATGCCGACCAGGAGCGAGAGAAAGATCGGCGCGCCCATGATGAGGCCAATTGCGGCCACGGCGATAGCGAGGCCTGCAGAAGTCGCCCCGTACTGCGCCAGCGTCCAGCTCTTGCCGGTCCGCGAGATGCGCTGCTTGAGCAGCGCCGGATTGGGTATCAGCTGCGCAGCCAGGCCGTCGACGCGCGATTGCCGGTTGGAAATGACCCGGCGCATCTGCGCCTCGATCGTCGCATTGGCCGTGGCGGCATGTCGGTCCTTGATCGAGGACAGGCGGCGCGACTGGGCCTTGGCCAGCGAGGGGCCGGAAAAGGCAGCGAACAGCAGCACCAGAACGCCAAGCAGCCCGGCCGCGACGGTTAGAATGGGCATCATCGCAGTCATTCCCCCTGCCAAACCAAATCAGGGAGTGCGCGCGACCGGATCGGGCGCGCGTCACCCACCATGTTCAGGCCTTCGCCACCTTCTTGGGCATCAGACCCTTGAGGTCACCCAGCTTGCCAAGCAGCGACTTGCCCTTCGCGGCTTCGGCGTCATCGCCACCATCCTCGACACAGCTCAGCAGACGGTTCGAAAGATCGAGCAGGCTGGTGCTCAGCTTCGAACCTTTGCCCGCCTCGGCAATCGGCTTACCGAGCTTGGCGGCCTGCGCCGCCACCTTCTGGTCGAGCGGGACCACCAGATCGACCTTGCGCTCGATCGAGGTCTCGAAATCCTTGCGGCTCACTTCGGGTGCGCCGCCCGCCGGAACGCGGTTGGCGATCACCATCACACGTGCCTGCGGCGCATTGCTCTTGAGCCATGAAAGGATGCGGATCACGTCGCGTGCAGCGGCCAGCGTCAGTTCGGTCACCACCACGGCCGCGTGCGCCTCATGGAGCAGGTGCGGGTGCTGCACGAGCATCGCGCGCGGCAAATCGATCACCGTGCATTCGAACGCTGAACGCATTTCTTCCTGAAGCTGGAAGAAGGCCGAACCATCGGTCAGCATCGCCTGATTGAGCGGAGCCTCAGCCGACAGGATCGAAAGCTTCTCGTTGGCCTTCACCATCGCGCGCTCGATGAAGAGCCCGTCGATACGGCTCGGATTTTCGATGGCGTCGGTAAGCCCACGGCCAGGTTCCAGATCGAGCGCGAGCGCGCCGGTGCCGAAATGGACGTCCAGATCGAGCATCGCGGTCGATCGCCCGGCCTTCTCCCCGAACAGCCAGGCCAGCGAGGTCGCGATGGTCGAGGCGCCGACGCCGCCGCGCGCGCCGATGACCGCGGTCATCAGGTGCGGACGTTCGGCCGACGGATCGAGATGCTTCGGAGCATTGAATACCGCCTGTGCCTGCGCAAAGGCGTCGCGAAGCTGATCCGGGCTGAAAGGCTTCAGCAGATAGTCCTGAATGCCGCTCGCGACGAGGTCGCGATACAGCCGGACGTCGTTGACCTGGCCCGCTGCAATCACGACGGTGCCCGGCTCGCAGACCTCGGCGAGCGCGTTGATGTCGTTGAGCGGATCGCCCGATTCCGACAGGTCGACGAACAATATGCTCGGGCTGGCCGAGACAGACAGCGACTGCACGGCGTTGCGAAGGCCGCCCTTGTTGACCTTTTCGGGCGACCAGCCGAGTTCGACGGCCACCGCACGGATGACCTCGACCGCTGCATCGTCACAGACATAGGCGTTGAACGGTTCACGCAGCGTCGCGCCGCGACCGGGAGTCCATGGTGCGTTCATGTTACTGTGCCCCCTTCGACGATTCCTGCTTCACGTCGCTAACACCGGTGAGAATGCGATCGCGGAAAGCCTTGACGGCCTTGGTCGCGGTATGACTATCGGAGCCGCCCTGGCCGTTGCGTCCGTGGATGAGATCCTCGGGATTGGCGATCATGGCTGCGAGGTTCTTGGCCGACGCGCAGCCATAGTTCGACATGGTCGACGCTTCGTATTCGGGCTGCGACGGACGGCTCCAGTCCGGGCATTCCGGCACCGAGGCCGTCGTCCTGCTGACCACTACCCGGACAGCGCCCGGGGCAATCTGGCCGGTGGTGACAGGGGCGCCTTGCTCGAGAAGCAGGCCGTAGCGTGCGGCGGCCGCAGCGACGGCGCTTCGCGCACCTTCATTGCCATAGCCCGATGGATCGTCGATCGAAACGCGGTCGCCATAGCCGAGTTCGAGCGACTCGAACCACGTGGCGAGCCGCCGAGCTTCGTCGGCTGCAATGCCACCGCCTGCCGCCTGAAGATCGAGCGTATAGTCGCTGCGCTGGACGACCGGCTGGTGCACCGATTCCATTCCGGGATTTACGGTTCCACCAGTGCAGCCTCCGAGCATCAGCAGCAATGCTGTTGCCGCGGTGCCCGACAGGTTTTTCATGGTCTTGCTGTTCATCGGTATGCTCCCGATCAGTCGAAGCTGAAGCCCGGCGCCGCGGCGGCGCCATCGGATTTGCCCTGTGCTGGGGCGACGGCGACGCGTTCCGGCGCGGGCGCCAGTGGTGCCGGGCCACGATTGCCCGGTGCGGGAAGCGCGGCGCTCGGATCGTGTGGCGTCATGCCCGGCTCGACCGTCCGGGGTGCTGCCGATTTGGGCGCCGGACGTTTTGCACCCGAGGTGCCTTCAAATGTCTGCCCCAGCAGGAAGGTCTCGGCATCGTTGGTGCCGCGATAGCCGTCGGTCGGCAACGCGATCTGGTTCGCCGAAACGGGCTTCACCAGATAGGGCGTGACGACGATCATGAGTTCAGATTCCGAGCGCTTGAACCGCTTGGAGCGGAACAACGCGCCGAGGACCGGCAGATCGCCCAGAAAGGGCGTCTTGTCGACCGAGTTGTTGTGGTTGCTGCTCAGCAATCCGCCGATCATGAAGCTCTGACCCGAACCCAGTTCGACCGTCGTTTCGGCACGACGCGTGGTGATGCCCGGTATCGTGAAGCCTTCCAGCCTGACCGAGCCCGCATCCGACAATTGCGATACTTCGGGGCGCACGCGCATCGAGATACGCCCATCGGCAAGCACGATTGGCGTGAAAGCAAGGCTGACGCCATATTGCTTGTACTCGATCGAAATCGATCCCAGGCCCTCGCTGATCGGGATCGGGATTTCGCCACCGGCAAGGAAGCTTGCGGTTTCGCCCGAAAGCGCGGTCAGATTGGGGTTGGCCAGCGTACTGACGAGGCCATCGGTTTCGGCGAGGTCGAGCGCGGCCTGGATATCCATTCCCAGGAAACGGTCGATAATGCCCATGGTGCTTCCGATGCCCGTTCCCTTGACCGTCACATTGCCGGTGTTGGGATCGACGGTGATCGCATCGGCGCGACCCTGCGTGAAGAAGAAATTGCCGTCGGTCGCGAGCAGATTGACCCCCACCGACTTCATGAAATCGCGGCTCACCTCGGCAATACGCACTTGCAGGTTGACCTGAAGCGGCGTCGCGGTGCGCAGGCGCGTGACGACCTGCGTGTTGGCGCCGACAAAAGCCTGCGCCAGCCTTTCGGCTTCGGCAACGTCATCGGGATTGGCGACGGTGCCGGTAAGCAGCACGAGGCCGTTCATCGGCGTCGCCCTGATCTCCGCATCGGGCATGGCGAGCTGGAGCATCGAGTCGACGGTGCCGAAATTCGTGCCGACGCGGACATTCGCGGCATAGACGACCTTGCCGCCGCGCGACGTGGCATAAAGGGTGGTCTCGCCCGGGCCCTTGGCGAAGATGTAGAGCTGGGTGGGCGAGCGCACCTGGACGTCAGCAATGTTCGAGTCCGCCACGAACAGATCCGACATCGGCGATGCGAGGTTCACCAGCGTGCCCCGGCCCGTCGAAAGATTGACCGTGGCGGAGGGCTGCGAGGCCCCACCCGGAGCGGCACCCAGCGGAGCCGCGGTAGCGATCGCCATGCCCATGGTCAGGGCCGCTGCGAGCGCGCATTCCAGCGAACGCTTCTTGGTCTTGGTCATGAAAGCCATGTCACTTACCCCCCACCGAAACTTCGGTGACATTGTTGCCACGGGCAACGCGAACCACTGGGCCGGAGAACGTCACGCTCCCCGAGACCGCTGAAGAACCACCTGAATTCTCGCTCTTTTGCGAGGGCACCGTGCGGCGCTGGAAGCGCGACACATCGGCGCCGGTGACGAAGGTGGTGGCACCGTCATTCGGGCGTGATGCGACAGCGAGCAGCATCTGCTTGTCCGCCTTGGGATCGCCGCCCTCGGGCACCTTGACCTCGCCCGCGGCAATCGCACGCTCGAGATCGGCCTCATTGTCGGCAATCGAGCGGAGCGAGAGCGAGAGCTGGCCGATCGTCTGCGCGACCGCAATCTTCTCGGCGATGCGCGGCGTCGTCTCGAGCGTCACCGTCGAGAACGTCGTGACCTCGGTCTTGCCTTCCTCGTTGGTCGGCACGGTCCGCTGATCGGTCGCAAGCACGCGCAGGTTGCTGATGATCGTCTCCGACGCCTTGAGCTCGGGACCATCGCCGCTGACGCTCTGCGTGAGCACCAGGTCGATTCGGTCACCCGGGAAGACGAAGCCGGCGACGCCGCTCTGGGCAGACACCGAAACCGTCACTGCGCGCATGCCCGGGCCGAGCGCCGCAGCGAGGAAGCCGCGATCGCCGGGCTTGACGAGCGCGCCCTGCGTGATCGGCTGGCCAGCGGTTATGGCGTAGCGCACCACCGTTCCGGCCAGGTTCCCCATCTCGGTTTCACCCTCGATGTAATAGGCGCTCTGAACGAGATCCTTGGGCCAGGGCTGATAGCGGAAGCTGTCAGGCCCGATGATCGTACCGACGGGCAGCGCGCGCGTCGCGACGAGCACCTTCGGTCCGGTTGGTTCGGGCGCAGCGGCTGCTACGGCCTGCGGCGCGGATGCGCCGCTGAACATGTTCTTGGCCATGATGGCGGTGACCGCTGCGATCACGAGCGCGCCAACCAGCAATGCGATCTTTTTGACATCCATGACGACAATCGCCTCCTGAGCCGGGCCCCCCATCGGCCCGCCATATTTGATCAAGCAAAATGGTTAAGATAAGGTTGGGTCATTACCCAAAACCCTCCCGCTGCAATCGCAACGCCGTAGGGAACCTCGATATTTGTCTGCAATTTGCGTAGCTTGTGGTAAATCAGCATGGTTGCGGTAAGTACGCCGCCGCCGATCGCCATGACGAACAACATGGTGAAAAGTTCGTCGAGCGGCAGCCACAGCGCGAGCGCGCCGAGCATTTTCACGTCGCCGCCGCCCATCGCTCCGATCGCAAACAGGCCGGCAAAGACGCCAAAGACCGCGAGGGCGATTCCGAACTGGATTGCCATGTCGGGCCAGAGCGCATAGCCGTTCGCCCACCAGAACAGGGGGGCGAGCAAGGCTATGGCACCATTGAGCCAGTTGTCGATCTGGCGGCGCCTGACATCGGTGAATGCCGCGAGCAGCATCAGGCCGCCCAGCGCAACCACCAGAATGTGCGAGAATAGTCCCCCTGTCATAGGAAGGAGGCTAGACGCTATGCCTTACGAAACCGTAACCAAGTCGTATGGAAACCATTATCTTTAACCGTCGCGCGATCCCGGCGGGCGCGGTCAACCGGCGGGAGGACGCCGGCGACGGCTGGCCGCTCAGAACATTCGAGTGGCCCGTGGAGGTCGGCGTGCCCCGCGGAACGATGTTGTTCCAGGGAGGTCGCGGCGACATTTTCGAGAAATATCTCGAGGCGTTCGATCACTGGCATCGCAGGGGCTGGCATATCGCGAGTTTCGACTGGCGCGGTCAGGGCGGTTCGGGGCGTCTCGCTGCGGATCCGCATGTCGGGCATGTCGAGGATTTCGCGACGTGGGTGGACGAGCTTGCCGAGCGTTTCGCTGCGCTCAAGGCAAGAACGCCGGAGCCGCACGTCGTCGTCGCGCATTCGATGGGCGGGCATATCGTCCTGCGCGCGCTGATCGAGCGCCGTATTGCGCCCGATGCGGTCGTCCTCGTCGCGCCGATGCTCGGATTGCGCAGCACGCCGTTTTCGCAGCGCATGGCGGCGTGGATCGCACGCCTGATGACGCGGATTGGAAGGCCCGAACGTCCCGCCTGGAAGGCGAACGAACGTCCCGCGCTTCCGGGCGCGTCGCGGCAAAAATTCCTGACGCACAGTATCGAACGCTATGACGACGAGCTCTGGTGGAAGGAGCAGAGGCCCGAACTGATATTGGGGCCGCCAAGCTGGCAATGGCTCGCCGCCGCCTATCGCTCGACGCTCGACAGCTTCGCGCCGGGGCGCCTGGAAAGCGTGAACGTGCCTATCCTGCTGCTCTGCGCCGAGGATGACCAGCTGGTCAGCCCGCCGGCGACGATCGAGGCCGCGTCGCGATTGCCCGATGCGCGGCTGATCCGTTTCGGGGCGGAATCGGCACATGAAATCCTGCGCGAGGCCGATCCTGTGCGCGAGCGCGCGCTTGGCGAGATCGACCGGTTTCTGGAGGAAAGGGCTGCGGCCCGGTGAAGCACTGCGACATTGCCATTATCGGTGCCGGCATTGCCGGCGCCAGCCTTGCGGCCGAGATCGGGTCGCAGGCGCGCGTCATCATGCTCGAGGCCGAGGACCGGCCGGGCTTTCACGCGACCGGGCGTTCGGCGGCGTTCTGGAGCGAGACCTATGGCGGTGCCGGCGTCCAGCCGCTGACCTCGGCATCGGGGCCAGCGCTCAACGAAGGCGGCTTTCTGTCGCCGATGGGATCATTGCACATCGGCCGCGCGGCCGACCGGCCGAGGATCGACGCCTTGCTGGCGGAGTTCGAGGGCACGGGCATCGCGCTGATCGAGGTTGATCCGGCATCGCTGATACCCGGCCTTCGGGCGGAGTGGATGCTTGGCGTGCACGAGCCGAGTTGCTCCTATATCGATGTCGCGGGGCTGCATGCCGCGTGTCTTTCGGTTGCGCGCAGTTCCGGCGTCGAGCTTCTGTGTCGCGCCGGCTTGCGTGGCGCGAAGCGTGAAGGTGCGGGCTGGCTGCTCGATACGGCCGCTGGTCCGGTTCGCGCAGGGATCATCATCGACGCCGCGGGTGCCTGGGCCGACCATGTTGCCGAAATGGCAGGCGTGCCGCCGATTGGAATCACCGCCTTTCGTCGGACCATGGCGCAGATACGGACCGAACCGCTCGCGCCCGAGGGATTGCCGCATGTCGCGGACATTGGCGGTACATTCTATTTCAAGCCCGAGCCGGGCGGCCGGCTCTGGCTCACCCCGCACGACGAGATCCCGACCGAGCCTTGCGATACTGCCCCCGAGGAAATCGACGTCGCGGTCGCGATCGATCGTTTCGAAGGCGTCGTCGACTGGCGCGTCGCCGCGGTCGAGCACAAATGGGCAGGGCTGCGGAGCTTTGCGCCCGACCGGCAACCTGTCTATGGCTTCGATCCGCACGAACCGGGTTTCTTCTGGTGCGCGGGGCAGGGGGGCTTCGGCATCCAGACCGCGCCCGCCGCGGCGCGGCTGGCAGCAGCGCTGTTGCTTGGCATTACGCCCGAAGCGAGCGTCCGGCACATCGACGCATCGGTCTACGCGCCCGACCGTTTCTTGCGATGACATTGCTTTACGATTGTGCGCTGGCGCCAGCAAACACAAGGGATTAGCCTCGGTCACGCCTGTCAACCAACGGAGAGTCCGATGGAAGAACGTGATCGAATCGATCCTGAAGAACGGGCCCGGCGCTCCCGTCGAGGAATAAGGATCAGCGCGCCGCGAGCGCGGCCTCACTGGCCAGCCTGTCGGCGCGCTCATTCTCGGGGTGGCCGGAATGGCCCTTCACCCATTGCCATTCCACGCGATGCGGTCGCGCGGCGGCAAGCAGCTCCTGCCAGAGGTCGGCATTCTTGACGGGCTTGCGGTCCGCGGTCTTCCAGCCATTTTTCTGCCAGCCATGGATCCACTTGGTCAGTCCGTCCATCACATAGCGGCTGTCGGTGTGGAGCTTTACCCGGCAGGGGCGCTTGAGCGCGTTGAGCCCCTCGATCGCAGCCATCAGTTCCATGCGATTGTTGGTCGTATGGGCTTCGCCACCCGACAATTCCTTCTCGCGGTCGCCCATGCGCAGCACCACGCCCCAGCCACCGCGACCGGGATTTCCCTTGCACGCGCCGTCGGTGAAGATCTCGACGAAGGAAAGTTCGCTCATGCCAGCGATTTGAACCGGTGCCCGAGATCGGGATCATAGACCTTCACCCGACGCCAATAAGCGAGCGGATCCTTGCGCGTTACGAGAGCGTCGGCGGGGGTATTGAGCCAGTCCCATGCCCGTGAAAGGAAGAAGCGCACGCACGCGCCCGTCGCGAGCGCATTAAATTCGGCCCTTTCGTGACTGCTCAGCGGAATCGTCTGTTCATAGCCGCGAATAAGCGCATCCCCGATCGCGGGATTGAATTTGCGCCCGCTCGCATCGAACGCCCAGGCGCTGTGCATCACTGCAAGGTCGTACGCCCGGATGTCAGTGCAGGCGAAATAGAAGTCGATCAGGCCGCTTACCTCATCGCCGCGCATCAGCACATTGTCGGGGAAAAGGTCTGCGTGAATGGTGCCTTGCGGGAGCTCCTCATGAAACCATCCGGAGAGCAGATCTTCGATGGTAAAGCCCACATCGTCGTAAAGGTCAGGCGCCATCTCGTTAAGGGCGTGGCCGCATCGCTCGAACAAGGGATACCAGGTATTGAGTCCCATCGAATTGGCGCGGGTGAGGGGAAAGTCGGCAAGCGCCGCATGCATCCGGCCCATCGCCGCACCCGCCGCCTGCGCCTGCGTAACCGTGGGATGCGACACCGACACGCCGGGCAGAAACTCTATCAGGCAGGCAGGGCGTCCTTCGAGAACATGAATCGCTTCGCCTGAACGGTCGCGTACGGAGCACGGAACCGGCATGTCGCGCGCGGCGAGATGATCCAGCAGTGCCATGAAATAGGGCAGGTCGTCCGCAGAGACCCGCTTCTCGTATAGCGTCAGGATGAAGCGGCCGCTGGTCGTGTCGACCAGATAGTTCGAATTCTCCACGCCTTCTGCAATGCCCTTGGCCGAGACGAGTTCGCCGACGTCGAAGCGCGCGAGAAAGTCGCCGAGGGCTTCGGCGGAGACCTGGGTGTAGACAGCCATCAGGCCGCTTCGAGGCCGCGGGGCAGCTTGAAGGCGATGTCCTCGACCGCGTTCGTCACCTCGCGTTCGACGACGTCATAGACCTCGCCGATCCGGTCCACGACCTCGCGGACGAGCAGTTCGGGGGCGGACGCCCCTGCGGTCAGGCCGAGCGTCGCAACGTCCTTGAGCCATTCGAAGTCGATATCGCTCGCGCGCTGGATCAGGCGTGCGCGCACCCCCTCGCGCTCGGCGACTTCGACGAGGCGGAGCGAGTTGGAGGAATTGGGCGCGCCGATCACGAGCACTGCATCGCAGGATGCGGCGATGGACTTCACCGCAGCCTGACGGTTCGAGGTGGCATAGCAGATATCCTCGCCGCGCGGCGCCTGGATCGCAGGGAACCGTTCGCCGAGCGCACGCACGATTTCAGCGGTGTCATCCACCGACAGGGTCGTTTGTGTCAGGAAGGCAAGCGCGTCGGGATCGGCCGGGTTGAGCGCCACCGCGTCCTCGACGGTCTCGACCAGGGTCATCGACCCTTCGGGCACCTGCCCGAATGTACCGATCACCTCGGGATGGCCCTTGTGCCCGATGAAGAGGATGTGGCGCCCCGTTGCGACCAGTCTTTCGGCCTGGCGGTGCACCTTCGAGACCAGCGGGCAGGTTGCGTCGAGATAGTTGAGACCGCGTTCGGCGGCTTTAGCCGGGACGATCTTGGGCACGCCATGCGCCGAAAAGACGACGGGTACGTCGTCGGGCACCTCGTCGAGTTCCTCGACGAAGATCGCGCCCTTGGCCTTGAGGGTGTCGACGACGAATTTGTTGTGCACGATCTCGTGCCGGACATAGACCGGCGCGCCATATTTTTCGATTGCGAGCTCGACGATGCGGATTGCGCGATCGACGCCAGCGCAAAAGCCGCGGGGGGCGGCGATGAGCAGGTTCATGCGGGGACGGGATACGGCGTTTTCAGTCATCTCGCGGACGCCTCTACGCCATTGTGCTGGGCTGCGAAAGTCGCTTCCTCTTGTCCGTTGCGCTCTTGGCTGGCAAACGTGCGCTCCGTCATAGTTTTGAGGATCCGTCTGTGCCCAGTCTGAAGCCGCTATTTGTCTGCACTGCTCTGCTCGCGCTTTCGGCCTGCGCCGGTCAGGAAAACGAGATCAAGGAAGGCGGCATCGCGGCCGTGCGTTCGGCGTGTCCGGGCGTTGGCGTCCCCGCGCATGCTGGCGATATCACCCTCTTCAATCCGGCGACCAGCCGCGACGCGAGCGCGATCGACGTGGTGGCGGCGATCACCAATGTGCGCACGACCTGCGACGATGCGGGCGCAGAGATCGTCGCCAATGCGACCTTCGATGTGATCGCGACGCGCAGCAATGCCAGCGGCGCGCGCGAGGTGGTGCTTCCCTATTTCTCGACTGTTCTGCGCGGTGGCCGCGCGGTCGTATCGAAGCGGCTCGGTCGTATCGCGGTGCGTTTCGAAGATGGCCAGACCCGCGCGCAGACGAGCGGCGCGGCAAGCGCCTCGATCAATCGCGCGGCGGCGACGCTGCCCGAGGATATCGAGCAGCGTCTCACGCGCCGCCGTAAGGCGGGCGACGCCGATGCCGCGATCGATCCGATGTCGATTCCCGAAGTCCGCGACGCGGTGTCGCGTGCGACCTTCGAACTGCTCGTGGGCTTCCAGCTCACCAGTGAGCAGCTTCAGTATAATGCCACGCGCTGACGCGCGCGCATTGGCATTGCTCTGGGCGGCGTTGGGAACCGCGCCCGCCGCGGCGACCGGCGCGCCCACCGCATTCGACGTCGCCGTCGCCGATTCGCGTGCGCCGAAGACGAGCTATGTCCTTCATCTCAAGACGCGGCTCATCGACGTGCTCGATACGGAGCGGACCGCGGAACTGATCGAGTGGCGCCAGGACGGGCGGGTGCGGGTCGAAGCGGGGGGCGGCCGTCATCTCGCGGATTGTGCGAGCCGCAAGGGCTGGTCCGCGCAGGGCAGCAAGGTCGTCGAAGATCGGGACATTTGGAAACATCTGTGCGGCATCACGCCGTCGCCCATTGAGAATTCCGAGATCGAGGTTCAGGGCGGCGTGACCCGGCTCGCCGGCGGCGCGCGGCTTGTAGTGGTGCCCGACGCGGGTTTTGAACGCTGGATCCGCCTTGATCCCGACAATGTGATCATGGCGATTTCCTACCGACCCTACGGCCCCGGCCGCGCAGCGAAGGGATGGGCGGTTGCCGACTGGATCGAACGTTGCGCCTTGCCCGAACACATTTTCGAGCCCGGCAGCCTTGTCAAATCAGCGGATTTCCGGTGCGCTGCACAGACGCGTGAAACACTTGCGGATCCCATGTTGCCCGAAGGGTTCCGCCTTTCCAGATGGCATGATGAGGATAGGTTCGCCGCCATCTTCGATGATGGCTTTGGCGACGACGACATAGGCGAGCGCCTCGATGCGGCGTTGCGCGAAGTCGAACAGGCGGCGGGGCCCGATTCAATCGCCTATACGGAAGCGCTGACATGGGCCGGGCTGGGCTGGTACGAGCGCGACGAGCAGCAACGCAGCATTCCCTATTTCCAGAAGGCGCTCGCGCTCTACGAACGTCTGGTGCCAGAAGGGCATCCGCTGCGCACTTTGTCACTCAACACGCTAACCGATGCGATCGCGACGGCGCGGAACTGGTTCGGCGCAGCAGAAGCCGGCCGGCGGCAGCGCGCCATCTATCAGGGAAGGCTGGCCGGCAACGGACCCGACAGCGCGGTCACGATCGTTTCGTTCATGGAACTCACTCAACAGCGCATAGAGGCTGGCGAGCTGCAGCCGCTGGCGACCGGCTGGCAAGAGACTGTGACCGAGCTGCGGCGTGGCCATGATCTGCTTGTTCGCACGCAGGTTGATGACTGGCGCGACGTCAACCCGCTGCGCGAGCTGCTTGTTGCGATGTATGCCGAGGCGGGACAATTCGATCAGGCGCTTGCGCTGATTGATGTCGCCGAGAAATCGGGCGTGATGACCTCGGACCCGCTGGATATTCTGATCGACAAACCCGGTCTGGACGAGGCCCGGATCGACATTCTCGAACGTGCCGGACGGACGCGGGAGGCGGCCGAGCTGCGCGCGAAACTGCCTGACAACGACAATATTCACGATCACGACATCCTCGACGACGCGGGGCTGACGCCTACGGCGTGAGGCTGCCGGTTCGTGGCCGATAATCGTGGGCTACCTCTAATCCCGTTGACTCGCGCAGGGGTGAAGGGCATGGGATTCGCGTCATCGGCGGGTAACCGCCGGGGATCGCGCGGGAGAGTGTGCTGCATCCACAAAGGTGCGGAACCGCCGAAGGAGCAACCGCCCCGGAATCTCTCAGGTCAAAGGACCGCGCGGGCCCGTGACACTCTGGAAAGCGTTCTGGCGAAGGCCAGGACCACCGAAGGGGTAAGCCCGGTTCGCACAGGATCGCGCGAAAGCTCTCAGGTACCGTGACAGAGGGGGCAATGAGGAGACGGCACGAATCCGTGCATCGCCTCATTGACCCTTTTCGACGTGACGGAGTGCATCATGAGCGAGACTTCCGAAGACACCATGAACCCATTGCCGCTCGACGGCTGGCATCGTGCGCAGGGCGCGCGGATGGTGGGCTTTGCGGGCTACGCCATGCCGATCCAGTATGAAGGCATCATGGCCGAGCATCTCTGGACGCGCGAGAATGCGGGGCTTTTCGACGTCAGCCATATGGGCCAGCTCACTTTTTCGGGCGAGGGCGTCGACAAGGCGCTCGAAACGCTGCTGCCCGGCGAGATCCAGGCGCTGGGCGCCAATCGCATGCGCTATTCGCTGCTGCTCGACGAGACCGGCGGCATCCATGACGATCTGATGGTGTCGCGGCTGCCGGGCGCCGGCGCTTTCGATGGCGCCGACATCTACATGGTCGTGAACGGCGCGACCAAGTTCGAAGACATCGGCTATCTGCGCGAGTTTCTGCCCGACGAGATCGCCATGAACCACATGGAGGACCAGGCGCTGCTGGCGCTGCAGGGCCCCAAGGCGGTAACCGCGCTCTCGCGGATCGTGCCGGGCGTCGAGGCGCTCTATTTCATGCAGGCGGGCGCATTCGAATGGGACGACGCGCCGCTCTGGATCAGCCGCTCGGGCTATACCGGCGAGGACGGCTTCGAAATCTCGGTGCCCGCCGACAAGGTCGAGGCACTGGCGCAGGCGCTGGTCGATCAGGATGAGGTCAAGCCGATCGGGCTCGGTGCACGCGATTCGCTGCGGCTCGAAGCGGGACTGCCGCTCTATGGCCATGACCTGAGCCTCGACACCGATCCCGTCTCGGCCGACCTCACCTTCGCGATGCAGAAGCGCAGGCGCGAGGAGGGCGGCTTCATGGGCGCCGACGTGATCCTGAAAAAGCTCGCCGAGGGCGCAGCGACGAAGCGCGTGGGCCTGACGATCGAGGGACGCCTCCCCGCACGCGAAGGCGCCGAAATTTTCGCGGGCGATGTCAGGGTCGGCACCGTCACCTCTGGCGGCTTCGCGCCCAGCGTCGGCGCGCCGATCGCCATGGGCTATGTCGATGCAGCCCACGCCGCGACGGGCACGCGTTTGCAGATCGAAGTCCGGGGCAAGCGGCTCGACGCCACCGTCGCGCCCATGCCCTTCGTTCCCCACCGTTATCATCGCAAAGGAGCTGCGAAATGAGCCGTTATTTCACCGAGGATCACGAATGGGTCGACGTCGAGGGTGATATCGCGACCGTTGGCATCACCGATTATGCGCAGGAGCAGCTCGGCGACATCGTATTCGTCGAGGTTCCCGAAGAGGGCAAGGAAGTCTCCAAGGGCGACGACGTCGCGGTGGTCGAATCGGTGAAAGCCGCGTCGGACGTCTATGCGCCCGTCTCGGGCACGGTGATCGAAGGCAATGCGGCGCTTGAGGGCGAGCCGGCGCTGGTCAACAGCTCGCCCGAGGAAGACGGCTGGTTCTTCAAGTTGACGCTGTCCGACGCCGCCGAGCTGGAAGAACTGATGGACGAAGCGGCCTACAAGGCGTTCGTCGCCAAGCTTTAAGCCGTACGCGCTGGAAAGGCCGGGCCATGGTCAACACGACGAGCAAATGGGATGCGGCGGATTACGCCAGGAACGCGGCCTTTGTGCCGGCGCTTGGCATGCCCGCGGTCGAACTGCTCGATCCCAGGCCCGGCGAGCGCATCCTTGATCTCGGTTGCGGTGACGGCGTCCTGACCGAGGCGCTGGTGCGCGCGGGCGCCGAGGTCGTCGGCGTCGACGCCTCGCCCGACATGATTGCGGCGGCGAAAGCACGCGGGATCGACGCATATGTGAAGGACGGGCAGGCGCTCGACTTCGATGGCGCGTTCGATGCCGCTTTCAGCAACGCGGCGCTGCACTGGATGCTCGATCCTGCGGCGGTTGCTGCAGGCGTGTTCCGCGCGCTCAAGCCGGGCGCGCGCTTCGTGGGCGAGCAGGGCGGCCACGGCAACATTGCGCAGCTTCGCGCGGGCTTGCGCGCCGAACTGACCGATCGCGGCTATCCCGTCCCGGCCGAGGACCCGCAATGGTATCCAACGCCCGAGGAATTCACGCGCATCTACAGCGATGCCGGCTTCACCGATATCGAGGCGTGGCTGATCCAGCGGCCGACGCCTTTGCCCGCGGGCGCGGCGTCGTGGTTCCGTACATTTCGCGCGGGTTTCCTCGATGCCGCTGACGTTCCCGAAGAGGCGCAGGAGGAGGTCGCGATGGCGGCCGAGGCGCGCGTCGCGCCGATCCTGCGCCAGCCCGATGGCAACTGGGTTGCCGATTATGTCCGATTGCGTTTCACGATGAGAAAGCCCCTTTGATGCGCTATTTGCCACTTACACCCGAGGATCGCGGCGCGATGCTCGCCAGGATCGGCGCCAGGTCGATCGACGATCTCTTCATCGATGTGCCCGCAGCGGCGCAGCTTGACGGTCCCATTGCGGGGCTGCCCGCCCACGCGAGCGAACTCGCGGTCGATCGGCACCTGTCGGCGTTGGCGGCGAAGAACACCGCGGCGAGCCAGATCCCGTTCTTTCTCGGGTGCGGTGCGTACAAGCATCACGTGCCTGCATCGGTCGATCACCTGATCCAGCGCGGCGAGTTCCTGACCGCCTATACGCCGTATCAGCCCGAAATTGCGCAGGGCACGCTGCAGATGCTCTTCGAGTTCCAGACGCAGGTCGCGCGCCTCTATGGCTGCGACGTGGCGAACGCGTCGATGTACGACGGCTCGACCGCGTGCTGGGAAGCGATCGTGATGGCGCGTCGCGTCACCAAGCGTGGCAAGGCGATCCTCTCGGGCGGCCTTCACCCGCATTATGTCTCGGTCGCCAATACCATGGCGAAGTTCACCGGCGACGTGCTCGACACCGCGCTGCCTGAGTTGACCGCCGAAACCGATGCCGAGCGGCTGCTCGCTGCAATCGACAAGGACACGTCGTGCGTCGTCGTGCAATATCCCGATATTCTCGGCCGTGTCACCGACCTCGCACCGATCGCTGCCAAGGCGCATGAGAATGGCGCGCTGCTGGTTGCAGTCGTTACCGAACCCGTGGCATTGGGCGCGCTCAGGTCGCCCGGCGAGATGGGCGCGGACATCGTCGTGGGCGAGGGCCAGTCGATCGGCGTAGGCCTCCAGTTCGGCGGCCCCTATGTCGGCCTGTTCGCCTGTCAGGAACGCTTCGTGCGCCAGATGCCGGGCCGGTTGTGTGGTGAAACCGTGGACGCGGAGGGCAAGCGCGGCTTCGTGCTGACGCTGTCGACGCGCGAACAACATATCCGCCGCGAAAAAGCGACATCGAATATCTGCACCAATTCAGGACTTTGTGCGCTGGCGTTCTCAATTCACATGACATTGCTGGGCGAGAAGGGGCTGCGCGATCTGGCGACGCTCAACCACGCGCTCGCGGTGCAGGCTGCCGAGCGACTGGCAAAGGTGCCGGGCGTCGAAGTCGTCAACGACAGCTTCTTCAACGAGTTTACGCTCAGGCTTTCGAAGGAGGCGCGCCCCGTCGTACGCGCGCTCGACAGCAAGGTGCTTGCCGGCGTCTCGCTCGGCCGGCTCTACCCGGGGGTCAAGGCGCTCGAGAACGGCCTAGTCGTCGCAGTGACCGAAACCACCACGGCGGAGGACGTCGAAACCCTTGCATCCGCGCTCGAGGAGGTACTGGCATGAGCATGAATCGCGAAGGCCGCCCGACGCGCCCCGAAGCCACAACGCAAGCCGCCGGCAGTACCTTTACCGGCAACCGCGCGCTGATGCTGGAAGAGGCGCTGATCTTCGAGATCGGCGATACGCACACGACCGGGGTCGACCTTGAACCGGCACCCGCCGTCGCCAGCCGTCTCGGCGGCCTGGAGCGTAACCGCGCCATCGGCCTGCCGGGCCTCTCCGAGCCCGAGACCGTGCGCCATTACACGCGTCTCAGCCGCCAGAACTACGCGATCGACCTCGGCCTCTTCCCGCTGGGCTCGTGCACGATGAAGCACAATCCGCGCCTCAACGAGAAACTGGCGCGCCTGCCGGGTTTCGCCGACATCCACCCGCTCCAGCCGATCGACACAGTGCAGGGCGGGCTCCAGCTCATCCATGAGCTGGCGCACTGGCTGTGCACGCTGACGGGCATGCCCGCGGTCGCGATGAGCCCCAAGGCAGGCGCGCATGGCGAACTGTGCGGCCTGCTGGCGATCCGTTCGGCGCTCGAGGCGCGCGGTGACGCGCGTCAGGTCATTCTCGTTCCCGAAAGTGCGCACGGCACCAACCCGGCGACCGCGGCATTCTGCGGCTACAAGGTTGAGGACATCCCCGCGACCGCCGAAGGTCGTGTCGACCTCGAAGCGTTGAAGGCACGGCTTGGGCCCGACGTGGCGGCGGTGATGATCACCAATCCCAATACCTGCGGCCTGTTCGAGCGCGACATGAAGGCGATCTCGGACGCGGTGCACGCCGCGGGCGGGCTGGTCTATTGCGACGGCGCCAATTTCAACGCGATCGTCGGGCGCGTGCGGCCGGGCGATCTCGGCATCGACGCGATGCACATCAACCTGCACAAGACCTTCTCGACGCCGCATGGCGGCGGCGGGCCGGGCGCGGGACCGGTGGTGTTTTCCGAAGCGCTCGCGCCTTTCGCGCCGCTGCCCTTTGTCGAGAAGAACGGCGAAGGCTATCGCCTGATCGAAGAGGAAACCGCCGAAGAGCACCATGCGCAGAGCTTTGGCCGGATGACGGCGTTCAACGGCCAGATGGGCATGTTCACGCGCGCGCTGAGCTATATCCTCAGCCATGGCGCGGACGGGCTGCGCCAGGTTGCAGAGGATGCGGTGCTCAACGCCAACTATGTCCTGCGCAGCCTCGAGGACGTGCTCGACGCGCCCTTTGGTCCCAGCGGGCCGTGCATGCACGAGGCGCTGTTCTCCGACGATGGCTTTGCCGAGGGCTTCACCACGCTCGACGTTGCCAAGGGGCTGATCGACGAGGGCTATCATCCGATGACGATGTATTTCCCGCTCGTCGTCCACGGGTCGATGCTTGTCGAGCCCACCGAGACCGAGAGCAAGGCCGCGCTCGATCAGTTCATCGGCGCGCTGCGTTCGGTGGCCGAACGTGCCAGGGCGGGCGACGAAGCGCTCAAGGGCGCGCCGCACTTCGCACCGCGCCGCCGCCTCGACGAGACGCTCGCCGCGCGCAAGCCAGTGCTCGTGTGGCGGGACGCGGAGGTCGCGCAAGCAGCCGAATGAGCCTGGGCCTGATCGCCTTCGGTGGAAGCGCTGTGCGTTGCCACCGAAGGCGGGAATCGAGCCTTGTTCAAGGTCTAGAGCCAGCGACGGACGCGAGCCTTGTAATGACGGTAGCCCTCTCCGAATTTCGCTTCGAGATAGCGTTCTTCGCGAACGATCACCTGGCTCTGGATGACGATCAGGGCTATCGGCAGGGCGAGGAGCGCGGCCGGGCTGTCGCACATCAGCGCAATTCCCGCATGGATCATGGCCATTGCCAGGTACATCGGGTTGCGCGTGTAGCGGTACAGGCCCGTCGCCACGATCGCGGTGGTTGGTTTCCAGGGCTCGGGGTTGGTTCCGGCCCTGCGGAAGCCGCTCACCGCCGCCACAAGAATCGCAGCGCCCAGAACAACAAGCGTTGCTCCGATGTATCTATGGAGCGGTCCGATTCCGAAGCCGGGGAGATCAAGCCATCCGCCGGCGGCAAGACCAAGCAGCAGAAGGCCCAGATATACCAGAGGCGGCGGAAGGGGAATTCCGGCCACGTCCTTTGTTTCCGGCATGCGCATTCCCCGGCCCGGTTGATCGAAGCACCCTTATATGTCGAGCGTGGCGCGGCGGACAGAGGACACAGATGACGGGGGGATCCGAACCCTGGTTTGCCCGCGAAGCTGGCGGATCGGCGCGCAAACATGCGCCCGCAACGCTGCGCAATCGCGAACCGATCGTGGACGTGCTGCGCACCCTGATGCCCGTACGAGGCACGGTGCTCGAGATCGCGAGCGGCAGCGGTGAACACATCGTCCATTTCGCGCAAGTGTTTCCCGCACTGGAATGGCAGCCAAGCGATCCCGACCCCGATGGGCGGCGTTCGATCGCGGCGTGGGGCGCGCAGAGCGGGTTGCGCAATATCCGCCCGCCGCTCGATATCGATGCCTCGGCAAGCGACTGGCCGGTGGGACCGGTCGACGCGATCCTGTGCATCAACATGGTTCATATCAGCCCTTGGGTCGCAACACAGGGTCTGATGAGCGGTGCGTCGGTGCACCTCGCGCCTGGCGCACCGCTCTATCTATATGGTCCCTATCGCCGGGACGACGTTCCGACGGCGGAGAGCAATGAAGCCTTCGATCTGTCGCTCAGGAGCCGCAATCCTGAATGGGGACTGCGGCGGGTAGAGGACATGATAACGCTCGGCGCGGCGTCGGGGCTGGAGCTTGAACGGCTGGTGGAAATGCCCGCCAACAACCTGTCGTTGGTCTTCCGCAGGCGCGGCTGAACGCGCGCCCGCTCAGTTGATCGCTTCTTCGCCCGCCTGGCCGACCGATTCGATGTCGCGACCAAGCCCCTTCACGGTCGAGCACGCGCTGAGCGTGACGGCGGTCAGGGCGAGAATGGCGATGGCAACGGACTTCTTCATGCAGGGCACCTCAAAGCAGGATGTTTCGACGTCCGCATAGCGGATTCCTCCCTCTCGTCGAACATGAAATGCGTCGATTGCGGCACGAAACATTTGTCGCCCGTTCGTGATCCTTGGTCGCAAATCGCGCGCGTTGGGAGGGGACGGATCTAGACTGGCATCACAACGCGCCGACGCGCCGCCAATCGCGGGACCGATCAGAATGAAGACCAGACTCACCGCGCTTATGTTCAGCATGGGGCTGGCGCTGCCGTACGCAATGTCGGCAGCGCATCCCGTTCAGGCTCAAGGGGCTGTCCACCGACAGGCGGACGTTGATGCGCTGTTGACCGCCGATCGCGCCTTTGCTGCTGCGGCAGAGTCACAGGCCTCCCCTGTGGCGCTTGGTGCGATGTTTGGCCCCGACGTCATCTTCACGACCGAGGAAGGCAAGCTGTTCCGGGGTAAGCAAGCAGTGGTCGCCGCGATTGCGGCTGATCCTGCCCTGTCCGGCGCAAACGTCACCTGGCAGCCGGTGCGCGGTGGAATTTCCGCCGATGGCCAGCATGGATTTTCCTTTGGCTTCATGACGGCTCGCGCTGTCGATGGCGGGGAATTCCAGCTCAAATACCTGGCCTACTGGATCAGGCGTCCTGAAGGCTGGCGCATCGCGGGCTACAAATATGTGCGCCGACCGGACGGCGATGTGCCGACGGGGATCATGGCGCCGCTGCTCCCGAATCATGCCATCAGCGTCGAACCTGCAAGCAGCGATCATCACGCGGAGAGCCTCGTGGCCGCCGAAAAGGGCTTTTCGGACGAGGCGCAGACGGTCGGGCTGGCGGCCGCTTTCGCCAGGCATGGCGGGCCGGATTCGATGAATATGGGACGAAAGGCCGCCTTCACCATAGGCTCGGAGAATATCGCGCGCGAACTGTTCGGCGCGCCTCGGCCGGGCAGCCCGATCCAATGGTCATCGGATGGGGTGCTGGTGGCGTCGAGCGGCGATCTCGGCCTGAGCTGGGGCGCAATCCGATTGAAAAACGCAAATCCGCCTCAGGCCATCGCGTTCTTCACGATCTGGCGGCGCGATGGGCCGAACGAGCCCTGGCGTTACATCGCAGAGTAGAACGCGAAGCTTGCATTTCCTCCCGCGGAGCCGAAAAGCGGCGCAATGAAATCCGCACCCGATATCGCCGCGCTCGAGAATCTCGATACCCGTTTGCGCTGGCTCTCCGCCTGGACCATCCACAATGCCAACCATGTCCGTGAGAGCCGCGACGGGCTGAAGGTCGGCGGGCATCAGGCGAGCTGCGCCTCGATGACCGCGATCATGGCGGCGCTCTATTTCCATGCGCTCGGGCCCAATGACAAGGTTGCGGTGAAGCCGCATGCGGGGCCGGTGCTGCACGCGATCCACTATCTGCTCGGCAATCAGTCTGTCGAGCAGTTGCAGGCCTTTCGTGCACTCGGCGGCGCGCAGAGCTATCCAAGCCGGACCAAGGACCGGATCCCGGTCGATTTCTCGACGGGCTCGGTGGGGCTGGGTGTCGCGATCACCGCCTTTGCCAGCCTCGTGCAGGATTACCTGATCGCGCATGGCGGCATGGCGGAAGCCGATGCTGGCCGCATGATCGCGCTGATGGGCGATGCCGAGCTCGACGAGGGTAATATCTATGAATGCCTGATCGAAGCGTACAAGCATCAGGTGCGCAATTGCTGGTGGATCGTCGACTATAACCGGCAATCGCTCGACGCGACCACCGCGGACCGCATGTTCCGGCGCTTCGACGACATCTTCGAGACCTGCGGCTGGCGCGTCATGACGCTGAAGCACGGGCGGTTGCAGCGCGCAGCGTTCGAGGAACCGGGCGGCGAGACGCTCAGGAACTGGATCGACACCACGCCCAATGCCGAGTTCGCGGCGCTGACCTATCAGGGTGGCGCGGCATGGCGCGAACGGCTGCTCAGGGACATTCCCGAGGCGGCCGGGCTCGTCGGCAGGCGCGACGACGACGCGCTCGCCCGGCTGATGACCAATCTCGGCGGGCATTGCCTCGAATCGCTGGTGGAAGCATTCGACGCCTGCCAGGACGATGTGCCGACGATCTTTATCGCTTATACCGTAAAGGGTTATGGCCTGCCCTTCGCAGGGCATAAGGACAATCACTCGGGCCTGATGAACCCTGCGCAGATCGAAGGCTTGCGCGACCAGCTCGGCATTGCGGCGGGCGCGGAATGGGAGCCCTGGGCCGGGCTGGGCGACAATGCCACGAGTGCGGCGCGCGCGCTGGCGGAAGCATCGCCCCTGGTGCGCGACAAGCGCGACAAGGCGGCGGTCATCGACGTGCCCGCAATCACGCCGCCCGAAGGCGCGGAGCAATCGACGCAGGCCGCGTTCGGCAAGATCCTGCTCGATCTCGCCAAGGGGCGCTCGGCCTTTGCGGAGCGGATCGTCACCACTTCGCCAGATGTTACCGTCTCGACCAATCTCGGCGCGTGGGTGAACCAGCGCGGGCTGTTTCGTCGGCAGGACATGGAGGATGTTTTCCAGAAGGCGCGCATCCCCTCCGCTCAGAAATGGGGCGGCAGCGCCGCCGGCCAGCATATCGAGCTGGGCATTGCGGAGAACAACCTGTTCCTCATGCTGGCCGCACTTGGCCTTGCGGGCGACGTATTCGGCGAGCGGCTGTTCCCCGTCGGCACGGTCTATGATCCCTTCATCGCGCGCGGGCTCGATGCGCTCAACTATGCCTGTTATCAGGATGCGCGCTTCATGCTTGTCGCGACGCCCTCGGGCGTCACGCTCGGGCCCGAGGGCGGCGCGCACCAGTCGATCAACCCGCCGCTGATCGCGATGGGGCAGCCCGGTCTGCGTCATTACGAACCCGCCTTTGTCGACGAACTGGCTGTGCTGATGGGGGAGGGGTTCCGGCTGATTCAGGCGCTGGACGGTGAAAGCGTCTATCTGCGCCTCACGACGCGCAGCATCGCGCAGGTCGAACGTGCCGATGATGACTGGAAGGCTGACGCGATTCGCGGCGGCTACTGGCTGCGCAGGCCGGGTGCGGGGGCGGAAGCCGCGATCGTCTATTGCGGCGCGATCGCGCCCGAGGCGCTGGCGGCGTGGGAGGCGATGGCCGAGGAGATGCCGGGGCTCGGCCTGCTCGCGATCACCTCGCCCGATCTGCTCCACCGCGAGTGGTCAGCGGTCGAGGCCGCGCGCTGGAAGGGCGGCGCACGCAAAGCGTCGCATATCGAGGCGCTGTTGTCGGCACTGCCCGCCGGGGCGGGGTTGGTCACGATGCTCGACGGTTCGCCCGCCGCGCTGTCCTGGCTTGGCGGCGTGCGTGGCCAGCGCGTCGTCCCGCTCGGCACTGACCGCTTTGGCCAGACGGGCGATCTCCCCGACCTCTACCGCGCCTATCGGCTCGATGCCGAAGCGGTAACCGAAGCGATGGCGGCGCTGCTCGCCTAATCCGCGGCGGTCGTCGCCATGTCGGTGTTTTGCCGGCTGAGGCGATGTTCGCGCCAGACGATGTAGAGGCCGCTGGCGACGATGATCGGGGCGCCGATCCATGTCGCGGCGGTCGGCAGCGCGCTGAAGAGCAGCCAGCCATAGAGTGTCGCCCAGATCAGGCTCGAATAGTCCATCGGCACAACGAGCGACACCGGGCCCCAGCGCAGTGCACCGGTCAGCGCCATCTGGCCCAGCCCCCCTGCGACACCGACGCCGATCAGCAGCAGCCATTCGGTAAGGTCATGCGGCTGGGCGAAGAAGGCATAGACGATGCCCGCCGGAATGATGGACAGGAGCGAAAACCAGAAGACTGTGGTCGGGGCGGTCTCGGTGCGGCCGATCTGGCGAAGCAGGATACTGACCACCGCGATCATGAAGGCGGCGGTGAGGCCGACGATCGCACCGATCAATGGAAAATGGTTGCTGCCCGGCTGGACGACGACCAGCACCCCGATAAATCCGACCAGCACGGCACCCCAGCGGTGGATCCCCGCCCTCTCGCCGAGAAATGCGACCGAGAGAATGGTGGCGAATATCGGCACGGTGAATCCGAGCGTCGTCTGTTCGGCGAGCGGCAGCAGGATGATCGATCCGAACGTCGCGATCATGCCGAGCAATCCCACCACGGTGCGTACGACATGCGCGCCGATCCGCGCGGTGCGGAGCGAGCCCAGCCCCGGTCCCGCCATCACCCACAGGATCACCACGGGCAACGCGAAGAACTGTCGGAAGAAGATGGCTTCGGCAAGGTGAACGCCGCGGGTCGACGCCAGCTTGATCAGCGCGCTCATGCTGGCGAGGAAGAAGACAGCGGTGAGGCGCAGGCCGAGCGCGTAAAGGGGACGGTGCGGATGCGCTGCGGTTTGGGCCATGCGAAGCGCCTTGTTACAGATTGTCCGAAAAATACAGCCCGTCATTGCCGCAGAACGGGTATTCCCGCTTTCGCGCGAGGGACGATCTGGTTTAAGGCGGCGCCTCAAAACCCATGCACCGTCGAAAGTAGATCCGTGAAACACGCGCTCAACGTCACCCGCGAACAGGACTTCGCCGCCTGGTATCAGGCCGTCATCGCCGAGGGCGATCTCGCCGAGGAATCGGGGGTGCGCGGCTGCATGGTCATCCGTCCCTGGGGCTATGGCATCTGGGAGCGCATCCAGAAGCTGCTCGACGCCGAGATCAAGGCGACGGGGCACGAAAACTGCTATTTCCCGATCTTCATCCCGCTCGGCTATTTTGCGAAGGAAGCCGAGCATGTGGATGGTTTCGCGAAAGAAATGGCGGTCGTTACGCATCATCGGCTGGTCGCGGACGGCAAGGGCGGACTGATCCCCGATCCCGAAGCGAAGCTTGAAGAACCACTGGTCGTGCGCCCGACCTCGGAGACGGTGATCGGCACCGCCTTCGCGCGCTGGGTGCAGAGCTGGCGCGATCTGCCCGTGCTCATCAATCAGTGGGCGAACGTCGTGCGCTGGGAGATGCGCACGCGCATGTTCCTGCGCACCAGCGAGTTCCTCTGGCAGGAAGGCCATACCGCGCACGCCAGCGAAGCCGAGGCGCGCGAGGAAACGCTGAAGATGCTTGAAGTCTATCGCGCCTTTGCCGAGGATTGCGTGGCGATGCCCGTGGTTGCGGGCGAGAAGCCCGAGCATGAGCGCTTCCCCGGTGCGGTCGCGACCTATTCGATCGAGGCGATGATGCAGGACGGCAAGGCGCTCCAGGCCGGCACCAGCCACTTCCTCGGCACCAATTTCGCCAAGGCGCAGAACATCAGGTTCCAGAACAAGGAAGGCGAGCTCGAACTCGCCCAGACGACGAGTTGGGGCATGTCGACGCGGATGATTGGCGGGCTGATCATGACGCATGGCGACGATGACGGCCTGCGCGTGCCGCCGCGCGTTGCTCCGCACCAGATCGTCATCGTGCCGATGCTGCGCGACAATGACGAGGACGAGGCCGTGCTTGATTACTGCAAGGCGCTGGTCCGCGATCTGAACGCGCTTTCGGCGTTTGGCGAGCCGGTGCGCGCGCTGCTCGATGCGCGTGCCCAAAAGGCGTCGAACAAGCGCTGGGCGTGGGTGAAGAAGGGCGCGCCGCTGATCGTCGAGGTCGGCCCGCGCGACGTGGCAGGTGGCAATGTCTCGGTGCTGCGCCGTGACCGGCTCTACGACCAGGGCGGCAAGCTGGCATCGGAAATCCGGCCGCAGGGCGAGTTCGTCGGCGCGGCGACGGCGGCGCTCGAGGATATCCAGTCCTCGCTCTTCGCCGAGGCGAAGGCGCGCACCGATAGCAACATTACGCGTGACGTGACCGATTTCGCAGGGCTCAAGGGCTTTTACGAAAAGGCGGGCAAGTTCGCCGGCTGGGTCGAAGTGCAGTGGTCGAAGCCGACGGGCGCCGAGCTTGAGGACATTGTCGAGAAGCTCAAGGGTCTGAAGCTCACCATGCGTAACGTCCCCAACGACGCGAAGCCCGTCGACGGGGCGTGCTTCTTCACGGGCGCGGCTGCGGTGGAGCGAATCCTGATCGGGCGCGCTTACTGAGCCATTCGGTGACGCGCCGTTCCAGCGAGGGATCGGCGCCAAGCCCCAGTTTGCTGCGCCGCCAGAGTATGTCCTCGGCGGCGCGCGCCCATTCGCGCGTGACCATCCATTCGAGCTCGATCTCGGTCAGGCCCGCGCCGAGATCCTCGCCCATGTCTGCCTCGGCCGCGACTTCGGCGAGCATGTCGCGCAGCAGCGTCCCATAGGCGCGCGCCATGCGTTCGGCGCGCGCGTCGCCCAGAAAGGGCCATTGCGTGCGGACCTCGGCCAGAAAATCGGAAAAATGTGCGATGTCTCCGCCGGGGAAAGCACGGGCACGTGTGACGACGCGGGGCGTGAGCTCCAGCACCGGCCCAAGCTTGCCGAGTGCTTCCTCCGCAAGATGGCGTGCGGTCGTGATCTTGCCGCCGAAGACAGAGAGTAGCGGTGCCCCGGAATCGTCGAGTTCAAGCACATAGTCACGCGTCACCGCCTTCGCGTCCGATGTCCCATCGTCATAGAGCGGGCGGACCCCCGAATAGGTCGCGACGACATCGCCCGGTGCGATCTGGCGCGCGAAATAGCGGTTCGCGGCGGCGCAAAGATAGGAGATCTCCTCCTCCGAGATCGCTACCTGCTCAGGCGTGTCCACGGCAATATCGGTGGTGCCGATCAGCGTGGAGTCATGGCCGTACGGGATCGCAAAGACGATCCGCCGGTCGGGCTGCTGGAGCATGTAGGCGTGTTCGCCGGCGAAAAGCCGCGGCACGATGATGTGGCTGCCGCGGACCAGCCGGATGCGATTGCGGCCATCTGCGCCAAGTGTGTGCAGCAATTGTTCGACCCATGGCCCCGCCGCATTGACGACCGCACGCGCCATTATGGTGCGCCCGTCCGACAGCATCGCATGGCATAGCCGGTCTTTGATATCCGCGCGCAGCAATGCGGTGCGCGTGGCGATCTCCGCACCGTTGGCGGCCGCGTCCACCGCGTTGAACAGGGTCAGGCGTGCGTCGTCGACCGCGCAATCCCAGTAGAAGAAGTGGTGGCCCAGCGGATTCTTGAGTTGTGCGGTGAGTTCCTTGGCGTCGATTAGGCCGTCTCCTCGTGAACGAGGCAAGCTGCTACGGCCGCCAATCGTGTCGTAGAGCAGCAGCCCCAGCCGCACGAGCCACCATGGCCGGACGGCATGCGCATGTGGCAGCACGAACTGCATCGGGCGGATCAGGTGCGGCGCCGCATGAAGCAGCAGTTCGCGCTCCTTGAGCGCCTCTCGCACCAGCCGAAATTCGTAATATTCGAGATAGCGCAACCCGCCGTGAATGAGCTTGGTCGACGCCGATGAGGTATGCGCGGCGAGATCGTCCTTCTCGACAAGCAGGACCGAAAGGCCGTTGAGTGCGGCCTCGCGCGCGATCGCGGTGCCGTTGATGCCGCCGCCGACGATGAGAAGATCGTGGACCATTTGCCCGTCTTATCCGTTGGACGGCCGGTCGTGAAAGCCTATGTGGATAGAATGGCGAAACAAAAGCACACGGGCCTTCCGACCCGCCAGCAGATCCTGGATTTCATCACGGGGTCCGACCAGCCCGCGGGCAAGCGTGAGATCGCCAAGGCTTTCGGGCTGAAGGGGCAGGAGAAGATCCAGCTCAAGGCGCTGCTCAAGGACATGGCCGATGAAGGGCTGATCGACAGCGCCCCCGGTCGCGCCTTTCACAAGATGGGCGGGATTCCCAAGGTGACCGTGCTGCGCGTCACCGATGTCGATGAGGACGGGCAGGCCTGGGCCGTGCCCGAACGCTGGGAGGCGGAAGGGCCCGAGCCGCGCCTGCGTCTCAAGGAAAAAGGCCGAAAGGGCGCTCTGGGCGTCGGCGACCGCGTGCTCGCGCGCACCGAGGAGGCGGGCAAGGGCTGGATCGCGCATCCGCTCAAGCAGCTCGCGCGCGGGTCCGAGCTGATGATGGGCGTGATCCACGACGAGGGCGGCAAGTTCTGGCTCAAGGGGCTCGACAAGAAGGAACGCCGCGACCTTGCTATCTCCGATCTTGGCGGCGCGGAAGCGGGCGATCTCGTGCTCGCCGAAAAGACCGGGCGGCCACCGCGCATCACCGCACGCGTGACGCAGAAACTGGGCGATCCGTTCGAGCCGCGTAGCTTCTCGCTGATCGCGATCCACAAGCTCGGCATACCGCACGTCTTTTCCGACGAGGTGCTCGAAGAGGCGAAAACCGTCGCAAAGCTCGATCTCGGCAAGGATCGCGAGGATCTGCGCCACCTGCCGATCGTCGCGATCGATCCCGCAGACGCACGCGACCATGATGACGCGGTTTGGGCGGCACCCGATGAAGACCCGGCAAATTCTGGCGGCTGGAAGGCGATCGTCGCGATCGCCGATGTCAGCTTCTATGTGCGTCCGGGCTCAGCGCTCGACCGCGAGGCGAAGAAGCGCGGCAACAGCGTCTATTTTCCCGATCGCGTCGTGCCGATGCTGCCCGAGATATTGTCGGCGGACGTCTGCTCGCTGAAGGCCGGGCAGGACCGCGCGGCGATGGCATGCCATCTGACGATCTCGAAGGATGGCCAGATCAAGGGCTGGCGTTTCACGCGTGCGGTGGTGCGGCTGTCGGCGAACATCGCCTATGAGAACGCGCAAGCCGCGATCGACGCTGCGGGCGAAGAACGCGTCGATGTCACGTCGTCGCCCTGCGCGCTGGATCCCGCGGATCTGTCGAGCCACGGCGTCGATCCGGCATTGGTCGAGAATGCGCTCAAGCCGCTCTGGGCGTGCTGGCGCGCGCTCTACAAGGCGCGTGAGGCGCGCGAGCCGCTCGACCTCGACCTGCCCGAACGCCAGATATCGCTCGATGAGAAGGGGCGCATCCTCTCGGTCGCGCCGCGCGAGCGGCTCGATGCGCACAAGCTGATCGAGGATTACATGATCGCGGCCAATGTCGCGGCGGCGAAGGCGCTCGAGGCGAAGAAGGCGCCGGTTATGTACCGCGTCCACGAACCGCCCGCGCGCGAGAAGCTGGCGGCGCTCAAGGAGTATCTCAAGACCTTCGGGCTCGAATTCGCGCTTGGGCAGGTGATCCGCCCCGCGACCTTCAATCACGTGATCGCACGCGTGGGTGAGGCCGATCACAAGCCGCAGGTCATGGAGCAGATCCTGCGTACCCAGACCCAGGCCTATTATGCCCCCGTCAATCAGGGCCATTTCGGGCTGTCGCTAGGTTCCTACGGGCATTTTACATCGCCGATCCGCCGCTATGCCGACCTTGTCGTGCACCGCGCGCTGACGGGGGCGTACAAGCTGGGTGAGGGCGCGCTGACCGCCGACGAGGCGGCCTCGATGCCGCGCATTGGCGAGATGATCAGCCAGCTCGAGCGCCGCGCGATGGAGGCCGAACGCGACACGATGGACCGCTATGTCGCCGCCTATCTGAGCGAAAAGGTGGGCGAGATACTCGACGTGCGCATCACCGGCGTCCAGAATTTCGGCTTCTTCGCGACGGTCGAGGGGCTGGGCGGCGACGGGCTGGTGCCCGTGCGCGATCTTGGCGGCGAGTATTTCCGCTATGACGAGACGACGCACAGCCTCACCGGCGAGGACAGCGAGACGGTCTATACGATCGGGCAGCGGCTGCAATTGCGGCTCGCCGAAGCCAATCCCGTGAATGGCGCATTGCGCTTCGAGCTTCCCGAGGGCCGGGGCGCGGCGCCGCCACCCCGGAACAACCGCGACAAGCGCGGGCGGCCGATCATCAGGCGCGGTCGGCCGGCCAATATCCGGCACCAGGGGAAGCGGCGCTAGGGGAAGCGGTGCTACGCGATCCGCTCGGGCACTTCAGCGGCGTCGCGCAATATGCTTGTGCGGTCGGCAACGGCCTCCCACGGGAAGACGAACCAGTCCTTGGTGACGGTGCGATCGATGCTACGCGCGTAATAGTCGACGCGCTCGGTCGAAGTGACATTGTCGATCAATACCGCATAGCGGATGTTGTCGGCCACACTGCCCGCCGCCCGGAGCGCACGCCGGATATGGCCGATCGTGCGCCCGCTGTCGTTTATATCGTCGACCACGAGCAAGTGCGCGCCATCCCGCGTCTGGCCCGCAAGTTTGCCAAGCAGCCGATCGCCAAAGCTCTCAATGCCAGTCGAATGATCGACCGAGAGCAGCGGGAGGCCGCACGCATGCGACAGATAGGTTGCGGGCACGAGTCCCCCGCGTCCTATTCCGATGATGAATCCGGGCTGCCATTCGCTGTCGGCAAGCGCAGTCGCGAGCGTGTGGATATCTGCCACGAACGTATCATATCCGACGGGAGTAAGGACGGGATCGGTCATGGCGACCGATGATAGCGCCAAGCCGGGTGGCCGCAATCGCAAGGTCATTGAATTGCGATCGCGCGGGCTCTATCTCCACCGACGAACAGCAAGTGAAGGAAAGTTCGATGCGGATCCAGCGACTGACAGTCATTCCTGCCAGCCAGATCGAACCGGATTCCGCATATGTCTTCGCTTGTTACCTTCCGCAATGTGAGCTTTTCGACCGCTGACGGTCGGCCACTTTTTACCGACATAACAACCGGCTTCGGGCGCGAGCGTGCGGGGCTGATCGGCCGCAACGGCGTGGGTAAGTCGACGCTGCTCCGCCTCGCCGCGGGCGAGTTCGCGCCGGGTTCGGGCGAGGTCGTCCGCACGGGCGTAGTCGGCACGTTGCGCCAGATCGTGCAGGTTGCGCTGCACGAAAACGTCGCGGATCTGTTCGGCGTGCGCCGGGTGCTCGATGCAACCGCGAGGGCGGAGGCAGGCACGGGGTTGGCCGAGGATCTGGCTGAGGCCGACTGGACGATCGCGCCGCGGATCGAGGAAGCGCTTGAGCAGGTCGGGCTCGCGGACGTGACCGTGGACCGGCCACTCGCCAAACTCAGCGGCGGGCAGCGCACGCGCGCCGCGCTGGCCGCGCTCATTTTCGCGGAACCCGACCTGATCCTGCTCGACGAGCCGACCAACAATCTCGATGCCGAGGGGCGTCTGGCTGTGGCGCGCGTGCTGCGCGACTGGCGCGGTGGCGCGATCGTCGTCAGTCATGATCGCGCGCTGCTTCGTGAAATGGACCGGATCGTCGAGCTGACGACGCTGGGGCTGAAATCCTATGGCGGGGACTGGGAGCACTATGCCGCGCAAAAGGCGGAGGAGCTGGCGACCGCCGAGCGCCAGCTCGACAATGCGCAGAAGGAGACGAAGCGCGTCGAGCGCGAGGTGCAGGTCGCGCGTGAACGCAAGGCGCGGCGCGATGCGGCGGGTCGACGCAACGCCGCAAAGGGCGGCATGCCGAAGATCCTTCTCGGCGCGCGCGAGGATCGCGCCGAGCGGAGTGGTGGCAGCGCCAGCCGCCTCGCCGACCGGCTGCGCGGCGAGGCCGCCGAGGCTCTGGACGACGCGCGGGCAGGCGTCGAGCAACTGCGCGCGCTGCGCTTCGAGATTGCGCCGAGCGGCCTGCCCGCGGGGCGCACGGTGCTCGCCTTCGATCAGGTGACGGGCGGTCCCGCGCCCGATCACGCGGTGCTGCACGATTTGAGCTTCACGATTGTCGGACCCGAACGCGTGGCGCTGACCGGCCCCAATGGCTCTGGAAAATCGACCCTGCTGCGGCTCGCGGCCGGTCAGCTAGCACGGTCTTCAGGTCAGATTCGGCGCGGCCGCGTGGCGCTGCTCGACCAGCAGGTCGCGCTGCTCGATCCCGCGCAGACGATTCTCGACAATTATCGCCGGCTCAACCCCGGAGAGAGCGAGAATGGCTGTCGCGCGGCGCTCGCGCGCTTCCTCTTTCGCGCCGATGCGGCCTTGCGCCGGGTTGGCGAACTGAGCGGCGGCGAGATGCTGCGCGCCGGGCTGGCCTGTGTGCTCGGGGGTAGCGCACCGCCCGAGCTGCTGATGCTCGACGAACCGACCAACCACCTCGACATCGCCTCGACCGAAGCGGTGGAGGCGGCGCTCAACGCGTTTGATGGTGCATTGCTCGTGGTCAGCCACGACCGCGATTTCCTCGACGCAATCGGGATCACTCGGAGTATCGCCCTGAAGGGTTAGGCAGCGACGGTGTCGGCGAGTGCGTTGTGGACATCCATCGCGATGCTGAACGAGCGCTTGCGCGCCTCATGATCGAACATCTGGCACGCGATGATCAGCTCGTCCGCATGTGTGCGCTCGAGGAAAGCCGCCACCTTGCGCTGCACCGTGTCGAAAGATCCGATCGCCGAGGCCTGCAGCACATGATCAAGCATCGCGACCGCATTGGGGGGAAGCGTGTCGCGATAGCCGGGAACGGGCGGGGGAAGCTGGCGCGGATTGCCCGTGCGCAGCGCGACGAACGCCTGCTGCATCGAACTCGCGAGCAGTTCGGCCTCTTCGTCGGTATCCGCGGCGAAGATATTGAATCCCGCCATCACATAGGGTCGGGCAAGCTGTGCGGAGGGCTGGAAGTTCCGCCGGTAGAGCGCAATCGCCTCGTCCAGATCACCCGGCGCGAAATGCGAGGCAAAGGCATAGGGCAGGCCGAGGATCGCGGCGAGCTGCGCTCCGAACAGGCTTGAGCCGAGGATGTAGAGCGGCACATTCTCGCCCGCGCCGGGCACCGCCATGATGCCGAGCTGCGGATCGCCTGCCAGATAGCCCTGAAGCTCGACCACATCGCGCGGGAACTGGTTGGGGTCGGTGTCGAGATTGCGTCTCAGCGCACGCGCCACCGTCATGTCCGAGCCAGGCGCGCGGCCGAGGCCGAGATCGATGCGTCCGGGATGGAGCGCGTTCAATGTCCCGAACTGCTCGGCGATTACCAGCGGCGAATGGTTGGGCAGCATGATCCCGCCCGCACCGACGCGGATCGTCGCGGTGCCGCCTGCGACATAGGCGAGTGCGACCGCGGTCGCGGCGCTCGCGATCCCCGCCATCCCGTGATGCTCGGCCATCCAGAAGCGTTTGTAGCCAAGCGCCTCCGCATGGCGCGCGAGATCGAGCGAGTTGGCGAGCGCCTGCCCCGCATTGCTGCCTTCGACGATCGAGGAGAGGTCGAGTACCGAGAATGCTGTCATGCGGCTGAATATGGTGCGGTATCCTGCAAGGGCAATGATCGGATATCTGTTGCCGCAGAGAGCAGAAGTTTTGGCCGCGCCATACACCGCACACCTGCCGTCATCCCGGACTTGATCCGGGATCCATGAACACGATTTCGATCGTCATTCGGACAGGTTCGTGTTCATGGATGCTGAATCAAGTTCAGCATGACAACTTGTGCGCGCGTCGAACCGGACTTACCCCAGCGCCTTGACCTTTGCGCGGAAGCGGTGGAGCAGCGGTTCGGTATAGCCATTGGGTTGCGACACCCCCTCGAACACCAGCGCATGCGCCGCCTGAAAGGCGAGGCTCTCATCCTCGCGCCCCGACATCGGCTGATAGAGCGGATCGCCCGCATTCTGACCGTCGACCTTCTCAGCCATGCGCCTGAGCGCCGCCTCGGCCTGATCGGTGGTGGCGACGCCGTGGAGCAGCCAGTTGGCCATGTGCTGTGAGGAGATGCGCAGCGTCGCGCGATCCTCCATCAGCCCGATATCGTTGATGTCGGGAACCTTGGAGCATCCGACGCCCTGATCGACCCAGCGCACGACATAGCCGAGAATGCCCTGCGCGTTATTGTCGAGTTCGCGCGTGATCTCGTCCTGGGTCCAGTTGCGGCCGAGCGCGAGCGGCACGGTCAGTAGCGCGTCGAGCGATGGGACGGCGTCGCCCTTGAGTCGCTCCTGCACCGCAAAGACATCGACCTGATGATAATGCAGCGCATGCAGCGTCGCCGCGGTAGGTGAGGGCACCCAGGCGGTGTTGGCGCCCGCCCTGGGGTGCCCGATCTTCTGCTCCATCATGTCGGCCATGCGATCGGGCGCGGCCCACATGCCCTTGCCGATCTGCGCGCGGCCCGAGAGGCCGTGCTTCAGGCCGATGCGGACATTGCGGTCCTCATAGGCCTGGATCCAGGCGCTTGTCTTCATTTCGGCCTTGGGGATCATCGGCCCCGCCTGCATCGAGGTATGCATCTCGTCGCCGGTGCGGTCGAGGAAGCCCGTGTTGATGAAGCAGATGCGGTCCCTCACCGCATGGATGCACGCGGCGAGATTTGCCGATGTGCGGCGCTCCTCGTCCATCACGCCGACCTTCAGCGTATGGCGCTGAAGCCCAAGCAGGTCCTCGACCGCGTCGAACAGCCGGTTGGTGAACGCCGCCTCGTCCGGCCCGTGCATCTTGGGCTTTACGATATAGACCGAACCCGCCTTGCTGTTGCGCAGGCCGCCCACGGCTTTCAGGTCATGGAGTGCGATCAGGCTGGTGACGATGCCGTCGAGAATACCCTCGGGCGCCTCGCCGCCATCGGGCAGCGTGATTGCGGGGGTCGTCATCAAATGCCCGACATTGCGCACGAAGAGCAGGCTGCGGCCGGGCAGCGTGACGACCGATCCGTCAGCCGCAGTATAGTTGCGATCGCCGTTCAGGCGCCGCGTCATCATCGCGCCGTTCTTCTCGAACGTATCTTCCAGATCGCCCTTCATCAGGCCGAGCCAGTTGGCATAGGCGGCGACCTTGTCCTCGGCGTCGACCGCCGCGATCGAATCCTCGAGGTCGCAGATCGTGGTCAGCGCGGATTCGAGGATGACGTCGGCGATCCCCGCGGGATCGTCCCTGCCGATTGGATGATTGCGGTCGAAGACGACTTCGATGTGAAGCCCGTTGTGGCGGAACAGGCGGCCGAGCTTGGACTTGCCGACATATTGGCCGGGGTCACGGATCGCGATGCCCTGTTCGGGGTTCGCCAGATCCGCCCAGCTTCCTTCGGCCAACGGCACCGCCTCGTCGAGAAACGCCCTGGCGCGCGCGATCACCTGCGCGCCGCGCGCCGCGTCATAGCCCTTGCCCGCAGGGGCGCCCGGGATCGCGTCGGTGCCATAGAGCGCGTCGTACAGGCTTCCCCAGCGCGCATTGGCGGCATTGAGCAGGAAGCGTGCATTGAGGATGGGGACGACGAGCTGCGGCCCCGCGAGCGTCGCAACCTCGGCATCGACATTAGCGGTGCCGATCGCGAAGGGCGCGGGTTCGGGCGCCAGATAGCCGATCTCTTCCAGAAAGCCCCGATAGGCATCGCCGTCGATCGGCTGGCCGACGCGCTGGGCATGCCAGGCGTCGATCTTTTCCTGCAGCGCGTCGCGCTGTGCGAGCAGCGTCCGATTTTCGGGGGCGAAGTTCGCGAAGATGGCGGCGGTGCCCGCCCAGAACGCATCGGTTTCGATGCCCGTGCCGGGCAGGGCACGGCTTTCGATGAAGTTCGCGAGCACCTCGGCAACCTTCAGCCCGGCGCGATCGACCATCGTCATCCTGATTCTCCATTTGGCAACGTACAGCCGCTCTAGCAGGCACGCGATTTGATCGGTAGACGATCAAAATAGAAAGCTGTTTCAACTCTGGTGAAAAAATGGATCAGGACTACGCGCTGTTCGTCCGCGTCGTGGAAAGCGGCAGCATCTCGGCCGCGGCGCGCGCACTGAGGCTCTCGCCCGCAATGGTCTCCAAGCGGCTCGCACGATTGGAAGCCCGGCTGGGCACGCGGCTGGCGCACCGCACGACACGGCGGCTCGTCACGACCGAGGCGGGGCAGCGCTTCTACGACGATCTCGTTCGCATCCTCGCCGCGGCGAGCGAGGCCGAGGCGCGTATCGCGGGGCACGGCGTACCCGCCGGACGACTGCGCGTGACCGCGCCGACCTCGTTCGGGCGCATGCATGTGGCGCCTCACATCAAGCCCTTTCTCGACCGGCATCCGAGGATAGCGCTCGAACTCGATCTCAGCGACGGTTTTACCGACCTGATTGGTGGTCGCTTCGATCTGGCGATCCGGATCGGCGGTGCGGTGGAAGGCAATCTGGTCGCGCATCGGCTGGCGGCGAACCGGCGTATCCTGTGCGCCGCGCCCGGCTATCTGGCAGAGGCAGAGGCACTCATGACGTTGCCCGACCTCGCGCGCCACCATTTGCTCGCCGCCGAGAACCAGTTGCCCTGGCGTATCGAGGGACCGGACGGGTTGACCGTGATCGACGGGGAAAGCGTGGTGCGCACCAATTCGAGCGAAGTTGTCCGCGAGCTCGCGATCAGCGGCATGGGCATCGCGCTGCGCTCGACCTGGGATATTGCCGAAGAATTGCGCCGCGGAAAGCTTGTCCGCGTGCTTCCGACGCATGAGGGCGCAACCGATGTGAGCATTCAGGCGGTCTATCCCCGCGCTGAACTCACCCCTGCGCCCGTCCGTCTGTTCGCAGAATGGCTCGGATCGATTTTTGCGCCCGTTCCGCCATGGGAGGATGCGCGATAGCGTCGGGGGTCAGGCGGCGACGCACCAGATAACGAGCGCGAAGCGCGCCAGGCCTGCATTCGGCAGCGTGCGATGCGGCGTGAAGCGATCGAGAAACAATGCGCTGCCGGCGGGACATGCGGGTTGCGCGCGCGGCAAGTCGGCGAGGGTCGCGTCCTCGATCCGATATCCGTCATCACGCACATGCGGAAAGGGCGCGGCGCGCTTTCCGGCGATCAGTTCGAGCCCGCCGCTGTCCGGCCCCGTATCCATCAGCGGCAGCCATGCGGTGATGCAGACTCGCCCGCAGTGCGTTTCATCAGCAATGGCGACGTCCGAATGCCAGCCATGGCGCTCCTCGGGGAACGCCGCGATGCTGGCGCGCACGCGCACGATGGCGTCGGAGATTTCGCGTCCCGCAAGCCGCTCGGCGGCGGCGCGAAGCATGCAGGACTGCGCCAGTGTGGACAGGCGCCGGCCATGATGCGCGTCGGTGCAAAGCGCGAGGCGCAGCAGGTTCGCATAGGGACGATCGCGGATCGCGATGCCGTCCAATCGGCCTTCGAGCGGAAGATCCGGCCGACTGTGCTCGAATGGCAGGTGCAGGGCGCGCGCGACGCGATCGATATGATCGCTGATGTCGTCGCGCGCGGCAGTCACCAGTTCGGGATCGAAAAGCGATACCGTATCATAGCCCTGCACATCGAAAGCTGCATTCGTCATCGTCAGCCGGACGCTCCATGCGGTCGTGAGCTTCTGCCTTTGCAGCGGGCTCCGGTCGATGCAACCCTTAGAACGAAAGCCGTTACTTCCCGGCGATCACGGCAAGCGCGGCAAGGATCGCCTCGGTGTCCGCACCCGGTTGCGGAAGTGCCGATGCCGCCGCCGCCAGTTGTCCGTCGAACGCGATCGGGAGCGCGGGCAGGCGCGTTTCGCGGCCATCGGGCAGCGTTACGGGTTCGAGCGCGCCCGAGGCGTTGAGATGCGGATCGTCGAACATGTCTTCGGGCTTGCCGATCGGCGCGAAGGGCAGGCCGGTGCCTTCGAGCCGTTCGATCACCTCGGCGCGCGTAAAATTCGCGATCAGCGCGCGGATCTGCGGCAGGATGCGGTCGCGCTGGAGCACGCGCTCGTTGTTCCTGCGCAGACCTTCATCCGCCCAGAGCTCGTCGAGGCCGAAAAGCTTGCAGAATTTTTCCCACAGTGCATCGGTGACGACGCCGATGAAGACGGGATCGTCCTGCGTCTCGAACACGTCGTAGATCGCCCACGCCGAGATGCGCGCGGGCATCGGGCTGGCGGGCTTACCGGTGACCGCGAGCTGCGCCATGTGCTGGCCGACGAGATAGACGGTGGTTTCGAACAGCGAGGCCTGAACGAGCTTGCCCTTGCCCGTGCGGTGCCGCTCCTCGAGCGCGGCGAGTACGCCGATGACGCCGAACATGCCGCCTGTGACGTCGATCACGCTCGATCCGGCGCGCAGGGGCTGGCCCGGTGGGCCGGTCATATAGGCAAGGCCGCCCATCATCTGCGCCACTTCGTCCAATGCGGTGCGCTTTTCATAGGGGCCGGGGAGGAAGCCCTTGGCCGAGCAATAGATCAGCCGCGGATTGACTTCTGACAGCGCGTCATAGCCGAGCCCGAGCCTGTCGAGCGCGCCCGGGCGGAAATTCTCGATCAGGATATCGGCATCGGCCGCGAGCGCCTTCGCGGTCGCAAGGCCATCTTCCGATTTGAGGTCGAGGCTGATGCTCTTCTTGTGGCGGTTGTACATCGGGAAATAGCCCGCGCCCGAACCCAGCAGAGTGCGCGTCTTGTCGCCCTCGGCGGGCTCGACGCGGACGACTTCGGCGCCAAGCGCTGCAAGGATCGCACCCGCGGCGGGACCCATCACCATATGCGTGAACTCGACGACTTTGAGGCCGGCGAGCGGCTGTGGCGCGCTCATGCCGCCACCTGCGCGAAACCGAGCGGCAGGCCCGCATCGGGCGTGAAGCCATAGAGCGGCTCGCCGGGCAGCGCATCCGCGATGATCCCGCGCACCTTCAGCAGCTTTTCGAGGTCGATCCCGGTTTCATAACCCATGGCCGCGAGCATGAAGACCAGGTCCTCCGTAACGATATTGCCCGATGCGCCCGGCGCGAAGGGGCAACCGCCAAGGCCGCCCAGCGAGGCGTCGAGCGTGGTGATGCCTTCCTCAAGCCCCGCAAGCGCATTGGCGAGACCAAGCCCGCGCGTGTTGTGAAGGTGGAGCGTATTGAGCCTGTCCGCGCCGATCTCCCCCTTCACACGGCGGACGAGGCGCTTCACCTGCGCGGGGTTGGCATAGCCAGTCGTGTCGGAAAGCCCGACCTCTACCGCGCCCGCCTCGATCGCGGCGGTGGCAAGGCGGACGACATTGTCCTCGCTCACCGGCCCCTCGATCGTGCAGCCGAATGCGGTCGCGAGGCCAACCTCGAAATGCGGTCGCGCTTTGGCGGGCTGCGCCGCGACCAGTTCGGCAATCGCGCGGATCTCGGCCACCATCGCGGCGTGATCCTTGCGGACGTTCTTCAGGCTGTGCGTTTCGGACATCGAAAAGGGGATCGACATCTTTTCCGCGCCCACGGCGATCGCGCGCTCAGCGCCCTTCAGATTGGGAACGAGCACCGCGACCGAAAGCCCTTCGATCCCCTTCGCGAAGGCGATCAGTTCGGCGGTGTCGGCCATCTGGGGGAGGAGCGAGGGCGGCACGAAGCTGCCCACCTCGATCTCGGGCACGCCAGCCGCCGCTTCGGCGGCGATCCACGCCTTTTTGGCTTCGAGCGGCATCACCCTGTCGATGCTCTGCAACCCGTCACGCGGGCCGACCTCGCTGATATGAATACGCGTCATGCGGGCAATTCTCCGAGATAGATCCACGGCCGCGCCTTCCGGTCGGCGGCCTGAAAGGCGGTAATTTCCGCCCTGCGCTTGAAGGTGAGGTCGATCGCGTCGAGCCCTTCGAGGAGCATCGCGCGCGCTTCGGCGCCGATATCGAACGACCAGTGGCGGCCGTCACCAAGGCTGACGCGCTGCTGTTCGAGGTCGACCGTGACCGGACCGCCATCCGCCGCGATCTCCGCGACCGCCTCGGCGGGAAGGACGACAGGCACGATGCCGTTGCGCGTGCAGTTGCCCGCGAAGATCGGCGCGAAGCCGGGCGCGATCACCGCACGGATGCCATATTCGGCAAGCGCCCAGACCGCGTGCTCGCGGCTCGACCCGCAGCCGAAATTGGTCCCGCCAAGGATCATCTGTGCCTCAGCGAAAGCGGGCTGGTTGAGTATGAATTCGGGATTGGGATCCCGCCCGCCCGGCGTCAGATAACGCCAGGCCGAGAACAGCCCTTCGGCAAGCCCGGTCTTGCCCGTGCTCTTCATCTCGCGCGAGGGGATGATCGCGTCGGTATCGATATTGTCGCGGATCAGCGGCGCGGCGATTGCTGTCAGCTTCGTGAAGGGCGTCATGCGGCGATCTCCCGCGGATCGGCGATGCATCCCGCGATAGCACTTGCGACCACCGTTTCGGGGCTTGCGATATGCGTTCGGATACCCGGCCCCTGCCGTCCCTCGAAATTGCGATTGGTCGACGAGACGACGCGCGAACCTGCGGGGAAGCTTTCGCCGCCCGCATAAAAGCACATCGAACAGCCGCTCATCCGCCATTCGAAGCCCGCCTCGACGAAAACCTTGTCGAGTCCTTCGGCCTCGGCGGCGCGGCGCACCGCCATCGAGCCGGGAACGACGAGCGCCTTCACGCCGTCGGCGACATGATGGCCTTTCAGCAGCGCGGCGGCGCGGCGCAGATCGGAGAGGCGGCCATTGGTGCAGCTGCCGATAAAGGCCGCGTCGATCGGGATGCCCGCGAGCTTCTGCCCCGGCTCGACGCCCATATAGGCGACGGGGCGCTCGGGCGGATCGGCGGGCACCTGCCCCGAAATGCCCGCGCTGTGTTCGGGCGAGGTGCCCCAGCTCACCATCGGTTCGATTGCGGATGCGTCGATCGTGATCTCGGCATCGAACGTCGCGCCCTCATCGGTGGCGAGCGTCCGCCATTCGGCGATTGCGCGATCGAGCATCGTGCCTTTGGGCGCGTAGCGGCGGCCCGCGATCCAGTCGAAGGTCTTGGCGTCGGGCGCGATCATGCCCGTCATCGCCGCGAATTCAGTCGCCATGTTGCAGAGCGTCATGCGCCCTTCCATGTCGAGCGCGGTCACCGCCTCGCCGGTGAATTCGATTGCGTATCCCTTGCCGCCGCCCGCGCCGTGGCGCGCGATCAGCGTCAGGATCATGTCCTTGGGAGTCACGCCCGGCGCCAGTATGCCGGTGAAGGTGACGCGCATCGTCTTCGGGCGCGTGAGGCGCAGCGTGCCCGTCGCCATCGCATGTTCGGCCTCCGAAGAGCCGATACCCCAGGCGAGCGCGCCGAAGGCGCCCTGCGTGCAGGTGTGGCTGTCGGGCGCAATCAGCGTGCAGCCGGGCAGCACGATGCCGAGTTCGGGGGAGACGACATGGACGATGCCCTGATCGGGATCGGTCACGTCGAACAAGGTGATACCGGCCTCGATGGCGGCGGCGCGCGTCTCGGTGATGAAGGCCTGCCCACCGGGCATCAGCGTCTGGTCGCCACGCCCGGGGCGCGTGTCGACGATATGGTCCATCACGCAGAACACGCGCGAGGGATCAGCGACCGGACGGCCTGCTGCCTTCAGGCTGTTGAGGGCAGCGGCGCCGGTACGCTCGTGGAGGAAGATCCGGTCAATGGCGATCAGCTCTGCGCCGCCGCCGAGACCGGCAACGACGTGCCGGTCCCAGATCTTTCCGAACAGGGTCTGTGGATCAGACAGCCTGTGCCTCCATTTCCTTCTCGATCGCCGCCCAGTCACGGCTGACCAGCTTTTCCTGGATCGCGGTCCGCGTTTCCAGATTGCCGTTGCGGATCCAGTGCCAGGTACGGCAGCGCGACTGGCCATCGTCCGAAAGCTGGATCATCTCGTAGAGATAGAGGCTCGGATCGCCCTGACGCTGCCAGTAGAGCATGACGGTACGGTTATACTCGTCGAGGCCGACTTCGGCAGCCCAGCCCTTGATCAGCTCATTGTCCCACCAGACGCGCTTGTCGTGATAGGCGGCGGGAAAGTCGCGAATGTCGGTGCGGCCATCATCCCACGTATAATGGTTGGTCTGGTGATAGGGGTGCTCGCCATCTTCCTTGAAGCGGCAGAACAGGCGCGACTTGTGCTCGTCGATCTTCTCGCCGGCCGCGTTGTAATAGGTGTAGACGCCGTCCCACACGCCCTCATGGCGCGCCAGCAGCGGCATGTCTTCGCGAATACCCATATTACTCTCCTTCTCAGAAACCTTGTGGTGACCAGATATCGGTACGCGCGTTCGCCCACTCGGCCCGCTCCCATTTGAGCAGGGTGGGGGCGGCGCTGACCAGCGCATTGCGATCGGCGGCCGCAAGCGCGCCGAGCAGCGCGCGTCCCGCGCGGGCGCGGATCAGGCTGCGATGCTCGGTGGCGAGCGCTTCGGGCGCGATGCCCCCGGCAGTGAAGGGAATGGCGTTGGCCGCCTTCGCCTCGAACCACGGCCAGAAGAAATGGCCTGCGCGGACCGCGCTCCATGCGGCGCCCAGATAGGCGCCATGGCGATCGGGCGTCTGGTCGGGAATGGCGTGTTCGGCCCAGTCTTCGGTGCGTTCGGCGGTTGGAATATGAGCGTCGATCGCGCCCCAGCCACGCGCGCCGACCTGCCGGGCGACGGCTGCGGCAAGCATCGCCGAGAAGCCCTCGCCGATAATGACGGGAGTCTTCGCCCTGCTGACCCCCGCGATCGCGGCCGCTGCAATCGTGCTCCAGCCGTCGAGATCGGGGGTGTAGCCATGCTGCCAGTCGTCCGACAGGCCATGGCCGGGCAGGTCGATCGCCAGCGCGTCGCTGGTGTCGAACAGCTCGGCGGCGCGGCCGGGAGCGTGAATCAGCACGGTCTCGGCATCGGGATTGCCCTGCCAGTGGATCAGCCCGTCAAAGCCTGCGCCCGCGACCCGGACAAAGCCGCCGTCCTCGCTTTCGGCGATCGGGTGAGGGGGGAGAGCAGGCGCGGCGCGCAGATGCGCAAGGCACGCGTCCTCGAGGTCGGCGGGCGTGGCGACGGCCTCGGCGCGCCAGCTCGGCGGCATCTCGCCCAGCCGCGCGATATGCGCCTGCAGCGGATCGCCATTATAGGCCGCGATCAGCACGGGGACCGTCTCGGCATCGGTCGCGGGAATGTCGCGCGGCGCGCGGAGTACCGCACCATAGCCCGCGCGATAGGCGTCGCCGCTGTCGAGCATGTCGCGCACCACCGCGTCGGTCTTGATCGGATCGTCATGCGCAACGCTGATCCGCGCGCCATCGCGGACGTCGAACCAGGGGAAGAACCAGGTCTGCTCGATGATGCGGTTCCAGACCCATGTCAGGTGCTCGCCATAGGCGCTGGGCTGGAAGGGGGGCAGGTAATCCTTGTCGAAGATCGCCATTTCCTCAGGCGTCCAGACGGCATAGCCGCCCGTCGCGAGCGCGGTAAAGCGTTCGGGATGGCGCTTGACCGCGCCCACCAGGATGATTCCGCCCGAATGGAAGCCATATGCCGCGGTCTTCTCGATTCCGAGTGCGTCGAGCAGTTCGATCAAGGCGCCGCTGAAAGCGCCTATGTCGGGCGAACCCGGCAGCGGATCGGACTGGCCGAATCCCGGCGTGTCGGGGGCGATACAGGTGAAATGCTGCGCCCATTTTTCCATGAGCGGCTCATATTCGGCGGAGCTGCGCGGGCTCTGATGAACCATGAGCAGTGTCGGCCCCGATCCTGCCTTGCGGTAATGGACACGGCGGTTGCCGACGCGGATGAAGTGGCGGGTGATTGTCATGCGCTCTAATTTGTCCGGACAAATTCCACTCGACAAGTCCTTTTCGCAAACTATCGTGCGAATCACGATTTTGCAGGAGTTTTGTGATGACGCTGATCGGTACCCGGATGGTCTGCGACGGCCGGACTGCGCGCCAGATTTTCGAGGAAGTGATGGCGAATCCGGCGCGCAACAAGTTCGGATTCGGCGAGAAGCTGGCGATCGTGAACGTCGATTTCCAGCAGGCCTATACGCGCACCGACATGTTCAAGACCGCCTACGAGACCGATCCCGCGCAGATCGCGTACACCAATACGATCTCGCGGCTGGCGCGCGAGAGGGGCATGCCGGTGGTCTGGAGTCGCGTCGGCTACAAGGATGATGCGGGTGATGCAGGCGTCTGGGGCACGCGCACCGACACACCCGATTCGCTGCAGAACATCAAATATGGCAGCGAGCGCCACGCATTCGACCCGCGCTGCGAGATCGACGCGAACGACCTGCAATACACCAAACGCATGCCCTCGGCCTTTTTCGAGACGCCGCTCGCGAGCTACCTGCGCTGGCACAAGGTCGACACCGTGGTGGTGACGGGGGGCAGCACCTCTGGCTGCGTGCGCGCGACCGCGGTCGATTCGCTGTCCTACGGCTTTCGCACCATCGTCCCCTTTGAGACCTGCGCGGACAAGCATGAGAGCTATCACTTCGCCAATCTGACCGACCTCCAGCTCAAATATGCCGATGTCGAGCCGGTTCAGGCGGTGATCGACTGGCTGGAGGCCCGCTGATGCGCGAAGGCGAAGCCGATCCCGGCCTCTACGATTTCGTTCCCTATCGCGGCCGCCCCAAGATCGCATGGCCGGGCGGCAAGAAGGTGGCGGTATGGGTCGCGCCCAATCTCGAATATTATGAGATCGATCCGCCCGCGAACCCGCTGCGCAAGAGCTGGGCGAAGCCCCACCCCGATGTCGTGGGCTTTTCGCATCGCGATCATTCGAACCGCGTGTCGCACTGGCGCATGGCCGAGGCGATGTCGAAATACGGTTTTCCGGGCTCGGTCTCGCTGTCGGTCGCGCTCTGCCAGCATCATCCCGAGGTCGTCCGCGACGCCAATGAGCGCGGCTGGGAGTTCTTCAGTCACGGCATCTACAACACGCGCTACAGCTACGGGATGGATGAGCGCCAAGAACGCGCGATCATCGAGGATTCGATCCGCACGGTACGCGAGGCGACGGGGCAGACGATCCGCGGCTGGCTCGCGCCCGCGCTGACGCACACGCCGCGCACGCTCGACCTGATCGCCGAATATGGCCTCGACTATACCTGCGATCTTTATCACGACGACCAGCCCCAGCCGGTGAAGGTGCAATCGGGCAGGCTGGTCTCGATCCCCTACAGCCTTGAGGTCAACGACCATTACGGCTTCTTCGTCTACAACATGAGCCCACGCGAATATGCCGATACGCTGATCCGGCAGTATGAGCGGCTGGCGGAAGAGGGCGAGGAATCGGGCACCGTGATGTGCATCCCCTTGCACGCCTATCTGATCGGCCAGCCGCACCGCATCGGCCCCTTTGCCGAGGTGTTGCGCCACATCGCCGAAGACGGGCGCGCATGGATCGCGCGCGCGGGCGAGATCGCCGACCATTATTACGAACATCATTATGCGGAGGCCGCCCATGGCGCTTGATCCCGCCTATCTCGAATATCCGAAGCGTCGCGAAGGCTATGACCATGATCTCTATCCATGGTCCTCGATCTTCGATCGCAAGCCCGTGCAATGGCCCGAGGGCAGATCGGTTGCGGTGTGGGTATGCGTCAGCCTCGAATGGTTCCCGATCACGCCGTCGGACACGCCCTTTCGCGCGCCGGGGCACATGCAGACCAGCTATCCCGATTATCGTCACTATACCGCGCGGGAATATGGCACGCGCGTGGGCTTCTATCGTCTGCTCGACGCGTTCAAAAAGGCGGGGGTGCGCGTTTCGGTCGCCACCAATGGCGCGATCGCCGATCGCTATCCGCAGATCATTGCGGACATCGTCGCCGACGGGCACGAGATCGTCGCGCATTCGACCGACATGAACGGCACGATCGCGAGCGGCCTGCCGATCGAGGACGAGCGCGCGCTGATCGCGCAATCAATCGCTTCGCTGGAAAAGGCTTCGGGCAAGCGCCCGACGGGATGGCTCTCGATCGCGCGCTCGGAAAGCTGGAATACGCCCGATCTGCTGAAAGAGGCGGGGCTGAAATATGCCTGCGACTGGGCCAATGACGAACTGCCCTGGCGTTTCACCAACGGGCTCATCAACCTGCCGCTCAACCACGAATTGTCCGACCGGCAGATCGTCACGGTGCAGCAGCAATCGGCCGACAGCTATGCGCAGCAGATGATAGACGCCTTCGACTGGCTGGCGGAAGAAGCGAAGACCCATGGCGGCCGCGTGCTGCCGCTCCACATCACGCCCTATATCATGGCGCTGCCCTATCGCATTTCGGCGTTCGAGGCGCTGCTCGAAAAGCTCGCCGCGCGGCCCGAGGCATGGTTCGCGACGGGTGAGGAAATCGTCGCGAGCTGGGAGGCTCAGCAATGAGCCTTGCGGTCATCAATCCGCGTACGGGCGAGGCGGACTACGTCATCGAACCCGTCGACGGCGCGACAATCGCGGCGCTGACGAAGCAATTGCGCGCGGCGCAGCCCGGCTGGGCGGCACAGACCCCCGAGGGGCGCGGCGACGCATTGCGCAAGCTGGCCGACGCAATGGGGCGCCATCGCGACGCGCTGATCGCGGCGTTGACCGCCGATACAGGCCGTGCCGCTATCTCGGTGATCGAGGTCGACGCGATGACGCGGACCTTCATCCGCTGGGCGGACACCGCACCCGGCATCATCGCTGCCGCCACCGTGGCCGATCGGCAGACGGGCATTCCCACGATCACCACGACGACGCGGCTGGTGCCTTATCAGTTGATCGGCGCGATCAGCCCGTGGAACTTCCCGCTGACGCTGGCGCTGATCGATGCGATCCCCGCGCTCGCGGCGGGATCGGCTGTCATCATCAAGCCTTCCGAAATCACCCCGCGCTTCATCCGGCCGCTGATGGCGGCGATCGCGGAGGTGCCCGAGGTCGCGGCGGTGCTGACGCTGATCGAGGGCGATGGAGCGACGGGCGCGGCACTGGTCGATCATGTCGACTTCATCGCCTTCACCGGCTCGGTCGCGACCGGGCGCAAGGTGGGCGAGGCCGCGGCGCGCGCCTTCATCCCCGCGAGCCTCGAACTTGGCGGCAAGGATCCGATGCTGGTGCTCGCCAGCGCCGACCCGGTAAAGGCGGCGGAGACCGCGCTGCGCGCATCGGTGCTCAACACGGGGCAGGCGTGCCAGTCGATCGAGCGCGTCTATGTCGCGCGTGCCATCGCCGGGCCTTTCCTCGCAGCGCTCGTTGAGCAGGCACAGGCCGCGCGGCTCAACTATCCCGATGTCCATCAGGGCGACATCGGCCCCTTCATCTTCGCGCGGCAGGCAGAGATCGTTCAATCGCAGATCGACGATGCCGTGGCGAAAGGGGCGCGGGTGCTTGCAGGCGGCCAGGTCGAGACGCTCGGCGGCGGCAAGTATCTGCGCCCGACGGTCCTGGTGAACGTCACCCCTGACATGGCGATCATGGAGGAGGAAACCTTCGGCCCGGTCATCCCCGTGACGGTCTTCGACACTGTCGATGAGGCGATTGCCCACGCGAACAGCGGCATTTTTGGCCTTTCGGCAGCGGTGCTCGCGGGCACCACGCAGGAAGCCGAAGCCGTCGCGGTGCGGCTGAATGCCGGTGGCGTCTCGATCAACGACGGATCGCTGACCGGGCTTGTCTGGGAAGCCGAGAAGTCGAGCTTCGGCAAGAGTGGGCTCGGCCCCTCGCGCATGGGCGAAAGCGGCCTGCTGCGCTTCTTCCGCCGGCAGGCGCTCATCCGCCAGTCGGGCAGTGCGTTGCCGCTCGCGGCCTATTCGGAGGAAGCGCTGGGTGGCTGACCTTGCGAGGTCCATGCCCACCATGCTGCGCCATGCCGGATGGTGGGAAGGCGAATATCGCGTCATCGAGCGCGACGGCACGCTCAGCGATTTCCACCACATGCGCACCTTTTGTGAATTCCCCGCAGAGGGGCCGCACGCCTATCTCCAGCACAACTGGTTGAGATGGCAGGACGGCCGCACGCTCGAACGCGTGTTCGGCGCCAGCTTTCGCGACGGTCGGCTATGGTGGGATACCGAGCGGCTCCAGGGTTATGGCTGGGAGACGGAAGGCGGCATCGTCATGCTGAATCTCGTCCACAAGACTGAAGCCGATCTGCGCTTCACCGAAATGATCGAATTGTCCGGTAACGGACAGAAGCGCGCGCGAACATGGCAATGGTTCCGGAACGGCGAGCCCGTTCGGCGAACGCTTTGCGACGAGTGGCGCGTCGGAAATGCGCTGTAAAAATGCCAACATTTGGTGAGAAGCGCTGATAGCGCGCAAGATCTCCCGTGCATTTCTGCCGGGTTTCGCCAAAAATCCCGGCTTTACGGGATTGGCACGATTGCTGCGTAGGGCAGATCATCGCGGTCCGGACGGACCGCCCGCCCTACGGAGTAACAGTGATGCAAGCCGCAAAATCTTCCGCTGCCAAGGTCGCCAAAGAGGACAATCTGTTCGGTGTCTGCGCCGCGCTTGGCGAGGATTTCGGCTTCAATCCGCTGTGGCTGCGGATCGCATTGTCGGTCGGAATTCTCTGGAATCCGATGGCGATGATCGGCGGCTACGCGGTCCTCGGCGTGATCGTCGGGCTTTCGCGTCTGCTGGTGCCCAATGTTCGTCGCGACAAGTCTGCGGAGCAGGAGGAAGGCGGCGCGGTTGCCAGCCTGCCCACGCGCAGCGCGCAGACGGTTGAGGGCAACCAGGCACCGGAAATGGCCTGCGCGGCCTGACGCCACGCTTCATATTCCATGTCGAAAGGGCGATGTCGGCAGATCGGATGCCGACATCGCCTTTTTCTGTTCAGGGCAGCAGAACCGTCGATCCGGTCGTCTTGCGACCCTCAAGGTCGACATGCGCCTGCGCCACGTCCTCGAGCGCATAGCGCTGGCCAATGGTGATCCTGACCTTGTCCGAGCGCAGCATCTCCCAGAGCCGCTCGACACCTGCGGCACGCTCGGCGGGCTCGGCATAATAATGATAGAGCATCGGCCGCGAGTTATAGAGCGAGCCCTTCATCGCGAGCACGCCCAGATTGACGCCGCCCACGGGCGCATCGGCATTGCCATAGTTCACGATCAGGCCGCGGATGCCGCAACTGTCTAGCGAGGATTCCCAGGTCGACATGCCCACCCCGTCGAACACGACGCGCACGCCCTTGCCGCCCGTCAGTTCGCGGACGCGCTTCGCGGTGTCCTCGCTCTGGTAGAAGACGATATGGTCGGCGCCCGCCGCGCGCGCCTCGGCGGCCTTTTCCTCGGTGCTCACGGTGCCGATCACCGTCGCGCCCACCGCCTTCAGCCACTGGACGAGGATCAGGCCGACGCCGCCCGCCGCCGCATGGACGAGCACGGGCCAGCCCGCTTCCACCTTCGCGCAGCGTTCGACGAGGAACTCGACGGTGCAGCCCTTGAGCAGCACCGCCGCTGCGGTCTCATCGTCGATATCGTCGGGTATGTGGAAGAGTGAGGCCGCGGCGATATTGCGCTCGCTTGCATAGGCGCCGCGCTCGGGGCCGAAATAGCCGACGCGCTGGCCGGGCGTGAAGCCGGTCACGCCTTCGCCCACCGCTTCGACCACGCCAACGCCCTCGACGCCGAGTTCGGCGGGCAACTCGACGGGATAAATGCCGCGGCGATGATAGGTGTCGATGAAGTTCAGGCCCAGCACGGTGTGCCGGACGCGTACCTCGCCCGCACCGGGAGCGGGGAGATTGGCATCATGAAACCGTATGACCTCGGGTCCGCCGGTGGCCTCTATTCTTGCTACGCGTGCCATCTCGCCCTCCTTACCAGGTCTTGCCGCCGACCCAGTCGCCGGCAGCAGCATTGAACGCGCGGATCTCGATATCGGACCAGATATCCGCCTTGTAATAGGGATCTGCCTCGAGCAGCGCGCGCGCTTCTGCTTCGCTTTCGGCCTTCACCACGAGCAGCGAGCCGGTGAAATTGCCGTCCTCGTCACGCAGCGGGCCCGCGACCGCGAGCCGGTCGAGCCCCGCTTCGACATGCGCGAGATGCTCCTTCAGCTTCTCCATGCGCGTGGCCGTCGCGCCGGGTTTGTCCTTCGTGATGATCGCGTAGAATTTGGACATCTGGATTCCTTTCGTGAATTTGTTCAGCCGGCGATCGCGGGCCCTTCGATGAGCAGCACCTGGCAATCGGCGATGCCCTGGCGCAGCGCCTTCGCTTCGCCATATTCAGGGGAATTCCAGAAGGCGAGCGCGGCTTCCTTGCTTGGCCATTCGGAGATCACCACCGATCCGCCGTCGCCGAAGCGGCCCTCGAGCAGCTGACAGCCCGGCGCGCGCATCAGATATTTTCCGCCGAACTTTTCGACGAGTGCGGCCGCACGCGATCCGTAGCCCGCAAGGAAGGATTCACGGTCGGAAATCGTGGCGGTGACGATCAAGTAGGCGGGCATGCGGAGACTCCGTTAAATGTCCGGACAACATAGTTTGTGTCTCCATTGCTGCAATCAAAAATGGGCAGGCGTCACAGAATCCTGAAAGCCCAACAACCCTACGGAATGTGGGTGTTGCAATTATATGACAGAGATCGGATTTGTCGCCATATGCGCTCAAATGTCTGGACAACTTTGAGGGGCAATGAAAGCTTCCAGGCGTCATTCAATGGGGAGGAATAAGCTATGCGATTCGTGATCCGGGCAACCTTGCTCGCGGCAACGGCTTTGGTGCCTGCGTCGGTACTGGCGCAGGAAGCACCCGCCGAAGTGCAGGGCGGTATCGAAGACATCATTGTGACCGCGAGGAAAACCGAAGAGTCGCTCTCGGACGCACCAGTGGCAGTCTCCGCCGTCTCTGAAAAGATGATCGAACAGCTCGGTCTGAACTCGATCGACGATTTTGCCAAGCAAGCGACGGGCATCAGCTTCAGCCAGGCATTTGGAAGAACTTCGGACCGGCCCGTTATTCGCGGTCAGTCCAACGTCCTCGCCAATGTGCAGTTCGGGGTGGAAACGGGCGCGGCCTATTTTGTAGACGGTATCTACTATCAAGGTGACATCCAGGGTTTCGACCCCAACTCGATCCAGCGCGTCGAGATCATCAAGGGCCCGCAGTCGGCGCTTTATGGCCGCAACACCTATTCCGGCGCGATCAACTATGTGACCAAGGATCCGTCGGACACGCTGACCGTTTCTGGCAAGGCAAGCGTTGCCGAGCACGACACCTATGATCTGAGCGCCTCGATATCAGCGCCGATCATGGGTGATGTGGTCGGTATTTCTGCCGGCGGGCGCTATTACGAATATGGCGGCGAGTATCGCAACCAGCTTACCGGCAACAAGGTAGGCCAGGAAAAGAGCTATTCGGGCTATGTGACGCTGGTCGCGAAACCCAATGACGACATCAAGATCCGCCTGCGTGGCCAATATCAGCACGACCGGGACGGATCGCTGCCGATCTTCCTGCAGGGCGCCGATGCCAACAACTGTATGCCCGGTTTTCGCAGCCTGCGTTATCGCCAGCGCAACCTTCCACCGCCCGTGCCGGTTTCACCGACTTCGACGTTCCAACCGGCCATCGGCATTTCCAATAACGCCAACCAGTATTTCTGCGGCACGATCGAGCCTCAGCCGAACAACATTCGCGTCAACAACGATCCCGTCTCAACCTTTTTTGGCGTACGCGACGCCACGGCGTTCGATGGCAATCGCAACGATCAGTATCTGGCGTCGGGCATTGTCGATTGGGACATTGGGGGTTCCGGGTGGATCGTATCCAGCCTTACCGGCTATCGGAACAATACCAATCTGTTTGGCGACGATGGCGACCACACCGACAGCTTCTTCTTCCTGTTCCCGCCCGTGCCGCCTGCGACCGTCGAGCCGGCATTTGCGAACACCAATCGCGATGAAACGGAGGATTTCAGTCAGGAAATTCGTCTTGCCAGCCCCGCGGACCAACCCATTCGCGGCTTGCTGGGCGGCTATTATTTCAAGCAGACAAACCGCAACCAGGATCTGACCTTCGCCAATCCAACCGCCGGCGAAGCATTGGGCACCAACGCTTCGGCATATGGAAGCATAGAAGATGTTGCAGTGTTCGGATTGCTCAGCGCCGAATTGACCGATGAGATCACGGTCACTGGCGAGATCCGCTATGCCGAGGAACGCAAGACGATCATCGAACGCGCCGCTGCGACGTCAATCTTCTGCGCGGGCGAAGCTGGCCGCGCGGGCCAGTTCGGATTTACCGGCACGTGCTTGCCCGCGGGCAAGTTCAAGGATTGGACACCCCGCGTCACCATCGACTGGAAGCCGACCGACGACCTGCTCGTCTATGCCGTCTATGCAGAAGGCAACAAGCCGGGTGGGTTCAACGGCGCGGGCGGCCTTTCGGCATCGACGCTGACGGGCACCGATCAGACCGCCTATCTGCCGGAAACCGTGAAGGGCGGCGAACTTGGCGTGAAGTTCGATACGGCCGATCGCATCGCACGCTTCTCCGCAGCGATTTTCTATAACAAACTGGCTGACGTTCAGCTCACACGGGCCATCCCGCCAACAGTCGCCGGCCAGTCTTCCACGTCCATCGTGACCAATCAGGGCGACGCGGAAACCAAAGGCTTCGAGCTCGAAATGCAGGCGGCGCCAACGAACGGACTGAACGTCTCGCTGGGCGTCGCCTATGTCGATGCCAAGTTCACCAACGGCTGCGATGCCGATCTCTTTACGCTCAATTCGGGCGGGTTCCGGCCGAATTTCGACACCGACAATCCGCCGGCCAACATGTTGCCGCTGTGCGATATCACGGGCAAACGCATGCCGCTGGGTTCACCCTGGATTGTCAACGGTTCGATGAGCTACGAGCGAGAGGTCGGCGCAAACGGACTGAGCCTGTTTGCGAACACCAGCTTCAGCTATGAGGATGCGAAATACATCCAGGTCGACAATCTCGCTAAGACCGGAGACGCCTTCCTGCTCAACGCGCGGCTCGGTGTCCGTACCGAGCACTGGAGCCTCACATTGTTCGGCCGCAATCTGACGGACGAGGATGCGATACCGCTCGCTACCCGCTGGTTCGACTATCGCTATGGCAACGCCCGCCGCGACGTCGGAACGACGGGTACCTTCCAGGGGCAGGCCTTCGCGGTCGAAACGGGCGCGCCGCGCGCGTTCTTCGCGACGCTGCGCCGGGGGCGCACCTTCGGGATCGAGGGCACTTTCAAGTTCTGACGCGCTGTCTTTCAAACAAAAAAGGCCCCGCCGGAGTGTATCCGGCGGGGCTTCTTTTTTAGTGCGCTCTCAACTCGAGCGGGGGTGCCGCCGCCTTGCGGTGGTCCGTGATCAGCTAAACGCAATCGGGACCGTCGCGGCGGCGCGTCATGTCAATGGCCCTGTCTCGGCGCTTCCGGCGCGGCCTTGCGCTTTTCGTCGACCCATTTCTTGAAGACCGTCCAGGTCGTCTCATTGGGGCGCGCATCGTCGACAGGGGGTGCCTGGGTGTAGATCGGGTAGTTTGCCGCGATCTCGTCCTTCAGCACCTTGGGCAGTTCGTCATAGCTCTTGAGCTTGGTACCCATGGCGTTGAACACGATCTGTCCCTGGCGACCGCGCATCTTCATCCACGGCATCCAGTCCGAGATGCGGACCCATGACACCGAGGGGTAGGCCGTCGGGTTTTTCGTATCGAGCAGTTCGTCGGTGCGCGCGACGAAATCGAATATTTCCATCGCGTGATATTTGTTGCCGACAAAGTCCTGATAATCGCCGGCAAGCACGTTGTGATAGAAAAGCGGCACCTCCAGCGGCATCGCGAACCACTGGCCCATGCGCTTGTGGCTGAGCTGAAAGGGTTTGCCGTCGGCGCCATAGGGAAAGCTCGGGCGCGCGTTAACGGGATCGTTGGCAATCTGCATCACCTCGACCTTCTCATCGGTCCAGGGGTTGGTCCATGTGCGCAGGATCTCGCCCGTCTTCGGGTCGGTGAACACCATGACCTCGCGGCTGACCTGGCGATAGCCGGTGCCGCGCTTCTCGTCAGCGACAGAGACGCACTGACGAACGTTCATGCCCTCACCGTGGAACAGCAGTCGGTCGGGCTCGCCGGTGATGCGCGAATAGACCTTTCCCGACCAATAATAGACCGCGGGCGTCCCGTCCTTCACACCGCACTGGGTGCGCTTCATGATCTCTATCGCGTCTTCGGGCTTGGCCGGATCCAGCGTCCTCGCATTCGCGGGCATCGCCGCCAGCGTCCCCAACGCCGCGCAACCCAGCAACACGTATTTCATCATGTCTTTCCTCCCCTTGTTTGGACGCGGAGATGCTAGCGCAGCTTTTCGAGAATGAAAATATGTCCGGACAAATTTGGAATATGCCCGAGGACATTGTTGATTGCTGAGCCCTATTTGGCGCTTTCCGCCTCGATATAGGCGATGATCGCCTTGCGCCTGGCGGCGTCGGCTTCTCCGGCAAACCCCATGCGGTTGCCCGGCACGATCTTGTTCGGCGCGGCGATAAAGGCGTCGAGCGTCTCAGCGGTCCATGTCACGCCGCTGCCCTTCATCGCGTTCGAATAGGTGAAGCCAGCTTGCGTTCCCGCGGTCTTGCCAAGGATGTCGTGGAGATTGGGTCCGGAGCGCTTTGCGCCATCCTTGTCGAAACTGTGGCAGGTGGCGCAGCGCGCGACCTCGTCGCCGGGGCCCGCGGCCTTGTCTCCGCCGCAACCCGCAAGCGTCAGCGCTGCCAGCGCAAGAATGGAAAGTCCGATGCTTCTCATGATGATTGTTCCCTGGAAAATTCAGGCGAAGCCGAGCACGCCGGGGTTCATCAATCCCCGGGGGTCGAGCGCCTGCTTGATGGTTGCGAGCAGCGCCTCGGGCGCGGGCGACAGCGCGGGACGAAAGGGGTAGGTGCGTCCGATCTGGTTGGAGGCGGCGCCAAGGCTGCGGAAGAGTTCGACGGTTTCGTGCCGTAGCCGGTCGACCAGCGCGCGCGCCTCCGGATTGGGAGCGGGCTCGACGAAACCCGCGAGATGCCGGGTGTCGGGCGCTTCTCGATGCAGCGGTTGCCAACTGTCCTGCCAGTGAAAAACGGGCTCGAAACTGAAGCAGTGATTGGCGAGCGCGGAGGCGAGCCGCGTGAAGGTGATCCCGTGCGCGGCCATTTCCTCGGCATGCGGCGCGATCATCGCGTCGAAGGCCGCGATGAGCCGGCGTGCCTCCGAATGCGCGACCTTCGCGTTGAGCGCGGCCCAGCGACCGCCTGTGGGGCCGAGTACGCCGTTCAGATTGGCGAAGAGTTCGGCGCGCGCGACGCGCGGAATCGTGGGCGCGACCGCAATCCCGCCCCAGCGCGCGGCGATGCGATGCGCTTCTTCCAGATCGGCCTCGACCGCAGCGGCGCAGCGGCCCGCAGCGGTCAGGTGCAGCGAGAAATGCCCTTCGGGGATGAAGCCGGTGCCGCCTTTGGCCAGCGAGGCGAGCGCCTTCACCGCCTTGAGCGCGCCGCCCGCATCGCGCGCCACCGACATCGCGGTCTTCGCCATCGTCGCGCTATCGGCGTGCACCGCGCCTGCGGCGCTCGGGTCGAGGATATAGACTTCCTCCGCCAGATCGGCGCGCGCGATCTCGCACAGCGCGTCGGCCGCTTCCTCGATACCTGCGAAGGCGAAGCTGGCATAGCCCTGCTCGGCGGGCGAACGGATCAGGCGGAAGCTCGCTTCGGTCTTGATCCCGAACATGCCGCCGTCATGCGTGAACAGGCCGGTGAGATCGGGCCCGAATGTGCGCAGTATCGGTTTGCTGCCAAGCATCAGCGCGCCCTGTCCGGTGCGCAGCAAGGTGCCATCGGCGAGCGCGACTTCGATCCCCAGCACATTCTCCGCCGCCGAGCCATAACGCGCCGATCCGAAGAACAGCGCGCCATGCCCAAGCCCGCCGCCCACCGTCGCGCCAGCGCCCGAGAAGGTGCCGATAAAGGGCAGGCGCAGCCCGCGCGGTTTCAGCGCGTCGTTGATCTGCTTCCACGTCACGCCCGCCTGCATGGTGATCGTCATATCCTCCTCGGCGATGTCGAGGATGCGGTCGAGTCCGCGCATGTCGATCGTGACGGCCTTGGCGGAAGGGGGCGCGTAGCCCCCGGTATAGCTGAGCCCGCCGCCGCGCGGCAGCACCGCATAGCCAAGCGCGGTGGCGGTCGAGAGCGCCGCAGCGACGCCCGCCGCGTCGCGCGGAAGCACGACGGCAGCGGGGCGATCGCCCGTCACATGCACATCGCTCGCGGCGAGATCCAGCGCGGCGTCATCGGTGCGCACGGCATCGTTGCCGAGCACACCAGCGAGCGCTTCGAGCAGCGCGGCGTGGCTCATGCGGGTTTCCAGACGCTGATGATCGCGATCGCGGTGATGAACACCCAGAGCAGCAGCAACACCGATGTCGCGCGGACATAGGTGCGCTTGATGATCGCATTGGTCTCGTCGGTCGGCCCTTCGCGCGCCATGACCGCCCAGGTGCGGAAGTGCGCGATGAGCGCGAGGCGGATGCCGACCCCGCACATCATCACACAGGCGAACAGCGCGAGCTTCCAGCGCAGCCATTCGGGCATCGGCCATGTGCCGCCGATGAGGCCCGTCGCGATGCCGCCCAGCACCGCCATCAGCACATAGCGCGAGCCGCGATCGATCGCGCCCAGCGTCTTGCCGATGCCGCTGTGGCGTAGCCGGTGCACGGCTTCGACGAATGCGAACCAGATAGCGCCGAAGATGCCCGCCGCGATCGCCGTCGTCTCGCCGCCCGGGACATAGCCGTAGAGTGCAGCGATCGCAGGGCCGAGGCTTGCCTGCAGCACGAGCGCGTAACGAACATGCTGATCGACATGCATGACATGCTCCATCAGCCGCGACCGTTCCTCGAAGGGCATGCGGTCGCTGTACGAGACATAGCGGTAGGTGCTGTTGATCACGAATTCGGAGCCGAGCCAGTAGCCCAGCACCGCAATATGCGCGGCGAGCAGCCAGGGCGCGATCATGCGCTCGCCTCGGTGCGGTCATAGGCGGTCAACTCATAGGCGGTCTGCATATAGCCGCCGACCGCGGCCTTCAGCAGCACATAGTCGCCGTCGTCGGTGCACCACAGGTCATAGGGCGGGTGCTCGAGCAGCAGCCCGGGAATGTCGGTGAAACGGAAATGGAGCGCGTCGAACTTGCCCGCCGCCACCTTGAGCGTTTCGCGCCCCACGAACTCGATCGCGAGATCGATCGGAAAGAGCATCGGACCCGTCGCGCCGCGATGATCGGGCGAAGAGAGCAGGATATTGCGGAACACCTGCACGCCCGGCCCTTGCGACAGATCGTAGAGATTGAGCAGGAAGCCGTCATTGACCATCGCGTGGTTGCCAAAGGCGACAAGCGGCGATTTCAGCTCCATCCGCTGCGACACGCGCCCCTCGACCGTGGTCATCGCCTCGCATTCGGCAATGGTGTCAGAAAAGCGGAACCAGCCCGAGCCGCGGAACTCTCCGCCCACCGCGATCCGCACGAAGCTTTCCTGCGGGCGGCCATCGGTGCCGATCCGCAGATTGACGTCACGCACCACTGCAGGTGCGTCGTCGATCTCGCCATGTGCCGCGATCGTCCGGCAGCCATCCCGGTGGAAGTCCATCCGGAAATGCTCGCGGCCACGGCCCTGACCGAGGCGATCGGGTTTAGTGCTGGTATAAAGGATCGCGCCGGTTACGCTGCGTGTAATTCCGTTCATTTCCAGGCACCCTTGTCATGCAGATAGCGCCCGGCGTCCTTGAGGTCGCCCGGCACATAATCACCGAACAGGTTCGGCGGAAATCTCGAATTGTACCCATTCAGCACGTCCATATAGAGCTGCGGGTGGATCGTCGGCTGGCGATGCCGCGCGCGGAAGGCGCCGATCGGGATGCGCGCCATGACCAGCGTTTCGTTGGGCGATTTGGCGGTCGCGATCGCCTCGCCATCGGGGCCGTAGATCGCCGAACCACCCGCATTGGTGTCTTCGAAAAAGGGCGAACCCGGCGAGATCGCGTTATTGGCGACCGCGGTATAGACGCCGTTGTAGAGCGAGGTCGCGGCGATGTCGGTTGGCACAAAGCCGCCCGTCGCGGTGCGCAGGATCACTTCCGCGCCCTTGATCGCCATGGCGCGGAACAGTTCGGGTTCGCGCTGGACCGAACTGGTCGCGAGATTGCCGATCGGGGTCCGGATCACGGGCAGGATCGCATCGCGCCCGTACATTTCGACGAAGCGGTCGAGTACGTCGTAGATCGTCGTCGTGAACAGCTCTATCTCGCCGCCGAAGACGCCCTTGATGTTGCGCGCCTTCCAGTCGCGCGCGAGGATGCTGCCATCAGGGCCGATCACCGTAGTGATCGACAGCGCATGACCCGGCCAGTCGGGATCGCGCGCATAGGAACCGAACACGACATAGATGCCGTATTGCTTCGCCTTCTTCGCGATCGCCTCGGTCTCGACCCCCGGTATCTCGATCGCGACCCTGAGCACGTCCTTGCGCGTCCAGCCCGCGCCAAAGCCGGTGATCGGGAATTCGTGGAAGAACATCAGGTCGGGCCCCGCGCCGAACGCGAAGGCGGCGTCGATCAGGCCCAGCATATGATTGAGGTTGTCGCGGCGGCTTGCCTCGACGCGCGCGAGATCGACGGGCAGCGAGCGCGCCTGCGCTACACCCAGCGTCCAGCTCTCCTTCGCGAGCTGCACGACGGGATAGCGCCCGTCAGGGCTGACCTTCACATCTGCCCCGGGGTGGCCGGAGGCGGCAAGCGCCTCGCCCGAAACGCCGAGAGCGGCGGAGAGGCCAATGCCTCCCGCCGCACCCAACAGCGCCCTGCGTGAAAGCGCCGCCTCGCTCATAGCGCCGCCCTCGGGCGGTAGCTGTAATAGCTGGGATCGTCATAGGCCTGCCAGTCGCGCGAGATCCGGTTCTCGTTGATCACGGTGCGCTGGAACAGGCGCCCCTTGCGATACCAGTGCCAGGTCCGGTTCTTGGCCTCGCCGTCCTCGGCAACGGTGATCATCTCGTAATAGCGGAAATCGGGTTCGTGCGTCCGCGTCCAGCCGACCATGATCGTGCGGTTGGTCTCGTCATAGTTGAGCGCGCCGACAAACCCGTCGATCAGATCGTTCCTGATCCAGACGCGATCGCCCTCAAAGGTGCCGTCGAAATAGCGGATTTCCTGGCTGCCATCGGCCCAGGTGTAGATGTTGGTCTGGCTCAGCTTCGCGACACCATCGGGGCCGTCGGTCAGGCGGCAGACGAGGCGCGAGGCGTGGCGGTCGATGATGTTGTGATCGGCGTCGAGATGGACATATTCGCCCTCCCACACGCCCGCCTGGTCGGCAACGATCGGCTGTTTTTCGGTAATGATCTGCATGTGCCCTCGCTCTCTGTGCACCAATGTTTGATCGAGCGACGCCGGCAGAACCAACAACTAATTGTCTTTTTGAACAATCATTGTTTGTGTATTCACAAGTCCATGGAATCACGTCAGGTCCGCCATTTTCTTGCCGCCTATGATGCGGGCACCTTCGTTGCCGCGGCCGAGCAGCTGGGGTTGAGCCAGCAGGCGGTGAGCAAGAGCATTCTGCGTCTCGAGGCGCAGCTGGGCGTCCGCCTGTTCGAGCGCGACGGGCGCCGGGTCCGTCCTACCGCCTATGCCGAACTGTTCCTGCCCCATGCGCGGACGATCGCGGCCGAGACCGACCGTTTCCGCGCCGATCTCGGCGACATGCTTGGCGGACGGCATGGGCGGCTGCGGATCGGGGTGGGGCCAAGCGCGGCCGCCGATGTGGTGGCGAGCGCGGTCAAGATGATCACCACCGAGCGCCCGAATGTGCGGCTGAGCGTACTCGCGGGTATCTATGAAATGATGGTCGCCGACCTGCTGCTCGGAAAGCTCGATGTGGTCGTCGCGGTGCGTCAGGTCGATCGCAACGATCCGCTGATCCGCGAAGAACCGCTTGGCGACATACGCTATGTGGTGCTGGCGGGCGCAAACCACCCGCTCGCCGGGCGCGGTCGTCTGACGCTTGCCGATCTCAAGGGCGCGCGCTGGCTCGCCGGCGCCAATATCGGCGCGGTGGAGCAGGCGATAGAGGCGAGCTTCCGCGCGGCTGGCCTGCCCCGGCCGAGGCCCGAGATAGAGACGACCTCGGTGATCTTCACACTGGCGATGCTCGATGCGGGGATGCACCTCGCGATCCTGCCAGAGATGCTGGTGGCGCGCGATCTCGAGATGCGACGGCTCGTGCGGATCGACATCGATGCGGAGCCGTGGACGCGCCCGCTGATCGTTGCGACGCGCGTCCGTGCACCCAAGCCGCCGATCGTCGATGCCTTCATGGCGAGCCTTGTCGAAGCGATGCGCTGACGGCGGTTGTTGCCTTGTCGCGATCCCGGTGTAAGGGCATGGGCATGACCGCGCAGATCGATCCTTTCCACGCCATCGCCATCAGCCGCCTTGCCCACAAGCTGCGGACCGAGGGGCGCTCGATAATCCATATGGAATTCGGCCAGCCCTCCACCGGCGCCCCAGCGGCGGCGATCGCGGCCGCGCATCACGTGCTCGACACCGACGGCATGGGCTATTGGGAAAGCCCCGCGCTCAAGGAACGCATCGCGCAGCATTATCGCGAAACCTATGGCGTCACGATCGATCCCGAACAGCTGATCCTCACCTGCGGTGCATCACCCGCGCTGGTGCTCGCGCTGTCGTGCCTGTTCGCGCCGGGCGCGCGCGTCGCGGTCGCGCGGCCGGGCTATGTCGCCTATCGCAACACGTTGAAGGCGCTGCATCTGGTTCCGGTCGAGCTGAATTGCGGCGAGGCCGAGCGCTATCAGGTGACTGCGCGCGCGATCGAGGCGCTTGAGCCCGCGCCCGAGGGGCTCATCATCGCCAGCCCCGCCAATCCGACGGGAACGATCATCGAACCCGATGAGCTGAGCGCCATTGTCGCGGTCTGCAAGCGGCGCGGCATCCGCATCATCTCGGACGAGATCTATCATGGCCTCAGCTATGTCGGACCTGCAAGATCCGCGCTTCAGGACACTTCCGACGCGCTCGTCATCAACAGCTTCTCCAAATATTTCAGCATGGCGGGCTGGCGTCTCGGCTGGCTGGTGGTGCCGACCGACCTGATCGACGCGGCGCGTGCGCGCATGGGCAACATGCTGCTGACACCGCCCTCGCTCGCGCAGCATGCCGGTCTCGTCGCCTTTGACTGCCGCGAGGAACTGGAAGGGCATCTTGCGACCTATGCGCGCAACCGCGACCTGCTGCTCGCCGCGCTTCCCGCGATGGGCTTGCGCCGGATCGCCCCGCCCGATGGCGCCTTCTACATCTATGCCGATATCGGGCATCTGACCGATGACAGCCTCGCCTTCTGCACGCGGCTGCTTCAGGACACCGGCGTCGCCACCGCGCCCGGTATCGACTTCGATCCCGTCGAGGGCAGGCACTTCATGCGCTTCAGCTTCGCGGTCTCGACCGACCGGGTCGAGGACGCAATCGCGCGGATGGAACCTTGGTTCGCGCAGCAGTCGAGGCCGGCCATACCCGCGTGATCGTTTCGACCGCCCTTTAGAGCATCGTAGGCTTAGTCATACCCGCTCATCCCGAGGAGGGACTGGGCTTGTCGAAGCCCCGTCTCGAAGGATCGGCTCGGTGCGTCCTTCGAGATGCCGTTTCGGCTTCGCTCAACGGCTCCTCAGGATGAGCGGATCGTGATTCCGATTTAACGCGTGGTGCTTCAGAATACCGGCTGGTTCGCCGGATCGTCGGGATCGACGATGCTTGTGTGGATGCCGCACTCGACCTTGTCCCAGCCGCGCCAGCGGCCCGCGCGCGGATCCTCGCCCGGCTTCACCTTGCTGGTGCAGGGCTGGCAGCCGATCGAGGGATAGCCCTCTTCCTCGAGCGGGTGGCGGGGCAGGTCGTGCAACTCGAAATAGGCTTCGAGGTCTTCCTTGGTCCAGCTGGCGAGCGGGTTGATCTTCAGTCGGTCGCCGTCGATCTCGAAGCGCGGCAGGCCCTTGCGCGTCGACGACTGGAAGCCCTTGCGGCCCGAGATCGAGACGTCGAAATCGGTAAGGACCTTTTCCAGCGGGATGACCTTGCGGATCTCGCAGCAGCCATCGGGGTCGTAGGACCAGCGCAGTTCCTTGTCGTCCTTCTTCGCGAGCGCTTCCGGATCGGGCTGGTAGGTGATGACATTGGTCAGCCCAAGCAGCCTGGTCAGCGTGTCGCGATAGTCGAGCGTCTCGGGAAACATCTTGAGCGTGTCGCCGAACAGCACGGGCACGCCCGGGTCGATGCTCGCGATCAGGTGCAGCAGCACCGCGCTCTCGGTGCCGAAGGAGGAGACCACCGCGATCCGGCCAAGGTTGTTTTCCTCGAGCAGCGTGCGCAGCATCTCTGCCGTCTCGGTGCCCCGGAAACGGTTGTTGAGCGCGATCGCATCCGCCTCGGTGAAGCGCGGACGGGCATCGATGAAGTCGATTTTACGCAAGGGCTGGGTCATGTCTGCGTTTCCACACGGGCACCGCCGCATCGGCCGCGCCCTGATAGAACTGGTCGTAGCGTTCGAGCGTGGCCTTGAGTACCTCGGGATCTACCGGATGTTCGGGCGCGAAGCTGTCGAAGCCGCAGCGACGCATGAGCGGAATCTGGTCGACCAGCACATCGCCCTGCGCGCGCAGTTCGCCCTTGTATCCCGCCTCTCGCAGGATGCGCGCGGCCGAATAGCCGCGGCCGTCCCTGAATGCGGGAAAGCTGACCTCGATCAGCGCGAGCCGGTCGAGAAAGGGAAAGAGCGCACGCACGTCTTCATCGGGTTCGACCCTGACAGCCGTCGCGTTCGACTGGTCGAGGAACGCGTCGAGCGTCACCGCGGGCTCCTCGTGCAGCGACGTGTTGGCGAGCGAGACGGGATTACCCATAAATGGCTTCCTTGAAGGGTTCGATGCCGACGCGGCGATAGGTGTCGACGAAGCGCTCGCCGTCGGAGCGCAACGCCTTGTAGACGTCGGTCACCTTCTCGATCGCATCGACCACACCGTCCTCGTCGAAGCCCGGACCGGTGATCTTGCCGAGCGACACGTCCTCCGCGCCCGATCCGCCGAGCAGGAGCTGGTAGTTCTCGGTGCCCTTACGGTCGACCCCAAGGATGCCGATATGGCCCGCATGGTGGTGGCCGCACGCGTTGATGCAGCCCGAGATCTTGAGCTTCAGTTCGCCCAGGTCGCGCTGCCGGTCGAGATCGGCGAAGCGCTCGGCGATCTTCTGCGCGACCGGGATCGAGCGTGCATTGGCAAGGCTGCAATAATCGAGGCCGGGGCAGGCGATGATGTCGCTGATCAGGTCCAGATTGGGCGTAGCGAGACCGGCGGCGTCGAGCGCCTGCCAGATCGTGTAGAGATCGGCCTTGCGCACATTGGGGAGCACGATGTTCTGCGCATGCGTCACGCGCAGCTCGTCGAAGCTGTACTTCTCGGCCAGCTCGGCCATCAGGTCGATCTGGTCGGCCGAGGCGTCGCCCGGAATACCGCCGATCGGCTTCAGGCTGATATTGACGATCGTATAGCCGGGCTGCTTGTGCGCGACGGTCTGCGCCTGCACCCAGATGCGGAAATCGGGATCGCTCAGGTCGATCTCGTCCGACAGGCCTGCTTCATAGGGGGGCGGCGCAAAGAACGCGCCGATCCGCTCGAGCTCGGCCACGGGCGGATCAATGCCCAGCGTCTTCACATGCGCGAACTCTTCCTCGACCTGGCGGCGATATTCGTCGGCGCCGATCTCGTGGACGAGGATCTTGATCCGCGCCTTGTAGATATTGTCGCGTCGGCCATAGCGGTTGTAGACGCGCAGGCACGCCTCGAGATAGCTCAGCAGATCCTCGGCGCCCACGAAATCCTTGATCTCGGGCGCGATCATCGGCGTGCGGCCCATGCCGCCACCCACGAAGACCTTCGCGCCGAGCTTGCCGTCCTTTTCCAGCAGTTCGATGCCGATGTCGTGCAGCCGCATCGCCGCGCGGTCCTCGGGCGCCGCGATCACCGCGATCTTGAACTTGCGCGGCAGGTAGCTGAACTCCGGATGGAAGGTCGACCACTGGCGCATCAACTCGGCCCAGGGACGCGGATCGGTCACCTCGTCGGCGGCCGCGCCCGCATATTGATCCGAGCTGATGTTGCGGATGCAGTTGCCGCTGGTCTGGATCGCATGCATCTCGACCTTTGCCAGCTCGGCGAGAATGTCGGGCGCATCCTCCAGCTTGATCCAGTTATACTGGATGTTCTGGCGCGTCGTGAAATGGCCGTAGCCGCGGTCGTACTTGCGCGCGATATGCGCCAGCAGGTGCATCTGCTGGCCGCTCAGCGTGCCATAGGGCACCGCGACGCGCAGCATATAGGCATGAAGCTGGAGGTAGAGGCCGTTCATCAGCCGAAGCGGCTTGAACTGGTCCTCGGTGATCGCGCCTGCAAGGCGGCGCTTCACCTGATCGCGAAATTCCTCGACGCGGGCGTCGACGATCGACTGATCATATTGGTCATATTGGTACATGTCAGATTATTCCAGCTTCTTGCGGTCCTTCGATACGCGTCTTCGTCTTCGCTCAGCCGCTACTCAGGATGAGCGGGAAAGGGCAAACCCACCCGCTTATCCTGAGGAGGGACTGAGCTTGGCGAAGGCCCGTCTCGAAGGACATCAGATCACCCAGTTGCCGGCTTCGGGGTCGGCGGGCTTGAGGGTCAGGTCGGCGCGCACGGTGGGGCCGAGCGCACGGATGCGGTCCTTGATATGCGCGGGCCGGGGCCCTTGCGGCGTGGCGGTCGCCTCGATCACATAGGGCGCGTTTACGCGGCGCGCGGCTTCTTCCTGCCGCGCGATCATCTCGCCCTGCTCGTCGACATCGACGGCCTCCTCGACATGGCGCGACCAGTCGGTGCCCGTCCACCACACCACGTCGCCCGTCGGCAGGTCATTACCCGTCAGTATCTTCACGCAAGAGTCTCCGCCTGTCTGGCAATCTGGAAGAGCCGATCCTCGGCATCGGCATGGAGGACGACCTCGCCGACGACGATCAGCGCGGGGCTCTGCACCCGTTCACGCGCGATCATGTCGCCAAGGTCGGTCAGGATGGTGCGCAGTGCGCGCGCGTCGCGGCGCGTGCCCTTTTCGAGCACGGCGACGGGCATGTCGGGCGCAACGCCGTCGGCGATGAGCTTGTCGGCGATCTCGGTCGAGGTCGCGACGCCCATATAGATGACGAGCGTGCGGCCCTTGCCCGCAAGGCCCGACCAGTCCTGCTCGGTCAGCCCCTTGCACTGGCCCGCGACGAAGCTGACCGCGCTCGATGCCTCGCGGTGCGTCAGCGGCAGCAGCGCCTCGGCCGCGCAGCCGACCGCCGCGGAAATTCCGGGGATCACCTCGACCGCGACGCCTGCCGCGCGGCATGCATCGACTTCCTCGCCGCCGCGTCCGAAGATGAAGGGATCGCCGCCCTTCAGGCGCACCACGGTCTCGCCGTTCAGCGCCTCGTCGACGATCAGAGCATTGATCGCTTCCTGCGGCAGTGTGTGCCGCGCGCGGCTCTTGGCGACCGAGATGCGGCGCACCGACGCGGGCGCGAGCGCGAGGACGCGGTCATCGACCAGCCCGTCATGCACGACGACGGTCGCACGCGCGAGCGCGCGGACGGCGCGCACCGTCAGCAGATCGGGATCACCCGGGCCCGCGCCGACCAGCAGCACCGTTCCCGGGACAATGTCACGCCTCTTGTCCATGACACGGCAGATGGATCGTCGCCCCGTCAAACGCAAAGCAGGGTTTTTTTGGGGGGAGTTAGCTGAACTTGTGCACCGTGCGACACGGGCGATCAGTTCGCGTTGCGGTCATCGTGAAAAAGTCCGGATATCCGTGCCTTGCAACTAGCCCGATGGGGTAAGGAAGCTGCCATCCGGGCGCGTTGTATCGCCGGGCTCACGGTGATAGCCTGCGCGCTGTCGGGCAGAGCCTGGACAGTCCCGGCCTGCTCATGCTGGAGAAAACCGATCGGAATCCTCGCTGAAACGATCGCGTTAACAATCGGCGCCCTTTTGCCGATCACCAACCCGTTCAGCACCGCGCCGCTGTTCATTTCTCTGACTGCGGGTTTTGACAGCAAGCACCGGACGCATCAGGCGCGGATGGCGTGTCTCTACGCATTCGCCATTCTGGTCGTGTTCCTGCTGCTCGGCGCGACGATCGTCGATTTCTTCGGCATCTCGGTGCCGGGCATCCGCGTCGCAGGCGGGCTGATCATCTCCGTGATCGGTTTTCGCATGCTCTTTCCCCAGGCGCCCATGGCGGGCGCCGCTGCACAGGCGCAGCAGCAGGAGCTCGATATCGCCTTTACGCCCATCGCCATGCCGAGCCTCGCGGGACCTGGGTCGATCTCGGTCGTGCTGACCGCCGCCGCGCAGATCAAAGGCATTCGTCCGGACGATTGGGGCGTGATCTACATCGCCGTGATCGTGGGTATGGCGGTGACCCTTATCATCTGCTTCCTCGTGTTGCGGATGGCCGGCGCAATGGTCCGGTTTCTGGGGCAGGGCGGCATCGACGCGATGACGCGCATTTTCGGATTTCTGCTGATCTGCATCGGCATGCAGTTCCTGCTCACCGGAATCGGCGACTTCTTTCACATCCCCCGCGGTTGAGGGGGACTTCGGGCCTGGCCGTTACGAAGCCCGATCCCGATCGCAGTACGCTGCCGGGGACAATGTCCTGCTTCTTGTCCATGACAGGCAGATGTATTGTCTCCCGCCAAAGGCAGAGCGGCTTTTTTTTGGGGGGTAGCTAAGCTTGTGCGGGGTGGGATGGCGTTTGGCCGGCTGGGCGGATTCGACCCACTTGTGGACATCGAGGCGCTCGCTAATATCCGCATTATGAAGGACTTGGACGAAGTCGCAGGCGCGGTTGAGGATGAACAATCGTTTATCGCGTTTCTTGATGCGTTGGCCGATGATTTTCCGCTCCGTTGGGAGCATTGTGAGGTCGACAGCGTGTTTGAAGCTGCCGCAGCTTGGGGAGAAAGCAGCAGCCCGCGATGGAAGGCGGGCGGCGACCAAAACCCTTGGCGCCGGTGCGCGCAAATTCTGCTCGGCGGCAAATACTACGAGTGACAAGATGGAAAGCAGCCAGGTCGCTCCCAACGCCAACACGGACAAACCCGGCCAAGTTGCGCTGAGTGCAGATAGGCCGTGCTACGGCGGCACTTAACGGTCCCTGAGCCCAATCCCGATCGCCGCGCGCGCCTGATCCATTTCCGACGACGCCACGGGGTAGGCGCAATAGTCCGCCGCATACAAGGCGCTCGGGCGGTGGTTGCCCGACAGGCCGAGCCCGCCAAAGGGCGCGTTCGACGGCGCGCCGTTGGTCGGGCGATTCCAGTTGACGACGCCCGCGCGGATTTCCGCCCAGAAGCGGTCGTAGAGCTTGGGGTTGCCGCCGATCAGCGAGGCCGAGAGGCCGAAGCGCGTATTGTTGGCCTCGGCTATCGCGCTTTCGAAATCGGGAACGCGGATCACCTGCAGCAGCGGGCCGAACGCCTCCTCGTCGTCGCGATCGGCGACATTGGTCACGTCGATGATGCCGGGGGTGAGGAAGGGGCGGCCCTCGACGGGGCGGTCCATGCGCCGGATCGGCGCGCCACCCTTCATCATGAGTGCCAGATAGGTTTCCTGAAGCGCGTCGGCGGCCTCATTGTCGATCACCGGACCCATGAAGGGCTGGGGCTCGTCGTCGGGCGCGCCGATGATCAGCCGGTCGGTGATTTTGCCGATCTTTTCGAGGATCACCTCGTGCTTGCCGTCCTCGACGATAAGCCGCCGCGCGGCGGTGCAGCGCTGGCCCGCGGTCAGGAATGCGCTCTGCAAGATCACCGTCGCCGCGGCGTCGAGGTCGGTGGGGTTCCACAGCACAATCGGATTGTTGCCGCCCATTTCGAGCGCGAGGATCTTGCCGGGTTTCTCCGCGAACTGGCGGCTGAGTTGCAACCCCGCGCGCGCCGATCCGGTGAAGAGCAGCCCGTCGATCCCGTCATGCGATGCGAGCGCCTGGCCCTGTTCGGCGCCGCCGATGAGCAGCCGCACCACCCCCTCTGGCACCCCCGCCTCGTGATAGCATTGCACGAGCAGTTCGCCCGTCGCGGGCGCCTTTTCCGAAGGCTTGAACACCACCGCATTGCCCGCGATCAGCGCGGGGATGATGTGGCCGTTGGGGAGGTGCGCGGCAAAGTTGAAGGGGCCGAGCACGCCGAGCACGCCGTGCGGTTTGTGGCGCACCGCGTTGCGCGCGCCCATCGCGCCTTCGAGCCGGCGCTGGCCGGTACGCTCGCCATAGGCCGAAACCGAGATGTCGACCTTGGCCATTACCGCCTCGACCTCGGTGCGCGCCTCCCAGAGCGGCTTGCCCGTCTCGCGCGCGATCAGGCCCGCAAGAACCTCGGCATTGCCGCGGACGACATTGACGAAGCGGCGCAGTGTCTCGATGCGGACTGTTACCGGGCGCGCGGCCCATTCGGAAAAGGCGGCGCGCGCGATCGCGATCTCGGCGGTGGCGTCGCCCGTGCGGCCTCGCCAGAGTTCCGCGCCCGTAGCCGGTTCATAAGAGACGATTTCGGGTGCGCTCATTGAAGCCACGCTCTCCAGCATCCTTAACGCTGCGTCAAGCCGTGGTGCTCAATCATGCCCCTCCCTGCAAGGGAGGGGATAGGGGTGGGTGTCGCCGTCAGGCGATCAGAACACGGACCTCGAAGGGCTCGCTACGCTCGCTACCCACCCCCAACCCCTCCCTGAGAAGGGAGGGGAGTCTGTAGTCGATATCACCCCATCATCGCTTCACCCATCCGGCGCACCGCGGCGACCTTCGCTTCCAGCGCGGTCCAGTCGTCATGCTCCGCGATCCGCGCCCAGATCGCTTCGACCTCGTCGATATGCATCGAGCAGGGCGCCTTGTCGGACCAGTAGCGGTGTTCGAGCGCGCGCGCGGGCTCATAGCCCGCAACCGCTTCACGAAATTCCTCGAACGCTGGCCCGGCATAATACATGTCGGCGGGCGTGGCGCCGCGCTTGCGTCCTCCCGCCCAGTCGAAGAAGAAGCGGTCGATCTCGACCGTTCCTTCCATCAGCGCCCTCTCGATCGCGCCGACCAGCGGCTTGTCGTGCTCCGGTCCGCGCGGCTTCACGCCCAGCCGCCAGAGGAACCGGTCGATCAGTCCGTCCTCATAGCCCTGCGCGAAGGGTTCAATCGCGGGCACCAGCTCCTCCGCCTCGGCGACGAGGCGCAACGCGACTGCAAGCTGCACGACATTCCAGTGGATCGCCTCGGCCTGCCGGCCAAAGGCATAGAGCCCGGTCTGGTCGAAATAGGCGGCGGTGAAGCCGGGATCGAAAAAGGGCGTGAAGCGCCACGGCCCATAGTCGAAGCTCTCGCCAGTGATATTGATGTTGTCGCTGTTGAGCACGCCGTGGACAAAACCCGCGGCGATGTAGGACGGCGCCAGCCGTGCGGTGCGGCGCACGACATGCGCGAGCAGTCGTGCCGGAGCATCGTCGCCTGCCTCCTCGCCGAAGTAATGCTTCAGCGCATAGGCGATCAGGCTGCGCATGCCGTCTTCGTCGCGAATGAAGGCCAGCCGCTGGAATGTCCCGATGCGGATATGGCCGTGACTGAGGCGCACGAGCGCCGATGAACGCGTGGGCGAAGGCTCATCGCCGCGTTCGAGCGCCTCGCCGGTCTCGATCAGCGAGAAGGTGCGCGAGGTTTCGACGCCCAGCGCTTCGAGCATCTCGGTCGCGAGAATCTCGCGCACGCCGCCCTTCAGCGTCAGCCGTCCGTCGCCGAAACGACTCCACGGCGTCTGCCCCGATCCCTTGGTGCCAAGGTCCATCAGCCGGTCCGCGCCATCGCGCATCTGCGCGAAGAGGAATCCGCGCCCGTCGCCGATCTCGGGGTTGTACACGCGGAACTGATGGCCGTGATAGCGCAGCGCCAGTGGTGGCGCGAGATTGTCGGGCAGCGGCTCGAAGCGCCCGAAATGCGCGATCCACTGTGCGTCGTCGAGCTGCGCCAGGCCGACTTCCCCGGCGGCGCGATCATTGCGGAAGCGCAGGCGCGTTTCGGGGAATCGTGCGGCCTCGACGGGGTCGTAGAAAGACTCTCCAAGTTCGAGGATGGGTGTTTCGGGGCGATATTTCGCAACTTGCGGGCGCGTCGTCATGCGGCGATATGGGAGGGGAAAGGGGAAGGGCGCAACCTATGGCTTCATTCGAGGACGGATATTGGTGGTCGAATGACGGCTTGCGCCTGCATTATCGCGACTATCCGGGCTCGGCCGGGTGCCCCCCGATCCTGTGCATCCCCGGCCTGACGCGCAACGCGCGCGATTTCGAGGGCGTGGCCGAGCGGCTCGCGGGCCAGTATCGCGTGATCTGCGTCGAGCTGCGCGGGCGCGGCGAAAGCGCCTATGCCAAGGATCCGATGACCTATGTCCCGCTCACCTATGTGCAGGAAATCGACCGGCTGATCGACGAGTTGAAGCTCGACCGGCTGATCGCCTTCGGCACCTCGCTGGGCGGCATCGTATCGATGCTGCTCGCCTCGACCGAGCCAAAGCGTTTCGCGGGTGTGCTGCTCAACGATGTCGGGCCGGTGATCGAGCGTAAGGGGCTCGACCGGATCCGCGGCTATGTCGGCAAACCCGGCGCATGGCCCACATGGGTGCATGCCGCACGCGCGCTCGCCGAAACCAATGCCGATGTTTATCCCGATTATGAACTGGAAGACTGGCTGCGCATGGCCAAGCGGCTCTACCGCCTCAACGCGCAGGGGCGCATCGTCCCCGATTATGACAGCAAGATCGCCGAACCCTTCCGCCTGCCCGGCGGCGAGGCGGGGGTCGATCTCTGGCCCGCGCTTGATGCGATGCGCAGCGTTCCCGTCCAGATCATCCGTGGTGAGCTTTCGGACGTGCTCGGCACCGATACCGTCGCGCAGATGAAGAAGCGGCTCGACGACGCGCGCGTGACGACGGTGCCCGGCGTCGGCCACACCCCGACGCTCGAGGAGACGCAGGCAGTGCGCGCGATCGACAGGTTCCTCGCGGCGGTCTCGGGCGAAGTGGCTGCGTGACGATCCACATATTGCACCTGCATTCCAGCTTTGATCTCGGCGGCAAGGAGGCGCGCGCCGTCCAGTTGATGAATGCCTTTGGCGATCGCGCGCGTCACACCGTCGTCAGCGGGGTTCCGGGAGCACTGGGCGCCCGCGCCGCGATTGACCCGCGCCTGAAAAGCGCATTCCCCGAAGATGCGCCACCGCTCACGGGCAAGCCCTCGGTCGCGCGCTATCAGGCGCTGGCCGGCTACATGCGGCGCTTCGATCTCGTGCTGACCTACAACTGGGGTGCGATGGACGCGGTGATGGCGCGGCGGCTGTTTCCCGCGGGGCTGCCGCCGCTGATCCATCACGAGGACGGGTTCAACGCCGACGAGGCGAAGCGCCTCAGGACCGAGCGCAACATCTTCCGCCGCATCGCGCTGCCCGCCGCACATGCGCTGGCCGTGCCCTCGCAGAAACTCGAGGCGATCGCGCGCGATACCTGGAAGCAGCCCGATTACCGCGTCCATCGCATCGCCAACGGCATCAACACGCGTCTCTACGCCGGGCGGCCCGATCCGGGGGCGCTTCCCGGCTTCGTGCGCGCCGATGGGGAGATCGTCGTCGGATCGGTGGCGGGGCTCAGGCTCGTCAAGAATCTGCCGCGCCTCGTGCGCGCGGTCGCGGCTACGGGCAAGGCGTTGCGACTGGTGATCGTGGGCGAGGGCCCCGAACGCGCCGCGATCGAGGCCGAGGCCGCGCGGCTGGGCGTTGCGCTGACGCTGCCGGGGTTCCGTGCCGAACCCCACCGCTATGTCGGCCTGTTCGATCTCTATGCGATTTCCTCGGATTCCGAGCAGTTTCCGATCTCGCTCGTCGAGGCGATGGCGGCGGGGCTTCCCGTGGCCGCCACCGATGTCGGCGATATCGCCGCAATGGTCGCCCCCGAAAACCGGCCGTTCGTCGTTCCGCGCGGTGACGAGGCGGCTCTCGCCGGCGCGATTGCGGCGTTGGTCGCAGACCCCGCACTGCGCGCGCAACTTGGTGCTGCCAATCGTGCCAAAGCTGTGGCAGAATATGACGAGCAAGTGATGATCGCGCGCTACGGGGGGCTGTATGGCGGCGCGATCGGGCGATCCGGGGCGCTTGCGGGCTAGACCATTTTGTCCGCGCATTTTGTGCGCAGCCTGCTATTAGGCGCCGGGATTTTTGAGGGAGTGATTGAATTGTTCAAGGGTCTGAAGCCCATCCTTTACGGCGGCCGCGAAGTGTGGCCGCTGATCGAGGGTGGCAAGGGCGTGGCGGCCAGCAACCATATGAGTTCGGGCGCCTGGGCGGCTGCGGGCGGTATCGGTACCGTCTCCGCGGTCAATGCCGACAGCTATGATCCGACGGGCAAGATCATTCCGCAGATCTACCGTGCCAGGACGCGGCGCGAGCGTCACGAAGAACTGATCGAATATGCGATCGAGGGCGCGGTCGAGCAGGTCAAGCGCGCTTTCGAGATCGCGGGCGGCAACGGCGCGATCAACATCAACGTGCTCTGGGAAATGGGCGGCGCGCAGCGCGTCCTGCACGGCGTGCTCGAGCGCACGCGCGGCATGGTCGCGGGCGTCACCTGCGGCGCGGGCATGCCCTACAAGCTGTCCGAGATCGCGGCCTCCTACGAGGTCAATTATCTTCCCATCGTCAGCTCGGGCCGCGCCTTCCGCGCGCTGTGGAAGCGCGCCTATTCCAAGGCCGCCGAATGGCTGGCGGGCGTCGTCTACGAGGATCCCTGGCTCGCGGGCGGGCATAATGGCCTTTCCAATGCCGAGGATCCACTGCAGCCCGAAGATCCCTATCCGCGCGTCAAGGCGCTGCGCGAGACGATGCGCGAGGGCGGCATTTCGGACGATGTGCCGATCATCATGGCGGGCGGCGTCTGGTATCTGCGCGACTGGAACCACTGGATCGACAATCCCGAGCTCGGCAGCATTGCCTTCCAGTTCGGCACGCGGCCGCTCCTGACAAAGGAAAGCCCGATCCCCGATGGGTGGAAGGCGCGGCTGATGACGCTCGACGAGGGCGACATCCTGCTCCACCGCTTCTCGCCCACCGGCTTCTATTCGTCGGCGGTGCGCAATCCCTTCCTGCGCAATCTCGAAGCGCGCTCGGAACGCCAGATCGCCTTTTCGGGCGATCATGCGGGCGATCACCAGTTCCAGCTCGACGTCGGCGTCAAGGGCAAGAGCTTCTGGGTCACCAAGAACGACCTGCTGCGCGCACGCGAATGGTATGGTCAGGGCTTTACGGAGGCACTCAAGACCCCCGACAACACGCTCGTCTTCGTCACGCCCGAGGAAAAGGTCACGATCCGCAAGGATCAGGCCGATTGCATGGGCTGCCTCAGCCATTGCGGTTTTTCGAGCTGGATGGACAGCGAGACCAACTCGACCGGCCGCCTCGCCGATCCGCGCAGCTTCTGCATCCAGAAGACCTTGCAGGACGTCGTCCATGGCGGGCCGCTCGACGAGAACCTGATCTTCGCCGGCCACAACGCCTTCAATTTCAAGAAGGACCCGTTCTATTCGAACGGCTTCGTGCCCACGGTGAAGCAGCTCGTCGACCGCATTCTGACGGGCGATTGATCCGTTAGTTCCTCCCCGAGCTCGTCTCGGGGAGGGGGACCATGCGCAGCATGGTGGCGGGGCGTCAGGCCCAGCCTTCCAACACCTGATCGGGCGGGCGGTGCCCGTCGGCCCACATGCGGATATTGGCGATCACCTTGCTGCCGGTATCCTCGCGCGCCTCGATCGTGGCGGAGGCCATGTGCGGCAGCAGCACGACATTGTCGAGCGTGCGCAGCCGCGGGTCGATCGCGGGTTCATGCGCAAAGACGTCGAGCCCCGCACCCGCGATCCGGCCCTGTTCCAGCGCATCGATCAGCGCACCTTCCTCGATCAGCTCGCCGCGCGCGATGTTGATGAGGTAGGCGTCGCGCCGCAGCAGCGCGATGCGCCGCCTGTCGAGCAAATGGTGCGTCTCTTCATTGTGCGGGCAGTTGAGCGACACGAAATCCGCTTCGCCCAGCATCGCGTCGAGATCGGGGCAGAAGGTCGCGTCGACCGCGCGCTCGACCACGTCGGGAAGCCGGTGGCGATTGTGATAGCGGATCGAAAGCCCGAAACCACGCGCCCTGAGAGCAATCGCCTGGCCGATACGGCCCATGCCGATGATCCCCAGCGTCTTGCCGTGAATGCGATGCCCGAGCATTGCGGTCGGCCGCCAGCCCGTCCATTCGCCCGAACGCATCCGCCGCTCGCCCTCGACCACGCGGCGCGGGATCGAGAGCAGCAGCGCCATCGCCATGTCGGCGGCGTCCTGCGTCAGCACGCCCGGCGTGTTGGTGACGATGATCCCCCGTGCGCGCGCTGCCTTCAGGTCGATATGATCGACGCCATTGCCGAAATTGGCGATCAGCTTCAGCCGCGGCCCTGCGGCGGCGATCAGCGTCGCGTCGATCTGGTCGGTGAGCGTGGGGACGAGCACATCGCAGTCGGACACCGCCGCCAGCAGCGCGGCGCGGTCCATGGCCGCGTCGGCGGGCGCGAGCACCGTATCGAAAAGCTCGCTCATCCGCGTCTCGATAGCGGCGGGCAGCCGGTGGGTGATGATCACCCTGGGATTGTGCGGACGATCGGCCTCGGTCATGAAATCTGCGCTAGGACGCGTCGGGCAGGTGCGTCAAGCCGCTGCAACGCCTTGAAGGCCGGCCGTGCATTTGCAAAGAGGGGAACAATGGTTGCCAAGGGGGGAAATGTGCGCTTGGGGAGGTTGCTGACGGCCGTGATGGCCGTCGTGCTTGCATGTGCCGGTGTCGGCGAGGCAGTGGCGCAGAAGAAGCCGCCCTATTGGGCATCGATTTCCGCGGGCAAGGCGCGGACGCGTACGGGTCCGGGCCGCCAGTTTCCGGCGGTCTGGCTCTACCAGCGCCCGCATCTTCCCGTGAAGGTGATCGAGACCTTCCCCAACTGGCGCAAGGTGCAGGATCCCGACGGTGCCACCGGCTGGATGCAGGCCAATCTGCTGAGCGAGGACCGCACCGCGATCGTGCGCGGCGAGGTTCGCCCGATGCGTGCCGAACCCGACGTGTCCGCGTCGATAAGCTGGCGCGCAGAGCCCGGCGTGGTGGGCACGATCACCGACTGCGCCGACGGCTGGTGCCGCTTCGAGGTCGCGGGCAAGGCGGGCTATATCGAGACCAGCCACATCTGGGGCGCCGAGGATCTGGGCGGGGAGGAGTAAAGCGGGCGGCGACATGGCGCAGCAAACTCCGCGGCCAACGAAGCGGAATGCGCATTCATTGCCTGAGCACTTGCGGTTGCGGGATACAATGAAGGGAGGAAGGGATGCTGTTGCTTTCGCTTTTCGCCGCACTGGCAGCCCAGACAGGTTCTGAGGCACCGGCGCCTCCTCCTGTCATCGACATGCACATGCACGCATGGACATTGCAGGCGTTTGGCGGAAATCCTCCGCCCGGCTGCATCGGTGCGCGCGGCATCGACATGCACGGGGTGGATCCGGCCAAACCTTTTGATTTCATGGCGCAGGCGACGTGCAAGGTCATGGTCGATGCTCCCCGCAGCGACGACGCCCTGCTCAACGATACGCTCAAAGAAATGCGCCGCTTCAATATCGTTTCCGGGGTGCTGGCGGGCGACAGCGATGTCGTTGCGAAATGGATGGCCGCGGCGCCCGACCGGTTCATTCCTGCCGCGAACTTCTTTGTGGACGATGGTCTTCCGCCCGCTGGCAGGGTCGCTGATCTGGAGCAGCGGGTGAAGTCGGGGGAGGCAAAGCTCTTTGCGGAAATCACGGCGCAATATCGCGGCTTTCCGCCGGATCATCCGGCGCTGGAACCCTTCTACGCAATGGCGGAGCGGCTCGATATCCCTGTGGGCATCCATATGGGCTATGGCGCACCGGGGGGACCGTACTGGCTCTATCCGAAATATCGCGCGTCGCTCGGCAATCCGCTGCTGCTCGAAGATTTGCTGGCGCGCCATCCCAGGCTCAGGGTCTATGTCATGCACGCGGGCATGCCGATGACCGACGAGATGATCGCGCTGCTCTATTCGCACCCGCAGGTCTATGTCGACATTTCGGCAGACAATGTCGCCGTGCCGCGCCCCGAATTTTATGTGCATCTGCGCCGGCTGGTCGAGGCAGGGTATGGCAAGCGCATCATGTTCGGTAGCGATCAGATGGTCTGGCCGCAGACGATCGCGGTCGCCGTCGACAGCATCACAGATGCGCCGTTCCTCTCCGAAGAGCAAAAGCGCGATATTCTCTACAATAACGCCGCCCGCTTCCTGCGACTGAGCAAGGAACAGATAGACCGTCATCACGGGCGCTAGCGGTGGCGTGAGACGCGGACTCTCAATTCTGTCTGCATGAGCTTCGTTCGTGCGGCGCAGTCCGCATCGGTTCGTCGCACGATACGCTCGAATTATCCGCCCATCGTCAATGCCACCGGACCCAATCATCTGCGTGACAGTTTGGTCCCGACACGCCGGAAATCCATGGTGCTCAGGTGCAGCTACGTGCCGCACACGAAATGAAACCAGATGGAGGGGGCTAGCAAGGGAGTAACTTAATGAGTGCCGTTTCCAAATGCCCGAGAGTATTTTTGCTGATTGCCCTGCTTGCCGGGACAGCGTCAGGCAGCCTGTCCGCGCAGACGCAGGACGCGCCCGAGGGCAGTCTCTCGGGGACTGTAACTGACACGTCTTCGCCTGATACGGCCGGGATGACCGAAGGGCCAAAGATCGAAGGTATCATCTCCGCGCGAAGCGGCGACAGGATGCAGGTCACCACCGCCGACGGCAGCAAGACGATCATCGCCATCAACGACAGTACCCGGATCAAGGCCAGCGGGGGATTTCTGGGCCTCAATCGCAGCACGCTTGCCGCGACGTCGCTGCTCAACGGCCTGCCAGTCACCGTCGACACATTGCAGGGCGGCGGCGACCTAGTGGCGAGCCAGATCGTTCTCAAGAACAAGGACCTCAAGACCGCGTCGATGATCCATAACGGCACCGACCAGCGCTTTGCCGAACAGACCGCGGCGACAGAGGCCCTGCGCGGCCGCATGGGCGATATCGACAAGTATAATGTCAAAAGCACGACCAACGTGAACTTCGACACCGGCAAGGCGGTGCTGTCAGAACAGGCGAAAGCCGATCTCTGCGCCGCGGCCAGCACGGCCGAGGGGATGGATAACGCCCTGCTGCTTGTGGTTGGTTACACCGATTCTACAGGAAGCCAGGATTTCAACCAGGAGCTCAGCGAAAAGCGAGCCGGTCGTGTGGTCAATTATCTTCAGCAGGCCTGTGGCTGGAAGCCCTATCGCATGCTGACCCCCACCGGGATGTCCGAAGCGGATCCGTTGGCGGACAATGAGACCGTCGAAGGCAAGGCGCAGAACCGCCGCGTTGCGGTGAATGTGCTGGTCAGCAAGGGCCTTGACGGTCTGTGAGGCGCGTGGGGTGGGCTCTGCCCACCCCGGGTTCTCGGGCCGGACATTGTAGATGCGGGGCGGTGTGATCGCCGCCCCGCGTCTAACCTTCAGTTCAGTCGATCAGTTCGAGCGCGACCGCGGTCGCTTCGCCGCCGCCGATGCAGAGCGAGGCGAGGCCCTTCTTGTGGCCGCGGTTCTGGAGCGCCGCGATCAGCGTCGCCATGATGCGTGCACCCGAGGCGCCGATCGGGTGGCCGAGCGCGGTCGCGCCGCCGTTGACGTTGACCTTCTCGTGCGGGATGCCGAGGTCGCGCATCGCGATCATCGACACGCAGGCAAACGCCTCGTTGACCTCGAACAGTTCGACGTCGTCGACCTTCCAGCCCGCCTTGTCGAGCGCCTTGGTGATCGCGCCGACGGGCGCGGTGGTGAATTTCGCGGGCTCATGCGCGTGCGCGGCGGTCGAGACGATGCGCGCGACGGGCTTGAGGCCGAGCTTGTCGGCGACGCTCTGGCGCGTCATCACCAGCGCGGCCGCACCGTCCGAGATCGACGAGGCATTGGCCGCGGTGATCGTGCCGTCCTTGGCGAAGGCGGGCTTGAGGTTGGGGATCTTGCTGGCATCGCCCTTGAGCGGCTGTTCGTCCTGCGTGACGGTCTCGACGCCCTTGCGGCCCGCGATCTCGACCGCGACGATCTCGCGATCGAACGCGCCCGACTTCTGCGCATCCTGCGCGCGCGTCAGCGACGCGATGGCATAATCGTCCTGCGCCTCGCGCGTGAACTGATATTCGCCCGCGGTTTCCTCGGCGAAGGTGCCCATCGCGCGGCCGGGCTCATACGCATCTTCCAGCCCGTCGAGGAACATGTGGTCCATCACGCGGTCATGGCCGAGGCGCGCGCCGCCGCGGTGCTTCTGGAGCAGATAGGGGGCGTTGGTCATGCTCTCCATGCCGCCCGCGACGAGCAGGTCGACCGAGCCGGCGGCGAGCGCGTCGGCCGCCATGATCGCGGCCTGCATGCCCGATCCGCACATCTTGTTGACCGTGGTCGCTTCGACCGACTTGGGGAGGCCGGCCTTGAGTGCGGCCTGACGCGCAGGCGCCTGGCCGAGGCCGGCGGGCAGCACGCAGCCCATATAGATGCGCTCGACCTTGTCGCCGTCGACGCCCGCGCGCTCGACCGCCGCCTTCACCGCGGCGGCGCCCAGTTCGGTCGCGCTCGCGCCGGCCAGGCTGCCCTGAAAGCTCCCCATCGGGGTGCGGGCATAGGAAACGATGACGACGGGATCGGTGGTCATGATGAAATGTTCCTCGCTTCAGATTCTTTGACCGCTCATCCTGAGGAGCCGTTGAGCGAAGCCGAAACGGCGTCTCGAAGGATCCTTCGAGATGGGCCTTCGCCTTCGCTCAGTCCCTCCTCGGGATGAACGGAGCAGTCCAGTGCATCGCGATCTAGGATGCGCCGTGCCGCAGTGCAACATGACCGCGTTGTCTGTCCGTCCGGAATGACTGCGCCGCCGTCCCGATCGCGCGGACCAGCGCGGAATCATCGCCATAGTGATCTTTCCAGTGCGGCGCGAAGAGCAGGCCGATCTCGCGCGTCAGATCGAATCCGGCCAGCCGCGGCATCGCGACGCCGGGCGTTGCCAGCGACTCGGGCGCGACGGTTATGCCGAGTCCCGCGCGCACCATCGCCATCACCTTGTCGTCATTGGGCGAGCGCAGGCTGAAGGGCGGGCGGACGCCGCGTTCGGTGAAGAAGCGGCTGGTATCCGCCAGCACCTCGCACGACCGTCGCGCGATCATCGTCTCGCCCGCCACCTCCTCGGCGGCGATGCTTTCGCGCGTGGCGAGCATGTGGTCGGCGGGGAGGGCGAGGCGATAGCCTTCGTCGAACAGGCTTTCACGCGCAAATCGCGTCTCGCCCGCGCGCAGCAGCGTCAGCGCGAGATCGATCTGCCCGCCGCCGAGCCCCGCGGTCAGTTCGCGCTCGCCGCCCTCGATCAGCTCGACGGGTTCCATGCCCTCATAGCCCGCAATCGCGGCCTCGAGCAGCGCGGTGGGCACGGTCGCAAGCACGCCGAGCCGGATCGGGCGCACCGGCGCTGACACGCCTGTAACGCTCTGTTCGGCAAGCAGGAATTCGCGTTCGATCGCGCGCGCATGCGGGAGCAGCCGGTTGCCCGCCTCGGTCAGCTGCACGCGCCGGTTGGAGCGTGCGAACAGCGCCGCGCCAAGCCGCTTCTCCAGTTCGGAGATGCCCGCCGACAGCGTCGGCTGCGAGACGTTGATCCGGCTGGCGGCGCGCGTGAAGTTGCCCGTTTCGACCACGGCAAGGAACTGGCGGAGATGCGTGCGGTTTATCATAGGAATATTCTATGATGGTTTCATGCAACTTTCAATTTTTCCGATGGTGAATGCGGCGCTATGAGATCGGCAAAGGCTGCGATAGCGTGCCTTCAGGAGAGATTTGCCATGGTCGCCACCCCCGAATTCGATTTTGCGCTCGGCGAGAATGCCGACATGATCCGCGACACGACGCGCCGCTTCGCCGAGGAGCGCATCATGCCGCTCGCCGCGAAGATCGACGCCGACGACTGGTTCCCGCAGGAGCTCTGGCCCGAAATGGGTGCACTCGGCCTGCACGGCATCACCGTCGAGGAGGAGTTCGGCGGGCTCGGTCTCGGCTATCTCGAACATGTGATCGCGGTGGAGGAAGTCAGCCGCGCCTCAGCCTCGATCGGGCTGAGCTATGGCGCGCACTCCAACCTCTGCGTGAACCAGATCCGCCGCTGGGCCTCGCCTGAGCAGAAGGCGAAGTACCTCCCAAAACTGATCTCGGGCGAGCATGTCGGTTCGCTCGCGATGTCCGAAGCGGGCGCGGGCTCCGACGTCGTCGGCATGAAGCTGCGCGCCGAGGCGAAGGGTGACGGCTATGTCCTCAACGGCACCAAATTCTGGATCACAAACGCGGCCTATGCCGACACGCTCGTCGTCTACGCCAAGACTGGCGAGGGCTCCAGGGGCATCACCGCCTTCCTGATCGAAAAGGACATGCCGGGCTTCTCGATCGGCCAGAAGATCGACAAGATGGGGATGCGCGGCAGCCCCACCGCCGAACTGGTCTTCGACGACTGCTATGTGCCCGCAGAGAACATCATGGGGCCATTGAACGGCGGCGTCGGCGTACTGATGTCGGGCCTCGACTATGAGCGTGCGGTCCTCTCGGGCGTCCAGCTCGGCATCATGCAGGCCTGCCTCGACGTCGTCATCCCCTATGTCCGCGAGCGCAAGCAGTTCGGCAAGGCCATCGGCAGCTTCCAGCTCATGCAGGCCAAGGTCGCCGACATGTACGTCGCGCTCAATTCGTCGCGCGCCTATGTCTATGCGGTCGCCAAGGCGTGCGACGCGGGCAAGACCTCGCGCTTCGACGCCGCAGGCGCGATCCTGCTCGCCTCGGAGAACGCGGTGAAGGCGGGTCTCGAGGCGATCCAGGCGCTGGGTGGTGCTGGCTATACCAGGGACTGGCCCGTCGAGCGCTTCCTGCGCGACGCCAAGCTGCTCGATATCGGCGCGGGCACCAACGAGGTTCGCCGCATGCTCATCGGCCGCGAGCTGATCGGGGCATGAGCGCGCCCGTTCTCGACACCAGGGTCTCGCCCGAAAGCGAAGCCTTCCGCGCCAATGCCGCGCATAACAAGGCGCTGGCCGACAAGCTCTATGAGGATGTCGCAAAGGCCGCGCTCGGCGGCAGCGAGGCGGCGCGCCACAAGCACACGGCGCGCGGCAAGCTGCTGCCGCGCGACCGCGTCGAGCGCCTGCTTGATCCCGGCTCGCCGCTGCTCGAGATCGGCCAGCTGGCCGCGTGCGACATGTATCATGGCGAGGTGCCTGGCGCTGGCATGATCGCCGCGATCGGCCGCGTCTCGGGGCGCCAGTGCATGATCGTCGCCAATGACGCGACGGTGAAGGGCGGCACCTATTATCCGATGACGGTCAAGAAGCATCTCCGCGCGCAGGAGATTGCCGAGGCCAACAATCTGCCATGCATCTACCTTGTCGACAGCGGTGGCGCGAATCTCCCGCACCAGGCTGAGGTCTTCCCCGATCGCGACCATTTCGGCCGCATCTTCTTCAATCAGGCCAATATGTCCGCAAAGGGCATCCCGCAGATCGCCTGCGTCATGGGCAGCTGCACCGCGGGCGGCGCGTACGTCCCCGCCATGTCCGACGAAAGCGTGATCGTGCGCAATCAGGGCACGATCTTCCTCGCGGGGCCGCCGCTGGTGAAGGCCGCGACGGGTGAGGTGATCTCGGCCGAGGATCTTGGCGGCGGCGATCTCCACGGCCGCAAGTCGGGCGTGGTCGATCATGTCGCCGAGAATGACGAGCATGCGCTCACGATCGTCCGCGATATCGTCTCGACCTTGAACCATCCGCACGATCCCGGCGTGAAGCGCGTCGATCCGCGCCCGCCCAAATATGATCCGCAAGAGCTTTACGGCGTCATCCCGCAGGACGTCCGCGCGCCCTATGACGTGCGCGAGGTGATCGCCCGCATCGTCGACGGCAGCGAGTTCCACGAGTTCAAGGCGCTCTACGGCACCACGCTCGTCTGCGGCTTTGCGCATATCTGGGGCATGCCCGTCGCGATCCTCGCCAATAACGGCGTTCTGTTCAGCGAAAGCGCGGTCAAGGGCGCACACTTCATCGAACTCGCCTGCCAGCGCCGCATTCCGCTGCTGTTCCTCCAGAACATCTCGGGCTTCATGGTCGGCGGTAAGTACGAGGCCGAAGGCATCGCCAAGCACGGTGCCAAGCTCGTGACCGCGGTCGCCACCGCGACCGTCCCCAAGATCACCGTGCTGATCGGCGGCAGCTTTGGTGCTGGCAATTACGGCATGTGCGGCCGCGCCTATAGCCCGCGCTTCCTCTTCTCATGGCCCAACAGCCGTATCTCGGTGATGGGCGGCGAGCAGGCCGCGAGCGTGCTCGCAACCGTCCACCGCGATGCCGAGAAATGGACGCCGGACGAAGCCGAGGCCTTCAAGGCGCCGATCCGCCAGCGTTACGAGGACGAAGGAAATCCCTGGCACGCCACCGCGCGCCTGTGGGACGACGGCATCATAGACCCCGCGCAGACGCGCGACGTGCTCGGCCTCGCCTTCGCCGCAACGCTCGAATCCCCGATCCCCGAACGCCCGGCGTTCGGCGTGTTCCGGATGTAAAGGAGTATTGATGAGCGTCCTTCTCGCCCTGCTGCTGGCCGCCCAGCCGGAAAAGCTTCCCCCGGCCAACCCGATCCCGTTCGATCAGAGCGATGAGGCCGCGGTCATGGTCCCGGTCAACGCGATGTTCGCGGGCCTCGCCGCGCATGATGGACAGGCCATCCTCGCCCAGGTGCGTGCCGAGGGAGCGGCCACCGTTGCGATCGAGAAGCCCGATGGCGGCCGAACGATCCGCCGGATGAGCTGGACCGACTTCGCGGGTGGGGTCAAGCCGGGCGCACAGAAGCTCGAGGAGCGCATGACCAATCCCGCGATCGACATCGACGGCGACATCGCAATGGTCTGGGGCCGTTACGTCTTCCTCATTGACGGAAAGGCGCACCATTGCGGCTTCAACCATTTCGACCTGCTGCGCGAAAACGGCCAGTGGAAAGTGCTCAACGTCACCTGGTCCCAGCGCACGACCGGCTGCGAGGAATAACGGATGGCGCACGCCTCATCATTCCTCCCCGAGCTTGCCTCGGGGAGGGGGACCGCCCGGCGCAGCCGGGTGGTGGAGGGGCAGACGCGCAAGCGCACGCTCGATGATCATCCGAACGGTCGAATCCAGATCGTCCAGAACATCACGGGCTGGCAGGCGCAGAACCTCCAGTCCATTGTCGTGCAGCCACGCGTCTCGCGCTTCGTCGCGCGCCGGTCGATCGCCACGATCATGCGCTTCGCCGTCAATCTCGAAGACAAGTCTCGCATCGCTACAGAAGAAGTCGAGAATATAGCGGCCAGTCGGATGCTGGCGGCGAAATTTCAGGCCATTGGTGCGGCCACGGAGTGCTCGCCAGATCAGTACCTCCGGGAAAGTCATCGCGCGGCGCAGCCGGCGCGCACTTTTAACGCTGTTCGCTCCGCCCTTTGGCGCGATGTCCCTGGGCATCGGATCACCCCTCCACCATGCTTCGCATGGTCCCCCTCCCCGAGACGAGCTCGGGGAGGAATTAGGAAGCCAGTATGATCAAATCTCTCCTCATCGCCAATCGCGGCGAAATCGCCTGCCGCATCATCCGCACCGCGCGCGAGATGGGGATCCGCACCGTCGCGGTCTACTCGGACGCTGACGCAAAGGCGCTGCACGTCCGCGAGGCCGACGAGGCCGTGCATATCGGCCCGTCGCCCGCGCGCGAATCCTACCTCATCGGTGAGAAGATCATCGCCGCCGCAAAGGCGACGGGGGCGGAAGCGATCCACCCCGGCTATGGCTTCCTGTCCGAAAACGCCGCATTCGCGCAAAGCGTGATCGACGCCGGTCTCATCTGGGTTGGCCCGAAACCGTCCAGCATCACCGCGATGGGCCTGAAGGATGCCGCCAAGAAGCTGATGCAGGATGCGGGCGTGCCGACCACACCGGGTTATCTCGGCGAGGATCAGGACCCCGGCAACCTGCAACAGCAAGCCGATGCGATCGGCTATCCCGTGCTCATCAAGGCGGTCGCGGGTGGCGGCGGCAAGGGCATGCGCCGCGTCGATGCGCCCGAGGACTTTGCCGACGCGCTGCTCTCGTGCAAGCGCGAGGCCGCCTCGTCCTTCGGCGACGATCGCGTGCTGATCGAGAAATACATCCTTTCGCCGCGCCATATCGAGGTGCAGGTCTTCGGCGATACACACGGCAACATCGTCCACCTTTTCGAACGCGACTGCTCGCTGCAGCGTCGCCACCAGAAGGTGATCGAGGAAGCCCCGGCACCGGGGATGGACGAAGCGACGCGCGAGGCGATCTGCGCCGCCGCGGTCCGCGCCGCGAAAGCCGTCGACTATGTCGGCGCGGGCACGATCGAGTTCATCGCAGACGCCTCGGAGGGCCTGCGCGCCGACCGCATCTGGTTCATGGAAATGAACACCCGGCTTCAGGTCGAGCATCCCGTGACCGAAGAGATCACCGGGCAGGATCTCGTCGAATGGCAGCTTCTGGTAGCGAGCGGCGAGCCGCTGCCGAAAACGCAGGACGAGCTTTCGATCGACGGCTGGGCGATGGAAGCGCGGCTCTATGCCGAAAATCCCGCGACGGGCTTCCTGCCTTCCACCGGCCGCCTTGACCATCTTTCGTTACCGGATAGCGGGCGGATCGAGACCGGGGTCGAGGAAGGCGACACTATCTCTTCATTTTATGACCCGATGATCGCCAAGATCGTCGTCTGGGGCGAGGATCGCGAAGCTGCCCGATCCGATCTGGCTGTGGCCTGCAGCGCAGTCGAATGCGAGCCGGTGAAGACCAATGCGTGGTTTCTTGAGCGTCTCGTCGATCGCCCGGAGTTCGGTGCTGGGGATGTGACGACTGGTTTTATCGCTGAGCAACTAGAGGCGCTTTGCGCCGCTCCTGAACCGAGTGACGCGTTGCTTCAATATGCGGCGGATGATCTTGCATTCAGCGATGCGTACATGCCCGACGTATCAAAAAACTCTCATCAGGAGTTCGTCCAGTCTAAATTCGGCTTTCGTCTCAACGCGCCTGCGCAGCGAACGGTGCGATTGACGGTCGACGGTCAGGTGCGTGAAACTTCGGTAAGCGATAACGCGCTCTGGTACGATTATACGCGAACCGTTGTTCGTGATGGTAGCTCGGCAACTTACTTCGAAAATGGTGCTGCCTTCGTGATCAGTGCCAATCGCGTCGACGGTGGCCACGGCGCAGGCGCCGCCGACGGCGCGATCCTCTCGCCCATGCCCGGCCGTATCATCGCGGTCGACGTCGCGCCCGGCGCCACCGTCGCCAAGGGCCAGAAGCTCGTCACGCTCGAGGCCATGAAGATGGAGCACAGCCTTGTCGCGCCGTTCGACGGCGTCGTGGCCGAACTCAATGCCGAGGCGGGCGGACAGGTGTCCGAAGGAACGCTGCTCGTCAGGATCGATCACATCGCCGAATAAGCACGGGCGCGCGTAGGCTGTCCTACACGCGCCGGGCCTGTCATGCTCGTTTGGCCGCGATTCCGACCGCGCGTGCGAGCGGGCCGAGCGGGAAGGCGTTTTGTGAGAACTTTGTGAATCTAAGTGAAGCTTAGGCCGAAAAACCGTGGGCTGAGGGACAGGAGAGGTTGTCATGACCATGCCGGTGTTCGATTTCTCGGGAAAGAATGTCTTCGTCTTCGGGGGCACGAGCGGGATCAATCTCGGCATCGCGCACGCCTTTGCGCGGTGCGGAGCGAAGCTCGCGGTCGCCAGCCGCAATCCGGACAAGGTCGAGGCCGCGCGCGCCGCGCTGTCGCACACGCATGAGGCATATGGCTATGCGCTCGACGTCCGCGATTTCGACGCGGTTCAGGCCGCGATCGACGATCACAAGGCGAAGCGCGGCCAGATCGACGTGCTTGTCTCGGGCGCCGCGGGCAATTTCCCCGCGGCCGCCGCGGCGCTCAGCCCCAATGGCTTCAAGTCCGTGATCGATATCGACTGTATCGGCACCTTCCATGTCATGCGCGCGGCGCATGGCGCGCTCGCCAGACCGGGAGCGTCGGTGATCAACATCTCGGCGCCACAGGCCTGGATTCCGATGGCGCTCCAGATGCATGTCTGCGCGGCTAAGGCGGGCGTCGACATGATCACGAAAACGCTCGCGATCGAATGGGGGCCCGAAGGCGTGCGCGTCAATTCGGTCTCGCCCGGCCCGATCGAGGGCACCGAGGGCATGGAACGGCTAGCGCCAACGCCCGAGGCGAAGAAACGCTCGGCGGAAAGCGTGCCCCTGAAGCGCATGGGCACCGTCGACGATGTCGCCGATGTCTGTCTTTTTCTCGCGTCGGATGCGGCGCGCTATGTATCGGGCGTCGTGATCCCGGCCGATGGCGGCTGGACCGCGGGCCGCGGTTTTGGAGGATTGGGTTGAGCCCCTGTTCCGCTCATCCTGAGTAGGGATCGAGCTTGTCGAGAGCCCGTATCGAAGGATCAGCTCAGTGCGTCCTTCGATACACCGTTTCGACAGGCTCAGCGGCTACTCAGGATGATCGGAACGGGAACGTGAATGGAAAATCGGGAGACTTGGAGTGGCAGGCAAATATTTCGATCAGTGGCAGGTTGGCGAGCGGATCGCGCATGAGATCCGTCGCACGGTGACCGAGACCGACAACCTCCTCTTTTCGACCATGACCCACAATCCGCAGCCGCTGCACATCGACCTTGAAGCCGCGAAGGCGAGCGAGTTCGGCCAGATCCTCGTCAACGGAACCTTCACCTTCGCGCTGATGATCGGGCTCTCCATCTCGGACACCACGCTGGGGACGCTCGTCGCCAATCTGGGCTATGACAAGCTGGTGATGCCCAAGCCCGTCTTCCTTGGCGACACGATGCGTGCGACCACCGAAGTGACCGAATTGCGCGAGTCCAGATCGCGTCCCGATGCGGGCGTCGTGACCTTCACGCATGAACTCATCAACCAGCGCGACGAGGTGGTTTGCCGTTGCCTCCGCATGGCGCTGCTCAAAAAGGCGCCTGCATGAAATTGCGCTCGCTCCTCTTCGTCCCCGGCGATCGGCCCGACCGCATGGAAAAGGCCGCGGCAACCAGCGGGGCGGATGCGCTCATCCTCGATCTCGAGGATGCGGTGGCGCTGACGCAAAAGGACGTGGCACGCGCCGAGGTCGCCAAGTTCCTCAAGCTGGACAGGCAACTCCCGCTCTTCGTTCGCGTGAACCCGCTCGACAGCGGCATGATCGACGACGACCTCGCCGCAGTGCTTCCGGGCAAGCCCGACGCGATCGTGCTGCCCAAGGCCGAAGGGCGCGCCTCGCTCAAGGAGCTCGATTCCAAGCTCGACTGGGCAGGGGCCAAGGGTGTGGCGATCCTCCCGATCGCGACCGAGACCCCCGCGGCGATGTTCCAGCTCGGCACCTATGGCCGTGTGACCAACCGGCTGCTCGGCCTGACCTGGGGCGCCGAGGATCTGCCCGCCGCGATCGGCGCGATCAGTTCGCGCGAGGAAGACGGCAGCTATACCCAGCCCTATCAGGTCGCGCGTTCGCTGACGCTGTTCGGCGCGCATGCGGCGGGCGTTCAGGCGATCGAGACCGTTTATCCCGCCTTCAGGGATCTCGATGGCCTCGCCGCCTATGCAGCGCGGGGACGGCGCGACGGCTTTACGGGCATGATGGCGATCCATCCGGCACAGGTGCCGGTCATCAACGCCGCCTTCACCCCGAGCGAGGCCGAGATCGCGCATGCGCGTGCGGTGATCGCGGCCTTTGCCGCCAACCCCGATGCGGGCGCACTCTCGCTCGACGGCAAGATGATCGACCGGCCGCATGTGAAGCAGGCCGAACGCATCCTGGCGCTTGCCGGTGAATGATGCGCTGCTGCCGCTCGCCGGGGCGGTGGCGGGCGCGATCTTCGGCAGCTTCATCGCCAATCTGGTGCTGCGCTGGCCGCGCGGCGAACAGGTACTGGGCGGCCGATCGCGCTGCGAGGCGTGCGGCAAGCCGCTTGGCATCGTCGAGCTTGTGCCAATCCTGAGTCATTTGCTCCAGCGCGGCCGCTGTCGTGCTTGCGGTGCCACGATCGACCGGCGCCATCTCGCGATAGAGATCGGCGCCGCGCTGATCGGCGCGAGCGCGTTGTTCGCGTCGCCCGACCTGAACGGTGTGGCGGGCGCGGTCTTCGGCTGGTTCCTCCTCGCGCTGGCGGCGCTTGATGCGGAGCATTTCTGGCTGCCCGACCGGTTGACGCTGCCGCTGGGCGCGCTGGGGCTGGCCGCGGGGGCAGCGGGGCTGGGCGTGCCCTTTGCCGATCGCGTGATCGGTGCCGCCGCGGGCTTCGGCGCGCTCGCGGCAATCGCACTCGGATATCGCGCGCTGCGTGCGCGTGAGGGGCTGGGATGGGGCGACCCCAAGTTGTTGGGCGCGATCGGTGCGTGGCTTGGCTGGCAGTTGCTGCCCATCGTGCTGTTGCTTGCCAGCCTGATCGGTTTGCTTGCGGTGCTCGCGCAACGCGCACGGGGCGAGGCCGTGTCGGCCACGACGCGTGTGCCACTAGGTGCATTGATGGCGGTCGCCGCATGGCCGCTCTGGCTGCTGCTGGCGGCGGGATTCTCACTTTGAGTCGACAAATCAACGGTCACGCGGAATAAGTCGCAATATGAAACGATAATCGGGGAGACGGCGATGGCTGACGTGCGCGATCAGGATCTGCGGACCATATTGGAGGCGCAGCGCGCCGCGTTCACCGCCGAATTGCCCGTCAGCCTGTCGATCCGCAAGGACAGGCTGAAGCGCGCCATCGCGATGATGGTCGACAATGGCGAGGCGTTCGCGACCGCCTTGTCCGAGGACTTCGGCCATCGCAGCCGCGAGCAATCGCTGATGACCGACATCGTCGCCTCGATCCGCACGCTCAAGCACGCGATCAGCCATCTCGATCGCTGGGCCCGTCCCGAAAGACGCAAGCTCGATTTCCCGCTGGGACTGCTCGGCGCGAAGGCCTGGGTCGAATATCAGCCCAAGGGCGTGGTCGGCGTGATCGCGCCATGGAATTTCCCGGTACAGCTGACCATGGGGCCGATCGCGGGCGCATTTGCGGCGGGCAATCGCGTGATGGTCAAATCGTCCGAATACACGCCCGGCGTGTCGGCGCTGTTCGAGGAAGTCGCCCCGCGCTATTTCGACCGCACCGAACTCGCCTGCTTCAGCGGTGGACCCGATGTCGGCAAGGCGTTTTCCGAACTGCCCTTCGATCACCTGATCTTCACCGGCGCGACGCCGATCGGCCGGCATATCCTTCATGCCGCGGCGGACAGCCTGACACCCGTAACGCTCGAACTTGGCGGCAAATCCCCCACGATCATAGGACGCAGCGCCGACGTGAAGCAGGCGTCCGAGCGGATCGCGCTGGGCAAGATGCTCAATGCCGGCCAGATCTGCCTCGCGCCCGACTATCTGCTCGTGCCCGAGGAGCAGGAGGGAGCGATGGTCGAAGGGATCGCCCGTGCAGCATCCTCGCTCTATCCCTCGCTCATCGCCAATCCCGATTACAGTTCGGTGGTGAATGACCGTCACGTCGACCGCCTCGAAGGCTATGTCGCGGACGCGCGCGCCAAGGGGGCCGAGGTCATCGAGATCAACCCCGCGAACGAGGATTTCTCGGCCTATAACGGCCGCAAGATGCCGCTGCGCATCCTCACTAACGTCAACGATGACATGAAGGTGATGCAGGAAGAGATCTTCGGTCCGATCCTGCCGATCATGCGCTACAAGGCGGTGGACGAGGCGATCGACTATGTGAACCGCCACGACCGCCCGCTCGGTCTCTATTATTTCGGGCAGGACGCCGGCGAGCAGCGAAGGGTGCTCGACCGGACCATTTCGGGCGGCGTGACGGTCAACGACGTCGTTTTCCATGTCTCGATGGAGGATCTGCCCTTTGGCGGGATCGGGCCATCGGGAATGGGCAGTTATCACGGGCAGGACGGATTCAAAACGTTCAGCCATGCCAAGGCGGTCTATCGCCAGCCGAAAATCGATGTTGCCAGGCTCGCGGGCTTCAAGCCGCCATATGGCGCATCGACGCGGAAGGCGATCGCGCGCGACCTCAAGGGATAGCGGCGATCGGACATTGCTGTGCATCATCGCGGCTCAGACCGCGTGACACCGGCGCAATGCCTCGGTAGCAAGGGATTATGGCAACGCGGCGCAACGATCAGGACGAGGTTTCGCGGGCGGTGCCCGTGATGGCCGACGATCGCCCTTCATTCGCTCCCGAACATCATACGCACCGCGAGCATCATCACCGCGTCGACTGGCATCGTGATCGGCTTCTCGCGGCGCTGACGTTGATTGCCGGGGTGGGGCTGCTGCTGGGTCTGCCCTTCGCGCTTCGTGCAGGCGCCGAGTTCTTCCTGCCGGTTACTGCGGCGATCGTGATCGCGATCGCAATGGTGCCCTGGCTCGAATGGCTCCAGCGGCGGCGCATGCCAGCGACCTTCGCGGCCTTTTTGTGCGTACTGCTCTTCCTGCTCTCGATGAATGTCGTGCTCGTTTCGATCGTCGTGCCCGCGGCCGAATGGTTCCGTGTCCTTCCCGAGCGGATCGGGCTGATCCAGGCCAATCTCGCACCCGTGATCGACTTCTATTCGAACCTCCAGCGCTTCATCGACCAGAGCATCGCGATGCTGGCGACGGGGCCGGTGGCAGCCGCGCGCGCCGAAGCGGTATCGGCGCCCAGCTCGCTGATCGATCTTGTCGCGACTTCGGCGCCTTACGCGCTGATCCAGATGTTCTTTGCGCTGCTGCTGATCTTCTTCTTCCTCGCCGGATGGACCCGGCTCAGGGAGCGGACCATTACCAGCCGCGGCAGCTTTGACGGCGCGATGGCGACTGCGCGCGTGATCCAGAACGTCGTCGACGCGACCTCGGCCTATGTGGGTACGATCACGCTCATCAACCTGTGCCTCGGGCTTGCCGTGGCGCTGACGCTCTATGCCATCGGCATGCCTTCGCCGCTGATGTGGGGCGGCATCGTCGCGATCCTCAACTATATTCCCTATCTGGGGCCGATCCTGGCGGCGCTGTTGCTCGCGATGGGCGGGCTGATGACCTTTTCCGACATCTGGTGGGCGCTGCTGCCCGCAGCGATCCAGATCTCATTCCACTTCGTCGAGGCGAATCTCGTCACCCCGCTGATTGTCGGCCGCAAGCTCACGATCAACCCGTTGCTGATTCTCATCTCGCTGAGCTTTTGGGGGTGGGTCTGGGGCACTCCGGGCGCGCTGCTCGCGGTGCCCTTGCTTATCATCATCCGGACCGTGCTCGGTGCCGCCGGAACCCCCGATATCGCGGGTTTTCTGTTCGAGGAGGGGACGCTCACCCACCCCGACGACGAGGATTTCGACGAAGATGGGAAATCATCGTCCGCCACCGCTTGACAGGCCTCCGGGGGTCGCCTAGTTGGCCCCCCTCACCGCAGTACGCGGGTGTAGCTCAGTTGGTTAGAGCGCCGGCCTGTCACGCCGGAGGTCGCGGGTTCGAGCCCCGTCACTCGCGCCACTCTCCCGTTCCCGAGCGGAACGAGGGTGGTTTCAGCGGAGAAATCCAGATCATCGGATCGATCATGGTCGCGCCAAAAATCGCGGCATAACGATCCATGCGCACGCGGGTGTAGCTCAGTTGGTTAGAGCGCCGGCCTGTCACGCCGGAGGTCGCGGGTTCGAGCCCCGTCACTCGCGCCA
>NZ_JAKVIO010000001.1:256427-259329 GCF_022601895.1 Sphingomonas sp. LaA6.9
CGCCATTTTGTGACATCATTGTCGGATGCGCGAACGCGCCGCGAAATCAGATGCTCAAACGCGCCATTTTCCCGTTTCCATCCAGAGCAGCAGCGGCTTGAGCGGCACGATCCAGATCACGCCCGCAACCAGGTAGATTAGGGCCTGCACCAGCCTTGGCAGTGCGCCGATCCACGGCGACAGGCTGGCAATGAGCACCGCCCAGACCGTGATCAGCAGCAGGATCAGGAACATTCCTGCAGGTTTGCGCCAGCTGGGCGTCATTGGGGCATTTCCTCGTTCACTATCCAGTCGCATTCGGTCCAGATCGCATGGAGCGCGACGTCCCACGAATCGGCGGGCACGACATCGACTTCCTGCACCGACCAGGCAAGCCCCACGCGGCGCGCGGTCGGCAGTTGCGCGAAGGCACGGTCATAGAACCCTGCGCCATAGCCGAGCCTGCGGCAGCGCCGGTCAAAGCCAAGCAAGGGCGTGACGATCAGATCGGGCGTCGCCTCCGGCGCATCGTCTGCGGGCTGCATCACTCCGAACGGGCCGGGATAAAGCGTATCGCCCATCTGCCAACGCAGGAAACGCATGGGGGCGTCGCGGTGTGTGACATGCGGCAGAGCCGTTTCGCGGCCCTGCCGGCGCGCATACGCCAGCAATGCAAGCGGACTGGCTTCGGATCCGAATGGCACATAGCCTGACACGCAGTGTGATTGCGTGATCCAGTTGCGAAGCGGGTCGGGAGGCGCGCTGAAATCATGCAAGCTTGCCCGCATCGTCGCGAATTCGTCGCGCCGCTGCCTCAGCTTTTGTCGCATGAGTATCTTGGGCATTGCCACCTAGTTTCAGTCAGGCGGCGGTGACGGGACCGCCATGGCCGTTTGCCGGAATATCCTCTGACGCCGATACGTCAGGTGGGGACCATATGTGCTGGACCAAGGTCCAACCAGGGACGGGCCCCTAGGATGATGAAAGCCTCAGGGATGTTCTCAAAAGCTCGTACCGGGCAGTACCCGTCGCAGCCAATCTAGGCGTTCGTCGCCTCACCCTCAAGCCTTTGCGCAAGGCTTTCGACACGTTCGGCGAGTTTTTCGAGAATTGGAGCGAAATCGGGCTGAGGATTGGGGGGCGGCGCAGGTGAGGCTGCGGGCACCGGATCGGGCGTGGCGAGCGTGCCGCCATTGCGACGCGCTTCGTGCACCTCGTCCGCAAGCAGGAGCGCGGCGAGCAGCAGGTGACGCGTCTCGTTGATGCCGCCCACCGCACGCTGCGCGTCGCGCGCCTTGGTGTCGAGGAGCTGCGCGATTTCCATGAGATGGGCTTCACCGCCGTCGCGGCAGTTGACCTGATAGGACCGTCCGCCGACTTCGATCGAAACTTCGGCCATGTGCGTCAGCCCTTCGCGATCAGGCGGTCGAGCGCTTCGATCGCGGACTCGACCTGGGACTTGAGTTTTTCGTGACGCTCGCTCAGCGACTGCAGCGCCGCGTCATCGTGGGTTCTGACCGGTCTGCCAGCCGCTGCCTCGACCCGCGAAAGCGCCCGTTCCAGTCGCCCGATGGCGAGGATAAGCCGGTCTTCTGACATTCTGTGTGAAATAGCATGGCTGGCGACGGGGGCAAGTGTGAAGCATGTGTTGCGGTGGCCCAAGGTTGACGGTTTGTCCCCCAGACGACAAAGGAACGCGCGCGACGGCGACTCGCCTAGCACTCGCCCTACCGTGCCGCTCTTTCGGGGACATACATGACCGTTTCGCCCAATGATCTCGCCAACGCCATCCGGGCGCTGTCGATGGATGCCGTGCAGGCAGCGAATTCGGGGCACCCCGGCATGCCGATGGGCATGGCTGATGTCGCGACGGTGCTCTTCACAAAATATCTGAAGTACGATGCCGCGGCGCCCAAATGGCACGACCGCGACCGCTTCGTGCTGTCGGCGGGCCATGGCTCGATGCTGATCTACGCCGCGCTCAACCTCACCGGTTATGCGCGCCCGACGATGGACGAGATCCGCAACTTCCGCCAGCTCGGCAGCCCGTGCGCGGGCCATCCCGAGAATTTCGAGCTCGAAGGCGTCGAGACGACCACCGGTCCGCTGGGGCAGGGCTTTGCGACCGCGGTCGGCATGGCGGTGGCAGAACGGCACCTCAATGCGGTGTTCGGCGACGACCTCGTCGACCACAGGACCTGGGTGGTCGCGGGCGACGGCTGCCTGATGGAAGGCATTAACCATGAGGCCGTGGGTCTTGCGGGGCATCTTGGTCTCGGTCGCCTGATCGTTTTGTGGGACGACAACAAGATCACCATCGATGGTTCGACCGACCTGTCGACCAGCGAGGACATTCCCGCACGTTACCGCGCGTCCAACTGGCATGTCGTCGCGTGCGACGGCCATGATCCCGTCGACATCGCGCGTGCCTTTGACGAAGCGATCGCCGATCCGCGGCCCTCGCTCGTCCAGTGCCGCACGATCATCGGCAAGGGAGCGCCCAACAAGCAGGGCACTTCGGCGACGCATGGCAGCCCGCTCGGTGCCGACGAGGTTGCCGCAGCGCGCGCGACGCTCGGGTGGAACCACGCGCCCTTCGAGGTGCCCGCCGAGATCCGCGCGGAATGGGAAAAGGCCGGCAGCCGCGGTGCCGAAGCGCATGCCGCATGGAACAAGCGCGTCACCGCGAGCGACCTTGGCGCCGAGTTCGTCCGCCGCATGAACGGCGAACTGTCGGGCGACTTCTCGCTTGCCGCCTACAAGGCCGACCTGATTGCCAACCCGCAAAAGGTCGCAACGCGCAAGGCTTCCGAAATGGTGCTGGGGCCGATCAACGAGCAACTGCCCGAGACGATCGGTGGCTCGGCCGACCTCACCGGTTCGAACAATACCAAGACCAAGGCGACCGGTCCGCTCACGAGGG
>NZ_JAKVIO010000020.1 GCF_022601895.1 Sphingomonas sp. LaA6.9
CGCCGCTTTGCGACGGGCGTCTATCTCGACTCGATGCTCTGGGGTTCGGGCTACTGGCTTGATGATCCCTGGTATTACCGCCTGCCGCCTGCCTATGGGCCGTATCGCTGGACGCGATACTATAACGATGTGCTGCTCGTCGACACGCGCACAGGCTATGTCGTCGACGTCATCTACAGCTTCTTCTGGTGAGGGCGAAGGGCGCCCGGTCATGTGCCGGGCGCCCTTTGTTCAGGCGCCGGCGGCGACTCCCAGCACGGTAAGCACATGATCCTGTCCGTCGCGCCCCGTCCAGCGAAAGGACTGGCCGACGCTCAGCCCGATCAGCGCTGCGCCAACGGGAGTCGCAACCGAAATCCGGCCCGCTTCGATATCGGCCTCTCCGGGATAAACGAGCGTGATCGTGCGCTCCTGCCCGTCCTCGTCGCGAAAACGGACCAGCGAGCCCATCGCGATGACCGAATGTGAAATTGCATCGGTCTCGCGGATTTCGGCGCGCCCCATTTCCTGCAGGAGCACTTTGGCGACCTCAGGTGCGGTCCGCTGGATGGCATAAGCGAGATCGTAGAGCCGATCCTGATCGGCCTCGCTGACGACGATTGTTGGAAGCGGCGCGTCGCCGCTCGCGATGTGACGCATGATGGCAGGTCCTGTGCATGGGCGCGCGTGCCGGCACGGCCGCGACGCCAAGAATTCATCGGATTGTGGAAAGAGACGCCCCAAGCCGGGGCGCAGGCGCGCCCTCAGACCTGGGGCACACCCAGCTCGAGCGGGTTCTCCCGACGCGAAAGCGCGCAGTAATGGGCAGGAGCGAAAGCCATGCGCGCAACATCGTGCCTCACCCGCCGGGATTCAAGCGCAAACTGGGCGCACGGCGTGACGGTCATGCTCCGCGCGCGGCCATGACACTGCGCATCGCAATGCTCGAATTGATCCGCACGACCCCCGGCAGCCGCGACAATATCTCTTTGTGGAGCCGCTCATAGGCGGCCGCGCTCGATGCGCGTGCGCGAAGGATATAATCGACGTCGCCCGTCATCAGGAAACATTCCTCTATCTCGGGGTGCCGGCGCACCGCGCTCTCGAAGCGGTTGAGATATTCCTCGGTCTGCCGTTCGAGCGTGATCCGGACGATGGCGACGATGCCCTCATCCTCGACCCCGCCGATGATCGCGGCATAGCCTTTTATCACCCCCGCCTTCTCGAGCAGCCCGACACGACGCAGACAGGCCGAGGCCGATAGCCCGACCTCGGTCGCGAGCTTGCTGTTGGGCATCCGCGCATTCTGGCGCAGCAGCCTGATGATGGTCCTGTCGATCGAATCGAGATGCACAACAATTCTCCGCGTTCGCGAACTTATAAGCGAATTTCGTACTTAGTTTCGTCGAGTCTTCGAATAATAGAAATGATATTCGAACGATCCACCTCCATCCTGCATGTCACGACAGGAGGAGCGCGATGACCCCGGACCCGGCGATCACAGGTGCCACGGGCAGGCTGACAATCGATCTGGACGCGCTGGCCGCCAATCATGCGCGGCTGGCGGCACATGTCGCACCGGCCGAATGTGCCGCAGTCGTCAAGGCGGATGCCTATGGCCTCGGCATCGCACCGACGCTCCGGACGCTCGTTGCCGCGGGCTGCCGCAGCTTCTTCGTCGCGCATCTGGCCGAAGCGCACGAGGCAAAGCCGCTGCTCCCCGACGATGCCGATCTCTATGTGCTCAACGGACTTGTCGCGGGCACCGAAGCACTGTGCGCTTCGGCAGGAATCATTCCGGTGCTCAATACCATAGCGCAGGCCGTGCGCTGGCAGGCGCTGGCGCAGCAATCGGGCCGGCCGCTCGACGCCGCGCTGCAGTTCGACAGCGGCATGTCGCGCCTCGGCGTAGCGCCCGAGGAAGCCCGATCGCTCGCGCAGGATCCCGATTTCCGCAAATGGGTGCGGCTGCGCCTCGTCATGAGCCATCTCGCCTGCGCCGATGACAGCGCCGCGCCCGCCAATGGGGCGCAGGCCGACGCTTTTGATGCCATGGCCGCGCTCTTTCCGGGCGTCCCCCGGTCGCTGGCCAATTCGGGCGGGATCTTCCTTCCCGCGCGCTTTCGCCATGATCTCGTGCGACCCGGCATCGCGCTGTACGGCGGCACGCCGAGCGACATCACGGCCCCGTCTATGCGGCCTGTGGTGCGCCTCGAAGCGCGGATCGTTCAGCTCCGCACGATCTCGGCGGGCACAGGTGTGGGTTATGGGCTGACTTTCCGGCCCGATGGACCCCGACGCATCGCGACACTCGGCGTGGGCTATGCCGATGGCTGGCCGCGATCGCTGTCCAACAGGGGCGCGGCCTGGCGCGGCGGGAAACGACTGCCGATCGTCGGGCGCGTGTCGATGGACAGCATGGCGATCGATGTCTCCGCGCTTCCCGAGGCCTCGATCGCCGAAGGCGACTGGGTCGACCTGATCGGCGCAGACCAGACGATCGACCCGGTTGCCGCCGATGCGGGGACGATTTCCTATGAGATATTGACGAGCCTCGGCCGTCGCTACGCGCGGCGCTATGTCGGGGGCTTCGGCGCACAGGGAGCTGAATGATGCGGATTGCGGTTCTGGGCGGCGGCGTGATCGGCGTTACATCGGCCTGGTACCTGGCCGAAGCGGGGCATGACGTCACGGTGATCGACCGCCAGCCGGGCCCTGCGCTCGAGACGAGCTTTGCCAATGCCGGCGAGATATCGCCGGGTTACGCCTCGCCATGGGCGGGACCGGGAATCCCGCAAAAGGCGATCAAATGGCTCCTGATGGACCACCCGCCGCTGATCCTGCGCCCCGCGATCGACCGCGAGATGCTCGGCTGGCTCTTCGCTATGCTGCGCAACTGCACCTCGGCGCGCTATGCGATCAACAAGGAACGCATGGTCCGTCTTGCCGAATTCAGCCGCGACCGGCTGATCGACCTGCGCGCGGACACGGGCATCGCCTATGACGAGCGCATGCAGGGGACGCTGCAGCTGTTCCGCACCGAAAAGCAGCTCGCCGACGCCGCCAAGGACGTGGCGGTGCTCAAGGCCAGCGGTGTTCCCCACGAGGTGCTCGACCCCGCCGGCTGCATCGCCGCCGAGCCCGCGCTGGCCGCGGTCAGCCACAAATTCGTCGGCGGCCTGCGCCTGCCCAATGACGAGACCGGCGACTGCTTCAAATTCACAGGTGCGCTGGCCGATATGGCCGCGCGCAAAGGCGTGACGTTCCGTTACGGAGAATCGATCGAGGCGATCGACGTCATGGGCGGAGAGGTCCGCGGCGTACGCACCGATCGCGGCGAGATCGTCGCGGACCGCTATCTGGTGGCGCTCGGCAGTCATTCGGCGCGCATGCTGCGGCCGCACGGCATCCGCCTGCCCGTCTATCCGGTGAAGGGCTATTCGATCACCGTGCCCATCGTCGATCCCGAACGTGCGCCCGTTTCGACACTGATGGACGAAAGCTACAAGATCGCGATCACGCGGCTGGGCGATCGCATCCGCGTCGGCGGCATGGCCGAGATTTCGGGCTACAACAACGCGCTTCCGCCGCGGCGCAAGGATACGCTGGCCTTCTCGGTCGGCGACCTGTTCCCCGGTGCGGGCGATCTAGGCGCGGCGAGCTTCTGGTCGGGACTGCGACCGATGACCCCCGACGGCACCCCCGTGATCGGCGCGACGCAAATTTCCAACCTGTTCCTCAACACCGGGCATGGAACACTGGGCTGGACCATGGCATGCGGTTCGGGTCACATGATCGCCGATCTGATGAGCGATCGCCGGGCGGCGATCGATACCAGCGACCTTTCGATCCGCCGCTACGCCTGAGCCTCGCCCGAAGCGTCAGGCATTCTCCACAGGCGCCTTGGCGCGCCGGGGCGCCTCATGGATTCGCTCGCGCAGCAGCGCGCTTTGCGCGCGTCGCGCATATTCGTCGGCGAGTCGCGTATGGACCTTGCGCGCGCAATTCTCGGCCGCCTTGTCGGCAAGCCTGCGCTCCTCACGCTCGCGCCGCGTATAATAGGAAAGGTCGTCCTGCTCGATCATCGTCACCCTCTGACTGCTGGAACCAGCCGGATGGACGCGCCCGACCGGTGCGCTGTGCCCACCCCATCATGCGAAGCGTGAGCATAAGCCAAAGCCGCGTGAGTCGCACCCCGGTATGTGGCCAGTGAGACCCACGTTTCGGATGAAGTGTTCGGCCGCAAACGAAACGAGCGGACCCATGGCGTTTGCGACCCGTTACCTTTTCATCCCAGTAAAAAAGGAGAGGGATAATGACTGACATCGCAACCGATGAAACCGCCACGCTGATTGCATCCGACAAGGTGGAAGGCACGGCCGTCTATAACCGCCAGGGCGAGCGACTGGGCTCTGTGTCGAACTTCATGGTCGACAAGATATCGGGCAACGTCGAATACGCCGTACTGTCGTTCGGCGGCTTCCTTGGCATGGGCAAGGATCATTACCCGCTGCCCTGGAGCATGCTGAACTACGATACCACCCAGGGCGGCTATGTCGTCGATCTCGACAAGTCGCTGCTCGACAACGCGCCGCGCTATGGCGTGGATGAGGAACCTGTCTATGACCGTGATTATGGCAGGCGGGTCTACGACCATTACGGCGTCACCTACCCGTACTGATCGGCTAATATTTTTCGCAAGCTGTGCGCTGGCGCACAGCTTGCGATAGTTAAAGATGTTTTAAGGCTCCTGCGACCCAAGGGCCACTTCTCTTGGAGCGGGGGCCCGCCCTGATGGCCTGGCAGGAATTTCCTGCCAGGCCATCTTGTTTTGGGCGCATGCGAAAAAACCGCTTGATCTCAACTTCACTTGAACTTCTATCGAAGGCGCTCCGAGACACAGCAAGGAGCCACTCCGCATGCATTCCATGCTCAATATCGCACTTATCTATGGCAGCACGCGCGAGCTCAGGTTGTGCGACACCGTCGCGCGCTGGGCGATTGCCGAAATCGCAGTGCGCCGCGACATCGCGCTGGACATCATCGATCCACGCGATGAGGAAACAGGCAGCGACGTGCTCGGAACCCGGATCGAAGCCGCAGACGGCTATATACTCGTGACGCCCGAATATAATCACGGCTACCCTGCGGCACTCAAGGCACTGCTCGATTCCGCGGACGACGCATGGAGCGCCAAACCCGTCGCCTTCATCTCCTATGGGGGTATCTCGGGCGGGCTGCGCGCCGTGGAACAGCTGAGGCTGGTCTGTGCCGAGCTCGACATGGTGACGGTGCGCGAACAGCTCAGTTTCGCGAATGTCTGGGAGCAGTTCGGCGCGAATGGCGCGTTGTACGAGCCCGAGCGCGCCCGACGCGCGCTCTCGACGATGCTCGATCGGCTGGTCTGGTGGGGGAGCGTGTTGCGCGACGCGCGCGCGAACCTCCCCCGCGCCCAGGCTGCCTGATCAGTCGCGCAGCAGTTCGTTGATGCCCGTCTTGGCGCGCGTCTGCGCGTCGACGCGCTTTACGATCACCGCGCAATAGAGCCCCGCACCCGGCGTGCCGTCGGCCAGCGGCTTGCCGGGCAGCGATCCGGGGACGACCACGGCATAGGACGGCACGCGTCCCACGAAGACTTCGCCGGTCGCGCGGTCGACGATCTTGGTCGAGGCGCCGAGATAGACGCCCATCGAGAGCACCGCGCCCTCCTCGACGATCACGCCCTCGGCCACTTCCGATCGTGCGCCGATAAAGCAATTATCCTCGATGATGACGGGATTGGCCTGAAGCGGCTCGAGCACGCCGCCAATGCCGACACCCCCCGACAGGTGGACGTTCTTGCCGATCTGCGCGCAGCTTCCGACCGTGGTCCAGGTGTCGACCATCGTGCCTTCGTCAACGAAGGCGCCAATATTGACGAAGCTCGGCATCAGCACCGCGCCCTTTGCGACGTGCGCGCCCGCGCGGACGATCGAGCCCGGCACCGCTCGGAAGCCCGCGGTACGGAAAGCGGCTTCGTCCCAGCCCGAGAATTTCGACGGAACCTTGTCCCACCAGTGCGCCGCACCCGGACCGTGCGAGATCAGCGCGTTGTCGTTGAGGCGAAAGGACAGAAGCACCGCCTTTTTGAGCCACTGGTTGACGACCCATTCGCCGTTTCCGGTCTTTTCGGCGACACGCGCACGGCCCGAATCAAGTTCGGCGAGCGCATGGCCCACCGCGTCGCGCACCTCGCCTTTGGTATCGAGTCCCAGCGTCTCGCGCGCGTCCCACGCCTGTTCGATCACCGCCCGGAGATTGTCGCTCATCGTCACTCGCTTTCGGTTATGTGTTTCAGCCATTCGCCAAGATCGGCGACCTCATAGTCGATCATCCCGGCCTGAACACCCTCATTGCCGAGTTCCGAGCCATTGTTGATCCAGACGGTCGTCATGCCGAGCGCCTTGGCGGGGACGAGGTTGCGCGCCATGTCCTCGACGAACAGCGACTGGTACGGATCGATGTCGAGCGCGGTACACATCCGTGCATAGCCTTCGGCCTGCGGCTTGGGCCGATAATCGAGCTGGTGGATGTCGTAGACGGTCTCGAACACGCCCCCCAGTCCCAGCTTGTCGAGTACGCGTGCCGCATAGAGCGCGTCGCCATTGGTGAACACGATGCGCCGCCCCGGCAGCGCTGCCAGCGTCTCCGCGACATGCGCGTCGTGCGACAGCCGATCGAGCGGAATGTCGTGGACGAAATCGAGGAAATGGTGCGGGTCGACGCCATGATCGGCCATCAGCCCCGCCAGAGTCGTGCCGTGCGCCCGGAAATAGCCCTTCTGGACGCGCCGTGCCTCGACAAGATCGACCGAAAGCAGTTCGGCGATATAGGCGCCCATACGTCCGTCGATCAGCGAGAACAGCTCGGCTCCGGGCGGATAGAGCGTGTTGTCGAGGTCGAAAATCCAGTTGCGGATATGGGTGAGCGCGCCGATCATTCGGGACAGGCGTTTAGCCGAGCCTCTATATTAAGTTCAAGGCAAGCCGCGATGCGGTAGCCTTTCGATGATTCGGGGGCTGGGGCTTGGAATGATGACCGCAAGACACATCCTGTTGCTGGGCACCGCGATTCCGCTCGCGGTATCGCTGGCGGCATGCGGCGGGGGAGGCGGCGTCAATTCGACTCCGACGCCAGCGCCGCTCGCGCCGCCGCCACCGCCACCGCCGCCTCCGCCTCCCAGCACCAATTTCGATACCGCCGAATATCGCCAGTCCAACGCCGCCGTCAGTTCGAAGGCGATCAGCGCCTATCAGGCCGGCGCCACGGGCACCGGAATCACCGCAGCTGTGGTCGATAGCGGGATCAATCCGGCGCTGTCCGAGTTCGCGGGCAAGATCAGCACCGCCTCGGCCGATCTTGCGGGCACGCGTCCCATGGCCGACGAGGACGGCCATGGGACCGCGGTCGCGGCCATCATCGGAGCCGTGAAGAACGACAGCGGGATGCACGGCGTCGCGTTCAATTCGACGCTGCTGATCGCCAAGACCGACGAACCCGGGAGCTGCACCAACACCAGCGGTCCCGTCGATCAGCAGGGTTGCCAGCATCCCGACAGCGCGATCGCGCGGGGGGTCGATCTGGCGCGAACCAATCAGGCGCGCGTGATCAATATCTCGCTCGGCGGCTCGGCTGCGGGCGGCGTGCTGCGCGCCGCTATCGACCGCGCAACGGCGCAGGGGATCGTCATCGTCATCTCGGCGGGCAATGACGCCGCCGCCACGCCCGATCCGCTGGCGCAGATCGCACTCGATCCGGTTGCGCGCGGACTCGTCATCATCGCGGGGGCGCTCGACGCCAATGATGCGCTCGCCAGCTTCAGCAATCAGGCCGGCGGAGCGCAGGCCCAGTATCTGACCGCGCTGGGCAGCCGGGTGGTCACCGTCAACGAGAATGGTGCGCTGATCCAGTTCAGCGGCACTTCGGCATCCGCCCCGGTGATCTCGGGCGCGGTGGCGTTGCTCGCGCAGGCCTTTCCCAATCTCACCGGCCGCCAGATCGTCGACCTGTTGTTCAATTCGGCGCGCGATCTGGGAACTGCAGGCGACGACGCGACCTATGGCCAGGGCGCGCTCGATCTCGCGCGCGCCTTCCAGCCGCAGGGGCAGACGTCGCTCGCGGGCTCGATGACCCCCGTGTCGATCGCAAGCAATGCGACCATGTCCCCCGCAATGGGCGACGCGGCGAAGGCCGGCACTGCGCAGTCGATCATGCTCGACGGCTATGGCCGCGCCTATGTGCTCGATCTTGCACGGACGCTCAGCCCAGGCGCACGTCCGCGCGCGCTGGCCCCTGCACTGGCGCAGGGCGGCCGCCAGCTTGCCGCAGCGGGGCGCGCGCTCGCCTTTTCGGTCTCGGTCACGGATGGTGGTCGCGGCACGCGCATGCTGCTGACGCGCGAGGAGGCCGAACTGGCGCGCGCGACCGCAGGCTTCGTCGCGAGCCGGATCGCCCCGCGCACCGAGTTTGCACTGGGCTTCCATACCAGCGCGGGAACGATTGCCGCCGCATTGAAGGGCAAGCGCGAACCCGCCTTCCTCGTCGCTGAAGCGCCGACGCGTGGCCTCGGGTTCGAACGTCAGACCAGATCTGCGGTCGCGGTGCGACACCAGCTTGCCGATCTGGGCATCATGGTCACCGCCGAAACCGGATCCGCGCTGCTCTATGACCCCGCCGAGGCGGTGCGACTGCGCGGCGATTATGGCCGTCATGGCTATGACCGGATTTCGCTCGGACTCGACGGCCGACTGGGCAAGCTCGCGCTGGGTGTGGAGGCAAGCCGGCTAGGCGAGAAGGAAACCGTGCTGGGCGCGCGCTTCGGCCCAGCACTCGGCGGCAATGGCGCGACGAGCTGGTTCCTCGACGTAGATGCCGCGTTCGATCTGGGCCGCGGCTGGCAGCTGGGCGGGACGCTGCGACAGGGCATCACACGGGCACCGCTCGGCACGCTCAGGAGCAACGCCTTCGGCTTCGATGCCATCAAAATTGGCGTGTTCGACGGCAACGACCGCGTCGCGTTGCGGATGGCGCAACCGCTCAGGATCGTCAGCGGCGGCCTCCGGCTGACATTGCCCGAAAACTACGATTATCGCACTGGCATAACGACCTATGCCGTCCGCCGTCTGGGGCTCTCCCCCGTGGGCCAGCAGATAGACCTCGAGGCCAGCTATGCGCGGCCATTGGGTCCGGGCTGGCTTACCACCAACCTGTTCTACCGTCAGGATCCGGGAAATCTGTGGTACGCGCCCGATGATATCGGGGTCGCGCTCCGCTTCGGCATGGACTTCTAGACGGTAAAGCTCTCGCCGCAGCCGCACGCGCCCTTGGCGTTGGGATTGTTGAAGACGAAGCCCGCGGTGAAATCGTCCTCGACCCAGTCCATCGTCGAGCCGATCAGGTAGAGGACCGAGGCAGCATCGATGAAGAAGGGCCCGGCGGGCGTCTCGATGCGCTCGTCGAAGCTCGCCGCCTCGCTCACATAATCGACCGAATAGGCGAGCCCCGAACAGCCGCGCCGCGGGGTCGAGAGCTTGAGGCCGAGCGTGCCCTCCGGCGCGCTCGCCATCAGCGTCGCGATCCGCGCCTCCGCCGAGGGGGTCAGGATCACCGCGGCGGGACGCGCGCGTGTTGTAGTGGCCGTCATCAACTCAACTCCAAACCCGCTCACCCTGAGGAGGCACTGAGCCTGGCGAAGTCCCGTCTCGAAGGACTGCCCTTCGAGACGCAGCTTCGTCTTTGCTCAGCTGCTCCTCAGGGTGAGCGGCCAAATTCATGTCAGAGCATTCCCAGTTCGAGCTTGGCCTCATCCGACATTTTCTGCGGGTCCCATGGCGGATCCCAGACGAGATTGACCTCGGCCGATCCGATCCCCGCCACCGCGCCCACGCGAAGCTCGACCTCGGCGGGCATCGACTCGGCGACCGGACAATGCGGCGTAGTCAGCGTCATCGTGACGACGGCATGGCCGTCCTCGGTGATGTCGACGCCATAGATCAGCCCGAGATCGTAGATGTTCACGGGAATCTCGGGATCGAAGATCTCCTTCAGCGAGGCGATCACCGCCTCGTAGAGGTCGCCGCCCGGCGCGCCCGCCGGGTCGGCCGCTGGCTTCTGCGATAGGAACCCCTCGAGATAGTCGCGCTTGCGCTCCATCGTCTCGCGCGGCGTTTCGGCCGCCACGTCCTCGACGCGCGCCTTGGGGGGCTTTACCGCCTCGCCGACTTCCTCGACCAATATCTTGCGTTCCTCGTTCACCCGAAGATCCTCGTTACCCGTTCTATACCCTTGGCGAGCGCCTCGACATCGGCCTCGCTCGAATAGACGCCGAAGCTCGCACGCGCGGTGGCGTCGACTCCCAGATGCGCCATCAGCGGCTGCGCGCAGTGATGTCCTGCGCGGATCGCCACATGGCTTTCGTCCAATATGGTGCCGATATCGTGGGGATGAACCCCCTCGATGCCAAAGCTGACGATTCCCGCCGAATCCTCGGGCCCGAACAGGCGCACGCTGTTGATCGCGCCAAGCGCCTCGCGCGCGGCCTTCACCAGCGCTGCTTCATGCGCGTGGATCGCGTTCAGCCCGATCGCGTCGACATAGTCCACTGCGGCGTGGAGACCGATCACGCCCACCACATGCGGCGTCCCCGCCTCGAAGCGCGCGGGGGGCGGGGCATAGGTGGTCTTCTCGAAAGTGACCTTGTCGATCATCGCACCGCCGCCGTGCCAGGGCGGCATCGATTCGAGGATCTCGCCCCGCGCCCAGAGCACGCCGATGCCAGTCGGGCCATAAAGCTTGTGCCCCGAAAAGGCATAGAAATCGGCGCCGATCTCGGCGACGTTCACGGGCAGGCGCGGCACCGCCTGGCAGCCGTCGAGCAGCAGCTTCGCGCCAACGACATGCGCCAGTTCGGCCGCACGCTTTGCATCGAGCACCGATCCGAGCACGTTCGAGACATGCGCCAGCGCGACGAGCTTGTGCGCAGGGGTCAGCATCGCCGCAACCGCGTCGAGGTCGATCCTGCCGTCCCCGGTCAGCGGCGCGACGTCGATCCCGATCCCCGTGCGGTCGCGCAGCAGCTGCCAGGGCACGATGTTCGAATGATGCTCGAGCATCGAGAGCAGCACGCGGTCCCCCGCCTTCAGATGCGTATTGCCCCAGCTATGCGCGACGAGATTGATGCTCTCGGTCGCGCCGCGCGTGAAGACGATCTCCTCGGCCGCGCCCGCACCGATGAAGCGCGCGATCCGCTGCCGTGCCGCCTCGAACGCCACGGTCATCTCGGCCGAGCGCTGATAGACGCCGCGGTGTACGGTGGCATAGGTCTCGCCATAGCCGCGCGCGATCGCGTCGATCACGGCGCGCGGCTTCTGGGCAGTCGCCGCGCTGTCGAGATAGCGCCAGCCCTCGGGGATCGCGGGAAAGTCCGCGAGATGGTCGAGAGGGCGGGTATCCGCGAGCACGCTCACAGCGCCGCCTCCAGCCACGCATCGGCATCCGCAGTGAATGCCTCGCGCACCGCGTCCTCGCCGATCCGCTCGAGCGCGTCGGCGACGAAGGCGCGCGTCAGCAGCGCCTCGGCCTGAGCCGGGGGAATCCCGCGCGATTCGAGGTAGAACAATGCGCGCTTGTCGAGTTCGCCGACGGTCGCGCCGTGCGCGCATTTGACGTCATCGGCAAAGATTTCGAGCTCGGGCTTGAGGTTCACAGTCGCGGTGCGCTGAAGCAGCAGTCCGCGCAGCGACTGTTCGCCATCGGTCTTCTGCGCGCCGCGCGCAACCTCGACGCGCGCGGCAAGACTGGCGGCCGATTTGTCCGCGGCCACCGCGCGCCAGGTCTGGCGGCTGACGCCATTTTCGGCGTCATGACGCAATACGATCGCGGCCTCCTGCCGCTGGTCGCCACGGCAGAGCAGCGTACCGCCAATCTCAGCAAAACCCGCATCACCGGTCAGCGCCACCGCGCCGTCGATCCGGCTGTCTGCGCCACCCGCGCCAAGGAAGATGCTGACAAGGCTGGCGCCCTGCCCGACCGTCGCCTCGTCGCGCAGCGAGACGAAGCCGCTCGACTGGAGCAGGCGTACCGAGCGCATCAGCCGCGCAGTCGGCGCAAGCGTGATTTCGGTGAGGCGATTGGACCAGCCATCACCGATAAAGGTTTCGACAATGCTTGCCTGCGCGTCTTCGTCGAGCGCGATGCGCCCCGCGACGTGATTGGCGCCGCCCGTGGCGACATGGACGATTTCGACCGGCCCCGAACTCGCCGCATCGCGACCAAGCGCGAGCGTCCAGCCCTTGGCCGTGGCGAGACTCCCGAGTGGGTGCGTGCTGGTTGCGGCGACGTCGCCGACCAGCATTTCACCCGGCGCGCTCTGCGAAGCATCGAACAGGCCATCGACGAAGAGGAGGCGCGGACCGCCGAGATCGAGCCAGGGCAGCTTGGCAAGCGGACGTTCGGCGTGCGGCGCCTCCGCAAGCGTGGACAGCGCCGAAAGATCCGACCAGCGCCACGCTTCCTCGCGCGTCGAGGGGAGCGCCAATGTCACGCCGCGATCGCTCCATAGCCTTCGCGTTCGAGTTCGAGCGCGAGTTCCTTGCCGCCCGAACGGACGATCTTTCCGTCGGCCAGAACATGGACGAAATCGGGCTGCACATAATCGAGCAGCCGCTGATAGTGCGTGATCAGCAGTACCGCCTTGTCAGGCGCCCGCATGATCCGGTTGATGCCGTCGCCGACGACGCGCAGCGCATCGATGTCGAGGCCGCTATCGGTCTCGTCGAGCACCGCGAGCTTCGGCCCGATGATCCCCATCTGGACCATCTCGTTGCGCTTCTTCTCGCCGCCCGAAAAGCCGACATTCACGGGGCGCTTGAGCATCTCCATGTCGAAGCCCAGCCGGTCGGCCTGCAGACGCGCGACTTTGAGGAACTCTCCCCCCGAAAGCGGCGCCTCGCCCCGCGCCTTGCGCTGGCTGTTGAGTGCCTCGCGCAGGAACTGGACATTGGAGACGCCGGGGATTTCAACGGGATACTGGAAACCGAGGAACAGCCCCGCCGCCGCACGCTCGTGCGGCTCCATCTCGAAAAGATCCTCGCCTTCGAAGCTGACCGACCCTGCGGTCACTTCATAGCCGGGCCGCCCGCCGAGCACATAGGCAAGCGTCGACTTGCCCGCGCCATTGGGGCCCATGATCGCATGGATCTCGCCCGCATTCAGGCTGAGCGACAGCCCCTTGAGGATCGGCTTGCCGTCAACTTCGGCGTGGAGGTTTTCAATCTTCAACATTAACGGCTTCTTTCAAATCTTTAAGCTGCTCCAGATCGCCGCCATATCGGCGGTATACCGCCCTCAGCTCGCGAATATCCTCGGCTGTCAGTCGGCCAAGGTTCAAGTCGAGATAGAGCTTCCGCAGCTCACCATAGACTCTGCTCACTCCGTTGATCTGATCGAGCCATGCGAAATGCGCTCGCTCATCGCCGTCTGACCAGTAGGTCGTGCTCTCAAAGAAAAAGAGGCTAGCCAACGGACCCCTCCAGGCTGATCCCGAGCAGCTTCTGCGCCTCGACCGCGAACTCCATCGGGAGCTGCTGGAGCACCTCCTTGGCGAACCCGTTCACGATCAGCGCCACCGCGCTTTCCTGATCGAGCCCGCGCTGCATCGCGTAGAAGAGCTGGTCGTCGCTGATCTTCGAGGTGGTCGCCTCATGCTCGATCTGCGCCGAGGGATTGCGCACCTCGATATAGGGCACGGTGTGTGCGCCGCATTTGTCGCCGAGCAACAGGCTGTCGCACTGGGTGAAGTTGCGGACATTCTCGGCGGTCGGGCCGACGCGGACGAGGCCGCGATAGGTGTTGCTCGACACCCCCGCGCTGATCCCCTTCGACACGATCGTCGAGCGGCTGTTCTTGCCCAAGTGGATCATCTTGGTGCCGGTATCGGCCTGCTGGTGGTTGTTGGTGACCGCCACCGAATAGAATTCGCCGACGCTGTTCTCGCCCGCGAGCACGCAGCTCGGATATTTCCATGTGATCGCCGAACCCGTCTCGACCTGCGTCCAGCTGACCTTGGAGTTCTTGCCCTGGCACAGTGCGCGCTTGGTGACGAAATTATAGATGCCGCCGCGCCCTTCCGCATCGCCCGGATACCAGTTCTGTACCGTCGAGTATTTAATTTCGGCATCGTCCAGTGCGACCAGCTCGACCACCGCGGCGTGGAGCTGGTTCTCATCGCGCATCGGCGCGGTGCAGCCTTCGAGGTATGAGACGTAAGCGCCCTTGTCCGCGACGATCAGCGTGCGCTCGAACTGCCCCGTATTCTCGGCATTGATCCGGAAATAGGTGCTGAGTTCCATCGGGCAGCGCACGCCCTCGGGGATGTAGACGAAGGTGCCGTCCGAAAAGACCGCGCAGTTCAAGGCCGCGAAATAATTGTCGTGCTGCGGCACGACCTTGCCGAGCCACTTCCTCACGAGCTCGGGATATTCGCGGATCGCCTCGCTGATCGAGCGGAAGATCACCCCCGCCTCCTCAAGCTCCTTGCGGAAGGTCGTGGCGACCGAAACCGAGTCGAACACCGCATCGACCGCGACCTTGCGCGCGCCCTTGACCCCTGCGAGCACTTCCTGCTCGGCGATCGGGATGCCCAGCTTGCGATAGGTTTCGAGGATTTCGGGATCGAGTTCGTCGAGCGAGTTCAGCTCGGCCTTTTTTTTCGGCTCCGCATAATAATAGGCGTCCTGATAATCGATCGGCGGGATCGAGAGCTTGGCCCAGTCGGGACTCTCCATCGTCAGCCAGTGGCGATAGGCCTTCAATCGCCATTCGAGCATCCATTCGGGCTCGCGCTTCTTGGCCGAAATGAAGCGGACGGTGTCCTCGTTCAGCCCCTTGGGCGCGAAATCCTGTTCGACATCGCTGGTGAAGCCCCATTCATACTGGCTGAGCTTCTCGGCGGCAGCGAGCGCTTCGGCGTTCTTGGTGGCCATCAGTGCGCCCTCCCCGAAAGCGATGCCAGTGTCACGCCAGCGAGCGCGCCGCGTACCGCGCCGCTGACCGCATTCATGTGCGGCTTCACGCGGCAATCGGCTTCGAGCGCGCAGTCATGGGCGCCATGTTCGGCACAGGGGGTCATTGCAATGGGTCCTTCGACGGCCTCGATCACATCGGCGAGGCTGATGGCGGCGGGCGGGCGCGCGAGGCGGATCCCGCCCCCCGTACCGCGGCTGGATTCGATAAGCCCCGCAGCGGACAGCCGGCTGACCAGCTTCTGCGCGGTGGGCAGCGGAATGCCCGTCTCGGCGGAGAGCGTCGTCGCGTTCATCTTCGTCGCGCCGCAATGGCGCGCCGCGGCCGACATCATCACGACGGCATAATCGGCAAGGCTCGAAAGACGCATCTTTGCGAATGACTCTCAAATCGGACTGATTCGTTCCGATTGCCATATGGCGAGGCTCCGCCGCGGGATCAACCCCGGAGGGCTCAGCTTCCCTGAAAGAGCGGATCCGTCGGCCCGGCGATATCGACGCGACCGCGCTTCAACTGCGCAAGCACGGGCAGCGCATCCTCGAAGCGCTTGGGCGTGATCCCCGTAAATTGCTTGATTTCCTTGATGAAGTGCGACTGGTCGTAGAAGTTTTCCGCCATAAGCCCGCTTGTCTCGCCGTCGCCGAGCGCCAGCGATGCCGCCACGCGAAGCGCGCGATATTTGCGCGCGAGCAGCTTGGGCGGCGCGCCATAATATCGCTTGCACAGCCTTTCGACCTGCCGCCGCGACAGTTCCAGCGTCGCCACGAGATCGTCGACCATGGGCGAAGGGGACGCAGCGAGCCACGCGTCGACCCGGCCCGTAAAGGCGAGCGCCACCTGCCGGTCGCGCTGGATGAGCTCGCGGAACAGCGCGCTGGCGATCACCGCCTTGTCCTCCACCGTCGGCGCGGCGTGCAGGCGCTCCATGATTCCCGCCAGCGCCGCGCCGAAAAAGTCCGTGGCATCGACCGCGCGATTGACGAGCATTGATGCCTCGAACCCCAACAGCGCGCCCCAGCCCGCAGGCAGCAGTCCCGCGCCGAACAGGTGAATCGGCCCCTCGGCGCGGATATTGGTGTTGCCCGTGGTCGGGCCGATGATGCTGATGATCGGGATCTGCTGGATATGGCCATCGGCGAAACGGCATGTGCCGCTGCCCGAAAAGCCGAAGCGGATCTGCGCATAGTCGGCGCACTCGCCCGCCTCGAAGTGCGGCACATCCGCGCGGAACTCGTAAAAAGCGGTGATATAGGCGCTCAGATCCGCGTCAGGCGCGGCATAGGTCAGCGACATATCCATCGGATACCCCCTCGCATCGACCCGGCGCGAGACTAGCGCACGCCATGGCGGGCATCAAATCTCCCGATCAATCAGGGGATTCAGGTCTGGAAGACGATCGGGTCGACCTTGCCGGCAAGCTCGGCGGGCTTGACGGTCAGCTTGGCGAGAACGGGCAGATCCTCGCTGAAGCGCTTGGGGGTAAGCCCGGTAAACTGCTTGATCTCGCGGATGAAATGCGACTGGTCGTAGAAACTTTCGCCGATCAGCTCGCCGACCTCGGCCTCGCCGCGCGCGAGCGTGGTGGCGGCGCGTATTGCGCGATATTTGCGCGAAAGCAGCTTGGGCGGCACGCCATAGAGGCGCTTGCACTGGCGTTCGACCTGCCGGCGCGAAAGCCCGATCCGGTCGACGAGATCCTGCACGTCGGGAGAAAGCGCGCTTTCCAGCCATTCGTCGACGACGCGCGTGAACCAGACCGGGGTTTCCTCGATCCGCTTGGCGAGCTCACGCGTCACGCGGCTGCCGATCGCGACCTTGGCCTCCAGGCTGTCGACGGCGCGCAGCTCCTCGATCACGTCGAACAGCCCCGGGCCGAAAAGGTGCGTCGCGTCGATCGCGCGGTTGACCAGCGTCGAAGCCTCGAACCCCATCAGCGCGCCCCAGCCCGCGGGCAGCAGCCCCGCGCCGAAGATGTGGATCGGCCCCTCGACACGCACTTTGGTATTGCCCGTGGTGGGCCCAACGATGGTGACGGGCGACGACGCCTGCTCATGCCCGTCCGCGAAATGATAGGTGCCCTGCCCCGACAGCATGAAGCGGATCTGCGCGAAATCGGCGCGTTCGACATCCTCGAACACTGGGATGGGCGCACGGAATTCATAGAAAACCGAAAGTAACTCGCGCAGATCGCCTTCGGGCGCCGCGTAATCGAGCGTGATGTCCATGCCCCGTTCGACCCGATTTTATTGTTGCGGAGGGCAATATACCGCAACAGCGAAGGCATGAAAAGCGACCCGGCCGGCAGAACGCCAGCCAGGTCGTAAGTTCAAGAACCCCTAAAGAATTTCAAGGGCCCTTCGGGTCGCATGACCCTTTAGGGCCCCGGTCGACGATTCGTATTGTATGGAATCGACATGCAGCGGGATTTCTTGGTTAATTCACAATACGTCACGCGGCCTTGCCGCCCGCCGCGATCCAGGCGTCGACGCGCTCCTCCATCACGTCGAGCGGTACGGGCCCGCTCTTGAGGATGACATCATGAAAGCCGCGCACGTCGAACCGCGCGCCCAGCGCCTTTTGCGCCCTGTCGCGCAGCTCGCTGATCTTCAGCCGCCCGACCAGATAGGCAGTCGCCTGTCCGGGATAGACGATATAGCGTTCGATCGCCTTGACGATCCCGCCGGGCGCGTCGGCTGAATTGTCCTCGACATATTTGATCGCCTGTTCGCGCGTCCATTTCTTGTGGTGGAGCCCTGAATCGACGACCAGCCGGATCGCGCGGTGGAGTTCGAGCTGGAGCCGCCCGAAATCGCGATAGGGATCGGTGTAGAGCCCCATGTCCTTGGCGAGCTTCTCCGAATAGAGCCCCCAGCCTTCCGCATAGGCGGTCACGCCGCCAAACTGGCGAAAGGCGGGCACGTCCTTCAATTCGGTCTGGATCGCGAGCTGGAGGTGATGCCCCGGAATCCCCTCATGATAGAACAGCGCCTCGACCTCGGTCAGCGGCATGTCCGCCATGTTGTAGAGATTGGCGTAATAGGTGCCCGGGCGCGTCCCGTCGGGCGAGGGGCGCTGGTAGAACGCCTTGCCCGCCGATTTCTCGCGGAATGCCTCGACGGGCTTCACCACCAGCGGCGCCTGCGGCAGCGTCGCGAACCAGTCGGGCAGCTTCGCAGTCACCCATTGCTTGGCCTTCTCGGTTTCGGAGAGATAGAGCGCGCGGCCCGCCTCGTCATTCGACGCATAGAAGCGCTTGTCCTCGCGCATGAACTTGAAGAAGCCCTGCAGGTCCCCGGAAAAGCCCGTCTTCTTCATGATCTCGCGCATCTCGCCATGGATGCGCGCGACATTGTCGAGCCCGACCTGATGGATCTGGTCGGGGGTCATTGCGGTGGTGGTGTAGTTGGCGAGCCGCTCGGCATAATAGGCGGCCCCCTCCTTGAAGCGCCACACGCCGTCATCGATGCCCGCGATCGCCTGCTGGCGCTCCATCTCGGTGATCAGGCGGCCATAAGCGGGCTTGACCGACTTCATCAGCGCATCCGATGCAGCCGCGAGCAGCGCGTCCTTCTCACCCTGCGCGATATCGAGCTTCGCCACCTTGACCTTGAAATCGGCATAAAGCGGCGCCTCGGTCGCCATCCGCGTGAAGGGGAAGCCCGAGATCACGTTCTTCGAATCCGAGATCACATAAGGGTACACCCATTTGGGCGGCATCACCCCAGCGGCGGCGCGCGCCTTCGATTCAGCGATCAGCTGGTCGATCGCGGGGCCAAGACCGTTGAGGCGGCTGACATAGGCTTCGGCATCGGCCTTCGTGTCGATGCGGTGAATATTGATCAGGAAGGCAGGCAGCTGGCTGTGCGGTCCGTTCATCTGGTCGAAGACATAGCCATAATCGCGATACTGGTACGCCCGCGTGCCCCGCTCGATCATCTTCTCGAACAGGCGGAAGGACAGCGCGTTCTCGGCGTTGAGCTGCGCGGGGTCGAATTTCGCGCGCATCGCCTTCAGCGCCGCCTGATCGGCGTCATATTCGCGCTCCTCGGCGGCGTCGGTGAACTCGTCCCATTTGCCATAGTCGGCATCCTTGATCCCGCGATAGGACTTGGACAGCGGCGAGCGCGCGAGCTGCGCGGCGTCATAATCGGCGAAGAATTTGAGGATCGCCGCATTCTGGTCGGCCTGCGCCTGCGCGGGCGCGGCGACGGGCAGAATGAGCAGTGGGGCAGCGGCGGCCAGGGCCAGCGCCGACAGGGCGGGGCGGATTACGCGCATCTTGTGGAATCTCCCAGACAAAGTTCTGCGCGGGACCCTAGAGGAAAGAACGCACTGTTGTGAACTCTCCCCATAGACTCGTCGAAGCGGATATGGCGTTCGTCGAAAGCGTGTGCATCCCGGCTATGTTTTGACCCGTCCCGCCGCTGCTGCCATAGGCTTGGCGCCATGCTTTACTCGCTGCTCCGCCCGCTCGTCTTCACGCTCGATGCCGAGCGCGCGCATCGCCTCAGCATCGCCGCGCTGAAGCTGCTGCCCGTCGCCGCGCCGCCCGCGCCCGATCCGCTGCTGTCGACGCGCTTCGCGGGGATCACCTTTCCCAATCCGGTGGGGCTCGCCGCGGGCTATGACAAGGATGGCGAGGTGCCGCACGCCATGCTCGGCCTCGGTTTCGGCTTTACCGAACTCGGCACGCTCACGCCGCTGCCGCAGGCGGGCAATCCGAAACCCCGCCTCTTCCGTCTTGTCGAGGACGAGGCGGTCATCAACCGCATGGGCTTCAACAATGGCGGGCAGGAAGCGGCGCGCGAACGGCTGAAGCGCGTGGCGCACCGTCCCGGCATCGTCGGGGTCAATATCGGCGCGAACAAGGACAGCACCGACCGCATCGCCGACTATGCGAAGGGGGTCGCGGCGATGAAGGAGGTCGCGACCTACCTCGCCATCAACATCTCCTCGCCCAACACGCCCGGACTGCGCGCGCTGCAGGATGCGGGGGCGCTCGAGGCGCTGCTCGACGCGGTGACGGCCGCGCGGGGAAGCGACGGCCCGCCGATATTCCTGAAGGTCGCCCCCGATCTCGAGCCCGCCGATATCGACGACATCGCGCGCATCGCCGCGGACAAGGCACTGGACGCGCTGATCGTCTCCAACACCACCATCACCCGCCCCGCTCTCGCGAGCCGCCACGCCGGCGAAACCGGCGGCCTGTCAGGCGCACCCTTGCGCGACCTGGCCCAGCAACGCCTCGCCGATTTCCGCAAGGCAACGGGTGGCACGATCCCGCTCATCGGCACGGGCGGCATCGCCACCGCCGAGGACGCCTATGCCCGCATCCGCGCCGGCGCGAGCCTGATCCAGATCTATTCGGCGATGGTCTATGAAGGGCCGGGCCTCGCGCGGAGGATCAGCAAGGGGTTGAAGGCGCTGCTCAGGCGCGACGGTTTCGCCAATGTCGCGGACGCGGTGGGAACCGATACACGCTGAAGCCGGACCGTCCCGCGATACCGGCTGTGCGGGTGAATATCGTTGTGGCCCCGCGCCGGGGGCGGCAAAAAATCCCACCTCGGGATGACGGGAGCGATCGGATGAGGCCGCGCTCGGTGCTCCTTGCAGCAATCATGATATCGACGGCTGGGACCGGCCTTGCGCAGGAGCGCCTACTGTCATCGCCGGCGTATGTGGCGCCGATCCGCACGCCGCGCGAGATTGCCAACCGCCAGTTCGCCGCGCGCATGGAAGCGCTGCGGCAGGAGGCGGTCCGCCAGCAACAGGCCGACGGCGGCACCCTCACACCCGAACACCGCGCCCAGCTACAGGCAAAGCTCGATCGCCTTCATGAGACCCATCGACGACTGGTGGCGCGTAACGACGCCTTGAGCGTCAACGCCGACGGCTCGCGCCGGGATTGAATTGCGGGAGGCGCGGGCGACGCGCTGACGCCTGTTTTGTGCTCATTGTCGTGGATTGCGGATGAGGTCGTCTAATCGCGCGCTATAACGCAAGTCCTTTCTGGTTGATCGTTTGCCGGGTGCATGGTCGTCTTCGGGGTCGGCATCGGCCGCCACATGATGGGGCTTCGCGGGTTGAGGCTTCCAATGTGGATGACGCACTGTGCTGGTATACAGCTGTGCACCTCATCTGACGGAATGGCTCTGCCCACGTCCCGGCAGGGACGTATCGGCGCGTTCGGGCCGGACGCTAACCGATTTCTAAGTTGCGGCGGCAGATCGGTTGAACATCTCGCCGGACTTCAGCATCGCATGCATTAGGACGGCGAGCTTCCGAGCGACGGCAACAGCTGCGCGCTTGAAGCCGACGCGCTCCCTGAGCTTGAGACCCCACGTCCGCAGATCGCTATCTGCCGAGGAACGGGTGAGGACAACTGTCGCTGCTTCGTAAAGGAGACCGCGCAGGTGACGGTCTCCTCGTCGTGATATGTGGCCATCATAGTCTACTTCTCCGGATTGGTAGCGCCGGGTCGTCAGCCCGAGCCATGCGCCCACGGAGCTGGATTTCTTGAAGTTATTGGGATCTTCGATCGCAGTCGCGAAAGATGTCGCGGTGATCGCGCCTATTCCTGGGATCGACATGAGGATTTGGCACGCTTCGCTCTCGCGTGCGTCGGCAACAAGCTGCCGCCCGAGTTCGGCTGCTCTGATGCGTATGCTACGCCAAGCCTCCAGGACCGGCAGCACGATAGCGGCGAGTCCCAGTTGGTCGACGAGGAGGTTCCGAACATGCTCCTCGAACTTGCTTCCCTTGCCTGCGGGTACGAGCAGGCCGAATGTCTTCATTAGCCCCCGGATTTGGTTCGAGAGCTCTGTCGCAATCCTGACCAACCGGGTTCGTGCCGCCACCAGCGTGCGGGCCAGCATGCTGTCGAACCCCTTTACCCGCACTTCCCGGAAGAAGCCGACCTCCGCCAGATGCGCCAGACCATCCGCGTCATTCGCGTCCGTCTTGTTCGCCGCCATATCGAGCGCCGCCTTGGCATGGCGCGCATCGATGCAGATCGCCGGTAGCCCTTCTGCGGAGAGCGTATGGTAGAACCACACCGACAGGGGTCCGGTCTCGAAGATAACCCGTCTCGCTGATGGCGCGCGCTTGCGTATCAGCTCCGCAATGAGCTTCGGCTCCGACGCACACTTCCCACGCCAGATGCGCGTGCCATCACGCCGCACAGAGACGGCCGTCTCTTTCATCGACACGTCGAGTCCGATATACTCTTCCATGGCTGTTCTCCGTTAGATGCTTGGGCCCGGCGCCAGTCGTGAGCCCGTATTTCCATCTTATCGGGGAACAGCCACCCGCTTCCATGCTGCGACTGCTTTGGGGCGACTCGCTCCCGCGATTACCCCATGTGGATGGCTCCCGCTCACGGCAGCTGAGTGCCAGGATGGGTTGCTGTCATGCAAACCCGAGCAAAGGAGCCACCGCCATGGAGATTAGCACGATCGGCCTGGATTTGGGCAGTGATCAGGCAGATCGACAAATCCGATCACTTCACTTCGCAGGGAACCGATTTTTCTTTCCGCATGCCTGACCTTTCTAACCTTCGGGCCGGACTTATCGCCCTGATCGATCACAGAAAGCCAGATAATCGACTGGATATTATTGCGAGCGATTCGCATATTGTGCGTGGAAGGAACACGCCATGTCCGCCGACTATCTGAAGACGCTCACCTATCTCGCGATCCACCTCACCATCGGGTTCAGCGTCGCCTATGCGCTCACCGGATCGGCGTCGGTCGCGGGCGGGATCGCGCTCGTTGAGCCGTGCATCAACGCGGTCGCTTTCTTCTTCCATGAAAAGGCATGGCGCGGTGATTTCGCCTTTGCCCGGCTGCGGAGCATGATTTCGGCATGAGCGCTTGCCGCAAGAACAAAGGCGGCTAGTATCGCGCCCCATGTTCAAGCGCATCTTTCTGATCTTCGCCCTTTTCCTGATTCCCACCGCCGCCACTGCCCAGGGCGGTGTCGTGTCCTCGGCCGATCCGCGCGCCACCGAGGCGGGGCGCGAGATACTCCGCGCGGGCGGCAGCGCCGCCGATGCCGCGATGGCGATGATGCTCGCGCTGACCGTGGTCGAGCCGCAAAGCTCGGGCATCGGCGGCGGCGGCTTCCTCGTCCATCACGACGGCAAGACGCAGAAGATCGGGACGATCGACGGGCGCGAGATGGCGCCGAAATCGGCCTCGCCCGATCTGTTCCTCGATGATTCGGGCCAGCCGATCGGCTATCGGGACGCTTTTCAGGGCGGGCATTCGGTGGGCGTGCCCGGCAATATCCGACTGATGGCGGACGCGCACAAGCGCTGGGGCAAGCTCGCCTGGCCGCGCCTTTTCGAGCCCGCGATCCGGCTTGCCGACAAGGGCTATACGGTCAATGCGACGCTCGCGAACCGGCTCGCGATGATCGCGCCGCTCTGGTCGCGCTTTCCCGATGCGCAGGCTATCTATTGGGAGAATGGCAAGCCCAAGGCGCAGGGCGCGACGGTGAAGAACCCTGCGCTCGCCGCGCTGCTCAGGCGCATCGCAGCCGAGGGGCCCGACGCCTTCTACACGGGTCCCGCGGGTCAGGCGCTGGTCGCCGCGGTCAGCAAGGCGCACGTGAGTGCGGTGCCGATGACGCTGGCCGACCTGGCCGCCTACAGGGCGAAGGATCGCGACCCGGTCTGCGCGCCCTATCGCCGCTTCAGGGTGTGCGGCATGGGCCCGCCCTCCTCGGGTGCGACGACCGTGCTCCAGATCCTCGGTATGCTCGAGCGCTTCGACCTGAAGGCAATGGGCAAGGACGATCCGAAAGCCTGGCACCTGATCGCCGAGGCCATGATGCTCGCCTATGCCGATCGCGAAATGTATCTGGGCGATCCCGATTTCGTGAAGGTGCCCGTCGCGGGGCTGATCGACAGGCAATATCTCGCCGGTCGCTCGAAGCTGATCGCGCCCGAGACCTCGCTTGCCGCCTATGAGCCGGGCACGCCTCCGGGGGCCGAGCCGCGCACCTATGCGGTATCGAAGGAAGTCGCGGGCACGACGCATTTCGTCGCGGTCGACCGACAGGGCAATGTCGCCAACATGACCTCGACGATCGAGGGTCCCTTCGGCAGCCAGCTCGTCGCGAACGGCATGTTCCTCAACAATGAACTGACCGACTTCACCTTCGCGCCGATGCAGGACGGCGCGCCCGTCGCCAACCGCGTCGAAGCGGGCAAGCGGCCCTTGTCCTCGATGTCGCCGACGATCGTCTATGACCAAAGCGGCAAGGTCGTTCTCGCGCTGGGTTCTGCGGGCGGCAAGCGGATCATCATGCACGTCGCCAAGACGCTGATCGGTTACATGGATTTCGGGCTTCCGGCGGCCGACGCGATCGCCCTGCCCAATATCTATTTCGGCGGCGACGCGGTGATGATCGAAAAGGACACGCCGCTCGTCGCAAAACTGCCCGAAATGTCGAAACTTGGCCGTACCGTGGTCGCGTCGGATCTGGGGTCGAAGGTCAATGCCGTGGAATGGACAGCACAGGGCTGGCGGGGCGCGGCCGATCCGCGCAGCGAGGGCACCACGCTCGCGGAATGAATGGGCGCCGTTCGGGGGGACGGTCAGGGTTTATAGGGATTGGCGATGCGGCAAAGCCGTGCGTCTAATGGAGGGGTCATGCGCGAACTCGAACATTTTCCGAATCTCGTCACCATGTTCTTCAAGCGGGCCGGCGAGGAGGGCGACAAGCCCTTTCTCTGGCACAAGGCGGGGGGAAGCTGGCACTCGCTGAGCTGGCGCGAGGCTGCGGAGAAGGTGGCAAGCCTTTCGGCGGGGCTCAGGCGCATCGGCCTCAAGCCAGGCGACCGCGTCATGCTGGTGAGCGAGAACCGCCCCGAATGGTGCCTGTCGGACCTCGCGATCATGGCCGCGGGCTGCGTGACGGTGCCGACCTACACCACCAACACCGAGCGCGACCACCAGCACATCCTCGAGAATAGCGGCTCCGCGGCGGTGATCGTCTCGAATGACAAGCTCGCGCGCAGCGTGATGCCCGGCGTCGTGCGCTCATCGCAGGTCCGCGCGGTGATCGGGATCGAGCCGCTGCGCGTCGCGCAGACCGGCCATGTCGACTATCACGACTGGAACTCGCTGATCGCCGCCGAGATGCCCGACATATCAGGAGCCGCGGCAGCCGCCACCTTCGGACGCGGCGATCTGGCGTGCATCATCTACACCAGCGGCACCGGCGGCGCCCCGCGCGGCGTCATGCAGCATCACGGCGCAATCCTCCACAATGTCGAGGGCTGCTGCATCATCATCACGGAGGACTTCGGCTGGGACGACGAGGTCTTCCTGTCCTTCCTGCCACTCAGCCACGCCTATGAGCATACTGGCGGCCAGTTCCTGCCGATCGCATTGGGCGGCCAGATCTATTACTCCGAAGGCCTCGACAAGCTCGCCAGCAATATCGAGGAGGTGCGCCCGACAATCATGGTCGTGGTGCCGCGCCTTTTCGAGGTGCTGCGCCAGCGGATGGTGAAGGCGGTCGAGAAGCAGGGCAAGGTGCCGCAGGCATTGCTCAAGCGCGCATTGGGGCTTGGCGCGAAGGAACTGGGCGGCAAGCTGCCCTTCTGGGACAAGCCGATGGATGCGCTGCTCGACAGGATCTTCCGCCCCAAGATCCAGGCGCGCTTCGGCGGCCGGATGAAGGCGCTCGTCTCGGGCGGCGCGCCGCTCAATCCCGATATCGGCGTCTTCTTCCACTCATTGGGGCTGACGCTGCTTCAGGGCTATGGGCAGACCGAGGCTGCGCCCGTCATCTCGTGCAACCGCCCCAAGGCGGGGATCAAGATGGACACCGTCGGCCCGCCCATGCCGCGCACCGAGGTCAGGATCGCCGAGGATGGCGAGATCCTCGTCCAGGGCGAACTGGTGATGAAGGGCTATTGGCGCAACGAGGCCGAGACCGAACGCGTGCTGATCGATGGCTGGCTGCATACCGGCGACATCGGCCATATCGACGACAAGGGCCGGATCGTCATCACCGATCGCAAGAAGGACCTGATCGTTCTCGACAAGGGCGACAATGTCGCCCCGCAAAAGGTCGAGGGGATGCTGACGCTCCAGGCCGAAATCTCGCAGGCCATGGTGACGGGCGATCGTCGACCCTATCTCGTCGGCCTGATCGTGCCCGACGCCGAATGGGCCAGGGACTTCGCGGAGGCCAAGGGCCTTCCCGCCGACATCAGGCTGCTGCGCGAGCATGAACCCTTCCGCGCCGCGATCTCGGCGGCGGTCGACCGCGTCAACCGCGACCTCTCGGTGACCGAAAAGGTCCGCCGGTGGATCTTCGCCGACGAACCCTTCACGATCGACAACAAGCAGATGACGCCTTCGCTCAAGATCAGGCGCCATGTGCTGCGTGAAGTCTATGGCGAGCGGACCGATGCGCTCTACAAGGGCTGACGGCGCAGCGGTTACTGCGCCCGGGTATAGGGGGTGAACTGCCCCAGCCTGCATTTGCCGATCGGTATCGATCCTCCGCCGCGTTCAACCACTGAAACCAGGTCGTTGCGGCACAGATTGCTGCCCCAGAGTTCGACGATCAGGATCTGGTTGGGGCGCATGAACGGGCAGTTATCTGGCAGGTCGTTGCGCCAGAGCCGGTTACCCTGGCGGTACAGGATGGTCTTGCTGTCGATGATGTCGGGACCACCGCCCTCGCTGGCCGGAATGCAGTTCACGGGCTCGCCTGCGATCCGGCCTTCGAGCGCCTCGGCAAGTCGTTGCTGCGCGCGCTCAGAAGATGCGGCGGTATGCGTGGCGCACGAGGCAGCGAGCACCAGCACAGGAGTTAAAAGCAACGCGCGCATGATCATCGCGGCTTCCGGTAAGGGACGAAATCGCCAAAGATGCATGAGCCCGTCGAAAAGCCCGCCACGAGATCGGTGACAGTGGCGATGTCGCCGCGGCAGAGCTGGCTCGTCGTGCTCCGCGTGATGATCGCTTTGGTGTCGTTGAGCCCGGCGCAACCGCCCTGGAAGTTGTTCACATAGACCATGTCGCCGGCCATTTCATAAACCACGGCGCGATCACGGATGGTAGTGCTCGAGCGCGCCTGGTGAAGCGTGATACAATCGGTGGGTTCTCCCGACTGCACCCTGCCCTTCAGCGCCTTGGTGAGCTCTGCATCAGCACGTGCGTCGCGTTCGGCGCGCGCCGCTTCAAGCTGCGCCGTATCGGCAGTCGCGCAGCCGGCGAGGCCGGCAAGGCCCAATATCGGTATAAGGAGACGCATGGGGATACCTTTCGTGAAAGCGATTGTCCCCTGATGCCACTGATCCTACACCCTTTATCCGCGAAATGCATCCTTTTCGGCGCGGCGCTGCGCAAGCTCTTCGACGGTCGCCGCGCGCATGAAGGGATTGGTCTCGCGTTCGAGCGCGATCGTCGTCGGCACCGTCGCCTCGCCGGCCGCGCGCGCGACGTCGACCGCCTCCATCCGCGCGGCAATCGCCGCATTATCGGGCTCAGCCACGCGCGCATAGCGGCCATTGGACTGGGTATATTCATGCGCGCAATAGACGCGCGTCTCGCCCGGCAGCGCCTTCAGTCTTTGCATATTGCCAAACATCTGCGCAGCCGTCCCCTCGAACAGCCGTCCGCAGCCCATGGCGAAGAGCGTATCGCCGACAAAGATGATGTCCTCGTCGGCGAAATGATAGGCGATATGCCCCGCAGTATGCGCCGGAACCTCGAGCACCCGTGCGACAGCACCGCCCAGCGCCACCTCGTCGCCTTCGCCCACCTCGCGATCGAGCGTCGGGATCCGCGCAGCCTCGGCTGCAGGGCCCGTGATCGTGCAACCCGTCGCGGCCTTGATCTCGGCATTGCCGCCGGTGTGATCGGGATGCCAGTGGGTGTTCCAGATCTGCGTGATCGTCCAGCCGCGTCGTGCGGCTTCGGCCAGCACGGGTTCGGCGACGGCCGGATCGACGACCATCGTCTCGCCCGAGACCGATTCGTGCGCCAGCCAGACATAATTGTCGCTGAGCACGGCTATGCGGACGATCTCGATCATCGCGGCGGTCCTTTTACCAGCTGCCCGTATTGGGCATCGAGGCCCAGGGCTCGGCGGGCTCCAGCCGTCCGGCCTGAAGCAGTTCGACCGAAATATTATCGGGAGTTCTTACGAACGCCATATGCCCATCGCGCGGCGGCCGGTTGATCGTCACGCCATGGTCCATCAGCCGCTGGCAGGTCTCGTAGATATTGTCGACGCGGTAGGCGAGGTGCCCGAAATTGCGCCCGCCCGAATATTCCTCGGGATCCCAGTTGTGCGTCAGTTCGACCTCGGCCTCATCGCCGGGCGCTGCGAGATAGATCAGCGTGAAGCGCCCCTGCTCGCTCTCCATCCGCCGCGTCTCCTTCAGGCCGAGCAGCTCGAAGAAGCGGATCGTGGCGTCGGGATCGGTGACGCGGATCATGGTGTGAAGGTATTTCATCGACACATCCTGTTCAGGCGGAAAGGGATGAGCGCGATATAGGCGACCACGCCGGGCTTTGCAGCCCCTATTGCCTGGGTTGCGGCTCGGTCTTGGGCGCATCCATCGCCTCGAGCGCGGCGGCAGCGGCCTTGCCGGCTGGGCTGCCGGGCTGGTTATTGACCGCCCCCTGCCATGCCACGCGCGCGGCCTCGGGAGAGCCCGCGAGGATCGCGATATTGCCAGCCTCGAGCGCCACCGACGCATCGTCAGGGGATCGCTTCGCGGCCTCTGCGATATCGGTCTGAGCGCGCTCGACATCCTCCATCCGCCGCGCGAGCGTTGCCGAGAGCAGCCAGGCGAGCGGGTCGTCGGGCACCAGTTTCAGGGCCTGATCGAGATCGCGGCGCGCAGCGGCAGGATCGTTCATGCCCACGGAGGCGCGCGCGCGGTCGAGATGCGCCTCGCCCGCCATTTGGGCCTTGAGCGCGCCCGAGGCCAGCGCGGTGTCCAAGGCAGCGCGCGCAGCCGGATATTCGCCTGCCGCAAGCCGGGCGTTGCCCGCCTGCACCCACAGATTGGCCGCCCGGCCATCTTGAGCCATCTCCGATTCGCGCGCCGCCTGTTCGAACGCCACTGCAGCCGAAGGCCAACGCTGCTGCCGCGCATAGGCAAGCGCGAGACAATGCCGCGCGGGAACCCCTCCCCCTTCGATCCGCCACTGATTGGCCTGCTCGATCGCCTTGTCCGGCTCCTGTGCCGCCAGCAGCGCGCACGCGTCGAAGCGCGACTCCGCCGTCGGAACGGGCGTGGCCACGACCGAAGGATCAACCGCGATGGTTTGCAGGAGCAGGGCAAGGGGTAACGTCATCAGATCTCCAGCAAGCGCTCGACCGTGGCGATGAGGAGCGCGATATCGGCATCGCGCGACAGGCGATGATCGCCATCCTTGACCAGCGTCACCTGCACATCGGCTGAACGCAGCCGCTCGGCGAGACGGAGCGAGATATTCCAGGGCACGTCATCATCCATCTGGCCGTGGAGCAGTCGCACCGGACAGTCGAGCGCGATTTCGGCATCGAGCAACCGGTTTGCCTCACCCGACTCCCAAAAGCCGCGAGTCGTGACATAGGGCTCATCACTATATTCCGATGTCTCCTCGATCCTGCCGTCCGCAACAATCGCGGCCTTGTCGGCATCGCTAAAGCCCCAGTGCGTGAAATCGGGTGCCGCGGCGATACCGAGCAGCGCGCCGACGCGATCGGGCCGCGCGAGTGCGACCAGCAGCATCAACCAGCCGCCCATCGACGACCCGACAAGGATCAATGGCCCATCGGTGCGCGCATCGATCAGGTGCAGCACATCGTCGCGCCAGCTTTCCAGCGTGCCATCTGTGAAAGCACCCTCGCTCGCCCCGCAGCCCGAATAGTCGAGCCGGAGCATCGCGTGCCCCTTGCGCGCCGCCCAGCCGTCGAGCGCGATCGCCTTCGAACCCTCCATGTCGGACATGTAGCCGGGCAGGAAGACGATGGTCGGCCCGGCGCCGCTGCGATGCGCATATGCCAGGCGCAGCCCGTCGGCGCGGGGGAGATAGGCGATATCGGTCATGCCGCGCTTCTTAGCGCCCGAACCAGCCCATGTCCCCCTTCACATCGGGATCATTGCTGCAGATGTCGACCAGCGCTTCCCATTGGTCGCGCGTGAGCGCCGGGCGGTACGCGATGTCCTTCGCCGCATTCGACGCGAACAGCCGCTCGCGGTCGCCCGAGAGCGGGTGGCTCGACAAATAATTGAGCGCAATGCTCGCCTTGCCCAGTTCCTTCTCCATCTTGCCCAGCCGCGCGAAGAAACCGGCGGTTGCGACGGGCGAAATCCGCGCGCGCTTCATCGCGGCGATCGAAGCGTCGTCGGCGGCACGCTCGGCGTCGCGCGAATAGGTGGCAGCGAGCAGCGCATTGAAATAGCCGCCAACATCGCCGCTCATCCCGCCAAGAATGACGCTGAGCCCCGCCTGACGGAGCAGCGCCTGCATCACGTCGCGATTCTGGACATGACCGATCTCGTGACCGAGCACGCCGGCAACCTCGTCGGCCGAATTGGCTTCCTTGAGCAGCTGGTCGAAGATGACGATCTTGCCGCCGGGCAGCGCGACCGCGTTGACCATCGGCACCCTGGCGACGCGGACCTCGAGCGGCAGGGCTTTCGGATTGAGTTCACGCGTCAGCGCGTCGAGCGCCGCCTGCCCACCCGGGCCGTCGCAGAAGCGCCCACCGAAATCGCCGACGATCGCATCGCCGAGCTTCCTTTCAAAGCTGGGCGGCACATGCGGCGCGATCCAGCGCGGCGCGCTCATGACGACGAAGACGACGCCTGTGGCAACGACCGCGCAAGCCGCTGCCGCCCGCCACAGCCCGATCCGGTCGATGAAGCCGCCATAGCGCTCGGGCCGCGGAAGGCGTGCCGCGATTTCCTCGGGTATCGCGCCACCAAGGCCCAGCCGCCAGCCGGGACGGTCCTTCAGGCCATACACCGTGTCGCCGCCCGAAGGCCCGCGTGCGACCAGCGCATTCCAGCCGATGGGGCCGTCGCTGCCCTGATCGTCGACGAGCGTGAAGCCCGCATCGTCCGCGACCAACCGGGGCAGGCGACGGATTCCCGTTTCGCCGTCATAGTGCCAGACCGTGAAGGACGGGTGCTCCACCCCTCAGATCGCTCCGACATCGAGCGCGTCGAGCAGCCCCTCACCCTGTGCCGGCATGCGCGTGGTCGATTGAGTCAGCGCCGCGACATCGATTTCCCCGCTGGCTTCCATATGACGGATGAAGAAGCTCCAGTTGCGATAACCCAGAAAGGCGACGCCGATGCCGAGCGTAACGATGACGAGGCCGATATTGCCGAGAAAGAGCTTGATCCAGTCCTTCGTTCGCGCGGTGAATTCGAAATCGAGCGCGGTCAGGCGCAACGAGCCGACAGCCTCGCGCATGAAGGCCGCGTAATAGGCGAGGATGATCAGCGGGAAGATCAGATAGATCGCAGCGATGAAGGCAAAGGCGGTCACCATAGCGCCCGCGCCCGGCTCACCACCGCCCGCGCCCATGGTCATGATCACGGGGATCATCGCGATCAGCCCGCCGAAGATCACGATGAACGGCGCGGCATAGCACAGGATATAGCGCCACATGATCTTGCCGAAATCGGCATCCGCCGAGAATTCATAGCCGCCAAAGCTCATCTTGCCCCAGCGTTCGTTCCACAGGCTGCACATGGCCCAGGGAATCATCAGCCCTGCCGCGAGGAAACCGACAGCCTGCTTCCACACGGCCGACCAGCCATAGCCGAAACCCTGATCGTCGCTCCCGCCGCGAATGCCGCGCCACCAGCTGCGGCTGAGGCGGTAGCGCAGCGCGCGGAAGCGCGCGAGGCCGAAAAGATAGAGGAAGAAGACGTAGATGCCGAGTATGAGGATGATCGCGGCAATCTCATGGCCGCGCAGCATCATCGCCTGCAGGCCGAACTGGATGAACAGCAGCGGCACGATCAAAAGGCCCACGACGACCACGAAGCCGACGAACAGCTCCTTGCCTGTGCCCGTCCATTCCAGCCGCTCGTCGATGAAGCGCGTCTGGCTCCACAGATAGCGACGTTCGCGCGTCGTCGCCCAGAATCGGTAGAATCCGAGCGTCACGATCGTGAGCAGCAGGTTGGTGAGCGCGATCGGCGCAAACTCGCGCCAATTGCCCTCGAACGCGAATGCGCTGTCCTGTTCGTGCATCAAGCCCCCCAGCTTTGCCTTGTCATTCACAGGGTTGGCATTGTTGGGGGGAGCCGGTCAATGTCTTTGCGGGCGGGCGCTCAGATCACCCATTCGATCGAGCGCATCTCGATATTCGCCTCGCGCTTCGCCGCGCGCTTGGCGACCATCAGTTCGTAGAGCCGCTTGATCGTACCGCTGCCCGTGGTGACGAACATCCGCGGCACGAACGCGTGGAGGACACATGCTACGCCGCCCACGATCATCGCGATGCCAAATCCGCCAGCCGCGCGGAAATGCTCGGCATAGCTTTCACCGACTTCTTCGGGATGCTCGAGAAAGAGTTTACGCAGCACGCTTCGCGGTCCTTGTCTTATGGGGCTGGCGCACCGAATATCATCAATTGCGCGGCTTTGCATCCACCGCTTGCCCTTGAAGCGGCGTTGCGGGCATAAGCCGCGCGCAATCCTGCCACTTGTCCTACGAAGAGAACGCCAGAACCATGTCCGAGATGTTCAAGATCACGCTGCCCGACGGATCCGTCCGAGAGGTTGCGCCCGGGACTACCCCGGCGGACATCGCGGCTGCAATCGGCCCGGGCCTTGCCAAGGCGGCGCTCGCGGCCAGGGTCGATGGCGAGGTGCGCGATCTCAATCGCCCGCTCGAAGGCGACACCCGGCTCGCGCTGGTCACCGCGCGGGACGAGGCCGACGCGCTAGAACTCGCACGCCACGATTTCGCGCATGTTCTCGCCGAAGCGGTGCAGGCGCTGTTTCCGGGCACGCAAATCACCTTCGGTCCTGCGACCGAGGACGGTTTCTATTACGATTTCGCGCCGAAGGATCGTCCCTTCACCGAGGAGGATCTGCCCGCGATCGAGGAAAAGATGCGCGAGATCATCCGCGCCGACAAGCCGCTCGTCCGCGAAGTCTGGTCGCGCGACGACCTGATCGCGCGCTGGAAGGCCGAAGGCGAAACCTTCAAGGCCGAATGGGCCGCCGAACTGCCCGAGGGAGAGGAACTGTCGGTCTACTGGTCGGGCAAGGACTGGCTCGACATGTGCCGCGGCCCGCATTTGCCCTCCACGGGCAAGCTCGATCCGCAGGCCTTCAGGCTGACGCGCGTCTCGGGCGCCTATTGGCGCGGCGACCAGAAGAACGCGATGCTCTCGCGCATCTATGGCACGGGCTGGCTCAACAAGAAGCAGCTCGACGCGCATCTCCACCGCCTCGAGGAAGCCGGCAAGCGCGACCATCGCAAGATCGGTGCGGAGATGGACCTGTTCCATCTCCAGTCCGAGGCGCAGGGTTCGGTATTCTGGCACGCCAAGGGCTTCATCCTCTGGCGCCAGCTCGAGGCCTATATGCGCCGCCGCCTTGACGCGTCGGGCTATCGCGAGGTCAAGACCCCGCAGCTGATGGACGCCAAGCAGTGGGAACAGTCGGGCCACTGGGGCAAGTATCGCGAAAACATGTTCGTCGTCCCCGACGAGATTCCCTCGACCGAGGACGAAGGCCCGGTGCTGTCGGGCGATGCCGACCTGATGGCGCTGAAGCCGATGAACTGCCCCGCGCACATCCTGATCTTCAAGCAGGGCATCAAGAGCTATCGCGACCTGCCGATACGCATGGCCGAATTCGGCTGCTGCCATCGCAACGAGCCGCATGGTGCGCTGCACGGCATCATGCGCGTGCGCCAGTTCACGCAGGATGACGCGCACATCTTCGTCCGCGAGGACCAGCTGATCGACGAGATCCGCGACTTCTGCGACCTGCTCGACAGCGTCTATCGCGACCTCGGCTTCGAAAGCTATGCGATCAAGCTGGCGCTGCGTCCCGAGCAGCGCTTCGGCTCGGACGAGATGTGGGACAAGGCCGAGCAGACGCTGCGCGACGCGGTTGCCGCTTCGGGCCGCGCCACGGAAGAGTTCGGCTGGGAGGAACTCCCCGGTGAAGGCGCCTTCTATGCGCCCAAGCTCGAATTCCACCTGACCGACGCGATCGGACGGACCTGGCAGGTCGGCACGATCCAGGCCGATACCGTGCTGCCCGAGCGCCTCGACGCCAGCTATGTCGGCGAGGATGGCGAGCGCCACCGCCCCGTCATGCTCCACCGCGCGATCCTCGGCACCTTCGAACGCTTCATCGGCATATTGATCGAGCATCATGCCGGGCGCTTCCCGCTCTGGCTCGCGCCGGTGCAGGCGGTGGTGGCGACGATCGTCTCGGACGCCGACGACTATGCGCGCGAGGCGACCGCAAGGCTCGCGGCGGCAGGGCTGCGCGTCGAATCCGACCTTCGCAACGAAAAGATCAACTACAAGGTGCGTGAACACTCGCTGGCGAAGGTCCCGCACCTGCTCGTCGTCGGCAAGCGCGAGGCCGAGGAGGGCACCGTCGCGATCCGTACGCTCGGCAGCGAAGGCCAGAAGATCATGACGCTGGACGAGGCGATCGCGTGGCTGAAGGACGAAGCGACTCCGCCCGATCTGAAGGCGCACGGCTGAACAGGCAGAGCATGGCGGCGGCGTCGCCGCCAACGCTGCGTATCAAGTCCGCCAATCGCGACGATCTCATGGCTCAAGTCGTTAACCTGTTAAATTATGCCAAAGATGTCGCCCGACCCGCAGCCAAGGGGCAATTTCTCAATTCGCCTGATATTTGAGCTCGGACGTCGGAGCTGACCGTGTTCCGGCAACGCGATTTGCTCCGGGAAGCGAGGGCGATGGATTTTGGCCGCTCGGGTCTCATATCGATTTATTAACCATTTTCTATCAAGCAATTGACATGCTTGACGAAATTTCAACGTGGCAGCAACGGTCTCCGGTACTTTGGATACTGATATTTGCGTTTGGCCTTCTAACCCTATGCATGTTGATGGTCGCGAACCTGACCGTCACAAACTGGATTGGCCTGCTTCCAATCATCGCGTTACTTGGCGCAACTGCAGCAGTTTACAGGCGCATCAGGCCAGTTCCGGCAATTTCTGCCTTGGCAGAAGCGGTTCTAATGCTGTCGATTATTATGACCTTTGGCATAATCCTCACCTATGCGATGGGCACATCCGACATGCCCTGGAGCGACTCAGTGCTTGCACGGTGGGATGTATATTTAGGATTCGACTGGATAGCCTATGCGCGTTTTCTTGATACTCAACCGGCCATAGTCTTATCCGCTCTGCGGTGGAGCTATTGGTTATTCGTTGCACAACTTCTGCTTATCACCATCATACTGGCGGTCATGCAACGCTACGAACGCCTATCGGCCTTTCTGGCCGCCCTCGTGACGAGCCTGACTGTAACTTGTTTCATTTTTGCATTGATGCCAGCCAAATCAGCATATGCCTTCTACGATGCATCGGACCTGAACTTCGATCATCTCGCCGCCCTTAGCACAACTCAGCATATCCCGGTTCTCGAAGGCCTGCGCGACGGATCGCTCGTGTCGATTGATCTGTCAAAGCTGCATGGCATCGTGACCTTTCCGAGTTTTCATGCATGTGGCGCCGCTTTGCTCATTTGGTGTTTTTGGGCGACACGGTGGCTCCGCTATCCAGGTATTGCGCTTAACATGTCGATGCTTGCTGCAACGCCCGCACACGGGGCGCATTATCTGATCGATATCGTTGCCGGTGTATTGCTGGCCGCGTTGTCGGTATTGCTCTCGAGATATATTTTTAGACGAGCCGAAGCATTTCTTTATCAACTCCCACCCGTGGCGAGCGCGCCGGAAGCCGCCTGAGTAAAGGCCCGCGCCTTGCCCACCCAAAATAAGGCTTAACCAACAGCGCCCAACCGCCTGTCATGGTGCAGCCGATCGGCAACGGTGCGGCCCGATTCATACGCCGGATGTCGCACGCCCCTTTTCTTGTGGCCGCTAAATCGCTAAATGGCGCGCGAAGCCACGACAGGAGACACTGCTATACGTCCGCCCATGACCAGGCGCCCGCTCGCGCCGCAGATGCCGAACAACGGCCCCCGCTATAACGAATTCATCAACTCGCCCAAGGTTCGCGTGATCGACGAGAATGGCGAGAATCTGGGCGTGATGTATACGAAGGAGGCCATGGAGCAGGCCGCCGAAGTCGGGCTCGACCTGGTCGAGGTGTCCCCCAACGCCGATCCGCCGGTCGCCAAGTTCCTCGATGTGGGCAAGTACAAGTACGAAGCCCAGAAAAAGGCGAACGCCGCGCGCAAGACGCAGAAGACGCAGGAGATCAAGGAGATCAAGATGCGTCCGAACATCGATGACCATGATTACGAGGTCAAGATGAAGGCGATACACAAATTCATCGGCGAGGGCGACAAGGTGAAGGTCACCCTGCGCTTCCGTGGCCGCGAACTCTCGCACGGCCAGCTCGGCATGGCACTGCTCCAGCGCGTCCAGGAGGACACCGCCGAGGACGCGAAAGTGGAGGCCTATCCGCGCATGGAAGGCCGCCAGATGCTGATGGTGCTGTCGCCCAAATAAGCGCGCGCGAGTCCAACGATACCAGCAACCCGAATCGAACGCGCCCGCGGCTATATGCTGCGGGCGCGTCGTCGTTTTGGGACAATACCCGATCTTCAAAAAGGCTAATCCGCCTGTCAGGGCGCCGCACCGGCCGACCCGGGCGTTTTGAAGCCTCCGCATTCCGTAGCGTAAGTTGCAGTTCGCCACGCAACACTGTGGCAAAAAGGCCGCAAAGCCGCAGAAAACTGCGGCTCATCGCCGACGCGATATAGCTAGATGACGCGGCAACCGTTACAAACGCAAAAAAATATCAAAGACGGTAAAATTCGTCAGATCAGAGAGGAGAGCCTAATGCCCAAGACCCCTTGGATGCTGTCGGTGGCATGTCTTGCGATCGCAACACCCGCCTTTGCGCAGGACGCCACACAAGAAACCGCCGATCAGTCAGCGCCCGCCTCCGCCGATGCCGGCGAGATCATCGTGACGGCGCAGGGACGTGCACAGGCGCTCTCGGACGTGCCGCTGGCAGTCTCCGCGGTCACCGCCGAGTCGCTCGCCAATACGGGCGCCAATGACATCCGCCAGCTCAACCAGATCGCACCTTCGCTGCTGGTGTCTTCGACAGGCAGCGAAGCCAATGGTTCGGCGCGCATTCGCGGCATCGGCACCGTTGGAGATAATCCGGGCCTCGAAAGCTCGGTCGCGGTGTTCATCGACGGCGTCTATCGGTCGCGCTCGGGCATCGGCCTCAACGAGCTGGGCGAGATCGAACGCGTCGAGGTCCTGCGCGGGCCGCAGGGGACGCTGTTCGGCCGCAACGCCTCGGCGGGCCTGATCAACATCGTCTCGAAGAGCCCGAGCTTCGACTTCGGCGCCAATGCGGAAGCGACCTATGGCAATTATGACTATTGGCGCCTCGCAGGCGGCATCACGGGCCCGATAACCGATACGCTCGCCGCGCGGATCGACGGGGTCTGGGCCAAGCGCGATGGCTTCTACGACGACGTCAACAACGATACCGACGTCAACGATCGCGACCGCTATTTCGTCCGCGGCCAGTTGCTGTTCGAACCGTCGTCGGACCTGAGCTTCCGCCTGATCGGCGACTATACCAGTCGCGACGAGAAATGTTGCGCCGCGACCTATGTCGGCCCGACGGTGAACCCCTATATCGGCCGGCTCAACGATCCGGCGCAGAACAACATCATCCGCGTGCTGACAGCGCTGGGCCAGGATCCCGCCGCCTTCAATCAGGGTTACAGCCGCGACATTTCGGTGACACCGGGACGCAGCTATGGCGGCAAGACAACCGATTGGGGTGTCTCGCTGGAAGCCAACTGGGATTTCGGCGGCGCGAACCTGACCTCGATCACGGGCTATCGCGAGTATAAGAGCTCGCAGGGCTCCGACACCGACTACAGCACGGTCGACATCCTCTACCGCGCCGATGACGGCAATTCATCGCGCCGGTTCAAGACCTTCAGCCAGGAACTGCGCCTGCAGGGCTCGGCGTTCGACGACAAGCTCGACTGGCTCGTCGGCGCCTATTTCGCGGATGAGGATCTTCAGGTCACCGACAATCTGCGCTTCGGCGCCCAATATGGCCGCTTCGCGACCTGCCGCCTCGTGACGGGCAGCGCGCTTTCGCCGCTCTTCTCGCCGACATCGGCGGGCTGTCTTGCCGTGCGCCCACCCGCTTTCGGCGCTGCCTCGCCGATCATCTATGCGGCGATCGACCGCCTCGACGGGATTCGCGACCGCGGCAGCACGCTCGACGTCTACAAGCAGAACAGCCGCAACTACGCGTTCTTTACGCACAATATCATTCACATCACCGACCGGTTCGACCTGACGCTGGGCCTGCGCTACACCAACGAGCGCAAGAAGTTCGACGCCACCTTCGGCAACGACAACACCGCCTGCGTCGCCAACCAGCAGGCGCTGCTGCCCTTCCTGAGCAACCCTGCGCTGGCTGCGGTGGCCGGCGGCATCATCGGCCTGTCCTGCCAGGGCAATTCGACCGCCGAACTCAACGGCGTATCGATCGAAGACCGCCGCACCGAGGACGAATTCACCGGAACCGCGGTGCTGTCGTACAAGCCCACCGACGATCTCATGATCTATGGAAGCTATTCGCGCGGCTATAAGGCGGGCGGATTCAACCTGGATCGATCGGCGCTCAAATCGCCTGTCCTGCCCTTCGCGGCCACGCCGGGCGGCGCACAGGGGCTTGTCGCAAACCTGCAATTCGACCCCGAGATCGTCGACGCCTTCGAGATCGGCGCCAAATATTCGACGGGTCCGCTCAGCATCAACCTGGCGGCGTTCCGCCAGGAGTTCAGCAATTTCCAGCTCAACACCTTCAACGGCACGGTCTTCCTCGTCCAGAACATCAATGCGTGCGGCACCGACCTCGCCGGGGCGGACCGCGATTCACCACGCGCCGGTGCGCCGAACTTCAATGCCAATGCGGCGGCAACCGGAGCGTGCTCCGCCGATGAAGTCGGCTATGGCGTCAAGGCACAGGGCGTGGAATTCGAAGCTTCGCTGGTGCCCGCGGACGATGTCCGCGTCAGCCTGGGCCTGACCTGGGCCGAGACCAAGTATCGCAACAACCTGGTCGGCAATGATCAGGGCGCGCCGCTCGATCCCGCACTTCGCAAACTGCCCGGCGACAATCTCTCAAATGCGCCCGAGCTTGTCGCGACCAGCTCGCTCGCATGGACGCCGCCGCTCGGCGATTCGGGTCTGTCGGGGCTGTTCTATGTCGATGCGCGCATGACCGGCGACTACAACACCGGCTCCGATCTGTTCCCGCAAAAGGAACAGGACGGCTATGCGATCGTCAATGCGCGCGTGGGCTTGCGCGGTGAGGACGAGCGCTGGGCGGTTGAACTCTGGGCGCAGAACCTGTTCGACAAGAACTATGCGCAGGTCGCGTTCAACTCGCCCTTCCAGGAGGGCGCGGCGGGCGCGCCCTTTGTCGACCCGCAATATCCGGGCGGTCGCCAGATCTTCTCGCAGTTCCTCGCCGAACCGCGGACCTACGGGATCACGCTGCGCGGCAGGTTCTGACGCGTAGCCGAGCCTGAACGCCGGCCCGTCCCGACAAGGGGCGGGCCGGTTTGGTTTGAACCGTCGCACCGCGCCTGGCCTGGTCAGCGCCATGCTGCCCGAGGGCGCTCGTCAGCCTGATTTTTCGCCGCGCTGCGCCGCCCGACTGCTGATCTGATCACGCGGCCTTGCGGCCCTCCTGTTCGCCGCGTGCCGCCTCGAGCATCCTCCGCTCGAGCGCCTTGGTCCGCGTGGTGCCCTCGATCTTGTCGCCGATGAGGTCGGTTATGTAGAAGGTGTCGACCGCGCGTTCGCCATAGGTGGCGATATGCGCCGAATGGATCGTCACCTTCGACTGGAAAAGCGCATAGGCAAGCGCATTGAGCAGCGCGGGCCGATCGCGGGCATTCACCTCGATCACCGTATAGCGGTTCGACGCCTTGTTATCGATCAGCACCGCCGGCTCGATCTCGAACGCCTCCGCGCGCGTGCGCGCCAGCGGCTTCTGCGCCAGCCGGTCGGCGAGCTTGTGGCGATTGGCGAGCGCATCCTCGATCGCGGTTTCGAGGCGCTTCAGGCGCTGGGGTTCGTCGAGCGGCTGACCGAAGGGATCCTGGACAAGGAAATTGTCGAGCGCCATGCCGTCGCGCGTCGTGTGGATGCGCGCGTCGATGATGCTGCCACCGGCGAGATGGATCGCGCCCGCGACGCGGTAGAACAGGCCCGGATGATCGCTGGCATAGACGGTGACGAGCGTCGCGCCGCGCTCGGGATAGACCTGCGCCTCGATCGAGAGCGGATTCTCGCTGGCGGCCGCGACCAGCCGCGCATTGCGTTCGAGAACGTCCAGGGGCTCGGCGATCCAGTAGGCGTCGGTGAGTTTCTTGCGGAGCCTGGCCATTTCGGCGTCGCTCCAGCCGAGCACCTCCTGCAGCGCCGCCTGCTTGGCCGCGATGCGTTCGGCGCGGCCCTTCTGCTTGTGGCCGAGGCGCAGCATCTCTTCGCCGGCCTCGAACAGGTCGGTGAGCAGCTGGCGCTTCCAGCCATTCCAGACGCCCGGCCCGACCGCACGGATATCGACCACGGTCAGCACGAGCAGCAGGCGAAGGCGCTCGAGGCTCTGCACCTGCTCGACAAAGTCGAGGATCGTCTTGAAATCGGCCAGGTCGCGCTTGAAGGCGGTGGCAGACATCAGCAGGTGCCAGCGTACGAGCCATGCGACGGCTTCGGTCTCGGCCGCGGTCAGCCCGAAGCGCGGGCACAGCTTCTTGGCGACCTCGGCGCCGAGCACCGAATGGTCACCGCCGCGCCCCTTGGCGATGTCGTGGAGCAGCACCGCGACATAGAGAACCCTTCGGGAAACGAGCTGGTTGGCGATCACCGTCGAGAGCGGATGCTCGTCGGTGAGCGTCCCCTTCTCGATCTGCGAGAGCAGCCCGATCGCGCGGATCGAATGCTCGTCCACGGTATAATGATGGTACATGTCGAACTGCATTTGGGCCACGACACGGCCGAAATCGGGAACGAAGCGCCCGAAGACCGTCGCCTCGTTCATCCATCGCAGCACCGTCTCAGGATCGCGCGGAGAGGTGAGCACGTCGAGGAACAGCGCATTGGCGCGCGGGTCGTTGCGCACCGACGCATCGATCAGCTTTGCATCGCGCGCGGCGGCGCGGATCGCGAGCGGATGGATTTCGAGCCCGTGTTTATCGGCCAGCGCGAACATCTCGATCAGCCTGATGGGATCCCTGGCGAAGAAATCCTCGGCGGGCAGCGCGAGGCGACCGCGTTCGAGCACGAAGCCGTTGAGCTTTTTGGGGCTGCGGCGGATCATCGGCAGTCCGAAGCGGCGCCCGCGGGCGGCGTGGCTTTCGTCGAGATGCGCGAGGAACACGCCCGTCAGGTCGCCGACCTGTTTCGCGATCAGGAAATAATGCTGCATGAAGCGCTCGACCGCAGACTTTCCGGGGCGGTCGGCATAGCGCATGCGGCGCGCGATTTCGGGCTGGAAGTCGAAGGTCAGCCGTTCCTCGGCACGCCCCGCGATGCTGTGCAGATGGCAGCGCACCGCCCAGAGGAAATTCTCCGCCTTCTGGAACTGGCGCAACTCGTTCTTCGTCAGCAGCCCCTTGTCGACCAGCTCGGCGACGGTCGGCACGCGGTAGACATATTTACCGATCCAGAAGAGCGTGTGGAGATCGCGCAAGCCGCCCTTGCCCTCCTTCAGATTGGGTTCGACGACATAGCGGCTGTCGCCCATGCGCTTGTGGCGCACGTCGCGCTCGGTGAGCTTCTCGGCGATGAAGGTGCGGCCCGTCCCCGCCATCACCTCATTGGCGAAGCGGAGGCTCGCCTCGTCATAGAGCGCCTGATCGCCCCAGACATAGCGGCCCTCGAGCAAGCCGGTGCGGATCGTGATGTCGGACTTGGCCATCCGTACCATCTCGTCGAGCGACCGGCTCGACTGACCCACCTTCAGCCCCAGATCCCAGAGCGTGTAGAGCATCGCTTCGATGACCTGCTCGGTCCAGCCCGTCTGCTTCCAGGGGGTGAGGAAGCCGATATCGACGTCCGAAAAGGGCGCCATCTCGCCGCGCCCATAGCCGCCGACCGCGATCAGCGCGATCCGTTCCGAAGCGGTCGGATTATTGATGGGATAGAGCCGTTTGGTCGTGAAATCATAGACCAGCCGCAGGAGCTGATCGACGAGAAAGGCCTGGGCGGCGGCGGCCTCGCTGCCGCGCGAGGGATATTCGAGCAACCGCCGCGCGATCTCGGCGCGCCCCGCGTCGAGCGCTTCCTTCAGCAACGCCACCGCGCCCTGGCGCAGCGCGGTCGTATCGCTGCTATCGGGCATGAGCTCGGCAAGCGCGTCGGACAAGGCGCGCCGATCGACGATGGCGCGGCGCTGCGGGATGCTTTCGAAACGGACGGACATCGGGCTAGTCTAGAGCAGTTGGCGCTGGAGCGGGAACCGCTTTTTCGGCGCGCGGGCCAAGCTTAGCTTCACTTAGCTTCACAGATTTCTCACAAAACGCCATCCCGCATAGCCCCCGCCCATCCCGGCACGCACCAAGGTCCGCCCCGATCATGTCAGGAAGATCGCGTGTAGGACAGTGGCTCTGGACGCACGCTCGCAGGCTGGCCGGTCAGCCCTGCCCGTCCTCCGCCGCAAGCTGCTTCAGGCGATAGAGCGCGTCGAGCGCGTCGCGCGGGGTCAGCGCGTCGGCGTCGAGCGCCGCCAGCGCGTCGCGCAGCGCGTCCCTTGCCTCTTCGGGCGGTTGCGCCATGGCGGCAAAGAGCGGAAGGTCGTCGAGCCCGGCGGCGAGCCCGCCCGTCTGCGCGCGCCCGGCCTCGAGCTTCTTGAGCACATCCGAGGCGCGGTGGAGCACCGTGGGCGGCAAGCCCGCAAGCTTGCCAACCGCAAGCCCGTAGCTGCGATCGGCGGGGCCGTCGGCAAGTTCGTGGAGCAGGACAAGATCGCCCTTCCACTCGCGCGCACGGACATGATGGAGCGAAAGCGCGTCGAGCCGCTCGGCGAGCCGCGTCAGCTCATGATAGTGCGTCGCGAACAGGCAGCGGCTGCGGTTGATGTCATGCACCGCCTCGACGACGGCCCACGCAATCGCAAGGCCGTCATAGGTCGAGGTGCCGCGGCCGACCTCGTCCAATATGACGAAGCTGTGCTCGGTCGCCTGCGCGAGAATGGCGGCGGTCTCGACCATCTCAACCATGAAGGTCGAACGCCCGCGCGCGAGATTGTCCGACGCGCCGACGCGGCTGAACAGCCGGTCGACCAGCCCCAGCGTGGCACGCGTGGCGGGCACGAAGCTGCCCGCCTGCGCAAGTACCGCGATCAGCGCATTCTGGCGCAGGAAGGTCGACTTGCCGCCCATATTGGGTCCGGTGACCAGCCAGAGGCGTTGGTTCTCCGCGAGCCTGCAATCATTGGCGACGAAGCGCTCGCCCGCCTTTTCGATCGCGCGTTCGACGACCGGATGGCGCCCCCCCTCGACCTCGAAGCGCGGATCCTCGACGAGTTGGGGCCGCGTCCATCCACCCTCGGCGGCGCGTTCGGCCAGCGCCGCTGCGACGTCGAGCCGCGCGAGCGCATCGGCGGTGCGCGCGATCGCATCGCGCCGCGCCAGCGCTTCCTCGGTCAGGGCTTCGAGATGCGCGGCCTCGGCGGCTAGCGCATGCGCGCCCGCCTGCGTGACGCGCAGCGCCTGTTCATGGAGTTCGGGCGCGTTGAAGCGGACGACACCCGCCAGCGTCTGGCGGTGCGTGAAGCCCGATTCGGGACGCATCAGCGCATCGCCCGCCTTTGCGGGCACCTCGACATGATAGCCGAGTACGCCATTATGCCGGATCTTGAGCGCCGAAATCCCCGTCTGCTCGCGGTAGCGCGCTTCGAGCGCGGCGATCGCGCGGCGTCCGTCACCGCCCACGCCGCGCAGTTCGTCGAGCGCGGCGTCATAGCCTTCGGCGATATAGCCGCCCTGCGCCGCATCGATCGGCGGCGTGGCGACGAGCGCGCGCGACAGATGATCGACGAGCGCGCCATGCCCGTCGAGCATCGGCAACAGCCGGCCGAGCAGCACGGGCGGATCGGCAAGCCTGCCCAGACGCTCGCGCAGCAGCCGCGCCTCGCCCAGCCCGTCGCGAAGCTGGCCTAGATCGCGCGGGCCGCCGCGACCGGCAACGAGACGACCGAGCGCACGCCCGATATCGGGGAGCGCCTTGAGCGCAGTGCGTACCTGATCGCGCAATCCCGAATCGTTGGAGTAATGCTGGACCAGATCGAGCCGCTCCTCGATCGCGAGCCGGTCGGCGAGCGGCGCACCAATATCGGCGGCGAGCAGCCGCGCGCCCGCGCCGGTCACGGTGCGGTCGACCACGTCGAGCAGGCTGCCCGCGCGCGCGCCACCGCTCGATTGCGTCAGTTCGAGGCTCTCGCGCGTTGCCGCGTCGATCATCATGTGCCCGTCGACCGCGCGCCGCACGGGCGGCTGGAGGAAGGGAAGCGTCCCCTTGCCCGCATGATCGAGATAGGCGACGAGCCCGCCCGCCGCCGCAAGCTCGGCACGATCGAATCCGCCAAAGCCGTCGAGCGTCGCGACGCCGAACAGCGTCTTCAGCCGGGTTTCGCCGCCGGCGCTGTCGAAATCGGCGCGCGGGCGCGCAAAGGCCGCGTCGGGCCAGTGCCCGGCATTTTCCGCGACGACGATCTCGGCCGGGTTCAGCCGCGCGAGTTCGGCGCCAAGCGCATTGGGTTCGATCCGCGTCACTTCGAAGCGCCCCGTCGAGATGTCCGCTGCCGCCAGCCCGAGCGCGCCGCCCGCCTCGCCAAGCGCCACGAGCCAGTTGGCGGCGCGCGCGTCGAGCAGCGTTTCCTCGGTCAGCGTGCCCGCGGTGACCACGCGGACGATCGCGCGGCCGACAAGCGCCTTTGAGCCGCGCGCCTTTGCCTGTTCCGGGGTCTCGATCTGGTCGGCGATCGCGACGCGGTGCCCCGCCTTGATGAGCCTGGCGAGATAGGCCTCGGCCGAATGCGCGGGGACGCCGCACATCGGGATCGGCCGCCCGTCATGCTCGCCGCGCGCGGTGAGCGCGATATCCAGCGCCGCGGACGCGATCTTCGCATCGTCGAAGAACAGCTCGAAGAAATCGCCCATCCGGTAGAAGAGCAGGCAATCCTGCGCATCGGCCTTGAGCGCAAGATATTGCGCCATCATCGGCGTGGGTGCGGACGGAGGGGCGGAGGGCGGGCGCGATTGCTTGTTCATGGGCTCGCCGTGCTGATACCGGCTAATTTCAGCTTTGCCAAAGGTAGCATTGACCGATTTTTGTGCTTAGAGCGAAGGCGACTCTCAGCAATATCCACCGGCCGCTTGCCGTAACGGCAACGCCTGCCCGGACAACAGCAAAAGGATCCTCGAATGAGCGAAGGCAGCAACGTGAAATTCTCCGAAAAGGAGGCGCTGCTCTTCCACTCGCACGGCCGCCCCGGAAAGATCGAGATCATCGCCTCCAAGCCGATGGCGACGCAGCGCGACCTGAGCCTTGCCTATTCGCCGGGCGTGGCGGTTCCCGTGCGCGCGATCGCGGAGGATCCCGCAACCGCCTATGACTATACCGCCAAGGGCAACCTCGTCGCGGTCATCTCCAACGGCACCGCGATCCTGGGGCTCGGCAATCTCGGCGCGCTCGCATCCAAGCCCGTGATGGAGGGCAAGGCGGTGCTGTTCAAGCGCTTCGCCGACGTCGATTCGATCGACCTCGAGGTCGATACCGAGGACACCGACGCCTTCGTCAACGCGGTCGCGCTGCTCGAACCCAGCTTCGGCGGGATCAACCTCGAGGACATCAAGGCGCCCGAATGCTTCATCATCGAGCAGCAGCTGCGCGAGCGCATGAACATCCCCGTCTTCCATGACGACCAGCACGGCACCGCGATCATCACCGCCGCGGGCGTGATCAACGCCTGCCACCTGACCGGCCGCAGCCTGAAGGACGTGCGCGTCGTCGTGAACGGCGCGGGCGCCGCGGCGATCGCGTGCACCGAGCTGATCAAGTCGATGGGCGTGCCGCACGATCATGTCATCATGTGCGACCGCTCGGGCGTGATCTACCAGGGTCGCGAAGCCAGCATGGACCAGTGGAAATCGGCGCATGCGGTGAAGACCGACGCGCGATCGCTGACCGAGGCGCTGGTCGGCGCCGATATCTTCCTTGGCCTTTCGGCGGCGGGTGCGCTCAAGCCCGAGATGGTCAAGGACATGGCGCCGAGCCCGATCATCTTCGCGATGGCCAATCCCGACCCCGAGATCACCCCGCCCGAGGCCAAGGCCGCGCGCCCCGACGCGATCGTCGCCACGGGCCGGTCGGACTATCCCAACCAGGTCAACAACGTCCTCGGCTTCCCCTTCATCTTCCGCGGCGCATTGGACGTGCGCGCGACCGCGATCAATGACGAGATGAAGATCGCGGCGGCCAATGCGATCGCCGCACTCGCGCGCCAGCAGGTGCCCGAGGAGGTCGCGCTGGCCTATGGCGGCATGGCGCACAGCTTCGGCCCCGATTACATCATTCCCGCGCCCTTCGACCCGCGGCTGATGGAGGAAGTGCCCGCCGCGGTCGCCAAGGCAGCGATGGATTCGGGCGTCGCGCAGAAGCCGATCCTCGACATGGCAGCGTATCGCCAGTCGCTGAAAGGAAGGCTCAACCCGACGACCTCGGTGCTGACGCTCGCCTATGAGGCCGCGCGCGCGCATCCCAAGCGGGTGCTCTTTGCCGAAGGCGAGGAAGAGGTCGTGCTGCGCGCGGCGATCCAGTTCCGCGAGGGCGGCTACGGCATCCCCGTGCTCGTCGGCCGCGACGACGTCTATGACAAGCTGCGCGCGATGGGGGTCGACGATCCCGAAAGCTTCGAGGTGCACAACAGCGTCAATTCGAAGCTGGTGCCGCAGATGGTCGAGTTCCTGTATGAACGGCTCCAGCGCCGCGGCTATCTGAAGCGCGAGGTCGAGCGCATGGTCAATCGCGACCGCAACATCTTCGGCGCGCTGATGCTGCAGCTGGGCGAGGCCGATGCGATGATCACGGGCGTTACGCGCACCTATTCGCGCACCATGCGCGAGGTGCGCAAGGTGATCGACAAGCGCGCGGGATCGACGCCTTTCGGCATCCACGTCCTCGTCGGGCAGAGCCACACCGTGTTCATGGCCGACACCACGGTCAATGAGCGGCCGGGCGCGGAAGAACTCGCCGACATCGCCGAGGGCACTGCCGCGGTGGCGCGCCGCATGGGCCATGAGCCGCGCGTGGCCTTCCTGTCCTATTCGACCTTCGGCAATCCCGAGGGCAACTGGCTCGAAAATCTGCGCGCCGCGGTCTCGATCCTCGACCAGCGCGGGGTCAGCTTCGAATATGAAGGCGAGATGGCGCCCGACGTCGCGCTCAATCCCAAGGCGATGGCGCACTATCCGTTCAGCCGCCTTTCGGGGCCGGCCAACGTCCTCATCATGCCCGGCCTGCAATCGGCGAACCTCTCGGCCAAGCTGCTGCGCGAACTGGGCGGCGATTCGGTGATCGGGCCGATGCTGGTGGGCATGGAAAAGCCGATCCAGGTCGCGACGATGTCGTCGACCGCGTCGGAACTCGTGACGCTCGCGGTGCTCGCGGCCGCCGGGATCGCGGGCTGACCATAAGAAAAAGGGATTTCGGCGCGGGCCGAAATCCCTTTTCTGTCAGATTCGATAAGGCCTGTAGCTGGTTACTGCGGCCCCTGACCGCCGCCGCCCATGCCCGGCGCGCCGACCGCGCCGATATTGCCGAACAGCTCCTGGAAGAAGCCGCGTTCGCGGCCGAGCGTCGGCGTCTTGTTGCCATCGGGATGGATCGAAACGATTTTTTCGAGCCCCTGCCGGTCGACCGCGGCGACATTGCCCGCCGCGTCGAAACGGACGTGAAGGATCGTCTGCTCGGCAGGCTTGGGGTTCGCGAAGGCAAGCTGCTTGGTCGAACGCGAGACATAATACCAGTCGGCCGCGTCGAACTGACCGACAAAGGTGGGCCGGCCCAGCGTCCCCTCCACCGATTCGCGATTGTCGACGCCAGGCTTGATCCCCTCGATCAGCTGATTGTCGACGATATAGCCCTGGTGTGCACGTATGCGGGTGCAGCCGCCCGTCGCGATCAGCGCCACCACGGCCGCCGCGATCACCGGCATCGCCCTTTTCGTCATCACCATTTTGCGGCTACTCCTCGAATCTTGCGCAATTGCTTGGCGCTGCCCATTGCAAGGCGCGCGTGCTGCCTCAATATGCGCTGGATTGCCGCCCGACAAGGGCAGGCCTTACCGGGAGCAGACTGAACCGTGTCGATTTTGAGCCGCCTTTTCGCGAGGCAAAGCGGGCGCGATGCGCTGGTGCCGCTGTACAGCAGCATCGTCGAGGCCGCGCGCGCCCCCGCCTGGTATCTGGACGGGGGCGTTGCCGACACGGTCGATGGTCGCTTCGACATGGTGGCCGCACTGGTTTCACTGACGCTCGTCCGGCTCGAGCGCGAGGGCAAGAGCGGCGCCGACCTGTCGGTACTGCTGACCGAGATCTTCATCGACGACATGGACGGACAGCTGCGCCAGATCGGTGTCGGCGACGTCGTCGTCGGCAAGCATATCGGCAAGATGATGAGCGCGCTGGGCGGGCGTCTCAGCACCTATCGCGGCGCGATCGCGGGCAATGAGAGCTGGGAGGACGCGCTGGCGCGCAATCTTTATCGCGGCAACCCGCCCGCCCCCCCGGCGCTGGCATTCAGCACCGCGCGCATGCGCGCGCTGGTCAGCGAACTTGATGCCCTCGACGCAGCCGTGCTGGTCGCCGACGGATTCCCGAAGCCATGAGCGCGCCCGTACCCGAGTTCAGCCGGATCGTCCGGGTCGACACGATCGGCGAGCGCCCGCGAACGATCGCGATCGCAGCGGACGAGGCAGAGCGTGCGGCGCTGGCCAAGCGTTTCGGGCTGATATCGATTGCCAGGCTCGAGGGCAGCGCCGCGGTGGCCAGCGTCGCGGGCGGGATCAGCGCCATGGGCCGCATCGCCGCGCAGGTTGAGCAGAGCTGCGTCGCGACGGGTGAGAGCGTCCCCGCCGCGATCGACGAAGCCTTTGCGCTCAAATTCGTCGCCGAAGCCGGCGAGGACGCTGGCGAGGAAATGGAGCTGAGCGAGGACGAACTCGACATCATGGAGTTCGACGGACAGGCTATCGACCTGGGCGAGGCGCTGGCCCAGACGCTGGCGCTGGCGCTCGACCCGTTTCCGCGCAGCCCCAATGCCGAAGCCGCGCTGAAGGCGGCGGGCGTGCTGAGCGAGGACGAGGCGGGGCCCTTCGGCGCGCTCGCCGCGCTCAAACAGACGCTGGAGAAGAAGTCGCCGCAATAGCCGGCGGCCGGTGACTGGCGCCCCGCGCTCCCAAATCCGGTTTTTCATATGAAATCACTATGAAGCGCGGCGCGCAGGCGTCTCGAATCCCTATGCCGCGCCCGTTAGATCGATGACGGTTCGCGCTTGGCGGTGCGGTTGTGCGCCAAAGCCGATGGTTTCCACAGGAGTGGTTTCGTGGGCATTATCTTGAGGATCAGCGGATTGATCGCGATCGGCCTGTACATTCTGGCGGGGCTCGGACTTGAACATCTGGCCGCCGCGGGCGGCCGGCACGATCCGAGCGCGCTGGAGTTTCTGCTGGCGGCGCTGAGCTTCGCGTGCGCCAGCGCAGGTGCGGCGCTGCTGCTGTGCGGCCCGAAGCTGCTGGAGCGCCAGCCGGTATCGTTCAGATGGCGGCGCAATCAGTGATCGAACAGCGCCTTCAGCTCCTTCTTCAGGATCTTGCCGCTGGCGTTGCGCGGCAATGTCCCGGCGCAGAAGTGGACGCGCACGGGCGCCTTGAACGCCGCCAGCCGCGCGCGCACCCAATCCTGCAGCTCGGCTTCGCTTGCCGACATGCCCGGCGCCAGATGCACGACCGCGGCGGGCTCCTCCCCCAGCGTGCGGTGCGGCAGCCCGATCAGCGCCGCATCGGTCACGGCCGGATGGTCATAGAGGACGTTCTCGACCTCGCTCGAATAGATATTCTCGCCCCCGCGGATGATGATGTCCTTGGCGCGATCGACGATGTAGCAGAAACCCTCCTCGTCGAGCCGCCCCAGATCGCCGGTGCGGACCCAGCCATCGACGAAGGTGGCCGCGCTCGCCTCGGGCTTGTTCCAGTATCCCGCAACGACCTGCGGCCCTTTGACCCAGATCTCGCCGACCGCTCCCGCAGGAAGCGCGGTGACGCCGTCTTCGGCGGTGACCTTCAGTTCGGCCACGGGCACCGCGGGGCCGCAGCTTTCGGGACGGTGCTGATAATCCTCGGCGACATGGCTCGTGACCGTCGCAGACGTCTCGGTCATGCCCCAGCCATTGCCCGGCATGCAGCCGAACTCGGCGTGGATGCGACGCACGAGTTCGGGCGCCGAGGGCGCGCCGCCATAGCTGATCGTTTCGAGGCTTGAGAGGTCGTAATTGCCGCGTTCGGGATGTTCGAGCAGCTGCCACGCGATCGTCGGGACGCCGCCCGTCGCGTTCACGCGCTCGCGCTGGATCAGCTCGAAGGCCTGCACCGTATCCCATTTGCGCATGAACACGAGCGTGGACCCGCCGAACACCGCCCCCATCAGCGCGGCGTTACACGCGGTGACATGGAACAACGGAATGACGAGCAGCATCGTTTTGGGGCTGGAAGGCGCGGGCAGCTCGCCCCGGCGCAGCGCAGCGCGCGCGGTCGAATAGGCGCTCGACAGGATATTGGTGAGGATGTTGCGATGCGTGCCAAGCGCCCCCTTGGGGTGCCCGGTCGTGCCCGATGTGTAGAAGATCGTCGCGAAATCGTCGGGGTCGATCGCGATTTCGGGCAGATCGGAATCGGGCAATGACGACCAGTCGTTGGGCAGTCCCAGCAGGCTTTCGAGCAGTTCCACACCCTCGATCGGCTGCGCCGAGCGGCTGACGATCACATGGCCGAGATCGGGAAGTGCCGCGAGGTGCGGCGCGATCCGCGCGTGACGCTCGGCATCGCACAGCAGCAGCCGCGTTCCCGAATCGCCGAGCGCATATTCGAGTTCGGGGCCCGTCCACCACGCATTGAGCGGAACCACGATCGCGCCGATCGCGGCGGCCGCGAAAAAGGCGACGGGCCATTCAGGCAGGTTGCGCATCGCGATCGCGACACGGTCGCCCTTGCCGATTCCGCGCGCGACGAGAATCTGCGCCAGCGTCGCGGTCGCGCGGAAGAAGGCGTCATAGCTGACGCGCTCATCCTCATGGACCGTAAAGGTGCGCGCGCCGTGCGATCCGGCGATACGGGCAAGCGCCGCGAGCGTCGGAGGGACATTCTTCCAGGTCCGCGTCGGAACCCCGCGGATCACGACCTCTTCCATTTCGAAGGGTGCGCCTGCTGCGCACAGCATCGACTCGATCTGCGCGAGCGAATAGGCTGGCCAGCTGTTCTGCACAGCGTCGACCGACTTTTGCAACTCGCCCATTGCGCTCTCCGTTCATGATTCGGGTTTTTTCAAAATCCCTTGATCAGAGGGAGGATATGCGGGATTTGCGATACCCTCAAGCCACGCCGAGCGCAGAGCCTTGTTTTTTTGAATTTACGGTATGGCCGAGGGCCATGGGAGAATGCGATGATCCACGACGGCACCCCCGAGGAACTGATCGAGCGCCTCAAGAGCCTGCTCAACGTCGAGGAACTCGATCGCGACCTTTATCGGGGGGCACGGGTCACCGAGGGGCGCGGCAGGGTATTCGGCGGGCAGGTGATCGCGCAGGCGCTGGCGGCCGCGAGCCGCTCGGTCGACGATGGTCGGCCGCCGCATTCGCTCCACGCCTATTTCATGCGACCCGGCGACGATGCGCTGCCGATCATCTACCGCGTCGAGCGCGACTTTGACGGGCGCAGCTTCGCCACACGCCGCGTCATCGCGCTTCAGCGCGGCGTGCCGATCCTCAACATGGCGGCGTCGTTCCAGACCCCCGAAACGGGCCTCACGCACCAGAGCGCGATGCCCGTCGTCCCGCCGCCCGAAGAGCTGAAGCCCGAGCAGGAGATCGTTCGCCGCCACGCCGACACGGTGCCCGAAGAACTGCTCAAATGGATGAACTCGCCGCGGCCGATCGAGATCCGGCCGGTCGTGTCGCGATGGGAACGCGCGGACCACATCCTGCCCCCGGTACAGAATATCTGGGTACGCGCGGTGGCCCCGCTGGGCGACGATCCATCGGTGCACCGCGCGGTGCTTGCCTATCTGTCGGACTTCATGCTGCTCGCCACGTCGACGCTGCCGCACGGCGTCCACTGGGCGCTCGCCAATGTCCAGTCGGCGAGCCTCGACCATGCGCTGTGGATCCATGAGGATTTCCGTGCCGACGAATGGCTTCTCTACAGCATGGACAGTCCATGGGCGGGCCATGCGCGAGGTTTCAATCGCGGCTGCCTGTTCAGCCGTGACGGGCGCCTCGTCGCGAGCGTCACGCAGGAAGGCCTGATCCGGATCCGCGGCTAGAGGGCGCTTACTCCGTCACTTCACCTTGAAGTGGTCGATGAAGATCGCGAGGCGCCAGTCCATCCGCTCGGTAATGCTCTCACCGCTGCGGCGCATGGCGTCGCCGATCAGCGCCTCCAGCTCGAAATCGCCCACCACCATGTCGAGATAGAGCTCGGCGGCCGCCTCGGGATCATCGAACCGGGCGCGGCCATCGGCGTTCCACCTACGGAATATCTGCGCGAGGTGCTCGACGCGACCGAGATGGATCTCGCGGTAGAAGCTGCGTGCAAATTCGGGATCGCTGATGCTTTCCGAAATGACGATCCTGAGCATCGCCGCCTGGCGCGGCTGCAGCACGATTTCGAGGATGCGTCGTGTGAGGCCGCGCAGAATCTCGGCCGCCGATTCGGTGTGCTCGACCAGTTCGTCGAACTCCGCCTGCCGCTCGCATTTGTCGCGCTCGATCACCGCGCGAAGCAATCCGTGCTTGTTGCCGAAGAGCTCATAGGCGGTTGCCAGCGACCCGCCCGAGCGGCGGATGATCGTTGCCAGGCTGACCCTGGCGACGCCCTGCTCGAGAAACAGCGCTTCCGCAGCATCAAGTATCGCGCGACGCCGCTCTTCCCTGCGCACATCCTGCGTCGCCGCCGATGTTCCGCCTCTGTCTATGGTCTTGATCTCCAACGGACGGGCCCCTCTCCCTTTGTCGTTGACGTGTAATGTACGTTACATTACTGGCGCTCGCAAGCCGAATGCGATATGCGTTACGGCAAGAATCGAGATATTCAGGGAAAGCAAAGCGATGCGCCGCACCACGACCCTTCGAAACGCGGCATCCGGCGCACTCGCGGCCACGCTGCTCGCGCTGGCGGGATGCTCGGGTGGCGAGCAGCCTGCACCCCCGCCGCCCGCCGTCGACATCATCACCATCCGTCCGCAGGCGATCGATAACGTCATCGAACTGCCCGGCCGTATCCAGGCGGTGCGCACCGCCGAGGTGCGCGCGCGCGTCAACGGCATTGTCGAGCGACGCCTGTACGAAGAAGGCACCGACGTCCGCGCGGGCCAGCCGCTGTTCCAGATCGACCCGCGCGAATTGCGCGCCAGCCTCAATGCGGCGCTGGCAACGCTGTCACGCAACCAGGCGACCGCTGCCAACGCGCAACAGGACGTCCAGCGCTATCAGGGACTGATCACCGATCAGGCGATCTCGAAGCAGGAATATGACGCAGCGGTCGCGCGGCTGCGGACGGCGCAGGCAGACGTCGCGCTCGCCAGGGCACAGGTCGAAAGCGCGCGCCTGAACCTCGGCTACAGCACGGTGACCGCGCCGATTTCGGGTCGCGCCGGGCGTGGCCAGGTGACCGAGGGCGCGCTGGTGAGCGCAGCAGGCGGCACGCTCTTCACGACGATCGAGCAGCTCGGCACCGTCTATGTGAACTTCTCGCAATCGAGCTCGGACGTGCTCGCAGTGCGCCGCGATGTGAGCGCGGGCCGGCTCAAAATGCCCAGTAACGGCCGCCTGCCCGTCGAGCTCATCCTCGAGGACGGCAGCGCCTATGGCCTAGGCGGCCATATCGACTTCCTCGACCTTGCGATCGACGAGGCGACGGGCACCGCCGCGATCCGCGCGGAATTCCCCAACCCTTCGCGCCTGCTCCTCCCCGGCCAGTTCGTCCGCGCGCGCGCCAAGGCGGGCGTCCGTTCCGACGGGCTACTCGTCCCGCAGCGCGCGGTGAAGCTTACCGCACAGGGCGCGACCGTCATGGTCGTGGGCGACAAGAACATCGCGACGGTGCGCAACATCAAGCTGGGCAACCTTCAGGGTTCAAGCTGGGTGATCCGCGACGGCTTGAAGGCGGGGGACCGCGTGATCGTCAACGGCCTGCAAAAGGTGCAGCCGGGCTCGCCCGTCAGCATCTCGACGCCCGGCGCGAAGCCTGCGCCCGCCAAGCCCGCCGCGACGCGCTGAGAGAGCCCCGATGAGCCTCCGCTTCTTCATCGACCGCCCGGTCTTCGCCTGGGTCGTGGCGCTGTGCATCACGCTGGCAGGAATGATCGCGCTGCGCGCGCTGCCCATCGAGCAATATCCGACCGTGGCGCCGCCCTCGCTCACGATCAACGTCACCTATCCCGGCGCCGACGCCTCGGTGCTCGAGCAGAACGTCACGCAGATCATCGAGCAGGAACTCAACGGCGTCGACGGCTTCCTCTACATGTCGTCGACCAGCCGGTCGAACGGCACCGCGGCGATCACGGTCACCTTCGAATCGGGCACCGACATCGATATCGCGCAGATGGACGTCCAGAACCGGTTGCGCCGCGTCGAGGCGCGGCTGCCCGAAGAGGTGAGGCGTCAGGGGATCCAGGTTGAGGAAGCCAATAGCGGCTTCCTCATGATCCTCGCGCTCACCTCGAAGAGCGGCAACACGCCGACGCTCGAACTCGGCCATTTCGCGGTGACGCGCGTGATCGACGAGCTGCGCCGCGTGCCCGGGGTCGGCAACATCCAGTCGTTCAGCTCCGAATATGCGATGCGGATCTGGTTCGACCCCGACAAGCTCGCGACCTACAACCTCTCGCCCGCCGACGCGCTCGCCGCGGTGCAGGAGCAGAACAGCCAGTCGCCCGGCGGCCAGCTCGGCGATCGTCCGCTCGCCCGGGGCATGGAGCTCAACGCCACCATCCTGACGCAGAACCGCTTCACCACGCCCGAACAGTTCGCGGGGATCATCCTGCGCGCCAATCCCGACGGTTCGGCGGTGACGCTCGGCGACGTCGCGCGTGTCGAGCTGGGTGCGCAGAGCTACGTCTTCGACACCGAGCTCAACGGCAAGCCATCGGCAGGCATCGCGATCCAGCTCAAGCCCGGCGCCAATGCGCTGGCGACCGCCTCAGGCATCCGCACGCGCATGGCCGAGCTCGAAAAGGGCTTTCCCGCCGATATCAGCTGGTCGGTGCCCTTCGACACCACGCCCTTCATCCAGACTTCGGTCGAGGAGGTGGTCAAGACGCTGGTCGAGGCGATGGCGCTCGTCTTCCTCGTCATGTTCCTGTTCCTCCAGAACTGGCGCGCGACGATCATCCCGACGATTGTCGTGCCGATCGCGCTGGCGGGCGCGTGCCTCGGGCTGTGGCTGTTCGGCTTTTCGATCAATGTGCTGTCGCTGTTCGGCATGGTGCTCGCGATCGGTATCCTCGTCGACGACGCGATCGTCGTGATCGAGAATGTCGAGCGCATCATGGCCGAGGAACATCTGTCCCCCTATGACGCGACGGTGAAGGCGATGGACCAGATCACGCCCGCGATCATCGGCATCACGCTCGTGCTGATCGCGGTATTCATCCCGATGGCCTTCTTCCCGGGCTCGACCGGCGGCATCTACCGCCAGTTCTCGGTCACGCTCGCCATTTCGATCGCCTTCTCCGCGCTGCTCGCGCTCACGCTGACGCCCGCGCTGTGCGCGACCTTCCTGCGCCCGCACGAGGCGCTGGCCGAAGAGCCCACCAACCCCGTGCTGCGCGCGCTCCACCGCTTCTTCGTGCGCTTCAATGGCTGGTTCGGCCGCGTCACCGATCGGTATCAGGGTCGGGTCGGCGGTATTCTCGCGCGTCCCTTGCGCTTCCTCGGCATTTTCGTCGGGCTTGTCGCCATCACCATCTTCCTGTTCGGCCGTCTGCCGGGCAGCTTCCTGCCGCAGGAAGACCAGGGCTATCTGATCACGGTGGTCCAGGCGCCGCCGGGCGCGACGACCGAGCGCGCCAATGTCGCGATCGAGCAGGTCAAGGACTTCTATCGCGCGCAGGATCAGGTCGCGAGCGTGATCTTCGTCCGCGGTTTCAGCTTCTTCGGGCAGGGCCAGGCCAATGCGATCGCCTTTGCCTCGCTCAAGCCCTGGGAGGAACGCCCCGGCAAGGAAAACCGCGCCGACACGCTCGCGGGCAAGGCGATGGGGCTGATGATGAGCATCAAGGATGCCTTCGTCTTCACGCTCAATCCGCCCTCGATCCCCGAGCTCGGCGTGGCCTCTGGCTTCACCTTCAAGCTGCAGAACCGCAGCGGCGCGGACTATGCCGCGCTGCAGGCCGCCCGCAACCAGTTGCTCGGCATGGCGTCACAGAGCCCCGTGCTCGCGGGCGTCCGCCCCGAGGGGCAGGAAGACGCGCCCCAGCTCCGCGTCCAGATCGATCGGATCAAGGCGCGCGCGCTCGGCCTGTCGATCGCCGACGTCAACGCGACGCTCGCGATCTCCTTCGGCAGCGCCTATGCCAATGACTTCACGCGCGACGGCCGCATCCTGCGCGTGCTGCTCCAGGCCGATGCGCCCACGCGCATGACGCCCGCGAACGTGCTCGAACTGAAGGTCCGCAGCGCGCAGGGCCAGATGGTGCCCTTCGGCGCCTTCACCACGGTCGACTGGACCGCGGGCCCGCCGCAGGTCGATCGCTATAACGGCTATCCCGCCATGACGATCTCGGGCGAACCCGCGCCGGGCCGCTCGACGGGCGAGGCGATGGCGGAGATGGAGCGGCTGGCGTCACAGCTTCCCGAAGGCTTCGGCTTCGAGTGGACGGGCGTGTCGTACGAGGAACAGCAATCGGCGGGCCAGATCGGCTTGCTGCTCGGGCTTTCGCTGATCGTCGTCTTCCTGCTGTTGTCGGCGCTCTACGAAAGCTGGGCGATACCGGTGGCGGTTCTGCTCGTCGTGCCGCTGGGCGTGCTCGGCGCGGTGGTCTTCTCGATGGCGCGCGGGCTTTCGGCGGACGTCTATTTCAACGTCGGGCTGATCACGATCATCGGGCTCGCCGCCAAGAACGCGATCCTGATCGTCGAATTCGCGATCGAGCTGGAAGCCGAGGGCAAGACGCCGCTCGAGGCGACGATGGAGGCGGTCAAGATGCGTCTCAGGCCGATCATCATGACCTCGCTCGCCTTCATCCTCGGCATGGTGCCGCTGGTGATCTCGAGCGGCGCGGGTGCCGCGAGCCGCATCGCAGTGGGCAGCGGCGTCATGGGCGGCATGATCGCGGCCACCATTCTCGGCATCTTCTTCATCCCGCTCTTCTACCTCGTGGTGCGCGAGCGGCTGGCGCGCAAGCGTCCGCCCGCGCCCGCCGAGAAGAGCCATCACGATCCGGAGCCCGGCCATGCATAAGGCCATGATTTCCTCGATGCTGCTCGCGGCGACCGCGCTTTCGGGCTGCAACATGGCGCCCAAGCATGTACGCCCCGACATGCCGACTGCCGCTGCCTATCCGGAGCGTTATGCGGGCGATGTGACGATCGGCCAGCGCGCGACCGAGATCGGCTGGCGCGACTTTCTCGCCGATCCCCAGCTCGAACAGCTGGTGACGCTTGCGCTCGCACATAACCGCGACCTTGCGATCGCGGTGGCGCAGATCGAGGAGGCGCGTGGCCAGTACCGAATCCAGGATTCGGGCCGGTTGCCCAATGTCGACGCCACCGGCTCGGTGCTGCGCAGCCGGACGCCGCTCGCGGCCTCGGGCGTGCCCGGCCAGCAGGGCGCGGTGACGTTCGACCGCTACACGGTTGGCGTTGGCGTCTCTTCGTTCGAACTCGATTTCTGGGGGCGCGTCCGCAACCTCTCCGATGCGGCGCGCGCCGAGTATCTCGCGACGATCGAGGCCGAGCGCGCATTCCGTCTGGCGCTCACCCGCGACGTCGCCTCGGCCTATTTTGCGGGCCGCGAGGCGGCCGAGCGCATCGCGCTTGCGGAGGCGACGGTGCATTCGCGGCAGGAGGGTTTGCGGATCGCGAAGCGTCGCCTCGATGCAGGGGTGACCTCGGCGCTCGATTTCCGCCAGTCGGAATCGCTGCTGACCCAGGCCGAGACCGAGCTTGCCGGGCTGAAGCTCGCCAAGGCCCAGAGCGACAATTTCCTGAATGTGCTGACGGGTGGCCCTGTGCCCGACGACCTGCCCGAAGCCTTGCCGCTGGCGCGTCAGGCAAGTCCGGCCGAGCTCGTCGCCGGCCTTCCTTCGGACCTGCTGGTGGCGCGCCCGGACATCATCGCCGCCGAGGAACGCCTGCGTTCCGCGCGCGCCAATGTGGGCGCGGCGCGCGCCGCCTTCTTCCCGACAATCTCGCTGACGGGCAATATCGGCTTTTCATCGGACTCGCTGGGCAAGCTGGTGGGCGAGAATGGCTTTGCGTGGAGCTTTGGCCCGTCGATCAGTCTGCCGATCTTCGATTTCGGCCGCACCAAAGGCAATCTGACCGTGGCCGAAGCGCGCGAGAACATCGCGATCGCGAGCTACGAGAAGACGATCCAGACGGCGTTTCAGGAGGTTGCCAACGCGCTGGCGGGACGACGCTATCTCGCCGAGCAGGTTGCCGCGCAGGAGCGTAATACCGAAGCGCAGCGGCGCATCGCGCGGCTCGCCCAGACGCGCTATCGCGAAGGTGTCGCCAATTATCTCGAGGTGCTCGACGCCGAACGCAACCTGTTCTCCGCCGAGCAGGCGCTGCTGCAGCTGCGGCGTGCGCAGGCCGACAATCTGGTTGCACTCTATGTCGCGCTCGGCGGCGGGCCGATCGATCGGGCTCAGCCTTAACCCGGGACGATATCTCCGCCGGGCCAGCGCATCGCGCAGGCTTTTCGCCTTGCCGACGAAACGCCACCAATCGCGGCGTCGTCAGCATTTGATACGGTCGCGGCGTCCCCTCCCGGCGCCGCGGACCGGTCATCGCATAGGGTCAGAAAGACCGCGGATCAGTGCCACCGATTGCCGTTGGCGACGAGATCGTTCGCGGGATAGGAGGTTACGGTGGGATAGCCGAACAGATCGCGCTCCACCTCGCGCCCGATATGGACCACCAGCGGATCACGCGCGGCAGGCTTCACCTTCTCGCCCGTGGGCGTGAGGAGATTGGCCGCGATCGCCTTGGCTACCATATGCGTGCGGTTGCGCGCCTGCAGTTTCAGGCGGACATTGTCGATATGCCGCTCGACAGTTCGCGGCGCTATATCAATGCGCTGCGCTACTTCCTTGGCCGAATATCCCTGCGCCACGAGTTCAAGTATCTGGTACTCGCGACAGGTCAGGCCCGACGCACCATCGTACTGGTCATTCATATCGCTTCCCCTTTTCTGAGATGGGGGCGCTCGTGATGTGACCTCTATTCTTATATCCTGCGAGTCGCTCTGTTTCGCAAAGTCATGCACGCGAAATATTACAGTAATTGTCGGAGCTGGGAAAAACCGATCGGTAGAAATACCGGCGACCCCCGGAACATTTCCCTGAATCCCACTAACCCCTTGTCAATACAAGATGGTAACCAGGAATGCAAGGTTCAATCCAAGGTTCTACGTAGAAATACGCAGAGTAATATACCGCAAGATATTATCCTTTGTATTGAAAAGCTTAAAAAATTCGCTGAATCGTGCTTCGTGGAGCCGGTCTGCCCGGCGTCCGTCAATTGTCATTGGCAATCAAACATTTTTGCCGCGATCTTCACTTTGGTCGCGCTGATCGGGGCGTATCCGAGACCGCCGCACCTCGGGCTTTCATGATAAATCGCAAGTCCCGGCCGAGCCGCCGGGAGTAAATGAAAGCAGTTCGTACAAAACGAACATCGAAGCGGCGGTCCCAGCCTCGCCGGTCCGGCGAGCGGTTACGCCTTCGACAATCTGACAGGAGAGATACAATGCACATGAGGCATCTTCTCACAGCATCGGTCCTCGCGGTTGGCATGGCGATCACCGCGCCGGCATTCGCGCAGGACGGCGGCGGATCCAGCAGCAACAATGATGGCAACACCGCCACCGACAGCGTCGTGGGCAGCGAAGGCGTCATCAACGACAGCTTCCAGGACAGCTCGACGAACACGTCGACGAAGACCTATTCCAGCGCGGACCAAGACAACGACACCTATACCAAGACATATAACAGCGCGGACCAGGACAACGACACCAAGACATATTCCAGCGCCGATCAGGACAACGACACCTACAGCAAGACCATAACCAAGACCGATACCGAGACGGTCACGGTTACCAAGGACAACAACAATCAAGACAATGACGTCAAGGACAGCTACAACCAGGACAACGACAACAAGAACAGCTTCAATCAGGACAACGACACCAAGACCTACACCAGCGCCGACCAGGACAACGACACATGGACCTATTCGGGCAACGTCGAGATCGTTGCAGAACAGGACATGAAGGCCGTCGTCTATAATGGCGGTGATCTGAACTTCGACAGCGCCTTCGTGGCGGGCAGCAATTCGGTCTCCGACAATGCATTTGCCGCCTATGCGGGCATTCTGAACCAGTCGTGGAACACCGGCGTCAACGCCAATGTCCAGTCGGCGACCAACGTCGCCGCGCAGGGCAGCATCACCTTCACCTCGGGTTCCTCCTCCAACGCTCAGGCCAATCCCGTCACCACGACGTTTACTGTCACGCCCCCCGCCGGCGGCGGCGGCGGCGAATAATGCGGTATCGACCGGGCCGGTACGACCGGCCCGGTCATTTTTTCCGCATAACCGTTGGAGAAGGGTGTCATGGATAGAAGCGTCCTGTGGATATGCGCGGTGTGCACATCGGTGGCGCTTGCGCCGTCGGCCGGGGCACAGACGCCCGCCCCCGCAGCACCGAGCGACGTCGCGGCATCGGTCGAAATGACGGCCGAGACGATGCTGCCCGTCGCCCCGCGCGAAATCGGCGAGGCGGAGGATATGCTTGCCGATGAGGCGCTGGCCGAACTTCGCGGTGGCGCGCAGATCGTCGTGGCCAATCAGTCGTTGAGCGCAATCACTGCGGGCAACGTCATCAATGGCGACTATCTTGCCGGCACCGTCAGCCTGTCCGACAATGCGCTCAGCAATTTTACCGGCATCGGCAACCTGCTGATCAATACGGGCGCGCAGGTGAGCCTGCAGACCGGCGTCAATATCACGCTGAACATCAACCAATAGCGACCGCGATGACCACAGCGTGCGCGCCATATCGGGCGTCAAGCCCTCTGCGCCACTGGCGACAATGCGCGCTTGCCGCGCTCGCGGCGGTGCTGGCGATGACGCCCGGGACGGTCACAGCGCAGGTGCGGCTGGGTGGCGGATCCGAAGGCTATTTCACCGTACCGGTGATGAGCTGGTGGGACATCCCCTTTCGCACGGTGGTGCGCCAGCAATTCGACTTCAGCTGCGGATCGGCCGCGGTCGCCACGATGCTGACCTATCACTACGACCGCAAGACCGGCGAACGCGAGGCGTTCATGGCGATGTGGTCGCGCGGCGACAAGGCCACCATCAGGAAAAGCGGCTTCTCGATGCTCGACATGAAGGTCTTTCTGACGCAGATCGGCTATCAGGCAGAGGGCTTCCGCATTTCGCTCGACCAGCTCAAATCGACGCGACGACCGACGATCGTGCTGCTCGATACGAGAGGCTACAAGCATTTCGTCGTGGTCAAGGGCTTCCGTGGCGACCATGTGCTCGTGGGAGATCCGGCGCTTGGGCTGACCGAGTACCCGCTCGCGGAATTCGAGAAGCACTGGAACGGGATCGCACTTGCGGTACTGAAGACCCCGGACAGCAAGCGCGCGAGCTTCAATCTCGCGAGCGACTGGGGCCCCTGGGCGAAGGCGCCGCTCGACGACGACAATGACCTGCGCGTGCCGACCAGCGAACTGACCAGCTTCCTTCCCCCCGCCTATCAGATCACGCCGCTGTTGCTACTCGAAGTGCGCGTGGGAACGGTGCAGTGAGGCACCCATGACCCCGCTTCGCCTGCTCACCGCAATCGGCGCCTCGCTGGTGACGGTGGCGCCGGCGGCCGCGCAGATCGCGCCGGGCCAGGACGACGACGCCTTGCAAAGCCCCGAATTCGACGATGATGCGCTGTTTGCCGGAGCCGCCGCACAGGTCGCGAACAATGCCGAGCTTGAACAGCAGCGCGGCGGCTTTGCGCTGGCGGGCATGGATATCCGCTTCGGCGCCGAGGTGCAGACCTATGTCAACGGCGAGCTGGCGCTGATGACGAGCATCAGCTGGGTCGACGATATCGCGGTCAAGACGCAATATGTCTCGGATCAGCTGAGCGCTGCCACATCGGCGCAGCTGCAGAATGGCGTGCTGATGACGGGGCCGATCACGATGCGCATCGGCGACATGCAGGTCTTTCTCGCCAATGCCGGGCAGACCGCGCTCTCGCACAATCTCGACGACAGCCTGCAGACCGTTCTCGTGAATACTGCCAGCAATGTGCAGTTCCGCACCGAACTCAACGCCACGCTCGACCTTGCCGGCTATCAGGCGTTCAACGCGAGCGTCCAGCAGATCCGGCTGGCCGACGCGCTCGGGTCGATCATCGCCGAGCAGACGATCGGCGCGGTGCATTGACTTCGCGCCCGCGCCGGAGCGCCGCTAGAAGGAGAACGGGAAGCGGATCGTCACCCGCATGTCGGGCGCATCCGAGGTCACCCCGAAATCGAACTGGAAATTGACCGTCTGAACCTCGCTCAGCCGATAGGACATGCCGAAGTTGAGCACGCCGACCTGGAGCTCGTTCGAGCGCTGGTCGGTGCCGCCGATCTCCTGCTCGGTGGGGAAGATGTAATTGTGGCGATAGCCCAGCGAGAAGGAGAAGCGCGGGTTCAGCGCGAAACCGAAGCCAAGGCTCGCGCTGATCGCGTCGCCCGGATCGACATGACCGATAAAGGCGCCACCGACCACGCGGTTCACATCCTCGGGAACATGGTAGAGATAGCTTGCCGCGGCGTAGATGACCACGGGCGCGGAGGGCAGCAGGAAGTTGATTCCGGGCTCCACGCCCCAGAAGCCCGATCCGGTCGCCAGCCCGGTCGCGACGCCGAATTCGTCGAATCCGACATCGAACGGCCCCTTGCCCGAGGGCGTCTTGACGCGAAGGCTTGCGACATAGATCGGGTCCTGCGGCCCCTTGGGCGAGTTGAGCTGGTAGCGCAGCGAGAATTCGATATCGCCGATATTGCGTTCCTGAAGCTCGATCGAGCGCACGATGCCTTCGTCGCGCTGCTGGACGACCTCGATCCGGTCCGACCGGTACATCAGGGGTATGCGCCCCTCGATCTCGAGCCGGCTGGTCAGCCCATAGCGCAGCGAAAACGTCTCCATCAGCGTGTCGCGGTCGGCGTCGGTCGCCTCGATCACGCCGATCTGGATGCCCGGGATCAGCTCGAAGCCCCTGAACACCAGCCGGTTCGCGGATGAGCGGATATAATCGAAGGAGGGATCGAACACGAAGGTTCCGGCGGGGGTGAGAACGCCCACATCCTGCGGGACGGCGCGCACCTGCTCGGCGAGATTGGGCTCGGGCTCGGTCGGCGCCTCGCCGACGGGTTCGTCGGGAACCTGCGGCTGCGGGTCCTGAGTTTGCTGCGACAGCGGCGCGGCGCCCGATTGCGCATAGCCCCGTCCGCGCAGCGTGACGAGCGCCTCATCCTCCGACACCTGCAGCTTGAGCGCATCGATCTCGCTGCGCTGCTCGGCGATCAGTCTCGACTGCGCCTCGAGCAGCGCCTGCTGCGCCTTGAGCTGCTCCTCGAGTTCGAGGAGGCGTTCGGTGACGCCTGCCGGTTCGGCATCGGCCGTGCCCTTCTCCGCGGTCTGCGCGCGCGCGGCGGCAGCGTTCGGAAGCATCAGCGCCATCGCGCTCCCACCCAGCAGTGCCGCAATCGTCACCCCGTTGTCGCGAGGTTTCATAAGCATCCCCTCTCACCCAGGCGCCGGTATTGCCCGGCTACCTGCTCTGGTTGCTCGTTCCACATTCGGGGTTGGGCCGGCCTCGACGGGAATTGATGCGTGCGGCAATATCAGCGTCGTCAGCGTCCGGCGCGTCGCCAGCCACGGCCTTGAGCCGGCGCGCATCGAGGAGGCGCACGCGTTGCGGCGCGTCGAGCGCGATCAGGCCGCGCCGGACGAAATCGGAGATCGTGCGACTGACGGTTTCGATGGTCAGACCCAGATAATCGGCGATGTCGCAACGCGACATCGGGAGCGCAATCTCGCCCTGCGCGCCCGTGCGCTCGCCAAAGGCGAGCAGAAAGGCCGCCAGGCGTTCGGCCGCGGTCCGGTGGCCGAGCAGGAAGATGCAATCCTCGGCGCTCTTGAGCGCGCGCTGCAGCGCCGCGTCGTCGACGAGCGCGTCACGGCTGAGATGACGATGCGCGAGCACCTGATCGGTCACCGCCTCCGCAGAGGCCTTGTAGATCTCGTGATCGACGCCGAAAGCGTCTCCAGGATAGAAAAAGCCCATAAGCTGGCGGCGGCCGTCGGCGTAGAGGCGGCAGGTACGCACAATGCCCGACACAACCTCGAACCAGCAATCGGCGTGGTCATCCTGACGATAGAGGACATCGCCCTTGGCATAGCTCAACAGCGACCGGGCCGGCTCCTTGTCATTTCGCTGGGGCTGCGCATTGAGCGTTATCAAGAGATATCCCCTCTGCCTGCCATCGAAAGCTAACAGTGTGCAGGTGGGCGAGGGAGTCTGTGACCGTACGTACGTAAAATTGCTTATGCCTGATAAAATGCGCGATATTCTTCGGTACAATTCACGATCACCGGCAACAGCAGTGCGAAATTATTACACAATGCAATATACAGCTCGAAACATCACCGCGCCCGATCAGTAGTATCAAATAATAATCCGGCGCGCGCGCGACGGATCATTCACCGATTCCGCATCGCGACGCCTTGGCTCATGTTACGGGCCCCGCCCGGGATTTGCATTCCATGGGACGCATGAAAAAGTCGCGGCCCACCCCATATCGATTGCCTTCATCAACGCGAGGAGCCGTGCCACATATGGCGCGGTCGCACCCTGCGTATTACCGGAGGGTCCGCGGCTGATCCGCAGACCGCAGCCGACAACGCGATCTTCGACCAGTGCAATATGTCCGCCGCAATTCCAGCGACTTTGGCCGGCGTTTATTGCGAACTATCTTCAAATATTTCGACGCAATTATAACTTTCGATATAAAGCGGACAATAGTTGAGAGTTGATCGGCGAAATAGATAAGAGTATTTAACTGACCGAGATTAGCCTATAACTTCGTATGAAATTTGGCCGGGAGGCTGAGGGAAAGGCGCCGTGAAGATCCGGGGGGCGGACAAAATATCCAGAGGCTGGCCGGCCGGGCGGTCCGGACCCGGTTCGCGGTTCACGATCAATCTTGCCCGCATAGGCCTTGCCGCAGCCTGTCTTGCCGAGGGCATCCGATCACCAGGCGGTTTCGTGCCGCGTGACGCCGAGCTCGCTTTGTTCTCGGCCTATCTGGCGTGGTCGCTCATATGCCCATGGATCGGACGCCTGTCGTGGAGGCTGGACGTTCGCGCATGGCCGATCGCGCTGATCACGGACTGGCTGTTGTGCGCGTCGATCCTTTTGCTTTTCGAGGCCTATGTCCTGCCGGTCCTGTTGTTCAGCGTGCTGCTGCTGTCGGCATTCCATACGCGATTCGGAACGATAATGACGCTGATTGCGGGAACCAGTCTGAGCCTGGCCTTTGCGCTCAGGGGCTTTGTCGGGCCGGTGCCCGCATCCCTGCCATCCTATTCCATTCCATCGCTGATATTAAGCAGCGCGACTTTGTTGATCGCAGGTTTTGTGGCCATCTTTTTCGCGCGATCGCGCGCCTATCAGTCCGCCCTTCAGACCTGGGAAGACGAATTGCTGTCGGTGGGCGGCAACTTTCACACATTGCCGATAGACTTTCTGCTCGAAAAGCTCACCGAGCTCTTCAATGCCGACCAGATCGCCTTTCTCTGGACCGAGGACGAGGCTGGGCCGGTCCATATGGCGCTTCGCGAGGCCGGCGGCGCCGTGGTGCGAGACCTGCCCGGCAATGGCGCGCGACAGCTGCTCGAACCCGAGATCTGCGATGGCACCTTCATGTTCGATCCCGCGGCACAGGCGATTCTGTGCCTGACGCGCAAGGGCGCTCCGCTCGTCGTCGAAGCCCGCGCCCTGACCGAGACGATTGCGCGGCATTTCGTCGCCAAGGCGGGTCAGAGCTTTCCGGTCAGGGTCGGCGAAGTGGTCGCGCGCGTCTATATCCGGAGCCCGCACGGAATATCCGAGGACGCGCTGCGCGAAACCGATCGCGCCTGCGAACTGACCGAGGCCGTGTTCGAGCGCTATCTGTTTCTGCGCGCATGGCGCGACCGGTCTTTCGTCGAGGCGCGCCATTCGCTCAGCCGCGACCTGCACGACAGCATTTTGCAGACGCTTGCCGCGCTCCGAATGCAGATTGCGACCATATTGGGCGCGCGCGATGAAATGGGCGGCGATGCGACGCGCGCGCGCCTGGAGAGCATGCAGGACGTCATCGTCTCCGAACAGGCGCGCCTGCGCAAAATCCTCGACGAGAGTTATCGCGCCGCGAGCGAACGGACGAACCTTTGGGTGCAGCTCGAACAATGCGCGGCATCGCTTTCCCGCCAGTGGAGCATCGAGTGCCGCTTCTGCGCGGCCGAGGGCGAGATCTTCGTGGACAGCAACACCGCAGTCGAAGTCGAGTTTCTCGTCCGCGAAGCCGTGGCCAACGCCGCGCAGCATGCCAAGGCCCGGCGGATCGCGCTCGTCGTGGCATTCAACGAGGGATCGTTGTTCATTTCCCTGCGCAACGACAGCCAGCAACGCCGTGATCGCGCCAAGGGCGGTGAACCGCGCATAGATCTCGATTCGCAGTCTCTGGTGCGTCGATTGACGACGCTTGGAGGCTCTGCCTATTCGGAAGACATAAGCTCGGGATCGCTGCTCGCCATGCGAATCCCATTGGGTCGGGGGTGATATGGCCAGACTTTTGATTGCGGACGACCATCCGATCTTTCTCGAAGGACTCCATCAGTTTCTTTCGAGCAACGAGCACGCCGTCATCTGCTGCGCGCGCTCGGCGCACGACGCGATCTACATGATGCAAACCGAGCGGCCCGATGTGCTGATCCTCGACGTTACGATGGAGGATGGCGGAGGGCTTGCCATTTTGCGCGCCGTTCGCGAAGCCGGAAACACCGTGCCGGTGATCTTCCTGACCGTTGGCATCGAGCCCGAGAAGACCGTTGAAGCACTCAGGCTCGGCGTGAACGGCATCGTGCTGAAGGGGAGCGACCCGGTCGAGCTGTTGACCTGCATCGAGTGCGTGATGCGCGGCGAGAACCACATCGACGCGAAGGTCACCGAGAAGGCGTTGCTCCATTCGGTGATCTCGGGCGGGAAGACTCTGGGCCGCGGGAACACGCTTACCGAACGCGAGCGTGAAATCATGAAGCTCATTAAAACGGGTCTGCGAAACCGGGATATCGCACTGCGATGCGGACTCACCGAAGGCACGGTGAAGGTTCATATCCACAGCATATTTCAGAAGCTCGGGGTCCGGTCGCGCGCGGAGCTGATCGTGAGCACGATGGACTGACCGCGACGCCGGGCAGTCAGCGCGCTGGCGCTCAGGCCGATCCAGCCGAAACGATCGGGGTCAGTAGGACGCGCCCTTGAGAAACGCCTGGAGCGCGCCCACGCGCTCCGGATTGACGCCGTAAAGATGGAGACACAGTATCGCGCCAGCGGCGATGGCAAGGCCATATGGTATCGGTCCGCGCGTCTTGAGCCCAACCCAGCCGGCCCCGTCGCGGATCGCGGCGGGCGTGAGACGCCGCAGCATGATGAAGCCAAGCCCGACCAGTCCGCCGCCAATCGCAACATAGGCGAGCAGCGCCGCGCCGCCGGCGAGGTCGAACCACGCGCTGGCCGCAGCGAGGAGCTTCACGTCGCCCCCTCCCAGCCAGCCCTTGGCAAACAGGACGGTCCCCGCAGCGAAGACGAGCGCGAAGAGCGCGGCATTCTGCCAGATATCGGTCGAAAACCCGACCACGACCAACCAGCCGAAATAGGACAGCAGGATCGCCACGGGAAAAACATTGGAGATTCTCAATCTCCAGATGTCTTCCAGCGCAGCGCCCACCAGCAGCAACTGGAACAGATAGAGCAGCATGTCAGCGGTCAAGCTGAGCCTCCACGAGCCTGAGGTTCGCCGCGATTTTCGGCGAATAGGTATCCGATGCGAGCAGCGCCTCGCTCAGAAAGGCGCGGGCCGTATCGAGCCGGCCGGCCTGATAGGCCGCATATCCGGCATTGTTGAGCCGATCGGCCCGCAGCTGGCCGTCGGCGCGCGCGGCCTCAGCGCGCGCGAACCGGCCCTGAGCCGCCAGCGCAATATCGAGGTTATTGGCGATGCGAACGCTGCCCGGAGCCAGCAGCGCCGCGCGTTCAAGAAGGACGCCTGCTTCCAGATAGCGGCTCTGCCGCAATAGCGAATAGCCGGCATTGTTCAGGATCGCGGGGTCATCGGGCGCGATTTTGAGCGCCTCCCGAAATGCGCTGTCGCTTTCCACCCATCGGCCTTCCCGACCATAAGCGACTCCCAGCCAGGACAATGCCCGCGCCGAAGGCGGGCAGCCCGTCGCCGGTTGCCCCAGAAACCCGATCGCCTGTTTCCAATCGCCCAACCGCAGCGCCGCCTGACCCGCGCCGCGCGCGAAAGCACAGCTTTGCGGTGCGCCGGCGAGAAGTTCCGTGAAGAGTGCGCGCGCGATCTCGTTGCGGCCCTCAGCGAGTGCGAGCGACGCTGTGAGCGCCCGAAGTCGCACCGGATCGACCTCGCCCGCCGATGCCGGAGTCGTTGCCAGCATCGCCCTGGCCTGCACGAGGCGACCGCCCGCAATGGCCTGCTCGATGGCCCGATAATCGATCTCCGCCGCTGCCACGGGCGGAGCCATGGCCCAGGCGAAGGCAATCACTGCAAGGCGGCGGAGGCGCGAACTCAATTGCGCGCGGCCTTCAGCCTGTCGTCGAACCCGACCGAGTTCGCACCGAGAACGAGGACCATGGCGGATTGTTCGGGAGAACGGACAACCGACACGCGAAAGGGAAGCTGGCCGGCCAGCACACGGGCCTGTCCGGTCCACCGCGCCGGTGCGAGCAGCTGCGAGTTCGGCAGGTGATGCGCTGCGTCTCCCACGGTAATCGGCTGCCAGCCCCTGCCCTGAAGGTGGGCGCGCATGCGCGCCGCCTGACCACGCCGGCCGACGCCGTTCAGAACCCGAAGACTCCGGCTCGGAGATTTCGACAGATCGACCGGATCGTCCAGCGCAATCCGGACGCTGCTGCCGCGCGCAATCGATGCGGCGGCGTCATGACGCCGGGGTTCGGGTCGCGTGACGAGCGCGACCTCCGCCAGCGACACGCGCTCGAGCTGCATGCGCGGGGTCGCCGCCGGGCGTGGGCGATCGGGTGCGGGCACCGGACGTGGCTCCAGCGCGATGGTCACGCTCGTCCCACTGGCGATCGACGGCGCCCTGGGCTCGGTTTCCGAAGCTCCCGATGCTTCTGTAGCGGTCGCGACGCTGGCGCCGGACGCATCGGCGCTCGCCAGACGCAGCACATCCGCCGCCTGCTGCATGTAGCCGTGTCGCTCGAGCGCTTGCGCATAGATGGATGCGAGCCGGGGATTGCGCGGATCGATCGCCAGGGCCAGCTGGAAATAGCGGTCGGCGAGATCGAAGCGTCCGATCCTGTCATAGCTGGCCGCCAGCCCGGCCTGCGCGGCCGCACTGCGGGGCTCGAAGCGAATGGCCTTGCGGTACGCCTCGATCGCCAGCGCATATTCCCCGCGCGCGTATAGCGAGGCTGCATGCGCGAGGCGATCCTGCGCCGGTTCCGGCGCAGACGCCGCCTGGGGCCGCACCCGCAACTCAGGTCCTGGTGCAGCACAACCGAGCAGCGTCAGGAGCAAGACGAACGAAAGTTGATTTCGGTGCATCGTCATTGGTCACCCCGTCAATGCCGGCACGAGCTCACGTACAACGCGGATCGCCGCCGGCAGCATCAATACACCGATCATGACCGGCAGCATGCAGGCGACCAGCGGGATCGAAAGCAGCACGGGCAGCCGGTGCGCCTTTTCCTCGGCGCGCATGCGGCGCTTTTCGCGCATTTCGGCGGCATAGATGCGCAGCGTCTGGCCAATGGACGACCCCAGCTTGTCCGACTGGATCAGCAGCGTCGCGAAAGAGCGGATCTCCTCGACGCCAACGCGGTCCGCCATGCGCCGCAGTGCTTCCTCCCTGCTGCGGCCGGCACGCAATTCGAGCACGACCGAGCCGACCATCTGCGACACCAGCGGATGCGAAAGCGCCATTTCACGACCGACACGATCGAACGCCGCCTCGAGGCCGAGACCCGCCTCGACGCACACCAGCATGAGATCGAGCGCATCGGGAAAGCCGTTCACGATCTCCTGCTGCCGCCGCGCAGCACGTGCCGAGATCCACAGGTTGGGCAGATACAAACCCATGATCGCCGAGAAGGAGCCGAACAGGTACAGCTTGAGGAGCGACGGGGGCTCGTCGGCGGTCAGGCTCAAAAAGACAAGCAGCGCGGGCAGCCCCAGCGTCAGCAGCAGCCGGGTCAGCGTGAAGACCTTGGGTGCCGCAGACGATGTGTACCCCGCCGCGATCAACCTTGCGCGAAGCTTGTCCGAATTGCTGTCGACGAGTGACAACCCCCGCTTTTCGATGCCATCGACCAGCATCGACCACGCGTTCGCGGTATCATTGCCGCGCAGCGAAACCGCCATCGCGTCGGGCGCGCCTTCCTGCGTCTCTTCAAGCCGGCGGCGGATCGCGCTTCGATTGCCGACAAGCGTTCCCAGGGCCATCACGAGAAGCAGCACCGCGACGAAGATCGCTGCGAGGATGGCGGTGCGCGATATCTGATCGAGGGGAAGATCGAGCATCGTTCAGACCTTCAGATCGATCATGCGACGGATCGTGAAGAAGCCGATCGCATAGAGGACGAGCAAGCCGACGAATCCGATCACGAAGGCCGGATCGTCCGCGACGTCGAGATAAAAGGCCGGGTTGACGAGGAACAGTCCGACAAAGGCCAGTACGGGCAGCGAGGTGAGGATGACGGCCGTCATCCGCCCTTCGGAACTGAGCGCGCGCACCTTCATCAGCATGCTCGCGCGCTCGCGGATCACCTGCGAGAGATTTTCCAGAATTTCGGCGAGATTGCCGCCCGTCTCGCTCTGCACCGAGAGCGAAACGACGAACATGTGCATGTCCGCCAGATCCCAGCGGTTCGCCATGTTCTGCAGCGCATCACGCAGGTCGGCACCATAGGTGACCTCATCGACGACGATGCCGAACTCGCTGCCGATCGGGTCGGTCATCTCGCGCGTGAGCAGGTCGAGCGCGGACGCGATCGGGTGCCCCGCGCGCAGCCCGCGGACGAACACGTCGAGCGCCACGGGAAATTGCTCCTGAACGCGTTTGCGACGCCGGTCGGCCATGCGCGAGAGGACGATGAGCGGGATGCCGAAGCCCAGCGCAAAGGCGAAGGTCGCAATCATCAGCAGGCTGCCGATGGTCAGCGGAACGCCCGCGATGCCGGCCCCGACGATGACGATGAGAAACAGGGCGATAACCGCCGAGATCATCATCAGCAGCATCTGTTGCGGCGAGGTGGCCACACCCGCGCCATGCAGCGTTCGCTGTATGCCCGCAAAGAGGCCGGCGATCGGCGCCGGCAGGCTGGCCCAGATCTGATCGGGGTTCCGGCGCAAGCGCGAGAGCACGGCGCCACGATCCAGCCCCGTCGCGATCATCCTGAGCCGCCGGTTGACGGCACGTTCGCCGCCGCTGCGGCTGCGCCACCAGCCCAGCGCTCCCTCAATGGCGAGCACGACCGCCCCGAAGATCAGGACCAGCGCGAGGAAACGGAGCGCAGTCGGCGTCATTCAGGCGATCCTCAGGTCGGGGCGGAATATCTCGGCGGGAAGATGAATCCCGTGATCTGCGAGCTCGCCCATGAATTTCGGCCGAATGCCCGTGGATTCGAAATGGCCGAGAACGGCGCCCGCATCGTCGCGCCCCGTCAGCTTGAAGCGGAAGATCTCCTGCATGGTGATGACCTCGCCTTCCATGCCGGTCAGTTCGGACAGGCTGAGCAGGCGGCGACGTCCGTCGGCAAGCCTGCCGACCTGAATAACGACATTGAGCGCGGACGCGATCTGCGCGCGCGCCGAGCGCGGCGCGATGTCGATACCGCTCATGCCGATCATCTGTTCGATACGCGACAGCGCGTCGCGCGGCGTATTGGCGTGCACCGTGGTCATCGAGCCATCGTGACCCGTGTTCATCGCCTGGAGCATGTCGAACGCCTCGCCGGCGCGCACCTCGCCGACGATGATGCGGTCAGGGCGCATGCGCAGCGCATTCTTGACGAGATCGCGCTGGGTCACCTCGCCGCGGCCCTCGATATTGGCCGGCCGGGTCTCGAGCCGCGCGACGTGACGCTGCTGGAGCTGGAGTTCGGCCGAATCCTCGATCGTCACGATCCGCTCGGCACCGTCGATATAGGCCGACATCGCGTTGAGCATCGTGGTCTTGCCCGATCCGGTGCCCCCCGAGATCAGGATGTTGCGCCGCGCCGCCACGATCGCCTTGAGCACTTCGGCCATGCCTTCAGGCACGCTGCCTAGCTCGATGAGCCGCTCCATATTGATCGGGATCTTCGCGAACTTGCGGATCGAGAGCAGCGAGCCATCGACCGCCAGCGGCGGAATGATCGCATTGACGCGCGAGCCATCGGCAAGCCGAGCATCGACATAGGGCGAGGCTTCATCGACGCGGCGGCCGACTGCGGCCACGATCTTCTGGATGATCCGGACGAGGTGGCGCTCGTCCTTGAACCGGACGGGGGTTTCCACGAGCCGCCCGCCACGCTCCACGAACACGGTGCTGTGGCCGTTGACTAGAATGTCGGTGATCGTGTGGTCCTTGAGCAACGGCTCCAGCGGCCCGAGCCCGAGCAGCTCGTCGAGCACATCGGAGACGAGCTGCTTGCGCTCCTCATGGTTGAGCGCGTGCTTCTGTAGCGCGAGCTGCTCGTGCACGATCTCGCCGACCTCGCTTTCGACCTGCTCGCGCGACATGGTGTCGAGCGCGGCGAGGTTGATGAGGTCGAGCAAGCGCTTGTGAAGTTCGACCTTCAGATCGGTATTGCGATCGACATTGGCCGGCAGTCGCGCCTCCGACGCCGTTTCGAGGTCGTCGGCATCCCCGAAAAAGGGATGGAGCGGCCCGGGTTTCTTGATCTGCCACATGGCTCAGCTCCCCCGATCGAGCAGTTCGTTGCAGCCATCGAGGATCGCCTCGATGTCCTTCGCGACCTTGCTCTTCGCCTTGACCTCGTCGATGTGGACGCCCTGATCCAGTGCGGTCCCGACGAGCGGAAAATCATTGGCGACGCTGAACGCGACCGGATGCCCGATCGCGCGCGACGCGTCGGCAAGGTCGATCGAGCGGAACAGCTTTTTCTGGACGCGATTGGCGATGACCTGGATCGGCAGTTCGCCGAGCCCCTGCTTCTTCAGCAGCGCCAGCTGCCGCTGCGCTTGCCTCAGGCTCGCAATGGTCAGTTCCACCACGAGCAGCACGATGTCCGAGCGCGCAACCAGCGAGAGCGACCAGTTGGTCCAGTTGCCAGGCAGGTCAACGAACACCGTGTCATAGTCGCGCAGCGCGAGGTCAACAACGTCGAACATCTGGTCCGAACCGACGGCCTCGAGCGGCATGATTTCCTGCGGCGCGGCGATGACGTTCAGCCCGGCACCGGTCTGGATCGTCGCCGAGCGGAGCAGGTCGCCGTCGACGCGCGCACCCGCCTCGAGCAGGTCGCTGATCGTGAGCAAGGGTGACAGGCCGAGATAGGTGGCGGCATTGCCGAACTGCAGGTCGAGATCGAACAGGCACGTCTCTCGCCCGAGCGGCGCCTCGCGGCGCGCATGGATGCTCGCGGCCTGCGTCGCGAGCATCGTCGCGCCGACGCCGCCCACGCTCTTGATGATCGTGACCAGCTTGCCATGCGATGTTTCGAGCGGCGCCGCTTTCGCGATGTCCTCGCGGATCCGCTCGAGCGCGGCGGCGAGATCGTGATTGGTGAGCGGGAGCCCCAGCACATCGTTGACCCCCGAACGCAGCAGCGCGCGGACGACGGGAATCGAGGCATCGCGGACCGCTGCGACGATGGGCAGCCGCGGATGCCCAGCACGAAGCGTCGCCAGCCGGCGCAGCGACGCGTCGGACGCCGGATTGACCTCGACGACCATCACCTGCGCGCGCTCGGCCAGTTCGTCGGGCACCGCACCCGATGCATTGAACTGGTTCATCTCGACGACGAAGCCCGCCACAGGCCCGCCCGCGATCTCGGCCGCCGCCATTTCGGCCTCGGACAGCACGATCTGCGCGCAGCCCTCCTCGACCTTCAGCGACCAATGGGCCGCGCCCTTGTCGGATCTGCCTAGAACGCCCACGAAACCACCTTTCAATTTGACACCGTCCCCGAGCCGTCCTCAAGCGTGAGCGCGGCGCGGAAATCGGGAAGTGTAATGGAGCCGCCGAACAGCATCAGCAGCAGCGGCCGGAATGTCATGTTGCGGAGCCGGACAGTCACAAGTGGCGCAACATCCGACCCGTTGGGATCGCCCGCATAGCCCAGCCCCGAATAGCCATAATCGATGCGCACGCGGCTGGCCGTGATCTCGGGCATGAATGCGGCCATGCGCGCGACGATGTTGGCGAAGCGCGTATTTGCGGCCGTCTGATCGTCGATCAATGTGGATGGGCCGCAGGTGCTGGTGTTACAGGTGCAGGTCGCCGCCGTACCGTTCGACGTGCACTGGATGCCACCAAAGGCGGTATCAGGAATAGGATCGCCCTGCGGAATGCCGCCGCTCGCCGCAAAGCTATAACCGGCGAGTGCGGTGGGGATGATCTCGGTCGCCACTGCGTAGCGCACGCCCATTTGAGTCGCCTTTTCGGCGCGATTCCAGGTCCACATCAACCGCCCGACATCGATGATGCCAAGCAGGAACATGAGCATGACCGGCAGCACCAGCGCGAATTCGGCGGCGGGGCCGCCGCGCGTATCGCCGAGGATGCTGCGTGCGGGGCGCCTCATACGCCCATCACCGCCGATTGGGAACTGGCGTTGAGCAACAGCGAAGTGCTCGAAAAGCCAAGGCTCTGAAACAGGGAAGAATAGGGAACCGACGCGGATACGGTCACGACAGGAGCGCCTGTGGCTTTGCCGGTATAGATGCCCGTAAATCCGCCGGCAGTGTTGCAGGTCACGCTGACCGTGATCGTCGCGGAATTGGTCCAGCCGACGAGGCGCGGGGTACCGCTATTGGCCACCTGCCCGGTCCGCACGATGTTGCGCGTCTTGTCGAGAACATCGGCGGAAACAGTCGAACAGGTGAATTCCGTGAAGGAGCGTCGCGAGGCATAGCGCGCGCCGTCACGCACCGCTTTGGAGACGGCATGCTCGCTGAGGAAATAATTACCCAGCTCGAACGCACCGAACATAAGCGTGATCAGCAGCGGCGTGATGAGCGCCATCTCGGCCGCGGCGGTGCCGCGCCGGCATTGGGTGACCCGAAACAGGGTGCGCGCACTCATCGCTCACTCGATCAGGTACGGCACGTCGCGCCGAACGACCTGCCCTGCGGTGGCGCCGGCGGCGCCACTGTTAGTTTCGCCGATGAGTTCCACATAGACATCGGTCGCCTCGGTCACCGTCGTCGACCCATCACGTCGTTGATAGGACGGCTCGACAAGAAACAGATCGATCCATTTCAGTACCGGAACGTTCGTTTCGGAGCCATTGAGCCCGAGCGCGCGACAATTCAGCACCGCTGCGGAGATTCTGCGCCTGTCGACATTGGTTCCTCCGGGGGTGATGCCCGCTCCGCGGCAGACGGGCGCGCCATAGCCCGACTTGTTGCCTCCGACGCTCTGGGGCGTGTCGATGTTGGCGGGATTTGCGATCTCCCACTGATAGACCTCATAGCGCGTGGCACTGCTGGAAAGGCCGGTCATTGTCGGCCAGGTCGACGCGTTCCAGCCATAATTGACCTGAAAATACGCGTTCCGGTCCCACTGGCCGTTGCCGATCCGGCCCGCGCCGCTGGAACATCCGGCAGAAATGCTGGCGCTCAGGTCGTTGCTGATGGCATGGCAAAGGTCGCGCGGATGACCCATGATATCGGGGTAGCCCGATGTGATCGGCGTCGTGGTTGTCGGTCGATACGGATTCGGCGATTCCTGCCAACCTTGCTGGCCGCTGGTCCCGCACTGATTCCCGCGAACGAGATCCTTGCGGACATTGCGCGATGGCGAGCAGGTGCCGCCGCCTGGGCAAGTCTGCGAGCCGTTCGTGTCCAGATCGAAGCGCGTGTTGAGCGCATCCATGACCGATGCGTTGAGCCCGGGCTTTGTGCTTACTCCGTCACTGGGCATGCAATCGCCCGGGGGCGTATTGTAGCCCAGCGCCCGCGCAAGATCCTGTGCGCCGTTTCCGAATCCAGTTTCAAGGAAACCAAAATTGCCGGGCGCAGAGGCATTGCCCGTGATAAGCTTCATGCCGACCCCGCGCAGAGCATTGGCGTCAAAGTCGAAATCCGGATTGGTGTTGTTCATCGGCTCGGCGGGATTGCACATCATCACAGGCGGAACCTTGCAGATCGCCGTGCCCAGACCCGCATAGGCGCTGGCCGCGATCGGCCCCGATGAAATGGCGGCCACGATCGGCGTCAGCGCAAAGAAGGCCTCGCGCGTGCCCACCGTTACCAGCACGAAGTTCGCGTCGGCGTCCGTCGTAGCGACGGTTGTGCGCGGTTTGTCGACGTAGAAGGTGACGGTGGGCACGCTGATGGCCCGTGTCCCCACATCGTTGGCCATCAATGTCTGGTTTGTGACGAGCGTTTGCGCGGCAGAGGTCGCGCGGCTGCGTGCATTGGCCTTGCCATCCAGCTGCGTCGCGGCGGCGAGCGCGGCCTGATCGGCGGCGTTCTGGAGTTCGGTGTCGAGCGTCGCCATGCGGGCATAGTCGAAGGCGATGCCGCCGGCGGCAACCAGTGCGAACAGCGAGATCCCGACGGTGGGCGCGACGGCGCCGTGGTCGGACTTCAGCAGGCGCGCTATCAGGTTGCTCGACATGATCCTTCCCTCATTTGGGGCCCGATTGCCCGGAGCCCCCGCTCACGCCAACCGTGGTGCTGATCGTGACGGGCTGTTTCTGTTCGCCCTTGCGATAGCGCTCGACCGCGGCCGCGGCATGATCGCCCGAGCCGCCTTCGCGCAACACGCCTTCATATTGCGGTTCGGGATCGATGATCTGCAGCGCGACATTGTGGCGGTGCGCGCCCCCCAATGTGGTGTCGTTGGGCGTGCACGCCGCCAGCGCGAGCGTGGCAAGCGTCAGGACAAGGGCGTTGCGCATGCTGCTCTCCCTAATAGTCATAGCCGGTCGGCCCCGAATAGCCGGTGTCGCCTTCGGCGGCGGGGGCCGGAGGCCTGGAGGCCTCGGGCGGCGGCGCATTCGGATCGAGCGGGTTGATACCGACCGCATTGTCAGTGCGCCCCATCATGAAGAGATCCAGCTCTTCGGGGGGCTGGACGCGATCGGTGGGCAGCCGCACCTGATCGGCGCGCATCGGCTGGACAAGCCGGGGGGTGACGATGATCACCAGCTCGGTTTCCTGCTTCTGAAAGCCCGAGGAGCGGAACAGCGTGCCGATGATCGGGATCGAGCCGAGGATCGGGAACTGCCGCACCGTATCCTGGAA
>NZ_JAKVIO010000021.1 GCF_022601895.1 Sphingomonas sp. LaA6.9
CCCGCACGGCAGCCTACAATCCATGCCGCCCATCAGCCGACTGGCTCAACCGATGAACAACCTCTTGAGGCTCCACATCTAGCTACTGACCGATTCAGGCTGAATCGGCCTGCTGATTTCCCGACCGCAATCCAGCGACACTAACCGAACGCCCCGGACGGCGCTGCCACGCCCGGCTTCGTACAACCGCAGTGTCAACACGACATCGCGGGAGACGTCCGGTGCAATCCTATCTGAGCGTGGATCTGGCAGAGAGTTGGGTGGCCCCGATGCTGAGCTGGCTCTTCCTGGTGCGCGTCAAGACCGACATCGTTATGGCGCTCGTCGCGCGATATGGGATCAATGGCAGCATCTTTGCGCTCGGCGTCGCGCTGTGCGTCGTGGTCACGCGGCACCTTTACCCCATCACGGGCGGGCACATCCGGAATGTCCAATTGGCATTCTCCTGACCTGTGGATCGGAGAACACGCATGTGCGTCTGTTCGGTGTTCTGTCTATCCGCTGTCAGATTGCGCCCGACGCGGCTGCTTCAGCGCGCGACGATCTGGAAATCGAGACGGTCGGCATCGAAGCCGAGGCCCGACGGGATCGCGGCCAGGGTCCGGCTGCGATTGCGCGGACCGTGCATCGTGGCGAGCACCGCCTGACCCGATCCGTCCAGAACGATGCGCTCTTCGCCAGCCAGCAGCACCGCGCCCTTCAAGGCGCCGGGGGTGTAGTTCAGGATCACCTGATAGCCCTGAGGCGCGTTGCAATACTCACGCAGTTCGCCAAGTTCGACTCGCCCGCCGCCATCGGTCGAAACCGCAGGCCGGTATGTCAGCTTGCACATGACGGGCACCGACAGTTCAAGCCTGACGCCGAACGTGTCCTGCGCATCCGCCGCGGTGCAGATCGCTGCAAATCCCAGCATTGTTGCAAAGCATTTCTTGAGCATCGGAGCACCTGCCCGTTTCAACATGCCACGGCTTCTGCCCCCGGGGCGGTGAACTTGTGGTGTTCGAACATGGCTAACGCGGACTTAACAGATTCGCGATTCAGCGCGCATGAGATGCGTCAAGTGCTGCTCGTCCCGGCATCTCCGCCGGTCGCGTCCCGTTTCGACACAGCCTGACGCGGTCCTAATATTGTTAACGCGCGCGCTCACCCGCGCAAATGCGAGCCTTTCGCGGGCTTTGGCCGTCTGGAGCTAAGGCTTTGGCGTTAAGCATAAAATCGTCTGGACTATATCTTTGGGCATATGGTAATAATTTGTTAACTATTCGGTGGGGCGAATGAGAGGGACGTTGTGGGGGATATGACCGTCCGAGAGGGATTTGGCCGCAGGCTGAAGCGCGTGCTGATCGGTGCAGGCGCGGCGGCATCGCTGGTGCCGTCGGTCGCCCATGCGGATGAGATCGACGGGGTTCGCAACCTGACGCTTCAGGTGAGCGGCCGGGTTTCAGAGCATTGCGCGCTGGGGTCGATCCGCGACGTGCATTTCGGCGATATCTCCCGGCCCAATCTCAGCGCTGCCGCACGTGTGGCGCTGGACTGCAACATTCCGTTCCAGATGACGGTCAAGGCTGCGCGGGGCGGACTGGCGCACGACGCGATGCCGACGGGGCAGGGGCCTTATTCGGGAACGCTTCCCTACACGATCGGCATCGAGATGCCCGTCCGCAAGCCGCAGGCGGCGATGGTGGGTCGCAGTTTCGAAAGCCACGAACTGCTCGCTGGCAGAACGATATCCAGTGAAGGGGGCATCGCCATGGACGGCATGGCGCTCACCGTTTCGCTCGGACGCCCTTCGGGAGAGGCCGGCCTTCTGGCCGGGCGCTATGGTGAAACAATAGAAATAACAATAGCGCCGCAATAGCTTATGTAATTCATGAAAATGTCGCAAAAGAATATCAATAATGCGGCTTAATGCCCTCGGGTTCGTTTGTGTTGATTAAAGTATCAATCTTGAGTGTGTCTATAATGGAGGAAAGTTTGTCATGACTAAGAAGATCATTGGTTCCGCGATTGCAGCTCTTGCGCTGGCTGCTCTTCCGGGCGTGGCGCATGCCGATGCGACCGCTGGTGGTTCGTTCACGGGCCTCGGTGGAGCTTTCGGCATCGGCACGGCATGGGGCTATCTCGGCGGTTCGCTGGGCAACACTGAAACCGCATCGCCGACGCTCGCAACTGCCTTCACGCTGACCGGCGAAGTCAGCCGCGATTGCTCGTTCTACGCGGGTTCGGCTGAAGGTCGCACGATCAACTTCGGCACGATCGGCGTGCGCACGGGCAGCGGTGAAAATGTGAACGACGCGTTCGACATGCGCGCAGCGGCCGATGTCGCGATCACGACGGGCACCGCTGGCTGCAACACCAAGAACGAGGTTCGTATCTCGAAGCAGAACGGTACCGACGGCCTGCGCAACAACGCGGCGGCTACCGGTGGCTATGACAGCGACGAGTTCACCAACAAGCTGCCCTATCGCGTCGATGCGGCCTGGACGGGCGTTGAAGTCGGTCAGGTCGGCGCTGGCACGATCAAGACCCTCTCGGTCGACACCAACGAAGCCGCCGACAGCAAGGCTGGTGGCGCATGGCGCTCGGGTTTCGTGATGAATGTCCTCATCCCGACCCCCGCCAAGGGCCTCGTCGCCGGCACCTACAGCGACGTGCTGACGGTCACGCTCTCGGCGATCTGATCGCAGGAGCAAGGCGTATCGGAGGGAGGGAGGCGCACGCCTTCCTCCCTTCAATTCTTTCCTAACCCTTTGCTGTTCTAAACTGACCTCACGATTCCCGGGGGAAAATCCAGATGCCGCGCCTTCACAGCCCAGCGCCCGTCGCTTGGGTGCGTAACATTGCACTGTCGATTCTTGCAGTTTCCATGCCCGCGCATGCAATGCGCGTGTCACCGATGGTGGCGGAGATGTCGAGCAAGGGCAGCGGCGCGGTGGCGCGTATCGAGGTCCAGAATCTCAACCCGACCAATCTGCCGTTCGAAACGCGGATCACGCGGATCGACTATGATGACAAGGGCAATATGACCGAAACGCCCGCCGACGGGGATTTTCTGGTCTTTCCGCCGCAAGGCGTGCTGCCCGCCAATGCCCGCCAGGTCGTGCGCCTCCAATGGGTCGGCGCAGGGGATATTCCCGCCTCGCGCGGCTATTACATGTCGGTCAATCAATTGCCGGTCGCGCTCGACCCGCAGGCTCCCGCAACCGCCGGCGCACAGGTGCAGATCGTCTATCACATGAAGGCGCTGATCACGGTCGCGCCTCCGGGAGCGCTGCCCAAGGTGGAACTCGTTTCGGCCACGCCGACCGAGATCGATCCACCGCCCGCCGCTGATGGCGCCGCTGCCGGCGCGAAGCTGCCCGGCGTCGAGGTGACCGTGCGCAACACCGGAAGCCGTCATGCGATGATGTCGGGCGCCAAATGGACGATCGAGGGACGCGGTATCGACGGCAAGCCGGTCACTGTCGAACTCGATCAGGCCGCGCTCAACCGTGACATCGGTGTAGGCTATCTGGCCGCGCTCAATGGCCAGCGCACCTTCCGCGTTCCCACCGGCGTCGCATTCGGTTCCGGACCGATCACGGTGCGCTTCGCCCGCTGATGCGTATTCGGATTGCCTGCATAGCCGCGCTGTCAGCGGCGTGCGGCGGCACGGCCGCCGCTCAGGTGTCTGTGCCCTTGCCACGTCAGGGCGTGTCCGCGCCCGAAGATCCCGATCCGGGCTCAGAGCCGCAAGCCGCGGCCGCGCGGCCGGACAAGGTGGAAGCGGCTGCTCCCGAAGCAGCGCCGGTATCGCGCCGCCTCGATATCAATCCCTATGATCGCGACATCGAAATGACGGTGCCGCTGACCTATCGCAGCCGCCCGCTCGGCGAGATACCCGTGCTGTTGACGCATGACGACCGCTTCGTCGTCAACACCCGTGCATTCCTGACGCTCATCGATCCGCTGCTGAATGCCGAGGCGCGCACAAGGATCGCGGCGCAATTGGGCCAGCGTGACGCGTTCGTCCCCGACGATCTGGGCGCGATCGGCATCACGCTCGAATATGATCCGGGTACGCTGTCGGTCGTCGTGCTCCGGATTGCGCCCGAGCAGCGTGCGATGGAGGCATTGTTCGACGCGCCAGTTCCCGAGAATGAGCAGCCCGATTTGCTGCCCGCAGGGTTTTCCGCCTTCCTGAATATCAATGCGGTCCAGACCCAATATTGGGAAGGCGATACGCCGCTCCCCTCGATCTTCCTCAACGGCGCTGCCCGGATCGGGCGTTTTGTCGTCGAAGCCGATATCGAGGCGGGCGAGCAGGGTTTCACCGGCTCGCAGGACTATGGCGTCGAGCGCAATTTCGTGCGCGGTGTTTACGACGAACCCGAACAGTTTCGCAGATGGTATCTGGGCGACCTTTCTCCCGAAGTTCGCGGCCAGCAGGGCTTCGTCCAGCTCGGCGGCATCGGCGTGTCGCGTCAGCGTCGACGTTTCGATCAGTTCCGCTCATCGGTGTTGCAGGGCAATCGGCAACTGGTGGTCCAGCGCGACTCCACCGTGCGCGTTCTGCGCAACGGCGTGCTCTATCGCGAACTGCGGCTCGAGCCCGGCTCCTATGATCTGAGCTCCCTGCCGCTGGTTTCGGGCAGCAACGACGTCCAGATCCAGGTGCGCGACGATGCCGGCCGCGTTCAGGACATTTCGTACCGGGCTTATCTCGATCCGATCGACCTCGCGCCGGGCGACTATGAATATGCGGCCTATGTGGGCGCGCTGAGCAATCGTATCGGCGGGACGCCGGATTATGGCGACGAGGTCGCCTTTACGGGCTTTTTCCGGAAGGCCTTTCTTGACGCGCCGTCGATCGGCGTGGGCGTGCAGGCGAGTTCGAAGACGCAGCTCCTGACCGGGCAAACCCAGTTCGTGGTCGGCAATGGCAGTCGCATCCAGATCGATGCCGGCCTCAGCAACAACAAGCGCGCGGGCGAGGGGTACAGCCTTGGCGCATCCTATGAACAGGCGTTCGACCGGGCAGGCCTGATCGACACCTTCACCATACGGGCCGATTATCTGTCGCGGCGCTTCACCTCGCTGGGCAACGCCGATCCAGACAATATCAACGCCTTCAGCCTCAGCGCGTCCTATGCGCGCGCCTTTGACGAGCGGCTGACCGTCCTTTTCGACGCGAGTTACTACAAGAGCCGCGATAACGAACCGGATCGGTACCGGCTCGGCGCGGTCGCCGCCTATCGCTTCTCTCCAAAGTGGAGCCTGCGCGCGGGGGTCGATTATTCCGAATTTGGCAGCGGGTCCGGGGCACGCAACGGAATCGGGTTCGGCATATCGTTGCTGTTCCAGCCCGATTACCGTCAACGCGCCGAGGCTCGACACGACAGCAATACCCGGTCCACGGCACTGTCCTATTCGCGATCGAGCGACAACCGCATCGGCAGCGTCGGCTATGGCGGCGTCCTGGCGCGCGAGACGGGGTCGACGAGCGCACAAGCCTATCTCGACTATACCGGCAACCGCTTCGATGCCTCACTGAACCACGCGAGCTATGGCGACGGACTCAGCTCGATCACCGATCAGCAGGTCACTTCGGTGCGCGTCGGCACCGCGCTGGCCTTTGCCGATGGCGCCTTTGGCGTTGGCCGACGGATCAACGACAGCTTCGCCATTCTCTACCCGCACGCCAATCTCAAGGGGCGCAGAGTGGTTGCGGGGCAGTCGCTGGCTGAAAACGACTATATGAGCAAGAGCGGGACGCTCGGCGGCGCGGTCAACGGCTATCTCACCTCCTACGTCACCCAGTCGATCCAGTATGACGTGGAGAACCCGCCAGCGGGCTATGACGTCGGTGCGGGCGTCGCGAGGGTCAAACCGCCCTATCATAGCGGCTACAAGCTCAAGATCGGGACCGACGCCTTTGTCAGCGCGACCGGTACGCTGCTGGCCCCCGACGGCAAGCCTGTCTCGCTGGCCGGCGGCCGCGTGGCTGCGCTCGATGGGAAGGATGGCGCCATGCTGCCGTTCTTCACTAACTCGATCGGTCGATTCGCTATCCAGAATCTCCGTCCCGGTGTGCGTTATCGCGTCATTCTCAACCAGCGGCCGATTGCATTCGAATTTACCGTGCCTCAGGATAGCGACGGACTAGTCGACCTGGAGGCTGTGACCGGCTCCACCGAACCAGCGGGTGCACCATGACACCGAAGAACAGCTTTCTGATCGCACTTGCCCTGACCGCGGCTTCGGCGCCAGCCGCCGCGCAGGAGCAGAGGAGCACAGGGTGCCGATTGAGGATCGACACCAACGCGACGAGCTGGGTCATTCGCGGCCACGACCCCTATGGCGGGGCGCAACCCTCCGGAACCTTCGACCTGATCCTGACCAATGAGGGCGACCAGCCCTGCGAGGTTTTTCCGGTCTTCGCGCTCGACAAGGAAGGGTTCGGGCTGCGCGCGGCGTCGGGGCCGCATATCCCTTATTCCCTGCTCGACCTGTATGGCGATCAGGACGCTACGCCGCTTGGCGGGCGCGCAATGCGAAAACCATCCTGGCGTCCGGTGGTGGTCAATCCCCACGGGCAGCAGGCCGTCCGCTATATGCTGCAGATCCCGCCGGAAGCGATCACGAGTGACGGCCTCTTCAGCCAGAACGTGTTCGTCGAGGCGGAAGACCGGGATGGGCGGACGATTGCCGGCCGTCGGCTGGTGCTCGGCATCGACGTGCTTCCTTCGGCGATCATGGGGCTGTCCGGTGCGTTTCGTCGTAGCAATGGCCAGGCGCTGGTCGACCTCGGCGAGTTGAAGGAGGGGACCGCGAAGCTGCCCCTGCAGCTCCATATCCGCAGCACCCGCGCCTATCGTCTCGCCGTGGAATCGACCAATCGCGGCACGTTGCAGCTGGCCGGGACCGACTGGTCGATCCCTTATCAGGTCGCGATCAACGACAAGGTCGTCCCATTGACGGGGGGCGGGAGCTATGCCTCTCCCTCGGGCATGGCGCAGCGGCGCGACAACCTGCCGATATCGTTCGTCATCGGCGATCCCGCCCAAAAGCGGGCGGGAACCTATTCGGATACGCTGACCATATCGATTTCCGTGATCTGAGGCGGTCACGCGATCAACCCTGAAGCCGCATCGTCCTCAAGGGGCTGCGGCATGTCCATACGGCCCGCTGCAGAGCCCATGCGGCACGGGTAGTTTTGCACAATCACGAGCAAGGTGGCGACCGCCTGAAATACGCGGCTATCGGGACAAACCCGGACAGATGTAGCGCCGCAGTTCATCGGGATGCGATGATGTTACCTCACGATTTGCCAAAGTCAGTTGCACGATGCGTCGAGCCGGCGCGCCGTTGCTAACAGTATTGATTGTTAAGAATTTATAAACTTGATGGACGATGAGGTGCCGCCAGTTACCGAATCCGTCGTATAGTATTTTTTCCAGCGCCCCTAAGGGCATATTGGCATTGCCACGGAACAGATACCTAATGCATAATACGTACGGTACTTCATGCAGAAACAGATCCTGAAACTCAGGACAATTGCCGAAATCGGACTTTCAAGGAGAGTGCCCAAGTTTCCGAAAGGCCAGGCGTGCGGGGCGCCGACGCGATTGGGAACGACAAAGCCCTGATCCACACGATCATGGAGTTGGCAATGTCGGACGTGGCGTACGAAAATACCCTGCAGCAGAGCCTCACCGGAGCCAGCGACGCGTCCGCAGATGCGTTCGGTCCGCCAGTTCTCACGGTCAAGGCGGGGATCGACCCGCCGGGCATGGGTTGGCGTGCGCGGCGCATGCCCGGTTCATTGCAGGGCGTGATCGACGCGATGCCGATGCCCGCCGCGGTGATCGACGAGGAACTCCGCATCGCGGCGGTCAACGATGCCTGGCTCGGATCATTTGCGCCTGGAACTGCCGATACAACGGGGCGGAATATCATTGGCGGCGACTTCGTGACGGCGAGCGCGGCCGGCGTTGGCGAAACCCGGCGCGCCGTCCGTGTCCGCAGCGGCCTCAGGCGGTTGCAGTCGCACAGGATTGCACAATTCTCGCATCGACAGACTGTCGTCCTGAACGGCGAGGCTCGGCTCTTCGTCGTGCGGACCGCGCCGCTCTGGCGTTTTGGCCGGCTATTGCTGGCGTCCTATGTTGACGTGACGGACAACAAGCGGCGCGTGACGGAGCGCCGGCACTATTGCCTGTCGCTGCTGCGCGCCGAAGAGGAGGAACGCAAGCGGATCGCGCTCGAGTTGCATGACGAGACCGCCCAGCAGCTTGCACTGATGCAGTTCGCGCTCACGTCGCTGAAGGATGCCGGCAACGGTGCCGGTGTCGAGCGGGCCTGTTTGGGGATCGAGGAGGCGCTGGGCGCCGTGCAGCTTCAATTGCGCACGCTCAGCTATGTGTTGCACCCTCCCGAACTGGAGCACGGCGGCATCGAGTCCGCGCTTCGGACGTTCGTCCTCGGCTTCGCGCGCAGATCGGGTTTGCTCGCCGAGTTCGAGGGCATTGCCAGTCCGCTCAACCTGTCGCGCGACATCGAGATCGCCTTCTACCGCGTGGCGCAGGAAGCCCTTGCCAATGTGCAGCGCCATGCAGCGGCGTCGCGTGTTCGCGTCGCCCTCAAAAAGGAATCGGGCGATCTCGTCATGGAGATCAGCGACAATGGGGTTGGCATCAGCGCGGAAATCGTATCGGCACAGCGCCGCGAAGGGCTGGGCGTCGGCCTGGTCGGGATGCGCGAGCGCTTGCAGGCGCTGGCAGGCCGGCTCGACATCTGCAGGCTGCCGCTGGGAACGATGGTGACGGCGCGCGTTCCGTGCCGGAGTCGCGCCACCGGCTGAACGACCCGATCAGGGCTGGACGATACTGTTGCGCACCGCATAGCGGACCAGTTCCGCTGCGGTCTTCAGCTTGAGCTTGTGCATCGTCGCTGCGCGGTGGGTCTCCACGGTCTTCACGCTGATCGATAGAAGACTTGCGATCTCCTTGTTGATCTTGCCTTCCGCAATGAGCTGAACGACTTCGCGCTCGCGCGGTGTCAAAACGGCGGTATCGAAGGACGCCGTATCGCGTTGCAAAAAATGATCGAGCAGCGTTTCTGAAATAGCGCTCGAGAAATAGGGTTTGTGGGTTACCAATGCATCGACCGCGGCGATCAGATGTGCGCCGGGGTCGGATTTCAGCACGTAACCGCGCGCGCCCGCGTGCAGCACATCGACAAGAATATCGTCGCGATCGTGCATCGTGTAGATCAGGATTTCGATCTCGGGCAGTTCGCGCTTGAGCACACGCGTGAGGTCGAGGCCATTCATCAGGGGTAGCGAATAGTCGAGGATCGCGATGTCAGGCCGCATCTGAAGCGCCAGTTCGAGCGCGGAATGGCCATCGGCTGCCTCGGCCACGACTCGCCATTCCGGGCGCGCGTCCAGAAAGCTGCGCACGCCCTGGCGCATCGCGTCATGATCGTCTGCGATCAATATCCTGCGCAGCACATTGCCCATCATTTCGCCTTTAGCGCCCGGACACGACGCGGCGCGGTATCTGGCCAATCATTGCTGACCGCTGCGAATGCGCAATCGGGGAATACCCGAACATGATCCTAAAACACCGGCTGGTCGTATAGGGGAGGTCCCCTCTGTCGCCGGCTCTCCAGACAATGCCCGATGTGCGCGATGCCCGAATCGGGGCAAGCTCTACGCAAAGGGAGGTAGCTATCAATGGAGGAAATACTCAAGCTTATCGCGTCAAATGCAGCACTTATGCTCGAGTTCACGGTTGTCGTGATCGTCGTCTATGGCGCGGCCGAGGCGCTGATCAGGGTGATCGTCCGGCTAGCGAGCCGGTCCGCGGCATCATGGTCGCGCCGCGCGATCTGGCTGCGTTTTGCCAGCTGGATCCTGCTCGCGCTCGAATTTGCGCTGGGGGCCGACATCATTCGTACGGCGGTAGCGCCGACATGGGACGATATCGGCAAGCTTGCCGCCATCGCAACGATCCGCACGGGCCTCAGCTTTTTTCTGGGGCGCGATGTCGAGGAAGCCGAGACGCTGAAGGATCCGTGAGAGTCGCGACCATCCGAGCGCCCATGGGGATTTGCGCCAAGCGATATCGGGAACAATCCCGATAGCATCGCGCGTCAATTGCTCCAGTCTGTCGCCGTTCGTGAAGCGGCTTCACGCTGGAGGACATAATGCAACAGTCGAAATATCGGGGATCCGGGATAGCGTTGGGGCTCGTAAGCGCGCTGCTGCCCGCAGCCCTGTGGGCCCAGACCGCGCCGTCACCAGCCGCGACTGCCGCCGCGCCCGAACGGGATCCCGAAGCGATTGCGGCGCTAGAGCGCATGGGCGCGTCCTTGCGCAAGTTGACCAGCTTCACCGTGACCGGCGACGTGACGACCGAAGAGGTGCTCGATACGGGGCAGAAGATCCAATATGCGGGCACCGTCGAGATCAAGGCGCGCAAGCCGGATCGCCTGCGACTGATATCCAATACCGACCGCAAGAAGCGCGACTTTTTCTATGATGGAAAATCGCTCACGGTCTTCGCGCCCAGCCTCGGCTACTGGGCCACTGTCGAGGCGCCCCCGACGATCCGGGAGATGCTGACGCGCGCGAAGGAAAGGCATGATATCGAGCTGCCGCTCGCCGATCTCTTCGATCTCGGTCAGGATCCCACGCTGACGGCCAAACTGACCTCGGCGTTCAAGGTCGGCGTCGAACATATCGGCGGCTTGCCTTGCGAGCAGTATGCGATGCGCCAGCCCAATGTCGACTGGCAGATCTGGATCCGCGAGGGCGCGGACGCACTGCCGTGCAAGATGGTGATCACCTCGACCGAGGATCCCAGCATGCCGCAATATATCGCGACGATGAAGTGGAACACCACCGCGCCGATCGCCGATACCGACTTCGCGTTCAAGCCGCCGGAATCGGCGCGCAAGATCGTGATCGGCAGCGTGAATCCCAGGTGAGGACGGGGCGATGATCAGCAAATTCACAAGCTCGACGCTTGGCTTCGTGAGCGGCCTGGCTCTGTCGTTGACGCCGATCGCGGCGTCGGCCGCCGACTTCGCGGGCGCACCGCCAATCGACCAGTCGGTAGCGGGCGCTGACCCGTATGCTGTCTTGGCATTCCAGCAGCGCGGTGGTGGCGGCACACGGACCAAGCCCAGCGGCGGGGCCCAGGGTGCCCGGACCAGCGGAAGCGCACAGACGCATGCGACGCCTCGCGCAGCCGGTGGCGGCGCCCAGAACCGACAGGTTCGGAGCGGCTCAAGCTCGAGCATCAATCACAGCACCAACGCGAACCGCAACGTCAACCGCAACACCAATGTGAATCGCAACACCAACGTGAATCGCAACGTCAATGTCGATGTCGACAATGACTGGGGCAATGACTGGGATGATCATCCCTTTGCGACCGCGGCGGCCGTGACGGCCGGGGTTGCGGTCACCGCGGCGGTGATCGGGTCGGTAACGCGGACGATCCCTCCCAGCTGCGGTACCGTCGTCGTCAACGGCCTCAGCTATTATCAGTGCGGGAGCACCTGGTATCAGCCGCAATATGCGGGGACCACGGTACAATATGTAGTCGTGAATCCGCCGCAATAACCGCGCCGTCAGGCCTGGACGATATTGTTCCTGACCGCATAGCGGACGAGCTCGGCGGTGGTCTTGAGCTTGAGCTTGTTCATCGATGCCGCGCGGTGCGTTTCGACGGTCTTGACGCTGATACTGAGGATGTGGCCGATTTCCTTGTTGATCCGGCCTTCGGCAATCAACTGGACGACTTCGCGCTCGCGCTGCGTCAGCGTGGTGCCATCCGACAGGCCATTCGCCTCGAGGAAGCGATGAAGCAGGGTTTCGGAAATGGCTCCGGAGAAATAGGGCCTGCGGATAGCCAGTGCATCGATCGCCGCGAGCAGATGGCGCCCGGCATCAGATTTCAGCACGTAGCCGCGTGCGCCTGCGCGCAGCACCTCTGCGATGACGTCCTCCCGGTCATGCATGGTGTAGACGAGAATCTCGGTGCGCGGCATCTCGCGCTTCAACGCACGAGTGAGGTCAAGGCCGTTCAGCGCCGGCAGCGAGTAATCGAGCACCGCTATGTCCGGCTTGGTCTTGCGTGCGAGATCCAGAGCTTCATGACCGTCGGCCGCCTCGGCCACCACCTGCCAGTCGGCGCGGCTTTCGATCAGGTTCCTGACCCCCCGCCGCATCACTTCGTGATCGTCGGCGATGAGTATGCGGCGTTGTGGCGTCGCCATGCATTTCCCCAACATGATCCGCCGCCTCGAACCGCGACACGAGGCATCATAACGCCTCCCTCCGACAATCCCATCCGGGTAAACCCTGAGGGGGATCGCGGACAAGTACGGGGGTCTGGCGCCCGAAATCCACGTCCTTCGCAGTGCGGGCCGGCAGGTTCCTTGACGCCTCGCCCGGATAATTCCCGATATTCCGATGGAGCGCGACCCGGTAGCAGGGGGAGCGCTAATTGACGAAGACCGTCTTCCAGTCGCGCTTCATGCTGACCAGCGTGATGCCATATTCATCCGCTTTGTCGAGTGCTTCGGCGAGCGGGCTCAGGCGGAAATCGCGGTCATAGGCGAATTCTCGCTCGGCATCGTCGTGATGGATGAGCAGCGCGAGCCGCGGGCCTTCTCCCGTCTTCGCATAGCGCAGCATGGCGAGGTCGCCGTCGGAATTTCCGAAGGCAAGGATCGGGCGACGCCCTATATGCAGGCCAATATTGGCGGGCTTGACCTCGCGATCGTCGAAACTGTTGAGTTCCGATTCCTTCACAAGCACTGCGCGCCCGTCCCGCATCTCGAAGCGCAGCTTGACGCTCGATCCGATCACTTGCTCGGGCGGGATGCCGTAGATCCGCTCAGTAACGTTGCGCATGAGATCGATGCCGCCGCCCGAGACGATGAAGGTCTTGAATCGGTTGGCACGCAGATAGTCGAGCAACTCGATCTGGGGCTGATAGGTGCAGTGCGCGAACAGCCGGTCGAGCCTGGGATGCCTGGCAGTGGCAAACCAGTCCGTCGCGATCCGCGCGAACTCCTCGGTCGTGACCCCGGCGTGCGTGGCGAAAGCCATTTCGAACACCGCCTGCTTGCCCAGATCGTGGATCGTCTTGAAGTCGTGCTCGAGAAACGCCTTGAAGGGCTGGCGTTCACGCATGCCCGGATCCTTCTCCGCAAGCTCGGCGAGCCGGGCCTGCGCGAAAAAGACCTGGATCTGCACAGGCTGTTCGCACCAGAGCGTGCCGTCGTTATCGAATGTGGCGATGCGTTCGGCGGGCGGCATGAAATCAGCGCCGCCTTCTGTTGTAACGCGCGCAACGAAATCGAGGATCGCGGCGCGCGCCGGACCGTCGTTCCAGGAAGGAAGTACATCGCCGGTCATGGTGTGGCGAGCGAGGCCGTTTCCGCCACGCAATCCGTGGTCGGTTTGCTGCCTGCCTGTTTCGCCGCCGCGACTTCGGTGCGGGCGGCGTCGAGATCGGCGCGGAAGGCGGGATCGGCGTGCAGGCGGGAGACCGTGGCTGATGCGATGGCGCGGCCCGCCTCGACGTCGCTCTGCCAATGCGCGTCACAGACCACGCGGCTCAGCCCGAAATCGCGTCCGCGCTGGTAGAGCGCGTCGGCGCGGTCGGGATTGAGCTCCGCGAGCACCAGCGCGAAGCCCCAGCCGAGCGCGCTGTGCCCCGACGGATAGGATCCGTCGCCGCGCAGCAGCGCCTCGTCCTTGGGGTAACACGTGACCGCCTTGTGCACGACGAAGGGCCGCGTGCGATTATATTTGTTCTTGGCGCCGTAGGTGGACAGGCCAACGTCGATCAGCATCCGGCCCATGAGCGAGTAGAGCCTGGGCGTCGCCGCTTTCGTGATCGCAAAACCCATCGCGCAGGAGAAGTCGTCGGGGATCTCGGGGAAGCCGATCACAGCGTCGCTTGCGGCGCGCGCAAAGCGCGGCGTTCCGCGTAGTTTGATCGCAGCACGCCGGGCTTCCTCGTCGCGCTGCATCGCGGCCGATCCCGGCGCCGGCGGGGGCGGCAGCAAAGCGAGGCTGTCCGGCAGCGCCGCGCGCGGCAGATAGCCCGGCGGCAGCTTCATCTTGTCGACGGCGGTCGGATTGGCGGCGGAGCCCCCCTGTTCCTGCGCGGATGAGGCGCCCTGCAGCGCCAGAAATGCCGCGGCACATGTTGCAATGCTCCCTCGTCGCATGACTTTCCTCCATCGCAACGGCGCCGGGCCGAGGAGCGGCGGCCCGGCGCCTCCGGTCAACTCGCGGCCGCAACGCTCGCGTTATTTCTTCAACGGCTGCGCCTCAGCGTCGATGGGAGACAGCGCCTTGAGCTCGGTGAGGCCGTTGGCGCTTGCCTTTGCCCAGCTGCCAAAGGCTTGTTCGAAATCGGCACGATTGCTGACGCTGGTCCGTCGCAGCATGAAGGAATTGTCGCCAATGTCCTGCCGGTCGATCGCGCGCCCCAGTATCGCGCCCGTCACCGAGTCGCGGACCTCGATCACGACCGTCGCCTCGCCGGCTTCGCGCGAATAGGTCCGGCTCCGCCCAGCCGTCATCATGTCGGGTGCGGAGACCGAGAGGTTGATCACCGCCGTCCTCAGTCTGAGCACGTCAGGACCGGGCTCGGTGACCATCTGATAGCCTGCGCCGGTATAGGCTTTGGCAAAGATGCTCTCGAAGCCGGTCTTGGCGTTCTGGAGGATTTCCTGCGCGTCCTTGTCGCTGATGCGCTGCGACAGCGTCATCGTCGAGCTGTTATAGTCCCTCAGCCAGTTCTTCTGGAAGGCGACCTCGGTCGGGTCCATCATCACCTTGGTGTAGGCGCGGAAATCGGCGCCCGGCAAAAGATAGACCTCGTCCATGCGCTTGCCCTTGACCCGGTGCAGACTGTCCCAGGTGTCGGGGGCCTTGGCTGCGAGCGGCGGCATCGCAATTGAGATCATCGCTGCGCCGCAGAGTATCGTCTTGAATCGGTTGGCCATGTCAGTCACCATCGGATAGCCTGGAAGGGCCTATCATCGCACAGCTATCGCGCGGGCATATCGGGTGAAATCCCGATCCGGCGGGGCGACTGGCAACGAACCGTGGCGAGCCGCCACTCGGGTCTGTCTCTGAGCTTTTCCGGGATAACCCCGATAGGTCACGATGCCGAAATCGACGATATTGGCCCCTCCTGATGTTCTGGAAGGTTGAGCGATGTCGAATGCGAACTTCCCGCCTGGCGAGCGTGCGCAATGACTGACCGTGAGCCCGGCATACCGCCTCCAAAGCGCCCCGAGAGACCTGAGCGGTTTGCCGCAAAGCCCTTGCCGCGGATCCCCGATGTCAGTGGGCAAAGCGAGGGGGCGGCCTCGGTCGAATATTCGCGCTATCGCACCGGACTTTCACACCACAGAACCGAGATTTCCGAGCATCGCACCGACCTGTCCGAGTATCGGACCGACCTCTCCGGTTTCCGGACCGATCTGTCGTCCGAGCGCACCGAGATGTCGATGAACCGGACCGGCATGTCGATCCAGCGCACGCGCATGAGCGCCGATCGCACGCTGATGTCGGTCATTCGTACATCGCTGTCGATGATCGCGTTCGGCTTTACGCTCTATCAGGTCTTTCAAAAGCTGCATGAGGCCGATGTGATCGTCGCCGGCGCCGCGCCCCGCAATTTCGGACTGTCGCTGATCCTGCTTGGAATAGTGATCCTGGTCGGTGGCATCTGGCGGCACGTCCAGTTCGCGCGCGAAATGCGGCAGCATCGCGAACTCATGATCGGGCAGGGCCTGATCACTGGAAAGCGAAGCTATCCCGTTTCGGTCACGTTGATCGTGGCTATTGGCTTGATGCTTGTCGGTATCGCTGCGATCTTGAGCATAGCTTTCGGTTTCAACATGTTCGGCTAGCCATATGCGCAGCGCCGGCCACTTCAGGGAAAACGGGTGTCGATGACGGATAGTTCACGAGCGATCGAAGCCAGTCCGCCCGCGCGCGCAGACATGATCTGGATCCCCGGCGGCAGCTTCACCATGGGATCCGATCATCACTATCCCGAGGAACGGCCAAGCCGGCGCGTTTCGGTCGACGGTTTCTGGATCGACCGGACCCCCGTCACCAATCGCGAATTTGCGCGCTTCGTGGAGGCGACCGGTCATGTGACGATCGCGGAGATCGCGCCCGATCCCGCCGACTATCCGGGGGCGCTCCCCGAATATCTGGTCCCCGCCTCGCTGCTGTTCGTCCAGCCCGAGGGGCCAGTGGCGCTCGCCGGGCCGGTGACGCAGTGGTGGTCCTATGTGCCGGGCACCGACTGGCGGCATCCCTGGGGCCCTGACAGTTCGCTCGACGGGCTCGATGATCACCCGGTAGTTCATGTCGCGCTCGCCGATATCGAGGCCTATGTCGCCTGGGCGGGCGCCAGCCTGCCCACCGAGGCCGAATGGGAATATGCCGCGCGGGGCGGCATGGAGGACACCGAATTTGCCTGGGGTGACGAACTGGCGCCCGGCGGCGTCCATATGGCCAATACCTGGCAGGGGCAGTTCCCGACGGGGAACGATCTCGACGATGGCTGGCTGCGCACCTCTCCCGTCGGCCATTATCCGGCAAACGGCTATGGCCTGTATGACATGATCGGCAATGTCTGGGAGTGGACCGCCGACTGGTGGGCGGACTCGGCGGCCGCGGTCGCGGGGCAGAGCAAGGCATGTTGCGGTGCTCGCAACCCGCGGGGCGGAAATGAGGGATCAAGCGCCGATCGCAACGATCCGCTCCATATTCCGCGTCGCGTGCTCAAGGGCGGGTCGCACCTGTGCGCACCGTGCTATTGCCGGCGCTATCGCCCCGCTGCGCGCCACGCGCACCCCGTCGACACCTCGACGTCGCATGTCGGCTTCCGTTGCGTGATCAGGCCGTAGATTTGGACGGCGTCCTGCGGCGCTTGACCAATATCTGATAGGGAATGAGCGTAATCATCGCGACGAGCAGTATCAGCAGCACCGCGGCTGAAACCGTCTTGTCGGCATGGTTCGCGCTCGCCAGTGCCAGTGCGATGCCGGGATGCCGCATTGCCGCCGCGACCGCCAGCGTCCTGCGGCCCCGCTCCTTGGGATCCCCAAGCAACTCCCCACCCGCGATGGCCACAATTGTGAAGAGAATGACTGCCACGACCGTGCCATCGCGGATCAGGCTGAGCATATCGTGCCAGCTTCCGACGAGGACGGGAATGAATGCAAGCACGACCAGCCCCATGCCGATATTGCCGACCATGGGAGCCACGCGCTTTGCGAACGCCGGGGCGAGCCAGCGACCAATGATGAGACCAATCGCCAGCGGTATAATCACGCCGACGAATACGTTTTTCGCGACGATACCCGGAGGAAACTCGGCTGTGTTGTCGTATAGCGCGCCCACCAGCGCACCGAGCAGGGGCACGGTCACGACCGATAGCAGCGCCATCGCGACATAAAGCCCGTAGACATAGTTTCTGCGCGCGCCGACATGAAGCTCCTTGCCGGGGACGAGCGGCGGCACCGGGGAAATCGCCATAAGGAGCAGCGCCGCTTCCGCAGCGTGCGGCATCTCGAACAATGTGGTGATGATGAGTGCGGTGATCGGCGGGATGATGATCACTGCGAGTGTCGCGCGTGCCAGCGCCCTGGGCCGCTCTAATACGGACAGCAGATCGTCGCGCACCGAAGCCATGCCTACCGAGATGACGACGAGCCCGAGGCTTATGGTCAACAATATCGGTATGAGCTGCTTGAGCAGTTCCACGGTCTCTCCTTCCTCGGGTCAGACCCTGATCGTTTCAGGCTATTGCGGTGCCGCGCCTTTGGGCAGCTTCATGCTGAGCGGCAGGGTGAGGCTGACCCATACGGAGGCCCCTTCGGGCCGGTTTTCCGCGGCGAACTCCTTGAATGCGCGAATACGGAAAGTGGCGGGCGATCGCCCCAGCATGAGATGCGTGGCGGCGGTGGCGCCCAGACCGGCAATTTCGCCCTTGTTGGGACCGAGACGGGCGCCGCTGCCCGTGTCACCCGAGATCTGCTTGTAATAAAATCCCTGAAGCCCCGCCGAAAATACCGGTGAAAAGGTCTTTTCCACCGACGCTTCGGCGTGGAATTCATTGCCCGTGTCGTAATCGGTGAAATCGTTGCGCCCGTTGAAGGTGAAGCCGAGCTTGCCCGAAACGTCCCAGCCGGCCTTGGGATCGATCCAGCTCGCCGCGAAGGAGGTGTCCAGCACCCAGCGATGAAAGGCGAGATTCGCGAGCTGGTCCTCGCGATATCTCCCGATCGGGATGTTGAGCGTCGCACCTGTTTGCAGGCTGACCTTTCCTGTCTTCCAGCCTAGCGCCATCGTCGCGATCGGATCCGCGACCACCAGTGCCGAATCGTGCGCTGAGATCTGGAACTGGTTGCCGCGCGGGCCCGTAATAACCGCATTGACGTCGACGATCGGTGCACCCACGGGAAGCGCCGCGCCCACGCTCAACGTGCCACCGAGCACGTCGGTGCTCGGCACCCAGAGCAGCGTCAGGAATTCTGCGGCGACGGTTACGTCGAGACCCGCCACGACGTTGCCGCCAATGACGAACTGGCGGTCCGCCCCCGCGCTCGCGTCGTAGATGTAGATCGTGTTGTCGAGGAAAACGCCTTCCACCGGCGGCATCACCGCAGCCCCGGGGCCGCCTGATCCCAGCAGATAGAAACTCGCTCCGCCTTCCGAAGCGCGCGCCGGAGTGGCGCCGAGCGCACATGCTGCGCCCATGGCGACCAGCGCCCATCGCGAAGCGCCGTTGAAGTGTTTGCTCATCGTGCCGTCGCCCGCATGCCTGATTGCCAGCCCGGACTCGGCCGGCCCTTGGCAAAAAATGGCCATTTGGGACGCGCTTGGATATCGGGATAAATCCCGAGCAGTTCTGACGATTTAGGTGAGTCCGCTGGATGCCCCGCGAGGATTCGAACCTCGATTGACGGAGTCAGAGTCCGTAGTCTTACCTTTAGACGACGGGGCAGTGCGGAGGCGCGAAATAGGCGGGTCGGGCGAAGCTGTCAACGCCGCCTTGCAGTTAATCCAACCTCTCGATACTCTCGCGGGCAAGTACCGGCGGTATCCCTGCCGGAGAACATAAGAGTGACTGACGGCAATGGGTGAGCGTTCCATGCCATCGCCGCGACAGCCCGACAGTTTTTCGACGGGCGGTGCGGCATTGAGACGACCCGCGACAGCGCGCTGGCCACAACGCCGCGCATATGCGGCCCTCGATCTCGGCACCAACAATTGCAGGCTGCTGATCGCCAAGCCTGAAGGCGACGGCTTCGTCGTGATCGATGCCTTTTCGCGAATCGTCCGGTTGGGCGAGGGGCTGGCCGCGTCGGGCCGACTGAGCGATGCGGCGATCGAACGCGCGATTGCCGCGCTCTCGGTCTGCGCCGAAAAGCTGAAGCGGCGGCACGTGACGCTTGCGCGCTCGGTCGCGACCGAGGCGTGCCGGCGCGCGTCCAACGGCCGCGAGTTCATCGAGCGCGTCTATCGCGAGACGGGAATCGCGCTCGACATCATCACCGCCGAGGAAGAGGCCAAACTCGCCGTGATGGGGTGCCACGCGCTGCTCGAGCCCGGCGACGGACCCGCGCTCGTGTTCGATATCGGCGGCGGCTCGACCGAACTCGTGCTCGTCGACACCGAGCAGGGCGCGCCGCATATCGTCGACTGGCTGAGTGCCCCCTGGGGGGTCGTCTCGCTGACCGAAAGCGAGCCCGAGGCGAGCCATCCCGATCTCGCGACGCGACTTGCGGCATATGAGCGGATGAAACAGCGGGCACATGAGAGCTTCGCGTCCTTTGCCGCGCGGCTGCCCGTGCATCCCGCGGGCGCGATCCGTTTGCTCGGCACAAGCGGCACGGTCACCACGCTCGCGAGCCTTTATCTCGAGCTCAGTTCGTACGACCGCAGCGCGATCGACGGGCTGATCGTCCCTGCATCCGCGATGCGTAAGATCAGCGACCGGCTGTCGCGCATGACGCTCGCGGAGCGGCAGGGGCAGCCCTGTATCGGCACCGAACGCGCCGATCTCGTGGTTGCGGGCTGCGCAATCCTCGAATCGATCATCGACATCTGGCCCGCCGAGCGGCTAGGCGTCGCGGACCGCGGGATTCGAGAGGGCATATTGCGAAGGCTGATGGCGCGCGACGGGAAATCGGTATGAGTCGCGGAGGAATCGGCGGACGGCAGCGCGTGCGCACCGCCAAGGGGCGCACCGCCGCCTCGACGCGCTGGCTCGAACGCCAGCTCAACGATCCCTATGTGCGCAAGGCCAGGGCCGAGGGCTATCGCAGCCGCGCCGCCTACAAGCTGATCGAGCTCGACGAGAAGTTCGGCCTGCTCAGGGGCGCGAAGCGTATCGTCGATCTCGGCATCGCACCGGGCGGCTGGAGTCAGGTGGCGCGCAAGAAGGTGCCCGGTGCCGCAATCGTCGGCATCGACCTGCTGCCGACCGACCCGATCGATGGCGTCACGATCTTCCAGATGGATTTCATGGACGAACGCGCCCCCGAGAGGCTCAACGAGGCGCTGGGCGGTCCCGCCGACCTGGTGATGTCCGATATGGCCGCGAACACGGTCGGCCACACACAAACCGATCACCTGCGCACGATGGCGCTGGTCGAGGCGGGGGCATATTTCGCGGTCGACGTGCTCGAGCCCGGCGGCGCCTATGTCGCAAAGGTCTTTGCGGGCGGCACCGACCATGAATTGCTCGCGATGCTCAAGCGCAATTTCACCACGGTCAAGCACGCCAAGCCGCCCGCCAGCCGCAAGGATTCGTCCGAATGGTATGTGATCGCGCAGGGCTTCAAGGGGCGGAGCGACTGAAGCTTCGGAGGGGGCATATATGGGCTTGATGATCATGGCACTGGCGCTCGTCGGTGCTTCGGCGACGAACGGAGCGATAGCGGCGGAGATCGCCACGCCGACGATGCTGATCTCAGGGGGCATTTCGGACAGTGATTATCCCAAGGCCGCGCGTGATGCGGGCGTGGAGGGCGCAACGATCATGCGTCTGCTTGTTTCGTCGAAGGGCGAAGTGACCGAGTGCCAGATCGCACGATCGAGCGGCTCGGCGCTGCTCGACCAGAAAAGTTGCGCGATCTGGATCGGGTTCCGCTACAAGCCGGCGCGTGACGCATCGGGCAAAAAGGTCGAACAATGGGTTCAGGAGTCGATCGCCTGGACGATCGGCACGCCCTGCACAGCTTTCCCGAAAAGCGGCATGGGCATCTGCGTGACGGCTTCGAAACGATAGCCTCACTTAATCACAACACTGATGGCGGCGGGCGTTTGCGTATACGAACTTGCCCCTTGCGGACACGCACGCTGCGATGCACATGCTGCAATCGCGTGACGGAATTATAACAGTTTCGTTACAGCACGGGAGCCAAGATCATTCGGCAGATCGCCGCCCTTCCCTATACCATGGACGAAAGCGGGAGCATGCGCATCCTGCTGATCACCTCGCGCGAAACGCGCAGATGGGTGATTCCCAAGGGGAACCGGATCAAGGGGCTGGCGGCGCATCGCGCGGCCGAGCACGAGGCTTTCGAGGAAGCCGGGATCGCCGGCATAGCCTGTCCTGCGCCGCTGGGCAGCTATCGCTATCGCAAGCGCCGGCGCGACGGCACCGCGCGCACCGCGACCGTCGACGTCTTCCCGCTCGCGGTAACGCATCAGTCGGTCGACTGGCCCGAACGCGGGGAGCGCGACCAGCAATGGTTCTCGGTGCCCGATGCCGCAAATGCGGTCGACGAGCCCGATCTGAAATTGATGATTGCGGCTTTTCGGGAGCCACCCGAAGAGCCCGGTGCGTTCACGCGTGCGATCCTATGGCTGCGCCTCCAGGGGGGAGAAAGAATTCCGATGCTGCGCTGGTTTCAGGCAATGATGCCCAAGCAGGGGCGGTTCTTCGAGCAGTTCGAGGAACATGCTGCGACTCTGGTGGCGGGCGCCGACGCGCTTGCGCGGCTGCTCAAGGGCGGCCCCGACATGGCCGACCATTGCCGCGAGATCTTCGACCGCGAGCACGAGGCCGACGACATCATCCGAGAGGTGCTGCAGGACGTCCGCCGCACCTTCATCACGCCCTTCGACCGCAGCGCCATCACCGGGCTGATCGGCGTGATGGACGATGCGATCGACCAGATGAACCAGACCGCCAAGGCCACCCAGCTTTACGAGGTCACCGAGTTCACGCCGCAGATGCAGGACATGAGCGCGATCATCGTCGAGGCCGCGCGTATCACGGCCGAGGCGATGCCGCTGCTGCGCTCGCTCAACACCAATGCCGTGCGGCTGCACGAACTCACCGACCGCCTGGTCAAGCTCGAAGGGCATGCCGACGAGATCCACGAGGCGGGGCTGAAGGCGCTGTTCAAGGCGCAAAGCCAGGCGCATCCGATGGCCTTCATCGTCGGGCGCGAGCTCTACAGCCATCTGGAAAAGATCACCGACCGGTTCGAGGACGTCGCAAACGAGATCCAGGGTCTCGTCATCGACCACGCCTGATTCGACCGGCGCTTCACCATGGACGCAACTCTGGCTTTTCCGCTGCTCGTCGCGCTTATCGGCGTGGCGCTGCTGTTCGACTTTCTGAACGGCCTGCACGACGCTGCGAACTCGATCGCGACGATCGTGTCGACGCGCGTACTGCGCCCGCATTATGCGGTGGCCTGGGCAGCCTTCTTCAACTTCATCGCCTTTCTTTTCTTCGGGCTGCACGTCGCCGAGACCGTGGGCAAAGGGATCGTCAGCGCCGATGTGATCGACGCTTCGGTGATCTTCGGTGCGCTGATGGGCGCGATATGCTGGAACCTCATTACCTGGGCGCTGGGCATCCCCTCGAGCAGCAGCCATGCGCTGATCGGCGGTCTGCTGGGCGCGGGCACTGCCAAGGCTGGGCTTGAGGCGGTCGTGTGGAGCGGCGTGTTCAAGACGACGGCGGCGATCGTGCTCTCGCCTGCGGTGGGTCTGTTTCTGGCGCTCGTGCTCGTGCTGATCGTCTCCTGGATATTTCTGCGCGCGACGCCCCAATATGCCGACCGCTGGTTCCGCAAACTCCAGTTCGTCTCGGCCTCGCTCTATTCGCTCGGCCATGGCGGCAATGACGCGCAGAAGACGATGGGGGTCATCGCGGTGCTGCTCTATTCGCAGGGCATGCTCGGCGGCAGCTTTCACGTGCCCTTCTGGGTGGTGATCTCGTGTCAGGCGGCGATGGGGCTGGGCACGTTGTTCGGCGGCTGGAAGATCGTTCACACCATGGGGTCGAAGATCACGCGCCTGACGCCCGCGCAGGGCTTTTGTGCGGAGACGGGCGGCGCGATCACGCTGTTCGCGGCGACGGGGCTGGGCGTACCCGTGTCGACCACGCACACCATCACCGGCGCAATCGTGGGCGTTGGCGCCTCGCGGCGGCTTTCGGCGGTGCGCTGGAACGTCGCGAGCAGCATCGTCGTGGCGTGGGTCGTGACGCTCCCAGCGGCCGCGCTGATCGGCGCGGGCTTCTACCTGCTCGCCGGGCTGTTTGGCTGAACTTGCGCGGCGCCGGCGTCCGTTCTAGCGATCGGAAATGGACGCCAGAGACTATAACCAACAAGGCTATGCGCATCTCAAGGGCCTGATTTCGCCCGAAGTCGCGCGTGCCTTCCTCCAGGATCTGAAGCAGGATTTGGGACCCGGTGCGATCGCGCTCAGCCGCGTGACGGAGCATGTAAACCTGCTCGATCGGCCCGCCTTCGAGATTTACGGCCATCACTACAAGCCGATGCGCTTCTTCCTGTGGGGGCTGACCCCGATCATGCGCGAGATCACGGGCCGCGATCTGCTTCCGACCTATGACTATTTCCGCATCTACCGTGAAGGCGACGTCTGCCGTGTCCATTCGGATCGCCACGCCTGCGAACACAGCCTGTCGCTCACGCTCGATTACAGCGATGGCGAGATATGGCCGCTCGAGGTCGAGCGCGGGCGCAGCGAACCATCAGCGAAGGTTGACGCCGATTTCGGCCCCGAAGATCATGTCGCGATCCCGATGGAGGTCGGCGACGCGGTGCTCTACCAGGGCGTGCATCACCGCCACGGACGCACTACGCCCAATCCCAACGCATGGTCGGCGCACCTTTTCCTGCACTGGATCGACCGCGAAGGCCCCTATCGCGATCAGGCGTTCGACGGGCAGGGCGAACCCATGCCCGTCAACTTCAGCTTCGGCTGAAGCATAAGTCCTGCTGCGAGGTTGGAGCGCTTGGCATAACAGCGCGTCATAATCGCGCGGGACATCCGGCCGCGCCATGCGTGGCGGGATGTCCCTGAAGGATCTACTCGGCTGCCTCGGATTCCTCCGGGGTCTCGGTCGGGCGCACACGCACCTTGCCCCGCCGGACAGCAGGCGACGCGTCTGACAGACTGGCCTCGCGCGTCGACCCGGTCGCCCCCGCGACGAGACCATCGAGTGTCGAGCCATCGAAGCCCAGTTCCTTCATCAATCCGTCGATCACCGGTGCCTGTGCGCGATATCGGAGCGCAGCGGCAACCGCACTGTTCGCCAGGTTGCGATCGCCCCCGCCGTCGCCGTCATTGGCGGCCCCCGCCGATCCGCCCTTTCCGGTGATGCCGTCGACCTGCACGATCTTGATGCTGTCTATAGCTTCCAGTGGCTTTGCGGCCTCGCGCACCACCTCGGGCAGCACCTTGAGCAAGGCCAGCTTGGTCTGGAGCGAGATCTGGTCCGACGATAGCAGGTTTGCGGCCTCGTTGACCGCGCGCTGACCAGCCGCCTCGACCTCGAAGCGGACACGCGCGGCTTCGGCGCGGAGCTTTTCGGCTTCGGCTTCGCCGCGCGCGGCTTCGAGCACCGCCTCCGCGCGATCGGCCGCGGCCTGCTTCTCCGCATCGGCCTCGACCTTGACCGCGATCGCCTGGCGCTCGGCTTCCTTCGAAGCCTCGATCAGTTCGATCTTCTTTGCACGCTCTGCAATCTCGGATTCGCGCGCGGTCGAGACCTGTTCCTCGGCCGCAACCGCTTCGGCACGCGCCTTGTCTGCTTCGGCACGCGCCTGACTTTCCTCGCGGCTCTTGTTCTGGACCGCAATCTGCTGCTCCTGACGGGCGATCTCGATCGCCTGCTCCTGCGCGATCTTGGCCTGCTGCACCGCGCGGTCAGCTTCGATCTGGCTGGCGTCGGTCATCTGCTTGGCTTCGATCCGCGCCTGATCGGCCTCGCGCTGGCGTTCGGCCTGCTGGCGCGCGACCACCGATATCTGTTCGGCGCGGCGCATCTCGACCTCGCGCTCCTGCTCCAGCTTGGCGAACTCGTTGTCGCGGGCGATGATGAGAGATTGACGCTCCGCTTCGAGATTCTTGGACTCGATCTGGACGCGCGTGTCCTGCTCGATGTCGTTGCGCGCCTTCTTGCGCAGCTCGATCTGCTCGGTCAGCTTGGTAAGGCCCTCGGCGTCGAAGGCATTGTTGGCGTTGAAATGCTCGATCGAGGTCTGGTCGAGCCCGGTCAGCGAAACCGATTCGAGCTCGAGCCCGTTCATCGCGAGATCAGCGGAAGAAACCTGCTGCACCTTCTGCACGAAGTCGGCGCGTTGCTCGTGGAGCTGGTTCATCGTCATGCCCGCTGCGACCGAGCGCAGTGCGTCGACGAACTTTCCCTCGACCAGTTCCTTCAATGCCTCGGGGTTCATTGTGCGCAGGCCGAGCGTCTGCGCGGCGACCGCGATCGATCCCGCATCGGGCTTCACGCGGACATAGAATTCGGCCTTCACGTCGATGCGCAACCGATCGAGCGTGATGAGCGCATCGGCATTCTTGCGTTCAACCGCGAGCCGCACGGTGTTCATGTTGACGGGCATGGTCTCGTGGAAGACGGGAAGCACCAGAGCGCCGCCGTTCATGACGACTTTTTCGCCGCCAAAGCCCGTGCGGACGAAGCCGATCTCCTTGGAAGCGCGCTTGTAGAGGCGGGCGAGGATGACCCCCAGGGTAATAAGCAGGACAAGCCCCACTGCGGGAATGATGAGGACGGAGAGCAGGCCCCCGCCGTTTTCGACGATCTGGTTCATGTCTGTCAGCTATCCAGTTGAGGGATGAAGGTGCGACCTTCTGTTATGGCTTTGAACAGGTGTGCTTCGCGGCGGACGAGGATGATTTCCTCGCCCTCGGCGAAGCTCTGTCCGGCATTGTCGGGCTCGGCCATCACATAGTGATTCTGGCCGTGATGATCGCGCACGCGCGCGCGCGCCGGGGAGCCGGACGTGGCGCGGCCCGTCACGATCACTGCGCGGAGGCCGACGAGATCGTCGATGTCGATCGCGCTGGTCTCGTCGCGGGGCAGGATGCGCGCGAGCGGCCGGGCGAGCACAGCGGTCAAAGGAAGGGCGGCCGCGGCCGCTGCAGGGCCCGCGAGCCATGGAGTGATCGTTTCGCCGGTGAGTTCGACCATCAGTTGCTGGAAAGACAGGCCGATAACGCCGAACAGCGTGAGGACGACGACCAGCAGGACGAGCAAGGGCAGTTGGCCCACTCCGAGCCAGCTCAGGAGGTCGTTGTCCGGCGCGTCGGTGTCGAGGCCCAATCCGGCACCGCCAAGCCCAATCGCTTCGACCAGCCCGATCAGTGCCATGAGTACGAGCGCAACGGTGAACACAATCGTGTCGCCGTCGAGCATGAACGCAAACGCCGAATCCATCTATTCCCCCTTGCGGGAAGGCTAGACGGAGCCCGGGCGATTCTCCAAGCGAATCCTGTGGACTAGCTCTCTATTCCCTCGGCGCCGCGATATTTGAGTTCGAGGAACTTGCCCTGCGTGGCGAGGCTGTGGAGATCGCCCGCGGCGATGTTGCGCGTCATCTCGCCGATTTCCTCGTCGATCAGCTTGAGCCCCGCCTCGAGCTGCTGGTCGGGGGTCTGGCCATTGGCCTGGCGCTCGCCGCGCAGCGTTTCGGGGACGCGCCGGTAGCCGTTGACGAGTTCGGGCAGGTGGTCGGCGAGGATCTTGCGCACCTCGACCGCCGCGGGCTCGCGCGGATCGATGCTCTGGAGCTGCGGTGCGAGCGTCTCCAGCCTGACCCCGATGCCGTCGAGCAGTCGCTGCGAAGGGGCAGGGAGTGCCTTGCGCTGATTGGCCAGCCACACCTCGGTCTGCGCGGGCAGATATTTGAGGTCTGTCTGGACGAGCGTTTCGGTGCTTGCCTCGGGGAATTTCGGATAGACCATCAGCACCCAGGCGGCGAGGATCCACAGGCCAAAGGCGAGCATCACGCCCGTGCTGCCGATCGGCGCGAAGAAGAGACCGAACAGTGCGGAGGCAACCATGATCGCGCCGCCCGCGATGACAACGCGGCCGAGCTTCTTGAGGAAATGAGCGCGCCGTTTCTGTCGCACGCGTTGCTGGAGGCGCTGCGCCTGGGGCGACAGCCGTCCGATCAGCGCCCCGGCGCGCTCGATTGCGCGATCGACATCAGTGACCATCGCATCACGCCTCGATCGCGCTCAGCAGCGGCGAACCGCCGCTGGCCGAGCTCTGTGCGGCGCCCTCGGCGCGCGCGATATAGCCCTTCGACTTCTCGACCTCGTTGGACAGCGTGTTGACCGTGGTCTTCATCGAATCGAGCGCCTTCAGCTTGAAGGTGTCGATGCTGTCCATCGTGTCGTAGATATTCTGGAAGGCGCGCTGCAGCGTTTCGAGCGGGATCGTGCTCGATGCGGCCTGCTCGTGGATCGCGGCGGTCTGCGTCTTGAGCAGCTCGCCCGTGCCGTCGATGATCTTCGCGGTCGTCGTGTTGAGTGAGGTGATCTGTTCGAGCACGAGCTTCTGGTTGGTCAGCGCCTGCGCCACGGTCACCGCGGTCCTGAGCGCGCCCACCGTCGTCGTCGATGCGCGGTCGACACCCTTCACCAGCTCGACATTGTTCTTCTTGACGAGATCGAGCGCGAGATAGCCCTGCACCGTGACCGCCATCTGCGTAAGCAGGTCCTGCGTGCGCTGCCGGACATAGAAGAGCGCGGTTTCCTTGATTGCCTTGGACTTGGCAGGATCGGTCGATTCCAGCTCCATCGCCTTGGCTTCGAGCTTTGCGTCGAGCGCCTTGGACACATGGATCATCTGCTCGAGCCGGCCCATCGCGGCCCAGAGATTCTGGCGCTCGACCGCGATCGCGGCATTGTCCTTGAGCAGTTCGTCCTTGCCCGAGGCAAGGCGCGCAAGGATCGAGGAGATATGCCCCTGCGCGGATTTGTAGCCGTCGAAATAGTTGCGCAGCTTCGAACCGAAAGGGATGATCCCGAAGATCTTGCGCGGCGCCATCAGGTTGCCGCGACGGCCCGGATCGAGATCTTCGACGGTGCGGCGCAGCTCGGCAAGGTCGTTGCCGACGCCCGATTCCTGATCCATCGCGCGCACGGGCCGATCGAGGAAGCGGTTGGACTGGCCAGCGGCGTCCGCGATTTCCTTGCGGCCCATATTGGTGATCTGGTCGACGCGCGCGCCGAATTCCGGGCTGTTTGCATCCTGCGCGACGAGATCGGCGATGAAGGCGTCGACCTTCTCATCGAGCTTGGACTTCTGGCCCTCTTCGAGCGGGACGAGCCCCGCCGCCTTTTCGGGCGCAATCGGCGCAACGGGCTCGGGCGCGGACAATTTGAGTTCTTCCGCAACCAAGGTCTGATCAGCCATTCATATCCTCCTGCCCTTGCCGCCCCAAGATGGAGGGAAATGCTGTGTTATTCAAGCATGACGGGCCAGCCTGCCCGCGATCACTGCCGAAAGCATCAACTGCAACTGATGGTAGAGGATCAGCGGCAGCAGGATGGCGCCAGCCTCGGGTCCCGCGAACAGGATGCGGATCATCGGCGCGCCCGTGGCGAGGCTCTTGTGCGAGCCTGAGAACAGCAGCGTGATCCGGTCCGCGCGTGGCTTTTTGAGCAGTGCACCCAGGCCCCATGAGGCAGCGAAGGCCAGCAGCAGCAGCGCGGTCACCGCCGCCACGACAATCGTCAGTTCCTCGCCCGAGACGCGCTGCCAGATTCCGCCCGTCACGGCCTCGGAGAACGCGACATAGACCGCGAGCACGATCGTCAGCTTGTCGAGAAAACCGACCAGCGCGCGGTGCCGGCCGATCCAGCCCGAAACGAAGCGCTGCGCGATCTGGCCGAGGCAGAAGGGCAGGAGGAGCAGCAGCATGATCTTGCCGATCGCCGACAAGCCGGCATCGCCGCCCTGTGTGCTGGCGAGCGCTGCGAACAGCAGCGGCGTCAGCACGACGCCGAGCAGGTTCGACGCCGCCGCCGCGATCACCGATCCCGCGACATTACCGCCGCCCAGCGAGCTATAGGCGATCGAGGACTGTACCGTTGTCGGCAGCACAGCCAGGAAGATGATCCCCAGCACCAGTCCGGGGCTCAGCCAGCCGTCGAGCAGCTGCGAAAAACCAAGCCCGAACAATGGCATGATGCCATAGCCGAAGACGAGGATCGCAAGCTGAAGCCGCCAGCGCTTCAGCCCCTCGAACACCGCTGCATGGCTCAGCCGCGCGCCGTGCATGAAGAACAGCGTGAAGATCGCCGCGGTGGAAATCGTGCCGATCGCCTCCAGCGCCTGCCCGCGCGCGGGCAGCAGCGAGGCGGCGATCACGGTGGCGATCAGCACGAGCAGGAATCGGTCGGGAATCAGGCGCTTGAGCGCACCGGCGAAGGTGGTCATGCGCGCGACCCTGTCGCCTGCGTTCGATTGGCGCAACAGGCGATTTGTGCTAGTTCGGAGGCATCGCGATCTTTCAGGAGAGGATCTGACAATGCTTGGCTACCGGATGGCGGGCAGCATTGTGCTGGCGACGGCGCTCGCAGCTTCGGGAAGCGCCGTGCTGGCGGCCGGCGGCGGCGGGGGTGGCGGTGGATCGATGCCGAGCATGAGCGCGCCGAACTACGACCCGGCGGAGGATTATCGCAACGGCGTCGCCGCACTGGGCGAGAAGAACTACAAGACGGCGCGCAAATCGCTCGACCGCGTTCTCAAGGCAGCGCCGAAGGATGCGAACACCAATTATCTCGCGGGGCTCGCGCATGCGGGCGACGGCGATATGAAGGGCGCGCGCAGCCTCTTCGAAAAGGCGGTGAAGTACGACGCCAATCTGATCCCTGCACAGGGCGAGCTGGGTGTCACCTATGCGAAGCTCGGCGATCAGGCAAAGGCGCAGGCGCAGCTTGACCTGCTCAAGCAGAAACAGGGCGCTTGCGGCACGGCCTGCGCGCAGGCGGCCGATCTGCAAAAGGCGGTCGACGACGTCACCGCGGCGCTCGCCGCGGGGCCTCAGGCGCGGCTCGATCTCGTACCCGACGCGGCAATCGCGAGCGCGGCGGCGGGGGATAGCGCATATCTGGGCGCGGTGGCGCTCATCAACGAGCAGCGCTATGACGCCGCAATCGACGCGCTCAAGGCGTCGCAGCGTGCCTTCGGCCCGCATCCCGATATTCTGACCTATCTCGGCTTCGCCCACCGCAAGCTCAGGCGTTACGACATCGCCGAAGCCTATTATCTCGCGGCGCTCGCGATCGCGCCAACGCATCGCGGGGCCACCGAATATTATGGCGAACTGATGGTCGAACGCGGTGATCTGGCGGGTGCCGAACAGAAGCTCGCGGCGCTCGATGCGAGCTGCGATTTCGGCTGCTATGAGGCGGAGGAACTGCGGCGTTGGATTGCAACCGCGCGCGCATCGGGATCCTGAGGCTCGGCGCGGCGCTCGCGCTGTGCCAGTCCGCCATTGCCGCCGCACCCGTTCCCGAATTGCGCGCGGCGCGCTGGCTCGCGCCGGAGACGCGTGCCCGCGCGCTTAGCGAGCGTCCTGCCGAATGCTATATGCCGCCCGCCGATCCCGCGGTACGCGCAAGTGCCGAGACGGGCAGGGCGGCCTTTCGCACGCCACTGCTTCTCGGCGGGCAGGCGGCGCGCGCGGGATTGTCATGCGAAAGCTGCCACAGGGCAGGACGGGGCAATCCCGATTTCCTCTTTGCCGGGCTGTCGGGTGCGCCCGGCACCGCCGACGTCACCTCGTCGCTGATGAGTTCGCATCGTGGCAATCAGGTCTTCGATCCGCGGCCGATCCCCGATCTCGCCATGCCCGGCAAGGTGTCGCGCGCGCCCGCCGATCCTGCGCTTCGTAACTTCATCCGCGGCCTTGTCGTCGAGGAGTTCGACGGGGCCGAGCCGTCCTCGCGGGTGCTTGACGGGCTTGCCGCCTATGTCCGCGCGCTCGACACGACAGCGTGCGGACGGGACCAAACGGCTGTCGTCGTGCTTCGCGATCAGCGTGACGACATCGCGCGGGCGCGTACGGCGGCGCTTGTCGCGCTGGCCGCTGATGACGCCGCGACCGCCCGGCTGATGATTGCCGCGATGCGTACCGCGCTTGGCCAGATCGACGAGCGCTATGCGGTCAAGGGGCTCGGCGCGCATCGCGACGCGCTCCGCACCGCCGATCGCGAGCTGCTTGCGATCCAGCAGGCACTCCATCGCGGTCAGGGCGATGCTGCGTCGCAGCTCCGTGGCTGGCGCAATCCCGCCGAGGCCGCGGCGTTTGTGCGCGATGAGCCCCGGTCGCTCTATAACAGCGCGGTTCTGCGCCGGCTCTATTCCGCCCCCGAGGCAGCGGCGCGCCGACCGTAGCCCGCTTGCGCCCATGGTCGCGCTGTCCCATCCTGCGGGAAATCAGGAGCAACGCATGAAGATCATCGGCAGCTATGTCAGTCCCTATGTCCGCAAGGTTCTTGCCTGCCTCAACCTGAAGGGGCTCGATTACGAGATCGATCCGATCACCCCCTTTTTCGGCAATGATGACTTCGCTTGCATGAGCCCGTTGCGCCGCATTCCCGTGCTGGTCGACGGCGACCTGACACTCTGCGACTCCTCGGTTATCTGCGCATATCTGGATGAAGCCTGGCCTGGCCATCCCCTGCTGCCCGCGGATGTAAAGGACCGTGCGCGTGCGCGCTGGTTCGAGGAATTTGCCGATACGCGGCTGGGCGATGTCTTCATCTGGGGGCTGTTCTACCAGCGCGTTGTCCACCCCGCGGTCTGGGGCGAACCCGGCGACGTCGCGCGCGTCGAAAAGACGCTGGCCGAAGACATACCCACAACGCTCGACTATCTCGAGACCCAACTACCCGCCAATGGCTTCCTGTTCGGCGACATCGGCCTTGCCGACATCTCGGTTGCGTCCTTCTTCCGCAACGCTGCCTATGCCGAATTCACGCCCGATGCGGCACGCTGGCCACTGACCGCCGGCTATGTCGGGCGCGTCCTTGCCCATCCCGCGCTCGCATGCCTCGTGCCCTTCGAGGATGTCCAGCGCAGCACCACCATCGTCGGGCGCCGACAGGCGCTGCTCGATGCCGGCGCACGGCTGGTCGCGGAGTCGGTGGTCTCCCGCCAGCCCCAGCGCGGCATCATGACGCTTTGACGGCTCGCGGCGCGCGCTTGCCCCGCGCGCGTCGATCCACCCCTTTCCGCGATGCAACAAATGCGCTATGGGCGCGGCCGACCCTTTTTCTCAAAGCACCAGGACTCCTGAATGAGCCTCCGCAATGTGGCCATCATCGCGCACGTCGATCATGGCAAGACCACGCTCGTTGACCAGCTTTTCCGCCAGTCGGGCACCTTCCGCGACAATCAGCGCGTCGAAGAGCGCGCGATGGACTCGAATGATCTCGAAAAAGAACGCGGGATCACGATTCTTGCCAAGTGCACCTCGGTCGACTGGCAGGGCACGCGGATCAACATCGTCGATACGCCCGGTCACGCCGATTTCGGCGGCGAGGTGGAGCGCATCCTCTCGATGGTCGACGGCGTTATCCTGCTGGTCGATTCGTCCGAAGGCGCGATGCCGCAGACCAAGTTCGTGACGGGCAAGGCGCTCGCGCTCGGCCTCAGGCCGATCGTCGTCGTCAACAAGATCGACCGTGCGGATGAGCGCACGCAGGAAGTGCTCGACGAAGTGTTCGACCTGTTCGTCAGCCTCGACGCCACCGACGAGCAACTCGACTTCCCCGTTCTCTTCGCCTCGGGCCGCAATGGCTATGCCAGTGACGATCCCACGGCGCGCGAAGGCACGCTGGAGCCGCTGTTCGAGAAGATCGTGAGCCATGTGCCCGCGCCCGCGCTCAACGAGGACGGTCCGTTCAAGTTCCTCGTCACGCTGCTCGATCGCGACAACTTCCTCGGCCGCATTCTTACGGGCCGCGTCGCCTCGGGTACCGTCAAGGTCAACCAGGCGATCCACGCGCTCGACATGGACGGCAACGTCATGGAAGCTGGCCGCGCGTCCAAGATCTTCTCGTTCCGCGGGCTTGAGCGGGTGCCGGTTGAAGAGGCCAGGGCGGGCGACATCATCTCGCTCGCGGGCATGACCGTCGCGACCGTCGCCAACACGATCGCCGACATCTCGGTGACTGACGCGATCCAGGCGCAGCCGATCGACCCGCCGACGCTGTCGATGCGCTTCGCGGTCAACGACAGCCCGATGGCGGGCCGCGAGGGGACCAAGGTCACCAGCCGCATGATCCGCGATCGGCTGTTCCGCGAGGCCGAATCGAACGTCGCGATCCGCGTCACCGAGAGCGAGGACAAGGACTCGTTCGAAGTCGCTGGCCGTGGCGAACTCCAGCTGGGCGTGCTCATCGAGACGATGCGCCGCGAAGGCTTCGAACTCGGCATCTCGCGTCCGCGCGTGCTCTTCCAGGATGGCCCCGCGGGCCGCGAGGAGCCCTATGAAACCGTCGTGATCGACGTCGACGACGAGCATTCGGGCACCGTCGTCGAGAAGATGTCGATCCGCAAGGCTGAGCTGACCGACATGCGTCCCTCGGGCGGCGGCAAGACGCGCATCACCTTCTCCGCACCCTCGCGCGGGCTGATCGGCTATCATGGCGAGTTCCTGTCGGACACGCGTGGCACGGGCATCATGAACCGGCTGTTCGAGAAATACGGGCCGTACAAGGGCAGTATCGAGGGCCGCGCCAATGGTGTGCTGATCTCGAACGGTGCGGGCGAGGCGAATGCCTATGCGCTCGGCCCGCTCGAAGAGCGCGGCGTGCTGATGGTCGGCGTCGGCGAGGCGCTCTACGAAGGCATGATCATCGGTCAGAACGCCAAGACCGAGGATCTCGAAGTCAATCCGATGAAGTCCAAGCAGCTCACCAACTTCCGAGCAAGCGGCAAGGATGATGCGATCCGTCTGACCCCGCCCTGGAAGATGACGCTCGAGCAGGCGATCGCCTATATCGACGATGATGAACTCGTGGAGGTGACTCCCAAGTCGATCCGTCTCCGCAAGCGTCACCTCGATCCGCATGAGCGCAAGAAGGCCAACCGCGCCAAGGCGGCCTGACGTCAAAATCCGGCTGAACCCCCGATGAATTTCGGGTTCCTCGCGGGTTCAGCCACTTGCCTCTAGTCTCTGCACCGCCTGGACGCCGTGCCGACCATGCGAGTCGACCGACGCCCTCATCGCGGGGGGACAGGAGGCTGGCATGCTCGGTTCTGGCTGGAAGGCCGCAACGCTTGGCATAGGTGCCGCGATGCTTGTGGGGAGCGCGGGTTCGGCGGACGCGCGTCGCCATTATCACGGCCATCATTATGGCCGTCCCTATTATCCGCGCTCTTATTACCGTTATTACCCGCCGCCCTATTATTACGATTACGACCGTTATTATTATCCGCGGCCCCATCCCTATTATTATTACGGTCCGCGCTGCGCGACGCGGTGGGTGTACGATCCTTATATCGATCGGCGCGTGCGGGTACGTTACTGTCGCTAGACTTGATCGTTTCAGGGGCACGATCCCGCTCGCATGCCGGCAGCGGACACCATAAGCTCGAGGGATGAGCGACTCGAATCCCGGCGTTTCGGAGCTTGACCCCAGCGACCCCATGGCGCGTCTCGCGCAGACATTCCCTGTGCTTTCGCAAGATATGGCGATGCGCGTCGCCGCATTCGGGAACGCGGAGACGGTCTGCGACGGCGCGAAGCTCTTCACGCGTGGCGACCGTCACGTGGACTTCTTCCTCGTGCAGAGTGGCGGGGTCGAGGTGCTCGAGTTCAGCCAGGGCTGCGCGCCCAATGTCATCACAGTTCACGGCCCAGGCCAGTTTACCGGCGAGATCGACCTGTTCACCGACCGGCAGATACTCGTGAGCGCGCGCGCGATCGGCGAGACCCGCGTCGTACGCGTTGCGCGCGAGGCATTCCGCAAGCTGATTTCGGCCGAGCCCGATATCGGCGAGATATTGATGCGTGCGTTCATCCTCCGCCGCGTAGCGCTTCTCCAGCATGGGCACGGCGGGGTGACGCTCGTCGGTGCGGGGCATTCGGCGGATACCGTCCGGCTGCTCTCCTTCCTCCTGCGCAATGGCTATCCGCACCGGCTGATCGACACCGAACGCGATCCGGCCGCGGCGGGCCTGCTCGAATGGTTCCATCTCGAGCAGGGCGATCTGCCGGTCGTGGTCGCCGACTGCGCGCCGCTTCGCAACCCCAGCAACCACGCGCTCGCGGATGTTCTCGGGCTGACGATCACCATCGATCCGGAGCATGTCCACGACCTCGCCGTGGTGGGTGCGGGGCCGGCGGGGCTCGCTGCCGCGGTTTATGCGGCGTCCGAAGGGCTCGACACCATCGTGATCGAGGGGATCGCGCCGGGTGGCCAGGCCGGAACGAGCTCCAAGATCGAAAATTATCTCGGTTTTCCGACGGGAATCTCGGGGCAGGCACTGGCGGGACGCGCGCAGGTGCAGGCGCTCAAGTTCGGGGCGCGGCTGGCTGTGTCGCGCAGCGCCGACAGTCTGGACTGTTCCGGCCAGCCGTTCGTCATCGCGCTTGAAGATGGCAGCACCCTGAAGACCCGTGCAGTCGTCGTCGCGACGGGCGCGAGTTATCGCAAGCTCGATCTGCCTCGCTACGAGGCCTTCGAAGGGCAGGGCATCCACTATGCGGCGACGGCGATGGAAGCCAATCTGTGCGCCAACCAGCCCGTGGTGGTGATCGGCGGCGGCAATTCGGCGGGGCAGGCGGCGGTGTTCCTCTCACGCACGGCGCAGCATGTGCACATGCTCGTGCGGGGCACCGGGCTCGCCTCGACCATGTCGAGCTATCTGATCGACCGGATCGCGGCGTCGCCGAGGATCACGCTTCATGGCCATTCGGAGATCTCGGAGCTGCATGGTGATCAGTCGCTGGACGGGGTGACGTGGCGCAACCAGCTGACGGGCGATGCAGCGCGGCAGGATGTTGGCGCGCTGTTCGTCATGATCGGCGCCGTGCCGAACACGGCTTGGCTTCAAGGCTGCCTCGATCTCGATGCCGCCGGGTTCGTCGTCACCGGAAGGGACGGCGGAACTTTCACTACTAGCAGGACGGGGATATTCGCGGTCGGCGATGTCCGCTCGGGCTCGGTGAAGCGCGTCGCTTCGGGCGTGGGCGAAGGATCGGTCGTGATCCAGCAGATTCACCGCTTTCTGGATATGTTGCGATAATCGTACCAGGTGCTTCCGGCCGATTGACCGCGAATGCCCGGCCGGCCAAATGGGTGCGGCAAGCCCGTCGATCCGAAGGGGAGTGAAAGCTTGGAACCCGTTCTGCAAAGCCTGATTGCGGGCCTACCCGTGTTGCTGCTGCATCTGGGCGTCTCGCTCGCGGTCTTCCTGCTCGCGCTATTCGTCTATCTCTGGCTGACACCGCACAAGGAGATGGAGTTGATCCGCCAGGGCAATCAGGCGGCGGCGATCTCGCTCGGCGGCGCGGCGGTCGGCCTCGCCATCCCGATGGCCTTCTGCCTGCGCGCCTCGGTCAATGTCTGGGACGTCGCGGTCTGGGGCACGGTGATCCTCATCATCCAGGTCATCGCCTTTCGCGGGGTCGACCTGATCCTTCACCACCTTCCCAAGCGCATCGAGCATGACGAGAAGTCAGCGGCGATCTTCCTTGCGATGACCAAGATCTCCGTCGCCATGCTGACCGCGGCGGCGGTGTCGGGCTGAGTTCATGGGCTCGCGCCAGGGCTGTTCGCTCCTCCCGGCATTTTTGTTCCTTTTGCTCGTTACGCTGTTCTTCGGGCGCGAGGAGCGGCCGGTGCGCGAGCCCGACGGCAATCCGCGCCGCCCGCCGATCGAGGAGCAGATGCCCTTGCCCGGGCAACTGCCCGCGCCCGAATATGGCATCGACGAGAGTGGCAGGCCGCAGGACAGCCAGGGTACAGCCTTCGCGATCTCGGCGAATGGCCTGTGGATGACCGCCGAACATGTCGTGCGTGCCTGTGACCGGATCGGTCTGTCGACAGGCCCCGCACAGGCCGCGCGTGTTCGCGGCGTCTTCCAGAGCCGCGTGAGCGATGCCGCGATCATCACCGATGGTCTGCCAAGCCCGGAGATCCTGCCGCTTGCCGCACACGAGCCCGTCGCGGGAGCCGACGGTTATCACATGGGCTTTCCTTCGGGGCGGCCCGCGGTCGTGCACAGCCGGCTGATCGGGCCGGGAAGCGCTGCGCGCGGGCCGGGGCGCACCGAACCCGTGCTTGCCTGGGCCGAGGTCGCGCGCTTTCCCGAGTTCGATCATGCGCTTGGCGGGATCAGCGGCGGGCCGACCCTCGACGCCGCCGGGACGGTCGTCGGTATCAATTCGGCGGCGAGCGAACGGCGCGGGCGCGTGCTGACGACGCGTCCCGACGCCGCAATCAACCTGCTCCACGCAACGCGGCTGGCTGCTGACCGTGCGGCGCCGCTTCCGATCGCGGGCGTCCAGGGTGCATTGGCGCGATTCCAGATCTATGCCGACTCTGGCGCCATCCGGCCGGTCTATTGCGACGTCACGGGCTGATCGACGATTGACGCGGGGCGTGGCGGTTCGCTAGGGCCGCGGCCATATCCCAGCTGAAAGATGTTCCGATGAGCGATACGCCTCCCGACCGCCTTGCAATCGATCCCGAAAGCCCCTTCCACAATGCCGAACTGCTCGCGCGCGGTGTCGGCATTCGCTTCAAGGGCGTCGAGAAGCACAATGTCGAGGAATATTGCATCTCCGAAGGCTGGATCCGCGTTCAGGCGGGCAAGACGCTCGACCGCAAGGGCAAGCCGCTGACGCTCAAGCTGAGCGGCGCCGTCGAGGCGTGGTACGAGGATGTGAAGGCCGGGGAGGCGTCGCCGGAAGGCTGACTCTTGCCGGGGCCAGGTCCGCGTCGCGGGCAGTCTCTGTATACGAAAAAGGCCGTCCAGCCGTGTGGTTGGATGGCCTTTTTTGTCCTGGCGTCCGGAAAATTGCGCGGCGGCGTTCAGTCGCCCGATTGTGCACGGAATGCCGCCATCACCGCGGGCATGCGGGCAAGGCGGCTGTCGGCGATCTGGATTGCGGGCTCGGCCTTGGCCTTGGCGTAGATAAAGCCATAGGCGGGATATTCGGTCATGCCCAGATCGGCCATCGGGCCGTACCAGACCTTCACCTCGCTCCAGTCGCCGGCTTCGGAAACGTCGATCGCGCGGACATCGCGCTCGATCTGGCCGCCGCGCGACCAGTTGGCGTGGATGAGGAGAACTTCACGCTCGGAGAGAACCTTCGAAACCATCGCGACATGGCCGAGGCGCATCTTGCCCGAGGATTTCATTGCGAGCACCGCGCCGACCTGCGGCACGTTGCCGCGATCGTACTTGCCCTCGGCCTGCGCCCACCAGGTGTGTGCGTTGCCGTAGATCTCGATGCCCGAAATCGAACGCGCATAGGGTGCGCACTGCCAGTATTGGGCCGCGGCGGGGGCGATCGAGGCGATCGTCATGCCGATCAGCATGGCAATGCCTGCTGCTGCGCGCTTCGCTCGCGAAATCATGAAACCCCCTGTGCGACCCCTATGGCCTTCTCATGGAGGGGTTTTGTGCAAGGCGGAATAGGGTCGGGTTAACGCAGCTCAACCTTTGCGGCGAGTTGTTACGACTCCGCGATGAGGTGTCGACGAACGGTGATCCCGGCCGCAATTGCGGCCGGGATCACGAATTCAGGCTTTCCAGCCAAGCATCTTGTCGACGGTCACGGCGGTCACCGAATGATAGCCCGGGCGCGCCTTGGCGTAGATTCTGGCGGCGATCGGCTTGCCCCATTCGCCCTGCTTCTCGAGCGCCTCGAACAAGGGGCTGACGAACTTGCGGCGGCCCTGCGCGGTCAGGAACTGTTCGGCAGAGGCCGCCGCGGGGTCGTAGCGGTTGGCGACCGCGAGCATCAGCCAGGCAAAGCGGATCTCGCCATTGCCCGTGCTGCCCAGCTTCCATGTCGCATCGAGATCGGCGAGCTGCGCTGGCGTCAGCCTGCGCGGCAGCGCGTTGAGGAAGCGCACGCGCTCCTGCGTCGACCATTTCGAGGCATCGATCGAGGAGGCGGGCTGGCCGCCCGAGAAGGCCTTCGCCGCCTGGTCGATCGCAGCGAAGCTCGCGGCCTTCAGATGGACCGCATTGGCGGGAACGCCGGGCTGATAGATCCACTCTTCAACGCCGATCTTCTTCTCCAGCGCCGCGTCGCCGCCCAACAGGTTCTTGCGCAGATCGGCGATGAAGCCGGCGCTCGTCTGGGGCTGGAAGGCGAAGCGGTCGAAATAGCTCTTCAAATACGCGTCCCATTTTTCGCGGCCGACGGTCTGTTCGATCGTGCGCAGGAACACCGCGCCTTTTTCATAGGCGACGTTGGTCATGCCGTCGTCGGGATCACGGCCGTCGAGGTTCAGGTGAAGCTGGGTATCCTTGGAGCGCGAGCCGCCGACATCGGTGAACGCCTGCTCCATGTCCGACCAGCCGAGATCGGCGAGCATCGCGGCGCGCTCCTTGCCCTCCATCGCCTCCATGATCCGGTTCTCGAAATAGGTCGTGAAACCCTCGTTGAGCCAGAAATCGTCCCAGGTGGCGTTCGTGACGAGATTGCCCGACCAGCTATGCGCGAGTTCGTGCGCGATCAGCGACACGAGCGAGCGGTCGCCCGCGATCACGGTCGGGGTGAGGAAGGTGAGCCGCGGATTTTCCATCCCGCCAAAGGGAAAGCTCGGCGGCAGCACGAGCAGGTCGTAGCGGCCCCAGCGATAGGGTCCGTAAAGCCCCTCCGCGGCCGAAACCATCTTCTCCAGATCGGCAAACTCCCACGCGCTCTTTTCGAGCATTGCGGGTTCGGTCCACACGCCGGTCCGCGGGCCGATTTCCTTGAAGGTGAGATCGCCCACCGCGATCGCGATCAGATAGGGGGCGACGGGCTTGTCCATTTTGAAGCGGAAGACGCGGCCGCCGTCGGTTTCCTCGCCCTCTGGCGTCAGCATCTCGGCGCTCATCACCGCGGTCAGTTCCTCGGGGACGGTGATCGTCGCATCCCAGCTCTGGCGGATGCCGGGGCTGTCCTGCGTCGGGATCCACGTCCGGTTGAGGATCGCCTGACCCTGGCTGAACAGATAGGGGAGCTTCTTGCCCGCGGTCTGCGACGGCGAAAGCCATTGCAGTGCGGCAGCGCCGGGCGCCGAGGCGTAATGCACGACGATCTTCTTTGCGCCGCCCAACTGGACGGTAAGTGGCTGGCCGTGGACCTCGTCACCCTTGCCGAGCGCGAAGGGCAGCGCGCGTCCCTCGGTATCGGTGACGCGGCTGATATTGAGGCTCTTGCTGTCGAGCACGACCTCCTTCGCGTCCGGCGCGGTCTCGATGTCGAGCGTCGCGGTGCCCTGCACCACCCTGGTGTCGAAATCGGTCGTGAGATCGAGCGAGACATGCCTGACGCGCGCCTCTTCGGGTCGCGCGAAGCTGTGCGTGTCCTTCGCATCCTCGGTGAACAGCACGGGCGCGGCCTGCGGCGCGGCGGTGTTCTCGTTCTTTGCGGAGCCGCATGCGGCAAGCGCGGCGAGCAGGGTGGTGGACACAATCTTACGCAAGGTCATGAAGCGATCGGCTCTGTGCTGCGCGCCCGCACCGGGCGCTTCGGATAGGCGGGAAGCTAGAACAGGATCGCCGATGAGGAAAGGGCGGCTTGCTCCATGCCGGATCGGGCGGCTATCGCGGCGCCGCATCGTAATAGGAGTCGCGTCATGCCCATCTCGATCATCGGTCTCGATGCCGACGACACGCTCTGGCACAATGAGACGATCTTCCGGATGACCCATGCGCGGTTCAACGAGCTGCTCGGCGACTTCGCGGAGCCGCACGCGATCGAGGCCGAGCTTGCCGCGATCGAGCGGCGCAACCTTGTGACCTATGGCTATGGCGCCAAGGGCTTCACGCTCTCGATGATCGAGACCGCATTGGAGGTGAGCGACCGGCGCGTGTCCGCCGAAGTGCTGGCCGAGATATTGTCGGCGGGGCGCGAGATGATGCACCACCCGATCGAGCCGTTGCCCGGCGTCGAGGACGCGCTGGAGACGCTCGCGGGCCGCGCGAAGCTGGTGCTCATCACCAAGGGCGATCTGTTCCACCAGGAACAGAAGCTCGCCGCCTCGGGGCTGGGCTCGTTCTTCTCGGGCGTCGAGATCGTCAGCGAGAAGACCGCCGACGTCTATGCGCGCATCTTCGCGCACCACGGCGCGGCGGAGCAGGCGGTGATGGCGGGCAATTCGGTGCGTTCGGACGTGCTCCCCGCGCTCGAAGCAGGAAGCTGGGCGGCGCTCATCCCCTATCCGCTGGTCTGGGCGCATGAGGCGGCGGACGCCCCCGCGGATCACCCGCGCTTTGCGGAGCTGTCGGCGCTGGGCGAGCTTGCGGACTGGATCGACGGCATCGCCTGAAACAGCCGCCGGACGCCGAGCGCGAGAAAGCCCGCGACGAGACCCCAGAATGCCGATCCGACGCCGAGCAGCGTCATCCCCGACGCTGTGGCCGCGAAGGTCAGCACCGCGGGCTCGCGGTCGTGGGATTCGGCAAGCATCCCACCCAGCGCGTTGACCAGCGGGCCGATCAGCGCGATCCCGGTGATCGCCGCGACCGTCTCGTGCGGCATCGCCATGAACAGCCCGACCAGCGGCACCGCGAAGGCCGCGAGCAGCAGATAGAAGCCGGCATAGAAAATCCCCACCAGCCAGCGGCGCGCAGGGTCGGGGTGTGCGTCGGTATCGGTGCAGATCGCCGCGGTGATCGCGGCGAGGTTGACGCTGTGCGCGCCGAAGGGGGCGAGCAGCAGCGAGGCCATGCCGGTGACGAACAGGATCGGCTGCGAAGGGGGCTGATAGCCGGCCGAGCGCAGCACGACGAAGCCGGGCAGGTTCTGCGAGACGAGCGTGACGAGGAAGAGCGGCACGCCGAGGCTGACGATAGCGCGCCAGTCGAACGCGGGCAGCGTCGCGCTCATTCCGCCGAACATCGTGCCGCCGTCATGCGGCGCGATGTCGCCGCGCCCGACCACGAGCGCGATCGCGGCGACGAGGACGATCAGCAGCGCATAGGCAGGGAATTTCTGGCGCGCGACGACGAAGATGACGAGCAGCAGCCCCGCGAGCACCGCGTCGGACTGGAAGGTGCGGAACAGCGCGAGGCAGAAGGGCAGCAGGATCCCCGCGAGCATCGCCGAGGCGACCGCAGGCGGAATCCGCGCGGCGAGCCGGCCGAGCGCGGGGACGAGGCCGAGCAGCGCCATCATAGCGGCGGCGGCGATGAACGCCCCGATCGCGACGGGCCAGCTTGCGCCCGTGCTGCTCGCCGCGATCAGCGCGGCGCCCGGGGTCGACCAGGCAAGTACGACGGGCATTTTCAGCCGATAGCTGAGCCCAGCGCCCGCGATCGCGATGCCGAGGCAGAGCGCGGTGACCATCGACCCGATCTGCGCGGCTGAACCGCCAATCGTCTGCCCCGCCTGCACGACGAGCACGACGGTCCCACCAAAGCCGACCAGCGCGGCGATCGCGGCTGCCGAGAGCGAGGAAAGCGGGATGCGGGGGTTGGGTAGCGCGGCACTCATGGGGCAGGTCTGTAAGGCCGGTCAAAGCCCCGCGGAAGCCCCGCCGTGCCGCGTCCGTCGATCAGGCGCGCGCGGTCTGGCCGAAGAGCACCTGCCGCGCCCTTTCCGCTTCCTCGCTGTCGGCTTCGAGCGGCTTGCGCAATTCCTCGCACACTGCCTTGCCCTTGATGAAGCTTTCGCGCGCGCCGCACAGTTCGTGCCAGCGCTTCAGATGCGGAAAATCGTCGAGATTCTGTCCCTGTCCCTCGGGCAATATCCACGGCCAGATCGCGAAATCGGCAATCGAGAGGTCGCCCGCGACGAATTCGCGATCGGCAAGGCGCTTGTCGAGCACGCCGTAAAGCCGGTTGACCTCATTGGTATAGCGCGTCGCGCCATATTCGGTCCGGTTGGGGTCGGGTTCGATCCTGGGGGCATAGTTGCGGAAATGGTGCGCCTGGCCCGACATCGGGCCGAGGCCACCCATCTGCCACATCAGCCAGCTCTCGACCTCGGCGCGCTCGCGCAGGTTCGCGCCGCCGAACAGCCCTGTCTTGCGCGAGAGATAGAGCAGGATCGCCCCCGACTCGAACACCGAGATCGGATGCCCGTCGGGGCCGTTGGGATCGACGATCGCGGGCATGCGGTTATTGGGGCTGATCTTCAGGAATTCGGGCGCGAACTGTTCGCCCTCTCCGATATTGACGGTGTGAACCTTGTAGGGGAGCGCCATCTCTTCAAGCGCGATGGTGATCTTCCAGCCATTGGGGGTCGGCCAGTAGTAAAGGTCGATTGCCATTTCATTCTCCGCACTCGGGTTACGCTCCACACCCGGCGGAGGATATAGGAAGGCCCGTTGCAGCCGCCAGCCCCCCACATGGGTTGATCGTGCGGCGCATTGAGATAAGTCCTGAGCCATGACCACCGCACAAGCATTGCTCGACAGCGATTTCGCGCTGCTCTCCGACCTTATTGCAGCCCATGCGGCAGAGCGCCCCGATGCGGTCGCGCTGGTCGATGACGACCAGCGGCTGAGCTATGCCGACGTCGATGCCATGGTCGACCGCATCGCCGCCGCGCTCCAGCGCGACGGGTTGAAGCGGGGGCAGGCGGTCGCGATCGGGGCGATGCCCTCGGCCAACTATGCGCTCGTCTTCCTCGGGGCGCTCCGCGCGGGCGGGGCGGCGACCCCGCTGACCGCATCCGCGGCGCCCGCGGCGCTCGCCAACATGATCGCCGATTGCGGCACCGCGCATCTGTTCCTCGATGCGGAGATGGCGGAGACGCTGAAGGACGTCCACCTGCCCGCGGGGATTGATCTGATCGCGCTCGACCTGAATACGGCCGGGACGCCGCTGGAAGGCTGGATCGAGGATGAAGGCGCGACGCCGGCGCGCGTCGAGGTCGGCCCCGACGACCCCTTCAACATCATCTATTCGAGCGGGACGACGGGCAATCCCAAGGGAATCGTCCAGTCGCACCGGATGCGCTGGGGGCATATCCGCCGCGCGGGCGCATCGGGCTATGGTCGCGATGCGGTGACGCTGATCTCCACCCCGCTCTATTCGAACACAACGCTCGTCGCCTTCGTGCCGACGCTCGCGCATGGCGGCACCGCGGTCATCATGCGCAAATTCGACGCGCGGCGCTTCCTCGAATTGTCCGAGGCCGAGCGGGTCACGCACGCGATGCTGGTGCCCGTCCAGTACAAGCGACTGATGGAGCGCTCCGATTTCGACGACTTCGACTTGAGCGCGTACCGCGTGAAATTCTGCACGAGCGCGCCTTTTTCGGCTGCACTCAAGGCAGATATCCTAGCGCGCTGGCCGGGCGGGCTCGTCGAATATTACGGCATGACCGAGGGTGGCGGGACGTGCATCCTGCTGGCGCATGAACATCCCGACAAGCTCGATACCGTCGGCCGCGCCGCACCGGGGCATGACGTCCGCGTGATCGACGCGGCGGGCAACCCGCTGCCGCCCGGCGAAAAGGGCGAGGTCGTCGGCCGGTCGGAGGCGATGATGACGGGCTATCACAACCAGCCCGGCAAGACGCGCGAGGCCGAATGGTTCGACGCCGAGGGCAACCGCTTCATCCGCACGGGCGACATCGGGGCGTTCGACGCGGACGGCTTCCTCACCTTGCTGGGCCGCGCCAAGGACATGATCATTTCGGGCGGCTTCAACATCTATCCGGGCGACCTGGAAGATGCGCTAATGGCGCATGACGATGTCGCCGAGGCTGCGGTCGTGGGCGCGCCGTCGGAGGATTGGGGCGAGACGCCAGTGGGCTTCGTCGTCGCGGTTCCGGGCACGAACCCCGACCCCGAGGCGCTGCGCCAGTTCGCCAATGCACAGCTCGGCAAGACCCAGCGCCTCTCGGCGGTGCATGTGGTCGATGCGATGCCGCGCAACGAGATCGGCAAGATATTGAAGCGCGAGCTGCGTGAAAGGCTTGGATGATGAGTGTCACGATCGATGCGGTGATGACGGGCAAGGCGCGCGCCTTTGGCGACAAGGGCGAGCCGAGCGCGATCGCCAAGACCCGCGTTGACGGGGGCCGTCGCGTCGGTTTGCTGGGCATCGAGGGCGACGAGCAGGGCGACCCGACGGTGCATGGCGGGCCGGACAAGGCGATCCACCATTATCCGCGCGATCACTATCCCTTCTGGACCGAAAGGCTTGAGGGGCACGCGCTGCTCGGCACGCCCGGCGCCTTTGGCGAGAATATCTCGACCACAGGGCTGATCGAGACCGAGGCGTGCATCGGCGACCGCTACCGGCTTGGCAGCGCGCTGGTCGAGATTTCGCAGGGCCGCCAGCCCTGCTGGAAGCTCGGCCACCGCTTCGGCATTGCGAGCGTGCCCGCGACGGTGGTGAAGACGCGGCGCAGTGGCTGGTATTACCGCGTGATCGAGGAGGGCGAGGTTGCCGCGGGCGACACGCTCGCGCTCGTCGCGCGTCCGCTGCCGCAATGGAGCGTCGGGCGCGTCTTCGGACTGCTGATCGGCGGAAAGGGAAAGGGCGAGCCCGCGGCCTTGCGCGAACTCGCCCTGATGGATCAGCTTGCAACGAGCTGGCGCGCCCGCGCGGAGAAGCTGCTCAGTTGAAGCGGCCCTTGCTCGCGGCTTTCTCGGCCAGCAGCGGCGCGACTTCGAAGCCGTGCTTGTCCAGCCCGGCCTTGATCTTGTCCGCGCCCTCGAGATCCGCCCAGAACATCGGGCCGCCGCGATAGATCGGCCAGCCATAGCCGTAGATCCAGACGACATCGATGTCCGACGCACGCTGCGCCATCTTCTCCTCGAGGATCAGCGCGCCTTCGTTGACCATCGTGTAGAGCGTGCGCTCGATGATTTCCTCGTCGCTGATCTCGCGCTTGGTTGCGCCCGACTTGGCGGCGAAGTCGTCGATGATCTTCTGGACCTCGGCAGACGGGCTCGGATTGCGCTTCTCGTCATAGTCATAGAAGCCCTTGCCCGTTTTCTGGCCCCAGCGGCCGATCGCGGCGAGCGCGTCGCGGATGTTCTCGATCCGCGTGGGATCGCGGTGCCAGCCGATGTCGACGCCCGCGAGATCGCTCATCTGGAAGGGACCCATCGGCATCCCGAAATCGACATGAACCTTGTCGATCTGGGCAGGCGTCGCGCCTTCCATGAGCAGCTTCATCGCCTCGAACTGGCGGGGCTTCAGCATGCGGTTGCCGATAAAGCCGTCGCACACGCCCGCCACGACCGCGACCTTCTTGATCTTCTTGGCGACGTCCATCGCGGTCGCGAGCACGTCGTCGGCGGTCTTCGCACCGCGCACGACCTCGAGCAGCTTCATCACATTGGCGGGCGAGAAGAAGTGCAGGCCGAGAACGTCCTGCGGGCGGCTCGTCGATGCGGCGATCTCGTCGATGTTGAGATAGCTGGTGTTGGAGGCGAGGATCGCGCCGGGCTTGGCGATCTTGTCGAGCTTGCCGAAGACCTCCTTCTTGACGTCCATATTCTCGAACACCGCCTCGATGATGAGGTCGCAGTCCGCCAGGTCTTCAAGGCTGAGCGTGGGGGTGAGCAACCCCATCGCCTTTTCGACCTGCTCGGGCTTCATCCGGCCCTTGGCCGCGGTCGCCTCGTAATTCTTGCGGATGATGCCGGTGCCGCGGTCGAGCGCGTCCTGCTTCATCTCGACGATCGTCACGGGGATGCCCGCCGACAGGAAGTTCATCGAGATGCCGCCGCCCATCGTGCCCGCGCCGATCATGCCGACCTTTTTGATCGGGCGCAGCGCGATGTCGGAGGCGATGCCGTCGATCTTGGCGGCCTTGCGCTCAGCGAAGAAGATGTGGCGCATCGCCGCGGACTGCGTGCCGAACATCAGCTTCGTGAATTCCTGACGTTCGAACTCTAGGCCTTCGGAGAAGGGAAGCTTCGTCGCCGCCTCGACGCATTTGATGTTCGCCTCGGGCGCGTCGAAGCCGCGGAAGCGCTTGGCATTGGCCTTGCGGAAATCGTCGAACAGCTCGGGCGAGGCGGTAGCGGTCCTGTCGCGGATCCGCGGGATCGGCCGTACATCCTTCACCTCACCCGCAAAGGCGATCGCGTCGGCGACGAGGCTGTCCTCGCCCGCAAGCCGGTCCACCAGCCCGGCCTCCTTTGCCTTAGTCGCGGGGATCGGATCGCCCTTGGACGTCAGTTCGAGCGCCAGCTCCACGCCCGCCACGCGCGGCAGGCGCTGCGTGCCGCCCGCGCCGGGAAGCAGGCCCAGCTTGACCTCGGGCGTGCCGAACTGCGCCGAGGGGACGGCGATGCGATAGTGACACCCGAGCGCGACCTCGCAGCCACCGCCCAGCGCGGTGCCGTGGACTGCGGCGATCACGGGCTTTTCAGACAGCTCGATCGATTCGACCAGCGCGGGCAGCCAGGGCTCCACGGGCGGCTTGCCGAACTCGGTGATGTCGGCGCCCGCAAAGAAGGTGCGGCCGTCGCAGCGGATCACCACCGCCTTGATCGAGTCATCGGCCGCGGCTTCCCTGATCGCCTTGTCGATGCCGACCCGTACCTCGGCGCCCAGCGCGTTCACCGGGGGGTTGTTGGAGACGATGACGAGGATGTCGCCGTGGCGTTCGGTGGTGATGACGGACATTGGTTCCTCCTGATGGTCAGTCGGCTAGCGCCGAATAAAGCATGGTCTTGATCTCGCGCCGCACGGGATATGTGCTCGACGGCATCAACTGGGTCATGAAGATCATGATGATGTTTTCAACGGGGTCGACGAAGAAGGCGGTCGAGAACATCCCGCCCCAGTAGAAATCGCTCTTCGATCCGGGGATCATCGTGGCGGCGGCATCGAGCGTCGTCGCAAAGCCGAGCCCGAAACCGACCCCGGCATTCTCCGCCTCGCTGAACAGCGCGGTCGAGTGTTGCGTCAGGTCGCCGCCGCCGGGCAGGTGGTTTGCGGTCATCAGTTCCAGCGTCTTGCGGCTGATGATGCGCGTGCCGTCGAGTTCACCGTCGTTGATCAGCATCCGGCAGAAGCGGTGATAGTCGGCGAGCGTCGAGGCGAGCCCGCCGCCGCCAGAAAGCTGGTTGGGCTTGCGGCCCCACGCGCTGCCTTCGCCCGGATCATAGAGCTTCTTCACCTCGCTCGGGTGGAAGGCATAGCAGTCGGGCAAGCGGTGGAGCTTGTCGGCGGGCACCTGGAAATGCGTGTCGGCCATGCCGAGCGGGCGCGTGACCCGGTCCGCGATCGCCTCGTCGAGAGGCTTGTCGTCGACGCGCTGGATGATCGCGCCGAGGATGTCGGTCGCGACCGAATAATTCCATGATGTGCCCGGATCGAACTGGAGCGGGACGCCAGCGAGGATGCGGATCATCTCTTCCAGATCGGGGCCCGAGAACGCCTCCAGCTTCAGCTTGCGGTAGGCCGCGTCGATCGGCGTGCGTTCCTGGAAGCTGTAGGTGAGCCCCGCGGTGTGGCGCAGCAGGTCGATCATCCGCATCGGCGTGGCGGCCGGGCGGCTGACAAAGGGGACGTTGCCTCCGCCCGCGACGAACACGCCCAGATCCTTCCATTCGGGGATCACTTTCGTCACGGGATCGGCAAGCGCCAGCTTGCCTTCCTCGACAAGCTGCATGAACGCGATCGAGGTGATCGGCTTGGACATCGAGGCGATCCGGAAGATCGCGTCGCCCCTGAGTGCTTCGCCCGCGCGCGCGTCGCCCTGCAGCGACAGATGCGCGATCTCGTCGCCACGACCGATCAGCAAGGCGGTATGCGGCAGCCGCCCGGTGTCGAGATATCTGGCCTTGAGATGCGCGTCGATACGGGCGAGCCGCGCGGGATCGAACCCGAGTTCAGCCGGATCGGAAATGCTCAATTCTGCCTTGAGCGGCGCCATTTCGTTCATGCAGCGGTCTTTCCGGTTTCCTGGCGAGTCACGGGGTGCGAGCTCGAAAGGCCGCCGTCTACGACGATCGCCTGCCCGTTGACATAGGAGGATTCGTCCGAGGCGAGGAAGAGCGCCGCGAAGGCGATCTCCTGGGGCTGTCCCGCGCGGCGCAGCGGATTGAGGCGGCCGATCTTTTCCTCGACGCCCTTTTCGCGCGCATAGGTGAAAGCGCGCTCGGTCATCCCGGTCTCGATCAGTCCGGGGCAGATCGCATTGACGCGCACGCCCGTGCCTGAAAGCTGCTGTGCCGCGGTCTGGACGAGGTTGATCACGCCCGCCTTGGACGCGGAATAGGCGGGGCAGCCCGCGCCCGAACGGATCCCCGCGACGCTCGCGGTGCAGATGATCGAGCCCGACCCCTTCTTCATGATCTGCTGGCCCGCATGCTTGATGAGCAGGAACGGGCCGATCAGGTTGACCTGCAATATCTGCTGCCAGTCGTCGGCGGTATGCTCGAACAGGCCCGTCAGGCCGCCGGAGATGCCGGCATTGGCATAGGCGATGTCGAGCCCGCCATAGGAAAGCCGCGCCGTTTCGACGAGCTTCTGGACGTCCTCTTCCTTCCCCGCATTCATCTGCAGCGCGCTCACCTCGCCGCCTTCGTCGCGGATCAGCTTCGCGGTTTCGTGCACGCTTTCGGCCTTGTCGCCGATCACGAGCCGCGCGCCGTTGCGCGCGAACAGCAGCGCCGTGGCGCGGCCGATCCCCGAACCCGCACCCGTGATGATCGCGCTTTTTCCCTCGAGCCTTCCGGCCATATCTGGTCTCCTAGATCGTCTGCCCGCCATCGACGACGATGGTCTGGCCCGTGAGGAATGTCGAGGCGGGGGAGGCGAGGAACACCGCCGTCCCCGCGATTTCGTGCGGCTCGCCGATGCGCTTCAGCGCGGCGGTCGAGGTCGATGCCTTGAGCGTGTCGGGATCCTCCCACAGCGCGCGCGCGAAATCGGTGCGGATCAGACCCGGCGCGATGCAGTTGACGCGGATATTGTGGCGGCCATGCTCGCGCGCGAGGTTGCGCGCGAGCTGCATGTCCGCAGCCTTGGATATACAATAGGCGCCGATCACCTCGGACCCGCGAATGCCGCCGATCGACGAAATGATGATGATCGAGCCGTCCCTGCGGTCGATCATTTCGGGCAGTACCATGTTGATCAGCCAGTGATTGGCGACGATGTTGTTTTCGAGGATCTTGCGGAACTGATCGTCCTCGATCCCCGCCATGGGTCCGTAATAGGGATTGGACGCGGCGTTGCAGACGAGCACGTCGATACGGCCAAACGCGCTCCGACTTTCATCGACCAGGTTCTGCAAGGCTTCCTTGCTCGAAATGTTGGCGGCAACGGCGATCGCGGTGCCTTCGCCGAACCGCGCGTTGATCTCGGCCGCCGTTTCGTCGCAGGCATCCTGCTTGCGGCTGGAAATCACGACCCTGGCGCCGTTCGCCGCCATTTCCTCGGCGATCGCCCTGCCGATGCCGCGCGTCGAGCCGGTGATGACCGCGACCTTACCGGTCATGTCGAACTGGGACATTGAACCTCTCCTGTCAGCGCGCGCCGGCGAGTTCGGCGAAATGCCATGCTGCCCTCGCGAGTCCCGGCACGCGCGCCGCGGTGGCCTCGGCCTGCGCGCTCGATGCCGTGCCCTCGATGATGCGTTTCTTGATTCCCTGGACGATGCCCGTCAGCCGGAAGAGGTTGTAGCTGAAATACCAGTTGAGATCGGGAACGCCGTCGCGCCCTGTCGCGGCGCAGTAGCGCGCGACCGCCTGCTCAATCGTCGGAATGCCGAGTGCATCGAGATCGAGTCCCGCGATCCCCGAGCGTCCCTCGGGTTCGGTCACCCAGTTCATCAGCAGATAGGAAAAGTCGGCGAGCGGATCGCCGAGCGTCGAGAGTTCCCAGTCGAGGACGGCCAGCACCTTTGGCTCGTTCGCATCGAAGATCATGTTGTCGATACGGAAATCGCCGTGGACGATCGAGACGCGGTCCTGCTGGGGCACGGTCCTGGGCAGCCATTCGATCAGCCGATCGACCTCGGGGATCGTCTCGGTCTCGGCGGCGCGATACTGCTTTGTCCAGCGGCCAACCTGCCGCTCGAAATAGTTTCCGGGCTTGCCATAGTCGCCAAGGCCCACGGTCTCGTGATCCACATTATGAAGCGCCGCGAGCGTGTCGATCATCGCATTGTAGATGCCCGTGCGCTCGGCGGGCGCCATGCCGGGGAGTGATCCGTCCCACAGGTTGCGCCCCTCGACCAGCGCCATGATGTAGAACATCGACCCGATGACGCCGTCATCGGCGCACAGACCGTAAGGCTGCGCGACGGGAAAGCCCGTGGGATGGAGCGCCGCGATCAGCCGGTATTCGCGGTCGACCGCGTGCGCGGAGGGGAGCAGCGGACCGAAGGGCTTGCGGCGCAGGACATAGGCACCGCTCGTCGCGTCGATCCGGTAGGTCGGGTTGGATTGCCCGCCCTTGAACTTTGACAGCCGGATCGGCCCATTGAAGCCCGCGACATTGGCCTGCATCCACGTGGTCAGCGCGGCCTCGTCGAGCCGGTCCTTCTCGGGTACGTCGGTGGTTCCCACCATCGTCGTGTCGGCGCCGCCTGTCCCGGTCATCCGAACGTCACCACCGACCGAACCGAGTCACCTTTGCGAAGCTCGTCAAAGGCATGGTTTATCTGCTCGAGCGGGATGCGCTCGGCGATCAGTGTGTCCAGATCGAGCAGCCCGCGCATGTAGAAATCGACGAGCCGCGGTATGTCGACGGGGAAGCAATTGGCCCCCATCTTGGCGCCCTGCAGCTTTTTGCCCGAAAGCAGGTCTATTGCGCCCAGACCCACTTTTTCCGTTAGGGGCATCATGCCGAGGATTGTCGCGGTGCCGCCGCGCCGAAGCAGCGTGACCGCCATTTCGCCCGATGCGGGGCGTCCAACCGCCTCGATCGCATGATCGACACCGCCCTTGGTCATTTCGATCACTCCGGCGGCCGCACCCTCGACCATCGGATCGACGGTATCGGTTGCGCCGAGCTTCTCGGCGAGCCGCCGTTTGTCCGCCACCGGATCGATCGCAATGATGCGGCCTGCGCCCGCGATTTTCGCGGCGTTGACCACCGCAAGGCCGACCCCGCCGCAGCCGATCACCGCCACCGTATCGCCCGGTGTCACATCGGCGGCGCGAAACACCGCGCCCGCACCCGTCGTCACCGCACAGCCGATCACGCAGGCCCGGTCGAGCGGCATTTCGGGATTGATCGCGACGCAGGCGTGCTCGTGCACGAGCATCTGCTCGGCATAGGCCGAGAGGTCGAGCATCTGGTTGACCACGGTTTCGCCCATGCGGAGGCGGGGCGGCTCGCCGGGCCGGCGCCTGGTATCGCGGCCCATGCAGAGCGACATGCGTCCGGTGACGCAGAACTCGCAGTGTCCGCAAAAGGCGCTCAGGCAGGTGATGACCGCATCGCCCGGTTTCACCATCGTGACGCCGTCGCCCACCGCCTCGACAATCCCCGCGGCCTCATGGCCGGGGATGCAGGGCATCGCGTGCGGATAGGTACCATCGATGAAATGCAGGTCCGAACGGCACACGCCCACCGCGGCGGTGCGGATCAGCACCTCGCGCGGACCGGGCTTGTCGACCGTGACGTCTTCTATGACGAGGGGGGTCTTTGTCTCATAGAGGACGGCTGCCTTCATCGCGACACTCCCACGTCACCGCTCGATATCGCGGCGGATTCCCGGTTGCCATATTTGCCGAACTCGAGCCGTGCGATCGCGCGGTTGTGGACCTCGTCGGGACCGTCGGCGAGGCGCAGCGTGCGAATGCCCGCATAGGCCTTTGCGAGCCCGAAATCCTCGGACACGCCCGCGCCGCCATGTGCCTGGATCGCATCGTCGATCACGCGCAGTGCCATGTTGGGCGCCGAGACCTTGATCATCGCGATCTCGCCCTGCGCTGCCTTGTTGCCCGCCTTGTCCATCATGTCGGCGGCCTTCAGGCAGAGCAGACGGTTCATTTCGATATCGATGCGCGCGGCGGCGATGCGCTGTTCCCAGATGCTGTGGTCGGCGATGCGCTTTCCGAAGGCGACGCGCGTGAGCAGCCGCTTCGCCATCTTCTCCAGCGCTTCCTCCGCGACACCTATGGTGCGCATGCAGTGATGGATGCGGCCGGGCCCGAGCCGCCCTTGCGCGATCTCGAAGCCGCGGCCTTCGCCGAGCAGCATGTTCTCGACCGGCACGCGCACGTCCTTCAGCTCGATTTCCATATGGCCGTGCGGGGCGTCGTCATAGCCGAAGACGGGCAGGTGGCGCAGGATGTTCACGCCGGGCGCGTCGAGCGGCATCAGGATCATCGATTGCTGCTGGTGGCGCTTGGCCTCGAAATCGGTCTTGCCCATCACGATCGCGATCTTGCAGCGTGGATCGCCGGCTCCGCTCGACCACCATTTGGTGCCGTTGATGACATAATGGTCGCCATCGCGCTCGATCCGCGTCTCGATGTTGGTCGCGTCGGACGAGGCGACCGCGGGCTCGGTCATCAGGAAGGCCGAGCGGATCTCGCCGTCCATCAGCGGCCTGAGCCACTGATCCTTCTGTTCGCGCGTGCCGTAGCGGTGGAAGACCTCCATATTGCCCGTGTCGGGCGCGGAGCAGTTGAAGACCTCCGACGCCCAGCCGATGCGTCCCATTTCCTCGGCGCACAGCGCATATTCGAGATTGGTGAGCCCGGGGCCGTCGAATGCGAAGCTGTCGTCCACCGGAACGCGGCCCGACGAAGGCGGCATGAACAGGTTCCAGATGCCGGCTTCCTTCGCCTTCTGCTTGGCGTCCTCGATGACGGGAAGGACCTTCCAGCGCCCACCCTCGGCCTGTTGCGCGTGATAGTCATGATCGCGGGGGCGCACATGCTTCTCGATGAAGTCCCTTACCCGGTCGCGCCAGTAGGTCTCGCGTTCGTTGAGGGTGAAATCCATGGCGCTCTCTCCGTATCTTTGATGCGATTGTGTCAGGCGAAATCGGATTTTGCCAGCCCGACGGGACGTGAAACCTCAGCTTTTTCAAGCGATTCTGCGGCGGACGCTACGGCGAGCCTGGCGAGCCGCGCTTCGTGCTCAGCGCGTCCGAAGGGAAATCGGGTATAGGCCCAGGCCGCGCACAGCCCGAGCACCACGCCGAGCACCGCATAGGCAAGCGCGAGCCGGTCGACCACTTCGGGTGCGACCGCGCCGGGCTGTGCGCCCTCGGGAAAGCCGATCGCGCTCAGCATCGCGCCCGACAGGAAGATGCCGATGCCCGTCACGCATTTCTGCGTGAAGAAGAAGCCCGCAAAGAACAGCCCTTCGGTGCGCTTGCCCGTCTCGAGCTCGGAGGCTTCGGTCACGTCGGCCATCATCGATGTGGTCAGGATCATCACCGATACCGCCGCCGCGGTCGAAAGGCCCGCAAAGCTCAGAAAGGCGGGCATCAGCAGCGGCGATCCAATGGCCGGAAACAGTCCGGCGAGCCGCAGCCAATAGGGCAGCGTTCCCAGCACGAGCGTGACGATCGCGAGCGTCGCCGCGGCTTCCTTCTTGCCAAGCCGCTTCGAGATGGCGGGCACGCAGAAAAAGGCGAGCACCACCCCCATGAACAGCGCGACCGCATAGAAGATGAATGCGATCTGCGGAAATTCCCAGACAAAGAGCAGCAGATAGTTGCTCAGCGCAAACGCCAGCCCCTGATTGGCGAACGCGAAGACCGCCGCGCCCATCAGGATCAGGAAGGGGCGGTTCTTCAGCGTCGTGATGATCGCGCGGAAGGTCGGGACGAGCGGCAGCCGTTCGGGCGCGGTCGCCTGCAGCCGCGCATAGGCGCGGTGCGTGCCAATCGCCGAGACGAGCACCGCGAAGATCATGATGCCGGCGCCCACTACCGCAAAGCGGTGATAGCCATTGGGGTTGAGCTGGCCGACGGGATAGCCCGGCTCGGGCACCAGCAGCACCGCAAAGGCGAGTACCAGCATGATGAGCCCGCCCGCCCAGCCGAACAGGAAGCGGTAGCGCAGCACGACGGTGCGCTCGTGATAGTCGCGCGTGATCTCGGGCGCGAGCGCGAGCGAAGGCACCTCGTAGCAGGATACGACCGCCCGCACGAGGATCGCGATGCCGACAAGATACGCGAACTGCATGTCGGGCGAGGCTTCGGGTGGATTCCAGAGCAGCAGCCAGACGAGCCCGATCGGGATCGCCGAGAGATAGAGCCAGGGATGCCGCCGTCCCCAGCGCGTATGCGTCTGGTCGGACAGATGGCCGACGACGGGGTCGATGAACGCGTCGACGAGCAGCGCGATCATGATCGCAAGGCCTACGCGTTCGGCGGGCAGCCCGACGACCTGATTGTAGAAGAGCAGCAGGAAGACCGAAAAGCCGTTGTCCTTGATCCCATAGGCCACCGCGCCAAAGCCGTAGCTCAGCTTGGTTGCAAAGGGGACGCGGGCTGCGATCACGGCTGGGGTGCCAGCAGGTCGAACATGCCCGGTGTTGCCGGATCCCAGCTGTGTCGCGGACCGATCAGCATCCCGCCGTCGACGAGCAGGTCGGTTCCCGTCACGAACGCCGCGGCATCGGAGGCGAGATAGGCGACCGCCTCGGCAATATCGCGCGGGCTTCCCGAACGCGCCACCGGCTGGGCGTGCATCGACATCTGCCCGATCATCGCGTCGGCCTTTGCCTTGTCCTCACCGCTGAGGCCAAGCGTGCCCGTGAAGATGTTGGTCAGGATGAAGCCCGGCGCCACCGCGTTCACGCGGATCCTGTATTGCGCAAGGTCGGCCGCCGCGATCTTCGTCAGGTGCAGCACGCCCGCCTTGGCGACCGAATAGGTGGTCGGCGCATAGCCCGAATGAAAGGCGGAAACCGAACTGGTGTTGACGATCGCGCCGCCGCCGCGCGCCTTCAGGTGCGGCGCGGCATGGCGGATGCCGAGCGCGACCGACCGCAACAGCAGCGCCATCGTGTCGTCCCATTCGGCGGCGGTAATCTCGTCGATTTTGGCGCGCGCACCCCCCGCACCGGCATTGTTGAAGACGATGTCGAGCCCGCCCGTCTTCTCGGCGGCGAAATCCATCAGCCCCTTGATATCGGCTTCCTCGCGGACGTCGCAGCGGCGGAACAGCACGCGACTCTCCGAGGCTTCCGCGATCGCGGATCCCGCGTCGTCGATATCGCCCAGGATCACGGTGGCGCCCTCGGCGGCGAAGAGGTCGACGGTGGCGCGTCCGATGCCCGAAGCGCCGCCCGTCACGACCGCCGTCTTGCCCGCGAATCTCATCGCAATACCTCTCCTGTCTGGTTGTCGAGCATATTCGAGCTTTCGGTATGGTCAATGACGCACGGCATTACGCTACGGCTTTCTGCGCGGGCGCGGATGCGCTTTCGACATTCCGAAGATGCACGCCGGCGCGCCAATAATGCCATATCGCCCAGGGCGTGACAGCTGCCATTGTCAGCAGGGCATAGCGCAGCGATTCCTCGCCCAGCGCGGGGCGGTACAGATCGCTCAGCACGCCGATCAGCGTGGGGCCGAGCCCGAGCCCGATCAGGTTGATGACGAGCAGCGTGATCGCCGCCCACATGGCGCGCAGCTTCAGGGGCGCAAGCCCCTGGATCAGCGCAAAAGTGGGGCCGAGATAGCTGTTCTGGAAGAGCAGCGCGATCGCGTAGGCGGGGACCGCCAGCTCGAAACTGGGTGCGAGATAAACGAAGATCAGGAAGGGCAGGGCGATGCTCTTCAGGATCGCCACGAGCCAGCTCTGCACATGCAGGCCGCGCCGCGCCGCCCAGCGATCGGCGATCCAGCCGCCGCCAATCCCCGATATCGTGCCGACGACCGCGACGAGCGGCCCAAGTATGAGCCCGACCGTCGTCACGGTCATGTCGAAGCTGCGGATCATGAAGGCGGGGCCAAAGGCTGCCAGCGCGTAGCCGATCAGCGAGGTCAGGGTGACCGCGGCAACGAGGTGGCGCGCGGCGGGTTGCGCCCAGAGCGTTGCGAAGCCCGCGGCCAGCGGAGGGCGCTCGGTCGCGTGCACCCGCGCCTGATCCGAAAGACCGCGGCGCGGCTCCACCACGAAGATCCGGACGATGATCGCAAGCAGGATGCCCGGAAGGCCAACCGCCATGATCGCGATCCGCCAGCCGAACTGGCCGGCCAGATAGCCGCCGATCATCGTGCCGAATCCGCCGCCCAGCACGACGCCCGCGGCATAGATCCCCATCGCGCCCGCGCGCTTTTCGGGCGGATAGAGATCGGCGATGATCGCGTGGCTGGGCGGACTGGATCCGGCCTCTCCGATTCCCACGCCGATGCGCGCCACGAGCAGCTGGACGAAATTCTGCGCCAGCCCGCAGACCGCGGTCATCGCACTCCAAATGGCGAGCGACCAGGCGATGATGTTGCGCCGGTTGCTGCGGTCGGCAAGTCGCGCGACGGGAATGCCGAGGCCCGCATAGAAGATCGCGAAGGCCAGGCCCGAGAGCAGTCCGAGCTGCGTGTCGTTGAGCGTCAGGTCGGCCTTGATGAGTTCCAGCAGGATCGCAAGAATCTGCCGGTCCATATAGGAAAAGAAATAGGTGACGGTGAGCAGGAAGAGCGTGATTCCCCTGCGCCGGATCGCACGCTCGTCCGCGATTTGCTGCGCCCTGTGCGCAGCATCTGCTATGCTCTCCATCCACACCTCTCGACGGTTTTTGTCGTTGGCCGCGTGCCGGCGTTCGAGGAGGCTGGACTTTGTTGACGTTTTCGTCAAGCATACTGGAAATTCGAAAAAGAGAATCGGGAGAGACTGATGTCCGATCTGGAAAATTTCCGCGCCGAAACGCGCGCCTGGCTTGAGGCGAACTGCCCCCCCGAAATGCGTGAGCCGTTGAAGGACGAGAGCGATGCGTGCTGGGGCGGCCGCAATCCCACGTTCAAGAACGAGGCGCAGAAGATCTGGATGGACCGGATGGCCGAAAAGGGCTGGACGGTGCCCGACTGGCCAAAACCCTATGGCGGTGCTGGCCTCAGCCCCGCCGAGTCGAAGATCCTGCGCGAAGAGATGGCGAAGCTCGGCTGCCGCAGTCCGCTCTCCAGCTTCGGCATCTGGATGCTCGGCCCCGCGCTGCTCAAATTCGGCACCGAGGAACAGAAGGTTCATTACCTCAACCAGATCGCGCGCGGCGAGATTCGCTGGTGCCAGGGCTATTCGGAACCGGGATCGGGCTCCGATCTTGTCTCCTTGCAGACCTTTGGCGAGGACAAGGGCGATCACTGGATCGTCAACGGCCAGAAGATCTGGACCAGCTACGCCGACAAGGCCGACTGGATCTTCTGCCTCGTCCGCACCGACAAGAACGACAAGTATAAGGGCATCAGCTTCCTGCTCTTCGACATGGCTTCGGAAGGCGTGTCGACCAAGCCGATCAAGCTGATCTCGGGCAACTCTCCCTTCTGCGAAACCTTTTTCGACAATGTGAAGGTGCCCAAGCACCAGATCGTGGGCGAGCTCAATCGCGGCTGGGACGTCGCCAAATATCTCCTCGGGCATGAGCGCGAGATGATCTCGGGCGCCGGCAATGCGCCGATGGGTTCGGTGGGCGCGATGCACAAGGATCTGATGGCCGAGGATCCGCTGCTCCGCGGCGACATGGCGAAGCTCGACGTCGATACGCTGGCCTTCCGCGCGATGGGCGAGAAGTTCATCGACGAGATGAAGGCGGGCAAGGGCCACCCTGCGCAACCCAACATGATGAAATATTTCGGCACCGAGCTGAACAAGCGTCGCCACGAGCTGGTGATGGCCGCGGGCGGATCGGACGCGCTCGAATGGGAAAGCGAAGCTTCGAAGGGCGGCGCGAAGCCGCGCGCATGGCTGCGCACCAAGGCCAATTCGATCGAGGGCGGGACGAGCGAGGTCATGCTCAACGTCGTCGCCAAGCGGATTCTCGATCTGCCGGGGGCGTGATCGGATCATGAGATTTGCCGCTCATCCCGAGGAGCGGCTGAGCGCAGTCGAAGCCGCATCTCGAAGGACCCTTCGATACGGCATTTCGCCAGGCTCAATGCCTACTCAGGGTGAGCGGGTTAAGGACAAGGATGGGATTGCATGCCACTCTACCACACCGAAGATCAGGCGATGCTCAAGGACACCGCCGCCCAGTTCATGAAGACCGAGGCGCCGACCGCGCATTTCCGCAAATATCGCGACATGAACTGCAAGGACGGCTTCGCGCACGACCTTTGGAAGCAGTTTGGCGAGATGGGCTTTGCGGGCATCCTGATCCCCGAGGCTGAAGGCGGGCTTGGCCTCGGCCATGTCGAGGCGGGGATCGTGCTCGAGGAGATCGGCCGAAACCTGACACCGTCGCCATTCCTTTCCACATCGGTCGCGGGCGTGGCCGCGCTCAAGGCCGCGGACAAGGGCTTGCGCGATCGCTGGTTCCCCGGGATCGCGTCGGGCGAGACCGTGCTCGGCCTCGCGATCGACGAGGGCGCCAAGCATCGTCCGGAGCGAATCGCGATGAAGGCCGAGCGCTCGGGCAACGGCTTCAAACTGACGGGCAAAAAGCAATTCGTCGTTCAGGGCGCGTCGGCCGACATGCTGATCGTCGCCGCGCGCACCGGCGGGTCGGCGGGCGAGACGCAGGGGCTTACGCTGTTCGCGGTCGAAAAGGACGCTGCCAGGCTCTCGATGGAGGCCGCGCGGCTCGTCGACAGTTCGATGGGCGCGCATATTGGCTTCGACGGGGTCGAGGTCGATGGCGGCGCGGTGATCGGCGAGGTCGACAATGGCTGGGCGGTGCTGACGAAGCTGCTCGACGCGGGCCGCGTGGGCGCCGCCGCCGAGCAGGTGGGTGTCGGCAGCGGCGCGATGGACATGACCGTCGAATATCTGAAGCAGCGCAAGCAGTTCGGGCGTCTGATCGGCGAGTTCCAGGCGCTCCAGCACCGCGCGGCGCACCTCTATTCGGAGATGGAGGTCGCGCGCGCGGCGGTGCTCAAGGCGCAGCAGATGCTCGACGAGGGCAGCGACAAGGCCGAATTGATGGTCGCGGTCGCCAAGGCCAAGGCCGCGCAGGCGACGGGGCTTTCGGTCAAGGAAGGTGTCCAGATGCACGGCGGCATCGGCATGACCGACGAATATGACATCGGCCTCTATATGAAGCGCGACCGCGCGCTGGCGGAGTTTTTCGGCGACGCGAATTTCCACGCGGACCGCGTCGCGCGGATGCACGGGTATTAACTGATATACACCCCTCCCTTGCAAGGGAGGGGTTGGGGGTGGGTGCGAGCGAAGCGAGCCTTCCTGCGCTGACTCCCAAAAGCAGCCGCGCCGGCGTCGAGCCGGCGGTGCTGCTCACCCACCCCTTTCCCCTCCCTTGAAAGGGAGGGGTGGAGTTCGGAACATGTCCCTCGATCCCGAAGTCTTCGACGCCCTGATCGAAACCGTCCGGCGCTTCGTCGCCGAGCGGCTGCGCCCGCGCGAGGCCGAGGTCGCCGAGAGCGACGAGATCCCCGCCGACCTGATTGCCGAGATGAAGGCGCTCGGCCTTTTCGGCATGTCGATCCCCGAGGAATATGGCGGGCTTGGCCTGTCGATGACCGAGGAACTGAAGGTTGCCTTCGAGTTCGGGCGCACCAGCCCTGCGATGCGATCGACCTTCGGCACCAATGTCGGAATCGGCAGCCAGGGGCTCGTCATGGCGGGTACGCCCGAGCAGAAGGCGCAGTGGCTTCCGAAAATTGCGAGCGGTGAACTCATCACGAGCTTTGCGCTCACCGAACCCGATGTCGGGTCGGACAGCGCGGCGGTAAAGACGCGCGCGGTGCGCGACGGCGAGGTTTACAGGCTGTCGGGCACCAAGCGTTTCATCACCAACGCCGACAAGGCTTCGCTGTTCACCGTGATGGCGCGCACCGGCGGCGAGGGCGCGCATGGCGTCTCCGCCTTTCTTGTCCCCGCCGATCTTCCGGGTGTCCGCATCGGTCTCCCCGAAAAGAAAATGGGCCAGCAGGGCGCGCATGTCTGCGACGTCCATTTCGATGAGACGCCCGTGCCCGCCTCCAACATGCTCGGCGCCGAGGGCGAGGGTTTCAAGGTCGCGATGCGCGTGCTCGATCGCGGGCGGCTGCACATCGCGGGCGTCTGCGTCGGCGTCGCAGAGCGGCTGATCGCGGACAGCGTCGCCTATGCCACCGAGCGCAAACAGTTCGGCAAGCCCATTGCCGAGCACCAGCTCATCCAGGCGATGATCGCGGATTCGAAGACCGAGGCGCTGGCCGCACGCGCGCTCGTGCTCGATGTCGCCGCGCGCAAGGACGCGGGCGAGAACGTCACGATGGAATCTGCCGCCGCGAAATATTTTGCATCCGAAATGGTTGGCCGCGTTGCTGACCGCGCGGTGCAGGTCTTCGGCGGTGCGGGCTATATCGCCGATTACGGCATCGAGCGGCTCTACCGCGATGTTCGGCTGTTCCGGATCTATGAAGGGACGAGCCAGATCCAGCAGATCGTCATCGCGCGCGAGACGATCAAAAGGGGCGGGTAGAGACAAGCATATGCCGTCACCCTGAACGTGTTTCAGGGTCCATGAACACGGCAGCGTCCGAATGAACCGGGATCGTGTTCATCGATGCTGAATCAAGTTCAGCATCAGGAAATTGGGAGATACGGAAAAATGGACACCACCAAACTCTTCAGTCTCGAAGGCCGCGTCGCGCTCGTCACCGGCGGGTCGCGCAATATCGGCAAATGGATCGCCGAGGGCTTCATCGCGCAGGGTGCGAAAGTCTATATCTCCTCGCGCAAGGCCGATGCGTGCTTCGCGGCCGCCGAGGAACTCGGTCCCAACTGCGTCGCGCTGCCGCAGGACGTCTCGACCGTCGCGGGCTGCAAGGCGCTCGCCGGGCAGTTGGCCGAGCATGAAACCAAGCTCGACATCCTCGTCAACAATGCGGGTGCCGCATGGGGCGAACCCTTCGAGCAGTTCCCCGAAAGCGGCTGGGACAAGGTCATGGACCTCAACCTCAAATCGCCGTTCTTTCTGACCCAGGCGCTCCACGGCGCGCTCAAGGCGGCCGCCAGCGCGGACAAGCCCGCCAAGGTGATCAACATCACCTCGATCGACGGGCTGCGCCTAAACCCATGGGAAACTTATAGCTATCACGCGTCGAAATCGGGGCTGATCTACCTGACCAAAAGGCTCGCGGCGCGGCTGATCTCCGATCACATCAACGTCACCTCGATCGCACCGGGGGCTTTCGCATCGGAGATGAACCGCGCCGCGCGCGATCATGGCGATGCCGTCGCCAGGCGCATCCCCGCAGGGAGGATCGGCACGGAGGAGGACATGGCGGCGGTCGCGATCTATCTCGCAAGTCGCGCGGGCGATTATGTCGTGGGCGAGACCATTGCCGTCGACGGCGGTATAGTCAACGCGCATCTCGGCGGCAGTATCGACGCCTGAGGTTGCGGCTCAGACGCCGCGCATCGCGTTGGTCAGCGTGCCGAGCGTATCGACCAGCGAGAGCCCGAGCATCTGAAAGGCGATGATCGCCGCCATCGAAATGAGCGCGGCGATCAGCCCATATTCGATCGCGGTGGCTCCGCGAACATCGTTCAGGATTCGCATCGGCACCACTCCACATAAGACATGTGCCGTGTCGCCTAATGCGAAAATATTACCAATGATTTAAACGAGTTACTTATGGGCTCCGCGCACGATCAGGATGTTCATCCGCGCCGCGGCGATAGGCTTGCTCCGGTCGTCCTGCCAGGCGATCGCCTCGACATTGGCGATCCGCGTGCCGACGCGCGTCACCCGGCCGATCGCGCGGGTCTCCTTGTCACGGCCGCCCCGCATGTAATCGACCGTGACGTTGATCGGCTTGAAGCGGGGCGTGTCGTCGTCATCGAACTGGCTGTAGAGCGCCGCGATGGCCGCCATTTCGAGCATGCCCCCGATGGCACCGCCATGGATGAAGCCCGGACGCCCGAGCACGTCGCTGGAAAATCCCATGGCCAGCACGGGTGCGCCATCCTCGGTGTCGACGACCGAAAGGCCGAGCGTATGTGCATAGGGCGGAAGCGACTTCATCCGGGGCGCTCCTTACAGGAACATGTAGGTGCCGGCGGCGTGCGCAACCGGATCTTCGGGATCGCCGTCATGGGCCTGGCCGCGGATGAAGGCTATATTGCGCGTGATGCGATAGCATTCGCCGCGCCCGATCACGGGCTTGCCGGGGGTGGCGGGGCGAAGATAATCGACGCGCAGGTCGAGCGTGGCCTGCATGCGGACGGTGCGCGAGCGAATCCAGATCGAGATGCTCGTCGCCATGTCCATCAGCGTGACGATCGGGCCCGAGGCGAGGATGCCCGTCTCGGGATCGCCGACCAGCCTTGCGTCATAGGGCAGTCCGAGCTCGCACCAGTCGGGGCCATGCGCGCGATAGGTGATGCCGAGAAGGCCATTATGCCCGTGCCGTCCGAGCGTCTCGATGAATTGCCGGGGGTTGAAGCCCGTCTCGGGTAGGTCGCTCATCCGTCGTCGCCTGAAAGCTCTTGCGCGACGGCCGTAGCGCGCCCGCGCATCCCCCGCAACGCAACATTACACCTAATTAATTTCACACGCCCTGCTCGCCGATCTAGCCATTGCGCGCATCGACAAGCCGGTCGGGGGAGAGGGAACAAGGATCGTTTGATGTTCCATATCGAGAACGTGGGGGAGCTTGCGACGGCCGTTGGCCTGTACGGTGCCGTGCATCTGTCGAGGTGGCGCGTGACGGCATCTTCAGCATCGTGATCGGGGTCGTGCTCTCCGGTCCTCAGCCCGAGGGCAATGGCTGATCGCGTCCGCTATCGTGATCCTCGATCATCCCGTCGCGCTGCTGACGCTCCGCGTTGCCTCGGTCGACGCCATCACGGCGCGCAAGTTCGCGGGCGGGGGCGCGGAATCGGTCGTCCTGTCGGACGCGATGTCGGTCATGCGGATGCACCGCGCCGGCGGCGCAGTGTTGCGCTTCTGAGATGCCGAAGGCGTGACGCACATTGAAGCACGCCCGGCACATCCATGCCGCGACGGAGAGGTGCTCGTGATCGACGGACGCAGCCGCGGCTATGTCATCGAATCCTGCACATCGGATATCGTGATGCTGCGCGCCACGCTGCGTTCGGCGCAGGCGCACGTGCTCTCCTTCGATCCGGGCACCAACATTCTCGAGGTGAATATGTCGCGCCTGCGTGCGAAGCTCGATCGTGGCTTCGGGCAGCCGCTGATCGAAACCGTCAAGGGACAGGGATATCGATTCGTCACCCCACCCGAAATCGCCCAGGGCTGCCAGAATTTTGCGCGCGCGCAGGTGACAGCGGCGTTGGTGCGTGTAGGATGACGTTTACGGAAAGGGTAGGCGGCAAGATCGACCCTTCGCGTCATTGGAGAGCATGTCTTGAGCCATCCTTGCCAGCACGCACGCACGACCCCCACGAAACCCGCCGTAATCCTTGCCGCCACGGGCGAGACGATCGATTACAGGACGCTCGACGCGCGCTCGAATCAGGGGGCGCACCTGCTCCGCGCGATCGGCCTTGAGCGCGGCGACACCGTCGCCTTTCTGTTCGACAATCATATCCGCTTCTTCGAGCTCGCCTGGGCGGCGCAGCGCGCGGGGCTCTATTATGTCTGCATCTCGTCGCGGCTGACGGCTTCCGAAATCGACTATATCGTGCGCGACAGCGAAGCGAAGGCGGTGATCATATCGCAGGGCGTGGGCGACGTCGCGCACGCGCTCCCCGCGCTGTTTGCGGATCTGGCGCTCTTCATGATCGGTGCCGCGACACCTGGCTATCGCGATTGGATCGCGGAGGCCGGACAACAGCCCGACACCCCGATCGCCGATGAAAGCGCGGGCGTCGACATGCTCTACTCGTCGGGCACGACGGGGCGCCCCAAGGGCGTGCGCGTGCCATTGCCCGCCGACACCGCGGTCGACGGACCCAATGGCCTTGCGGCGCTCGCGCAGGGGCTGTTCGGCTTTGGCCCCGACAGCGTCTATCTGTGCCCCGCGCCGCTGTACCACGCGGCGCCGCTGCGCTGGAGCATGTCGGTACACCGGCTGGGCGGGACCGTGATCCTCATGGAGCATTTCGATCCCGAGGAGGCGCTGGCACTGATCGAGAAATATCGCGTCAACACGAGCCAGTGGGTGCCGACGCATTTCATCCGCATGCTGAAACTGTCCGAGGCGGTGCGCGCGCGCTACGACGTCTCGTCGCTCCGGTCCGCCATCCATGCGGCCGCGCCGTGCCCGATCCCAATCAAGGAGGCGATGATCGACTGGTGGGGGCCGGTCATCGACGAATATTATGCCGGGTCGGAGGGCAACGGCCTGACCGCGATCCGCTCGCCCGAATGGCTCACCCACAAGGGCTCGGTCGGGCGCTCGACGATCGGGATCGCGCATATCTGCGACGATCAGGGCAACGATCTGCCGGCGCGGAGCGAGGGGCTCGTCTATTTCGAGGGCGGCAATGAATTCGCCTATCACAACGACCCCGCCAGGACCGCCGAAACGCGCAACCGGCACGGCTGGACGACGCTCGGCGATATCGGCTGGCTGGACGAGGAAGGCTATCTCTACCTCACCGACCGCAAGAGCTTCATGATCATCTCGGGCGGCGTGAACATCTATCCGCAGGAGATCGAGAACCATCTCGTAACGCACCCCAAGGTTGCCGACGTGGCGGTGATAGGCGCGCCTTGCCCCGACATGGGCGAGCGTGTCGTTGCCGTTGTCCAGCCGACCGACATGAACGATGCGGGAGAGGCGCTGGCCAGCGAGCTGATCGCCTTCTGCCGCGAAAGCTTGTCGGGGGTGAAGACGCCGCGCCAGATCGATTTTCTCGACGAATTGCCGCGCCATCCGACGGGCAAGCTCTATAAAAGGCTGCTGCGCGACCGCTATTGGGGCAAGGGTGACGGGCGGATTGTGTGATCAGCAGGATTGGATGAGAGAATGAACGACCGCGTTTCGATCGCCTTCGACAATGGCGTTGCCGATGTCCGCTTCACCCGCGCCGACAAGATGAACGCGCTTGATCCCGCGATGTTCGAAGGCATTGCGGCGGCAATCGCCGAACTCGGCGCAATGCCCGGGCTGCGCGCCGTGGTGCTGTCGGGCGAGGGGCGCGCATTCTGCGCCGGCCTCGATATGGCTAGCATGGCCTCGGGCGGGGCGAGCAAGGATCTCGACATCCACGCGCGCACGCATGGGAAGGCCAATCTCTTCCAGCAGGTCGCATGGGGCTGGCGCGAGCTGGCGGTCCCCGTGATCGCGGCGGTACATGGCGTCGCGTTCGGCGGCGGCTTCCAGATCATGTCGGGCGCCGATATCCGCATCGTCCATCCCGAAACGCGCATGTCGATCATGGAGATGAAATGGGGCCTCGTCCCCGACATGGCGGGGATCGCGCTGTGGCGGACGCTGGTGCGCGACGATGTGCTGCGCGAGCTGACCTATACCAACCGCGAATTCACGGGCGAAGAAGCGGCACGGCTCGGCTTCGCGACGCGCCTGTCCGACAATCCGCATGCCGAGGCGATGGCGCTCGCACGCGAGATCGCGAACCGCAACCCGCACGCGATCCGCGGCGCCAAGCGCCTCTACAACCTCGCCGCCGATGGCGATGCCGCCGCGGTGCTCGACGCCGAAAGCGTCGAACAGGCGCTGGTCATCCGCACCCCCAACCAGATCGAGGCGGTGATGGCCAATATGCAGAAACGAGTGCCGAAGTTTGGTGATTAGAGAATGGTCTGGAGCGCACCATGGCCCAGAATAAGGTCATTGCAGGTCAACCACTCACCCGGCAGCATCTCGCTCATGAATAGACGCTGCAAATCGGCAATAGCCCTTTCTGTCATTGTCTTTGGCGGGGCCGGATGCGCTCATTCAGCCCAGGAAACGCCTTTCGACGTCGCCGTTGAAGCGCCTGCTTCTTCGTGTTCGGTCAAGGTCGATGGACAAGCGATTACGATGGACGAATTGCTCGCCGTCGCGCGCAAAGGGGCCCTCAGAAGCCGACGTGCGCGTATCGATGCGAATGAGGATACGCCCTATCGATGTGTTGGTGGCGCGATCTTCACGCTGCAGATGGCGGGCTTCAAGAATGTCGGATTTGTCGGTCAGGGGCTGCTGGAAGAATAGCAGCCACCTGTCGCGTTGATCCCTACTTATACATCCCCTCGCGCAGGTTGATGCCGTGCTCGATCCAGGCCTTCATCGCACACAGCATCTGTGACCAGCCCATGCAGTTGTCGTAGGAGCCCAGTAGGCCGGCCTGCGTCTCGCGCCAGCCCTGTTCGGTGATCGAGACGAGCGTGCGGCTGCCGTCGTCGACGGGCGCGAAGGTCATGGTGACGCGCGTGGAGTAGCCGGGGACCGAGGGGAGTTCGCCGGTCGGCATGTCGATCGTGCCTTCGTGCGCCTGCCATTCGAGGACGATGCGTTCGTCGGGCACGACCTCGATCACCTCGACGGGAAAGGCGCCGGGAAAGTCGTGGAAATCCCATGTCACCGTTGCGCCCGTCTCGATCCGCCCCAGCGCGCCGCCCGTGGTGAAATAGTTCGAGAGCTTCGCGGGATCGGCCACCGCCTCGAACACCTCATGCACCGGGCGCGAGATGTGCGCTGATACCTTGAACTTGAGGTCCATGAACTCTCTCCTTGAGTCGTGCGTCAATTATGTTATAAAAACATAACATGTCAATCAGCGACGCATATGACAAGGTTTTCAAGGCGCTTGCCGCGCCGGTCCGACGGCAGATCCTCGACGATCTGCGCGATCAGTCGCTGACGACGGGTGCCTTGTGCGAGCATTTCGCGGATCTGGACCGCTGCACGGTGATGCAGCATCTGAAGGTCCTGGAGGCGGCCGAACTGATCATCGTCGAGCGCCGTGGGCGCGAGCGCTGGAATCACCTCAACCCGCTGCCGATCCACGCCATTCATGAGCGCTGGATAGGGCCGCATGCCGCGGCAGCGGTGGGCATGCTCAGCAGGTTGAAGGCCGACGTGGAGCGCTAGCGCGAACCCGTCAGGCTGGGAGGCGCACCAGGTTCGTCTCGAGCAGCGCGCGCATTTCTAAGGGCAGCGCGATTGCCCCCGTGGTGTCGGTGAACACGATCACCGTGTCGCATGTCGCAACGCATTGGCCGTTCTGGAAAGCAGCGGCGAGGATCGTCCAGGACCGGTTGCCGATCGTCCCGATGCCGCTCGCAATCTCGACATCGTCGGGAAAATGGGCCTCGGCGATATAGTTGATCTCGACCTTGGCGATCAGCCAGCGAATGCCCTTCTGGCGCCGCCCCAGCCCGAGCGCGTGGTTGAAGCGCACGCGGCCATTCTCGAACAGCGCCGCCATCGCGACATTGTTGACATGGCCGAGCGGATCGAGATCCTGAAACCGCGTTTCCGCGGCATGGACATAAGGGTAGGCGGCCCTTTCGAGCCGCCACCCTTCCGGTTTTCCACTCACCGCGGCGCCATGCGGATGGCGCCGTCGAGGCGGACATCCTCGCCGTTGAAATAGCCGGTCTCGATCATCGTGAGCGCGAGCGCGGCATATTCACTGGGCTGGCCGAGTCGCTTGGGGAAGGGCACCGACGCCGACAGCGCATCGCGGACATTGTCGGGAAGACCCGCGAGCAGCGGGGTCTCGAAGATGCCGGGCAGAATCGTGTTGACGCGGATGCCCTCGCTCATCAGGTCGCGCGCGATGGGGAGCGTCATGCCGACGACGCCGCCCTTCGATGCCGCATAGGCCGCCTGGCCGATCTGGCCATCCTCGGCCGCGACGCTCGCGGTGTTGACCATCGCGCCGCGCTCGCCGAACTCGCCGACCGGATCGAGCGTCATCATGCCCGCCGCAGACTTGGCGATGCAGCGGAAGGTGCCGATCAGGTTGATCTGAATCACCCAGTTGAAGGCGTCGAGCGGGAAATGCTTGATCTCGCCGGTGTTCTTGTCGCGGCTCGCGGTCTTGATGCCGTTGGCGGTGCCCGCGCAGTTGACGAGCACGCGCTCCTGGCCGTGCGCGGCGCGCGCCTTTTCGAAGCCCGCGTCGACGCTCTCGTCCGAGGTCACGTTCACTTCGCAGAACACGCCGCCGATCTCGGCGGCGACCTTCTCGCCCTTTTCGGTCTGAAGGTCGAAGATCGCGACCTTGACGCCCTTGGCTGCGAGCGCGCGCGCGGTGGCCTCGCCGAGGCCCGAAGCGCCGCCGGTGACGACGGCGGCAACCGATGAATCGAGTTTCATGTGTTTCTCTCCAAGGGATGCGTCATGCCGGCCCTTGCCGGCATGACGGGAAAAGGATCAGAGCCGTTCGATGATCGTGACGTTGGCGAGCCCGCCGCCTTCGCACATCGTCTGCAGGCCGTATTTGCCGCCGCGACGCTTGAGCGCGTTGACCAGCGTCGCCATCAGCTTGGTGCCCGAGGCGCCGAGCGGGTGGCCGAGCGCGATCGCGCCGCCATGGACGTTGATCTTTTCGGGATCGGCGCCCGTATGTTTGAGCCACGCGAGCGGCACCGAAGCGAACGCCTCGTTGACCTCGTAAAGGTCGATATCGTTGATGCTGAGCCCCGCGCGCTTCAATGCCTTGTCGGTCGCGAACAGCGGTTCCTCGAGCATGATCACCGGATCGCCGCCAGTTACCGTCAGATTGTGGATGCGTGCCAGAGGCGTGAGGCCGTGATCCTTGAGCGCCTGTTCGGACACGATCATCACCGCGCTCGCGCCGTCGCAGATCTGGCTGGCATTGGCGGCGGTGATCACGCCGCCTTCCTGCAGCAGCTTGACCGAGGCGATGCCTTCGAGCGTCGCGTCGAAACGGATGCCTTCGTCGGTGACGTGGCTCTGTTCCCCCTCGGGCGTCTCGATCGTCAGCGCGACGATCTCGTTCTCGAAGGCTCCCGCCTGCGTCGCGGCTGCGGCGCGCCTGTGGCTCTCGAGCGCATAACGATCAAGTTCGTCCTTGGCGAATCCGTGCTTGCGCGCCACCATTTCGGCGCCCATGAACTGGCTGAATTCGATGCCGGGATAGCGCGCTTCCTGACCGGGGCTCTTGGGGCCGCCGAGCCCGGCCTGCACGTAGAGCATCGCGGTCGAGCCCATCGGCACGCGCGTCATGCTCTCGACGCCCGCCGCGATCACGACGTCCTGCGTGCCCGACATCACCGCCTGCGCCGCGAACTGCATCGCCTGTTGCGAGGAACCGCATTGCCGGTCGATCGTCACCGCGGGCACGCTCTCGGGCAGCCGCGAGGCGAGGACGGCATTGCGGCCGACCTGGCCGGTCTGCTGGCCGCCCTGGCTGACACAGCCCATGATGACATCGTCGATCGCGCGCGGATCGATTCCGGTGCGGTCGGCGACCGCGTTCAGGACCTGCCCCGCCATGTCGGCGGGATGCCAGCCGGCGAGGCGTCCGCCGCGCTTGCCGCCCGCTGTCCGCACGGCTTCAACGATATAGGCTGTGGGCATCGCTATCTCCTGTATTTCGGTATGTCTGGATCAATAACTGCTCTTGCCGTTTACGTTAACGTTGGCAAGGGTGAACCTGCAACTGTTAGGAGCGTCAGGATGACTGTGAGTGAGGCAATCGCGGCGAGGCGTTCGGTGCGCGGCTTTCTGGATACGCCCGTGGAGCCGGCGCTTATCCGCGCGATCCTCGAAAAGGCGGCGCGCGCGCCGAGCGGCGGAAATCTTCAGCCCTGGCATATCGACGTGGTGACGGGGCATGCGATGTCTCGACTCAAGGCGTTGATGCGAGAAAGGCTGGCGTCGGGCGCAGCCGAGGCGCCCGCCTATGACATCTATCCGGCCAACCTGACCACACCCTATCGCGATCGGCGCTTCACTATCGGCGAGGCGATGTACGCCCATATCGGCATCCCGCGCGAGGACAAGGCGGCGAGGCGGATGTGGTTCGCGCGCAATTTCCAGTTCTTTGGCGCGCCCGCCGCAATCTTCTGCACGGTCGATCGCCAGATGGGCCCGCCGCAATGGTCGGACCTCGGCATGTTCCTGCAGAGCGTCATGCTGCTCGCGATCGAAGCCGGGCTCGCGACCTGCCCGCAGGAATGCTGGGCGATCTATCCCGATACGATCAACGACTTCCTGGGGACGCCCGCGAACCGCATGCTGTTCTGCGGCATGGCGATCGGCCATGAAGACTCGTCAGAACCCGCCAACCGGCTGCGCGCCGAGCGTGCGCCCATCGGGGAATGGGCGGCCTTCCACGATTGAACGTTACTGGACGGGCGGGGCAGGCGGCGTGAGATTGGCGGGCGGCGCGGGCGGCAGGGTGACGTTCACCACGGCCTCGCCTGTCTCATTCTCGACCGGTTCCTCGCGCGTCTGCCGTGCCGGCGTCGGACGCGACTCGATTTTCGGAAGCGCGGATTCGGGCGTTTCGGCGGCCATTCCGCCCGCAAAGCCGACCGCGGCGTCGATCGAGGTAACCGGCGACGGGCTCTCGCCCGCGATTTCGGTGTCCCCGGAACGTACGTCGCCGGCCTCGACATTGCCGTCGGCATTGTCCTTCGTACCGCCACAGGCCGTCAGCCCCGCAACAAGCAACACTAACGCAAAACGCTTCATTGGCTGACCTCCGCGGGCGGGTGTAGGGCGTGAGCGCCGTGCTGTGAAGACGCGAAAGGGGCAACCCGCCGCACCGGCGCGTTGCCCCTTTCGCTCATTGCGGATGCTTCCGCCCGTCAGCCCTTGATGAACGCAAGCACATCGGCGTTGAAGCGGTCGGCCTCGATCTGGGCAAGGCCATGCGCGCTGCCTTCGTAGATCTTGAGCGTGGAACCCTTCACCAGCTTCGCGGTCATCAGTGCGGAGGCGCCGATGGGGACGATTTGGTCGTCATCGCCGTGAATGATCAGCGTGGGGACGTCGATCTTCTTCAGGTCTTCGGTGAAGTCGCTTTCGGAAAAGGCCTTGATCGAGTCGAGCTGCCCCTTGAGGCCGCCCGCCATGCCCTCGCGCCAGAACTCGTGGCGGATGCCTTCGGAGATCTTCGCACCTTTGCGGTTATAGCCGTAGAAGGGGATGGTGAGGTCGTAATAATATTGCGAGCGGTTGTCATAGGTGCCCTTGCGGATGCCGTCGAACACGTCGAGCGGCAGGCCGCCGGGATTGGCCTCGGTCTTGAGCATCAGCGGGGGAACCGCTCCGACCAGGACGACCTTCGCCACGCGGCTTGTGCCATGCCGGCCGAGAAAGCGCGTGACCTCGCCGCCGCCCGTCGAGTGGCCGATCACGACGGCGTCCTTGAGGTCGAGCTGTTCGATCAGCTCGGCCAGGTCGTCGCCATACTGGTCCATGGTGTTGTTGTCCCACACCTGCGACGAACGGCCATGGCTGCGGCGGTCATGCGCGATGACGCGGAAGCCGGCATTGGCGAAGAAGACGAGCTGCGGGTCCCACGCGTCGGCGGAAAGCGGCCAGCCGTGCGAGAAGACGATGGGCTGCGCATCCTTGCTGCCCCAGTCCTTGTAGAAGATTTCGGTGCCGTCCTTCGTGGTGATCGTGCTCATGGCGTATTCCTTTCGTCGGGGACAAAGGCGGGGTGCCTTCCGCTGGACGGGATAGGCCGGATCGTGCATGACATGGATTGGCGGAAACGACATTTTGAAGGTCAAAAGTGACAAACACGCCCATCGCCGAAATCGGGCTCGTCGATTATCATGCCTGCCAGCTCGCGATGATCCACGGAATGACCGACATGCTCCGCATCGCGGGCGACCTGTCCGAGGCGCATGGCGGGGGGCGGCTCCGCATCAGCCATTGGCGGCTGCGGCCCGATGGCGGCATGGCAAGATCGTATGACACGCATGAAGGCCAGGGTGGCACACCCGCCGTGCTGGTCGTTCCGGGCGCATTGATCCGACCCCTGGATGCGGATGAGGCGGCGCCCTATGCGCGCTGGCTGCTCGATCGCCACGCGCAGGGCGCGGTGCTCGGGTCGGTCTGCGGCGGCGCCTTCGTTCTTGCGGCAACGGGGCTGCTGGGCGGACGCCCCGCCACCACCCACTGGACCTTCGCCAACGCGTTTCGCGATCGCTTTCCCGATGTGCGCCTCGATATCGACAAGGCCATGATCGACGACGGCGACATCGTCACCGCAGGCGGGATGCTCGCCTGGACCGATCTTGCGCTGCGCCTCATCGACCGGCTGCTCGGCCCGACCGTGATGGTCGAGACCGCGCGCTATTTCCTTGTCGACCCCGGCGGGCGCGATCAGCGCCATTTTGGCAGCTTCTCGCCACGACTGACTCACGGTGATGCCGCGATCCTGCAGGTGCAGCACTGGCTTCAGCAAAAACAAGGGCACGGCGTTGGCGTCGCGGACATGGCGGCGCAGGCGCGGCTCGAGGAACGCACCTTCCTGCGCCGTTTCCGCGCGGCGACGGGATTGAAGCCGACCGAATATGCGCAGAATCTCCGCGTCGCCAAGGCGCGCGAGCTGCTCGAGTTCACGAACAGCCCGGTCGACCGGATCGCGTGGAGCGTGGGCTATGAGGACCCCGGCGCGTTCCGCAAGGTCTTCCACCGGATCGTGGGGCTTTCCCCCGGCGACTATCGCAACCGCTTCGGCACCACGCAGAGGATTGTGGCGTAGGGCGTTGGCTCGGCGAAGTGTCCCGACGGTCCTCTTTGTCAGGTTGCGACCTTTGTCCTAGCCGCCCACCTCATCGCGCCGAAAACAGTCGGGCGCGTGGTCGTTTACCAGCCCCACCGCCTGCATCCACGCATAGACGATCACGGGGCCGACGAACTTGTAGCCGCGCTTCTTGAGCGCTTTCGAGATGTCGACCGAGAGCGGCGTGCTTGCGGGCACCGTGATCCCGTCGTTGACGATCGGTGTGCCGTCGACAAAGCTCCAGGCGAAATCGGCAAAATCCGCGCCCGCGTCGCGCATTGCGAGGAAGGCGCGCGCATTACCGATCGTCGCCTCGATCTTGGCGCGCGCGCGAATGATGCCGGGGTCGCCCATCAATCGCTCGACGTCTGCGGGCGTGAAGTGCGCGACCTTTTCGGGGTCGAAGCCCGCAAAGCCCGCGCGGAAGCCCTCGCGCCGGTACAGGATCGTGCGCCAGGAAAGCCCCGCCTGAAAACCCTCGAGCTGGAGCATCTCCCACAGCATCCGGCCGTCGCGCACCGGCACGCCCCATTCGGCGTCGTGATACGCGCTCATCAGCGCGTCTCCCTCGGCCCATTTGCAGCGAATTGCCATGGCGTTACTCCCTGATGACGGCGTCCGCTATTTCCCGCGCCTTGCCAGCGGCTTGCCCGAAACGCTGCGCGATGATACAGAGCGAGCCTATCCACGCGAAGCCAGAAGGAGGGCCAAGATGACAGCATCCACCGCATCCCACGCCCTCGGCAGGTTCAGGGGCACCAGCGGCGCTCTCCGCCACTAGGTTCTGAGGCCACCCTGATGCGGGCCTTTCATCCGCATCGCATTTCCTGACATCGCTATGGAGACGGCGCGCAGCGCCGGTTCACGACATGACCAATATATCGGCCAAAGGCCGCACGGGCGTAATCCGTGCCGTCCTTGCTTTCACCTTCCGCCACTGGGCGAAACAGAGGATGCGTGCCGCCGTCATCGCGCTGATGATCTCGGCGGCGACCGCGGCGGAGATTTTCGTGCCGTTTTTCGCGGGCCGCCTCGTCGACGCGCTGACCGCAGACGCGCGCGACGCGATACAGGCGCACTTTGCAGCGATGGTGGCGCTCGGCCTGTCGACCGTGTTGCTGCGCCACATTGCCTGGGCCGGTGTCGTGCCCTTCACGCTGCGCATCATGGGTGACGTGGCGCAGAATGCGTTCCACCGTGTCCAGCGCTTCTCGACCGACTGGCACGCCAACAGCTTTGCCGGCTCGGTCGTACGCAAGATCACGCGCGGCATGTGGGCGTTCGACACATTGAACGACGTGCTGCTGCTCCAGTTGCTGCCCTCGCTCATCGTGCTGCTGGGCACGATGGTGATGCTGGGGGCGCACTGGCCCGTGCTCGGGGTCGTGATGGCGGTGGGCGCGATCGCCTATATCGCGATGACCGTCCTCGTCGCGACGCTCTGGGCCGCGCCCGCGTCTTCGCTGTCCAATGCCTGGGACACCAGGATGGGCGGGCTGCTCTCCGACGCGATCGGCTCAAACGCCGTGGTCAAGGCGTTCGGCGCGGAGGATCGTGAGGAGGCGCGGCTCGGCTGGCTTACGTCCAGATGGCGCAAGCGCACGCACCGCACATGGATGCGCTACACATGGTCGGGCACCGCACAGGTGGCTGTGCTCTGGGTCGTCCGCAGCGCGATCACGGGAACCGCAATCTGGCTGTGGTGGCATGGACACGCGACGCCCGGCGACGTCACCTATGTGCTGACCAGCTATTTCGTCGTCCACGGCTATCTCGTCGACATTGGCTATCACGTGCATCACCTCCAGCGCTCGATCAACGAGATGGAGGAACTGGTCGAGATCCACGACCAGCCGCTGGGGATCGAGGATCGCACCGATGCGAAGCCGATCCGGATAGGCGCGGGCGAGGTGCGCTTTGATCGCGTCACCTTCCGCTATGGCGGGCATGGCACGCCGCTCTACGACGATCTTTCGGTCGTGATCCGCGGCGGCGAGCGGGTGGGTCTGGTGGGCCATTCGGGCTCGGGCAAGACGAGTTTCGTCAAGCTCGTCCAGCGGCTCTACGATGTCTCGGACGGGCAGGTGCTGATCGACGGACAGGATGTGCGCCATGCGACGCAGCAGTCGCTGCGCTCGCAGATCGCGATCGTCCAGCAGGAGCCGATCCTGTTTCATCGCAGCCTTGCGGACAACATCGCTTATGCCCGGCCAACGGCATCGCAGGCGGAGATCGAGCGTGCGGCGAAGCTCGCCAATGCGCACGACTTCATCGCGCGGCTACCGCGCGGCTATGCGACGCTCGTCGGCGAACGCGGCGTGAAACTGTCGGGCGGCGAGCGGCAGCGCGTCGCGCTGGCGCGCGCCTTCCTCGCCGATGCGCCGATCCTGATCCTCGACGAGGCGACGTCGAGCCTCGATTCGGAGAGTGAGGCACTGATCCAGCAGGCGATGGACCGGCTGATGACGGGGCGCACCGCGATCGTCATCGCGCACCGGCTTTCGACGGTGCGTACGCTCGACCGCATCCTCGTCTTCGACCAGGGGAGGATCATAGAGGACGGCGATCACGCCACGCTGCTCGCCGATGCGTCGGGCACATATCGCCGGCTGTTCGACCGGCAATCGGGTGCATCTGACGAGGAGCCGGTGTTCATCGACGCATGACGCCACACCGGTTCGCCCGTTTGGGCGAGCCGGCCACGCCGCGCTCGCTTGAGAAATGGCTTCGTTATCGAGCGGAAGGAATCAGGCGCTTGCCTACAGCTTGCGCCCGATCAGTTCCTTCATGATCTCGTTGGTGCCGCCGAAGATGCGCGTGACGCGCGCGCCGCGCCAGGCGCGGGCGATCGGATATTCGTTCATATACCCAGCGCCGCCGTGGAGCTGGAGGCACTTGTCCATGATCTCCCATTGCAGTTCGGTGTGCCAGAGCTTGGCGGCTGCGCCTTCCTCGGCCGTCAGTTCTTTTTTCATATGGCGCGCCAGCGCCCAGTCGAGATGCGCCCAGCCCACCTGCAGCTTCGACTTGAGATCGGCGAGCGTGAAACGCGTGTTCTGGAAGTCGATCACGGGCTTGCCGAACGCCTTGCGCTCGCGAACGAATGCGACGGTGTCGTCATAGGCCTTCTGCGCAGAGGACTGCGCGCTGACCGCGATCGACAGCCGCTCCTGTGGCAGTTCGCTCATCAGGTAGATGAAGCCCTTGCCCTCCTCGCCCAGACAATTGGTCATCGGCACGCGGACGTCGTTGAAGAACAGTTCGGAGGTATCGGCGGCGTCCTGCCCGATCTTGTCGAGGTTGCGGCCGCGCTGGAAACCCTCGCGATCGGCTTCCACGAGGATGATCGACACGCCCTTCCACGCGGGCTGAACATCGGTGTCGGTCTTGGCGCAGACGAGAATCAGGTCGGCGTTCTGGCCGTTGGTGATATAGGTCTTGGAACCGTTGATGACATAGTGGTTGCCGTCCTTCTTCGCCGTGGTCTGGATAGCCTGAAGGTCGGAGCCGACTCCGGGTTCGGTCATGGCGATCGCGCTCACAGCCTCGCCCGAGACGAGCTTGGGAAGCCAGTGCTTCTTCTGCTCTTCGGAGCCGTAGGAGACGATATAGTTCACCACGATATCGGACTGGAGTGAAAAGCCCAGCGCGACTCCACCATGATAGGCGGCTTCCTCGTCGACGATCGCGTTATAGCCGAAGTCGAGGCCGAGCCCGCCATATTCCTCGGGCACGGTGGGGCAGAGCAGGCCGAGTTCGCCGGCCTTGGGCCAGATCGCCTTGTCGACGATGCCGGCCTCTTCCCACTTCGCCGCATTGGGCGCGACCTCCTGCTGCATGAAGCGGCGGACAGTCTGGCGAAAGGCCTCATGGTCCTCGGAATAGGCGGTGCGCGCGAGCTGATCGAGTGACATGGGGCTTCCTCTCCGATGTTTGTGTCGTTGTACGCCTGTCACATGGGAGCCGCACCTGACGTTTTCGTCAAGTAGCTTTCCCTATACGTCAGTTCCGTAGCGGAAAGTGGACAGCATTAGTTGCAATTGTTACCGGTTGCGCGATTCGAGGCTTGGGGCTTGGCGCCAGCCGTGCAAGACAGGTCGGGATAATGAAAACGGGAGAATGCGCATGAAGCTGGCAAGCCTGAAGGCGGGACGCGACGGAAAGCTGGTCGTGGTGTCGAATGACCTCGCCTGGTGCGCGGACGCCAGCCATATAGCGCCGACGCTCCAGGCAGCGCTCGACGACTGGGACCGTGTCGAAGGCGATCTGCGCAACCTCGCCACCGATCTCGAGCATGGCGCGATTCCCAGGGAGCGCTTCCACGAGCGC
>NZ_JAKVIO010000022.1 GCF_022601895.1 Sphingomonas sp. LaA6.9
ACCTTCTTTGCAGCGAATGCGTCGGCCACTTCCTGCCGCTGGATCGCCGCCTTTTCGTTGACCTTGCAGCTCAGGCACCAGTCGGCGGTAAAATAGACGAAGACCGGCCGCCCCTCCTGCTGAAGCGCGGCGAGACGCGCCTCGCTGAACGGCTCGGATGCCAGCACGCCGTCGCGCGAAGCGCCCGCGGCGGCCTGGGGTGCGGGGGATACCGTGAGGATCATAGCGACCGCCACGGCCGCCGCGGGGGCGAGCGCGAGCCAGTTCCTGCCGTCGCCATGGGCCTGACGTCGCCCGATCCACCAGAGCGCGAGCCCGAGTACCAAGGCGGCTGCAAGCCCCATCGCCATGCCGTCGACTCCCGCCTGACGGCCGAGGATCCAGGCCAGACCGAGTGCGGTGGCGAACATCGGGATCGAGAGGATGCGCTGGAAGCGTTCCATCCAGGCACCGGGCCTGGGCAGGCGGTTACGCAGCCCGGGAATGAAGCCGAGCGCGAGGAAGGGCAGCGCGAGCCCAAGCCCGAGGCCCGCGAAGATCATGATCGCGGCAAGCGGCGGCAGCACGAGTGCCGCACCCAGTGCCACGCCCATGAACGGACCGGTGCACGGGGTCGCAACGAACGCGGCCAGCGCGCCGGTCCAGAATGCGCCCGCGGTGCCGCCCTGCCCCGCAAGCCTGTTGCCGAATCCCAGCGATGCGAAGTCGAACAGTCCGGCGAGGTTGAGCGCAACCGCGCTCACCAGCAGCAGCAGGAAGAGGATGACGCGCGGATCCTGAAGCTGGAACGCCCAGCCCGCGGCGCTGCCGCCCGCACGCAGCGCGAGCAGCGCCGTGCCCAGTGCGACGCAGACGAGCACGATCCCCGCGGTATAGGCGAGCGCCTCGCGCCGCGCCTCGGCCTCATGCCCGCCCGCGCGCGCAAGGCTCAGCGCCTTCAGGCTCAGTATCGGAAAGACACAGGGCATGATGTTGAGGAGCAGCCCGCCGAGCAGTGCGGCGCCGAAGGAGACGAGCAGCGTCCCCGCGAACCCGCCTGCGCCCTCGACACCCCCTTTGTCGCCGGAGGAGACGATTGCGCCGCCGGCCGCGACGCTGCCGGGCACCGCCTTGAGCGCGAGCCCCATATTTTTGTCGAGCGCCAGCACGCCCTCGATCGTCTTGAGCTCGGTCGCCTGACCGCCGGCCTTGACCTCGATCGTCAGCATGTCGCCGTCGCGGCGCACCGTCTGCGGCGCGGCATAGTCGATCGCGCCATCGGTCAGCGGAAAGAAATAGACGTCGCCAAGCGCCGCAGAGGCGGGCAACGGGACGCCGAGCCGGAAGTTGCCACCAGTAACCTGAAAGTGCCCTTCGCTGCCCAGAGGCTTGGGGAGCAAGGCGCGCCAGCGGTCGAACTGGCCCTTGCGCGCGGGGTCGATCGCGCCATCGCCGACGACGAGGTCGATCGCCATCGTCCCGCTTTCGGGAACGCAGACCTGATCGGTGCAGGCGAGCCAGTCGGCGGCCAGTCGGATCGGGAGTTTCGTGCCGGGCGCCAGCCCCGCGGGCAGCGTCAGCGTGATGAGGTGCGCATAGTCAGCCTCATAGACATAGTTCATCAGCCCCGCGAGCAGCAGCCGGTGCGGCACGGGATATTGTGCGTCGGCGGCGGTGATTCCCGCAGGCAGCGACCAGTTGAACTCGGGAGTGATTCCCGCGTCACCGGGGTTCTTCCAATAGCCGTGCCAGCCCTTGTCGGGCTTCATCGCGAGCGCCAGCGTCACGGTCCGGCCCGCCGCCGGCACCGTGGTTTCGGCGACCAGCGTCGGCTTGATATGCGTCGGCTGCGCCTGCCCATAGGCCTGGGTGCCCAGCAACAGGCTGAGCAATGTCATCATCGCGAAACGCAACATATTCATCCGCACACTTTATCCATCGGGGTTCACCCTATACTAGCCCAACTGCACCCGTTGGCGACAAGGAGTTATTCGTGAAGACACGCGCGCGCGTTACCACCCTTCTGACAGCCCTCGCCATCCCCGCGGCGCTCGCGGCGCAGCCCGCGCAGAAACCCAGGCTCATCGTCGCCATCTCGGTGGACCAGTTCTCTGCCAATGTCTTCGCCGAATATCGACCGCTGTTCAAAGACGGGATGAAACGGCTGCAGGACGGCGTGGTCTACCCCTCGGGTTATCAGAGCCATGCCGCGACCGAGACCTGTCCGGGCCATTCGACGATCCTCACCGGATCGCACCCCGCGCGCACGGGTATCATCGCCAACAACTGGTTCGACCTCAGCCTCGGCCGCGAGGACAAGAAGGTTTATTGCTCGGAGGATACCGACGCGCCCGGCAGCAATTCGGACAAATATGTCGTCTCGACCAGGCTGTTGAAGGTCCCGACGCTCGGCGATCGGCTGAAGGCCGCGGACCCCGGCGCGCGCGTCGTGGCGGTTGCGGGCAAGGACCGCGCGGCGGTGATGATGGGCGGCCATGAGACCGACCAGATGTGGTTCTGGGGTGGCAAATCCTATGTGACGCTTGCCGACCGCACCGCGACACCCCCCGCGACAGTGACCCGGATCAATGCCCGCGTCGCGGAGATCGTGGCGAAGCCGGGCAAGACCGTGCTTCCCGCGCAATGCCGGTCGCGCTCGGTGGCGGTGCCGGTCAGCGCCGAGCAGCAGGTCGGCGTGCTTGCCGATCGCAAGGCCGAGGATTTCAGGAGCTTCCGTGCCGCGATCGAATTCGATGCGGCGACCGCGGATCTGGCCATCGGGCTGATGAAGGAAATGAAGCTGGGTCAGGGCGCGTCGCCCGACGTGCTGGCCATCGGGCTTTCGGCCACCGACTATGTCGGCCATGGCTTTGGCACCGAGGGCGCGGAGATGTGCGCGCAGATGGTGGGGCTCGACGCCAATGTCGGCCGCATCCTCTCGGCGCTTGACGCCAGCGGCGTGCCCTATGCGGTCGTGCTGACCGCCGATCATGGCGGCCATGACCTGCCCGAACGCAACCGCCAGCGCGGCTTCGCCGATGCAGTGCGCGCCGATGTCGCGCTGCTGCCCGGTAATTTCGGCAAGGCGCTCGTGGGCGAGCTGGCACTGAAGCTCGACGGTCCGCTCTTCTATGGCGACGGCCCCTTTGGCGACTGGTATCTCTCCAAGGCAGTGCCCGATGCGCAGCGCGATCGCGTGCTCGCGATCGCCAGAGCGAAGCTGCTGGCGCATCCGCAGGTCGCAGCGGCGCTGACCAAGGAAGAGCTGCGCCGCGTCGCCGATCCCCAGCCGCCCGTGGAGGAATGGGATCTGGCGCAGCGCGCGCGCGCCTCGTTCGATCCCGAGCGCTCGGGCGACCTGATCGTGCTGTTGAAGCCCAACGTCACGCCGATCTCGAAGCCGGGTCCCGGTTATGTCGCGACGCACGGCTCGCCCTGGAGCTATGACCGCCGCGTGCCGATCCTCTTCTATCGTCCCGGCACGACGGGATTCGAGCAGCCGCTGGGCGTCGAGACCGTGGACATCCTGCCCACGCTCGCCGCGTTGATCAGCCTCAAAATCCCCGCCGAGGAGATCGACGGGCGCTGCCTTGATCTCGACGCGGGGGCGGGCTCGACCTGCCCCTGATCGTCACTGGCGCTTGAAGGCGGTCAGCCCGGTACCGAGCCGGTTGGTGGCGAGCACGATGCGCTCGCCGCTCCAGTCGACGACGAAGGTGGTCGCGCGGTCGACGCCGGGCGCAATCGACGCGCGATTGTCCGCGACGACCAGTCCGTCGGACGGATTGTCGCGTTCCTCGGCGGCAACCGCGACAAGCGCGCTGTAATTTTCCTTGTCGCGTCCCTGAACGAAGGTGTTTCCGCGAATAGAGCCGACCGCACCCGAGGGCAGGTCGATCATGTAGTTGGTCTGGTGGCCCCGCGTGTCGTCGAAGCTCGATCCCGCAATCTCGACGCGCGCCGCGCGGCTTTTGACATAATGACCGCCGGTCCCGCGCTCGAAGCGCGAATTGACGACGCTGAGCGCGCCGTAGCGCCCGATATAGATACTGTGCGCGCACGAGCCGCCGTCGGGACAATAGCCGAGCCCCGAAAAGGTCGAGTCTTCCACGCGGATCGATCCCGCGGGATCGTTGGCGCTCAATATTCCCTGCTGTGAGTCGAGGAACATCGCCTTGAAGACGTCGAGGTCGCCCTTTTCCAGCCTGATGCCCGCGCCATTGTCATCGGCGACGCGCAGGTTGCGAAAGACGATGCCGTCCACCGTCGCCGCGCGCCCGCGCAGGACGAGCGCGGCCTTGCCCTCGCATGTGGTGCGCTCGAAGATCACCTGTCCCGGGATCGCGGCGCGATAGGTGATCTCACCCCGCTCCTGCACCGCGCACTGGCGATAGGTGCCGGGCGCGATTCGGATCGTCGCCTGCGCATCGCCGATCGCGTCGACCGCCTCGAAGAGATTTTCGAACCGCTGCCCGGTCTCGACGATCGTGAAGGGCGCGGGCGCGCCATCCTCCTGCGCGAGCGTGGGGCTCGCCAGCAGCGGGATCGCAATCATGAGCAGCGCCTTACGCATCATCTGCCCCGCGTGACTCGCAACTGCGTGCGAGTCGATGACGATTGTCGGTTAATTCGACGCGCTAACCATTTTTTGCGATCAGTCCAGATTGGGCCTGAGCCAGCGTTCGGCGGTCGCCAGATCGACGCCGCGGCGCACCGCATATTCCTCGAGCTGGTCGCGGTCGATGCGCGCCACGCCGAAATATTCGGCGTCGGGATGGCCGAAGTAGAAGCCCGAGACCGCAGCTGTCGGCAGCATGGCGAAACTGTCGGTGAGCGTGATGCCCGCCGGGTCGCCACTCTCACCGCCCTGCAGCATGGCGAACAGGATCGGCTTCTGGCTGTGATCGGGGCATGCGGGATAGCCCGGCGCCGGACGGATGCCGCGATATTGCTCCTTGATCAACGCCTCGTTGGTCAGTTGCTCACCCTCGGCATAGCCCCAGAGCTCGGTACGGACATGGTGGTGCATCCGCTCGGCAAAGGCCTCGGCAAGACGATCGGCCAGCGCCTTCAGAAGAATATCCGAATAATCGTCATTATCCGCCTTGAAACGCGCGAGATGCGGCTCGATGCCATGCCCTGCTGTGACCGCGAAGCCGCCGATCCAGTCGCCCGCGGGATCGATGAAATCGGCGAGACACATGTTCGCGCGCCCCTCGCGCTTCTGGATCTGCTGGCGCAGGAAGGGCATGCGGACCTCTTCGCCATTGGCGGCGATGAGCACATCATCGCCCTCGCGGCGGCATTGCCAGAGCGCAGCCACACCCTTGGCGGTCAGCCACTTTTCCGCGATGATCCTGTCGAGCATCGCCTGCGCATCGGCGAACAGGCTGCTCGCGCTTTCCCCCACGATCTCGTCCTCGAGGATCGCGGGATAATTGCCCGCAAGCTCCCAGGAACGGAAGAAGGGCGTCCAGTCGATATATTGGCGCAAGTCCTCGAGCGACCAGTCGTCGAAACGGTGCACGCCGGGTTGTCTGGGGGCGCCGGGCTTCTGCGCATAATCGGTCGGGAAGGCGTTGGCGCGTGCGGCCACGATCGGTACCAGCGCATTCTGTCCCTTGCCCTCGCGCGCCTCCCGCACCGCCTGATAGTCGGCGGCGGTTTTCGCTACGAAGGGATCGCGTTGCGTATCGCTGACCAGCGTCGAGGCGACGCCGACCGCGCGGCTGGCGTCGAGCACATGGACGACAGGGCCCTTGTACGCGGGATCGATGCGCAGCGCGGTATGCACGCGCGAGGTCGTGGCGCCACCAATCAGCAACGGGATCGCCATCTCGGCGCGCTGCATCTCCTCGGCCACGGTCACCATTTCGTCGAGCGAAGGGGTGATGAGGCCCGACAGCCCGATCATGTCAGCGTCATTCTCGTTGGCGGCTTTCAGGATATCGGTCCACGCCACCATCACGCCGAGGTCGACAACCTCGAAGCCGTTGCACTGGAGCACGACGCCGACGATGTTCTTGCCGATATCGTGGACGTCGCCCTTGACCGTCGCCATGACGACGCAGCCCTTGGCCTTGGCGCCGGCTTCCTTCTGCGCCTCGATAAAGGGGAGCAGGTGCGCCACCGCCTTCTTCATGACGCGCGCCGATTTCACGACCTGCGGCAGGAACATCTTGCCCGACCCGAACAGGTCGCCGACGACGTTCATACCGTCCATCAGCGGGCCTTCGATCACCTCGATCGGGCGCGCGAAAAGCTGGCGTGCTTCCTCGGTGTCATCAACGACATGCGCGTCGATGCCCTTGACCAGCGCGTGCTCCAGCCGCTTGGCAACATCCCAGCCGCGCCATTCCTCGGCGGCCTTTTCGGCGACGGCATCGGTACCCTTGAACTTCTCGGCGAGCGCGATGAGCCGGTCGGTGGCTTCGGGATCGCGGTTGAGGATCACGTCCTCGCACGCCTGGCGCAGCTCGGGATCGATCGTGTCATAGACGTCGAGCTGGCCGGCATTGACGATCGCCATGTCCATGCCCGCGGGGATCGCGTAATAGAGGAACACCGAGTGCATCGCGCGGCGCACCGGCTCGTTGCCACGGAACGAGAAGCTCAGGTTGGAAAGCCCGCCAGAGATATGGACGTGCGGGCAGCGACGCTTGATCTCGCGCGTCGCCTCAATGAAGTCGACGCCGTAATTATTGTGCTCCTCGATCCCCGTCGCCACCGCGAAGACATTGGGATCGAAGATGATGTCCTCGGGCGGAAATCCGATACCCATGAGCAGCTTGTAGGCGCGCTCGCAGATCTCGATCTTGCGCTCTTTCGTATCGGCCTGTCCCGTTTCGTCGAACGCCATGACGACGACCGCGGCGCCATAAGCCATGCACTTGCGCGCGTGCTTGAGAAATTCCTCCTCGCCTTCCTTCATGCTGATCGAGTTGACGATCGGCTTGCCCGAGACGCATTTCAGGCCGGCCTCGATCACGCTCCATTTGGAGCTGTCGATCATGATCGGCACGCGCGCGATATCGGGCTCGGCGGCGATGAGCTTCAGGAAGGTGGTCATCGCGTACTCGGCGTCGAGCAGGCCCTCGTCCATGTTGACGTCGACGACCTGCGCGCCGTTCTCGACCTGCTGGCGCGCGACCTCGACGGCCTTCGCATAGTCGCCCGCCATGATGAGCTTCTTGAACGCCGCGGAACCCGTGACGTTGGTGCGCTCACCGATATTGACGAAAGAGGCGGTCGATTGGGTCATTGATCTGCTTTGTCTTTCTGATCCGTTCGGGCTGAGCCTGTCGAAGCCCTTTCCTTCCCTGACGATGCTGAAGCAGGGATGGGCTTCGACAGGCTCAGCCCGAACGGCTTTGTGTTTTGTATGTTCGTTAGGCCGCCATTGTCATCGGTTCGAGCCCGGCCAGGCGCGTCACCACCGGTGGCGTTGGCAGCCGGCGCGGCTCGAGGCCCGCCACCGTATTCGCCATCGCCGCGATATGCGCAGGGGTCGATCCGCAGCAGCCGCCGAGGATGTTGACCTGCCCCTTGCCCGCCCATTCGCCGACCAGCTTCGCGGTCTGCTCGGGGAGTTCGTCATACTGGCCGAGCTCGTTGGGCAGCCCCGCATTGGGGTAGACCATGATGAGCGTGTCGGCGAGACCCGAGAGCACCTGCACATGCGGGCGGAGCTGTTCGGCGCCGAAGGAGCAGTTGAGCCCGATCGTCACGGGCCTGGCGTGCCGCACCGCGTGCCAGAAGGCTTCGACGGTGTGGCCCGAAAGATTGCGTCCCGACAGGTCGGTGAGCGTCATCGACACCATGATCGGCACGTCGCGGCCAAGCGCCTCGCCCGCCTCGATCGCGGCCATGATCCCCGCCTTGGCATTGAGCGTGTCAAACACCGTTTCGATCAGGATGAAGTCGACCCCGCCTTCGAGCAGCGCGTCGATCTGTTCGCGGTAGACGGCCTTCAGATAGTCGAAATCGATCTCGCGAAAACCGGGATCATTGACGTCGGGCGAGAGCGACAGCGTCTTGTTGGTTGGTCCGATCGCGCCGGCCACGAAGCGCGGGCGGCCGTCGCGCGTTTCCATGGCATCGGCCTCGCGCCGCGCGATCTGCGCGGAAGCGATGTTGATGTCCTTCACCAGATGTTCGGCGGCATAGTCGGCCTGGCTGATGACGTTGGCCGAGAAGGTGTTGGTCGAGACGATGTCCGACCCGGCTTCCAGATAGGCGCGCGTGATCGCCTCGACGATCTCGGGCCGCGTTAGCGCGAGGATGTCGTTATTGCCCTTCTGGTCGCGCGCAAGATCGAGATGGCCGCGATAGGCGGCCTCGTCGAGCTTGTAGTTCTGGATCTCGGTGCCGAAGGCGCCATCGGTCAGCAGGATGCGCTGCGAGGCGGCTTCGATCAGTTTCTGGCGCGCGCTCATGCGGCCTTCTCCTCGATATTGGATTTGGGACGCAGGCCAAGCAGGTGGCAGATCGCGTAGCTCAGCTCGGCACGGTTGAGCGTGTAGAAGTGGAAATTGCGCACGCCGCCGGCATAGAGCTTGCGGCACAGCTCGGCCGAAATCGTCGCGGCGACGAGCTGGCGCGCCGCGGGCATGTCGTCGAGCCCTTCGAACAGCCGGTCCATCCAGGGCGGGATCGCCGCGCCGCACATCGCAGCGAACTTGCGCGTCTGCGCGACGTTGGAAACGGGCAGGATGCCCGGCACGATCTCGGCATCGATCCCCGCCGCCGCCGCACGGTCGCGGAAGCGGAAGAAACAGTCGGGCGAGAAGAAGAACTGGCTGATCGCGCGATTGGCGCCCGCATCGAGCTTGCGCTTGAGATTGTCGAGATCGGCCTGCCCGCTCTGCGCCTCGGGATGCGTTTCGGGATAGGCCGCGACCGAGATTTCGAACGGTGCGATTTCCCTGAGGCCGGCGACGAGATCGGCCGCGCCCGCAAAGCCTTGCGGATGCGGCGCGAACGTGCTGCCCATCACCGGCGGATCGCCGCGCAGCGCGACGATATGGCGCACGCCCGCCTCCCAATAGGCCTCGGCGATCTCGCGGATATCGGCCTTGCTCGCCTCGACACAGGTGAGGTGCGCGGCGGCGGGGATCGGGGTTTCCTTCTGGATGCGCGCGACGGTGGCGTGGGTGCGCTCGCGCGTCGAACCGCCTGCACCATAGGTAACCGAAACGAAACGCGGCCCAAGCGGCACCAGCGCCTGGATCGCTTCCCACAGCGTCTGCTCCATCTTCTCGGTCTTGGGCGGGAAGAATTCGAACGATACCTGCGCGTCGCCCGCCAGATCGGCGAACAGCGGAGCATCGAGCGCGCGGCGCGCCTCCTCCAGCTGGCTCAGTGTGAAGGTCATGCCGCTTTCCTTTGTGTCATCTTCTGTTCCTTGCGGCGGCCGAGCCAGAGCTTCACGGTCAGCTCGCCGCCCTTCAATTCCTCGATTGCCTCGACCGAAAGTCCCGCATCCGCAAACCAGTGCCGGATCTGATCGTCGGCGAAGCCCAATCGCGCATGCGCATCGTCGCTGCGCAGCTCCTCGCGCTCGTGCGAGGCGAAGTCCGCGATCAACAGGCGCCCGCCGGGGGTGAGCAACCGGCCCGCCTCGGCAATGACCGTCTCGGGTATCTGCGCGAAGTGAAGCAGCTGGTGCAGCACTACGGTATCCGCCGATCCATCGGCGAGTGGCAGCGCATACATATCGCCCTGGCGCAGATCCGCGCTGTGCAGCCCCGCCTCGGCGAGCTTGGCGCGCGCGAGGCGCAGCATCTGCGGGCTGCGATCGACGCCGAGCACGCTCGTCGCGTCATGACCGAACAGTGCCAGCATCCGCCCGGTGCCCGTGCCGATATCGACCAGCCGGCCGATCGCCTCGCCGCCGAGCAGCGCCTGCATCGCGGCCTCGACCTCGCTCTCGGCCACGTAAAGCCCCCGGATCGCGTCCCATTGCTCGGCATGGGCATCGAAATAGCGTTCCGCAGCCGCTGCCCGATCGGCGCGGACCGCGGTCAGGCGCGCGGCATCGGCGGCCGCCCAGGGATCAGGTTTGCCCTCGCCCCATGCATCGAGCGCTGCCACCAGCGGCGCGACAATATCGTCGCCGCCGAGCGTCAGGAAAACCCAGCTGCCCTCGCGACGACGTGCGGTGAGCCCGGCATCCGCCAGGATCTTCACGTGCCGCGAAACGCGCGGCTGGCTTTGGCCGAGCGTCTGTGCAAGTTCGCCGACGGACAGCTCCATCTGACGCAGCAGCGCAAAGATGCGCAGCCGCGTCGGGTCGGCAAGAGCACGAAAGATGTCAAGCGAAGGGTTCATGGATCCGTGATATAAAGAAATCTTTATATGTGGTCAACGAAGCACTTCTATCGCCTGTTGAAAGCCGCGCTACACTGTCCCGCCGTGGAGCAGTCGCTTGCCCGCGCCGCGCGCCGTGTTGCACGCCTGAAACCAAAGGGGTAGACAATACGGGCATGGGCAAGAGGGTCGGCCATGGCCAGGCCGCATGCGCGAACATGGTCACAGGGTCTCAACAGGAGGGAAAATCATGAAAAAGTCGATCACCGCATCGCTCGTCCTCGCCGCAGCGCTCGGCCTTGCCGCCTGCAGCGAGAAGGCACAGGACGAAACCGCGGAGGCCGCAAACGCGCTGGCGGGTGATGCCGCCGCCACAGCCGACAACGCAGCCGCAGATGTCGCCAATGTCGGCGAGGAAGCGATCGGCGCCGCGGAGAACGTGGCTGACAACGCTGCTGCCGCGACCGCCAATGCGACCGCGAACACGCTCGACGCCGCCGGCAACGCGCTCAAGGAAGGCGCGGCAGAAGTGAAGAACTGATCGCTTCGTCCGACAGCTGAACGGGGCCGCGCTTCCATCACGGAAGCGCGGCCTTTTTCATTGGCGCCTTCGGAACGGCGTGTGTGCCTCACCGTGGCCGAAGCACGACAAGGAAAAGGGCCGGAGGTTTCCCCCCGGCCCTTTCTTTTGCCTTTTGGATAGCGGGACTTAGAAGTCCATGCCGCCCATGCCGCCGCCCGGCATCGCCGGCATCGCCGGTTTGTCGTCGGGCAGCTCAGCGATCGACGCTTCGGTCGTGATGAGGAGCCCTGCAACCGAAGCCGCATCCTGAAGCGCGGTGCGCACGACCTTGGTGGGGTCGATCACGCCGGCCTGGACCAGGTTCTCATAGACGTCGGTCGCGGCGTTGAAGCCCTTGGTCTCGTCATTCTCGCGCAGCAGGTTGCCCGAGATCACGGCGCCGTCATGACCGGCATTCTGCGCGATCTGCTTGACGGGGGCGGTGATCGCCTTGCGGATGATGTCGATGCCGCGGGTCTGGTCGTCGTTCGCGCCCTTCAGGCCTTCGAGAGCCTTGGTGGCATAGAGGAGAGCGGTACCGCCGCCGGGGACGATGCCTTCCTCGACCGCAGCGCGCGTGGCGTGCAGCGCGTCATCGACGCGGTCCTTGCGCTCCTTGACCTCGACCTCGGTGGCGCCGCCGACCTTGATCACCGCAACGCCGCCCGCGAGCTTCGCCAGACGCTCCTGGAGCTTCTCGCGGTCATAGTCGCTGGTGGTGTTCTCGATCTGCTGGCGGATTGCCTCGGTGCGAGCCTTGATCGCGTCGGACTCACCCGCGCCATCGACGATGGTGGTGTTGTCCTTGTCGATCGTGACGCGCTTGGCCTGGCCGAGCATGCCGAGCGTGACGGTCTCGAGCTTGATGCCGAGATCTTCCGAGATCATCTCGCCCTTGGTCAGGATCGCGATGTCCTCGAGCATCGCCTTGCGGCGATCGCCGAAGCCCGGAGCCTTGACCGCAGCAACCTTCAGGCCGCCACGCAGCTTGTTGACGACGAGCGTGGCAAGCGCCTCGCCCTCGATGTCCTCTGCGATGATGAGCAGCGGACGGCCCGACTGCACCACGGCCTCGAGGATCGGAAGCATCGCCTGGAGGTTGGAGAGCTTCTTCTCATGGATGAGGATGTAGGGGTCGTTGAGTTCGACCTGCATCTTCTCGGGGTTGGTGATGAAATAGGGCGAGAGGTAGCCACGGTCGAACTGCATGCCCTCGACGACGTCGAGCTCGAAATCGAGACCCTTCGCTTCCTCGACGGTGATCACGCCTTCCTTGCCGACCTTTTCCATGGCTTCAGCGATCTTCTCGCCGACTTCCTTGTCGCCATTGGCCGAGATGATGCCGACCTGCGCAATCTCGCTCGAACCCGAAACGGGCTTCGAACGCGCCTTGAGATCCTCGACGACCTTGGCAACCGCCAGATCGACGCCGCGCTTCAGGTCCATCGGGTTCATGCCGGCGGCAACCGACTTCATGCCTTCGCGGACGATCGCCTGCGCAAGCACGGTGGCGGTGGTGGTGCCGTCACCCGCGATGTCGTTGGTCTTCGAGGCCACTTCGCGCACCATCTGGGCGCCCATGTTCTCGAACTTGTCCTTGAGCTCGATTTCCTTGGCGACGGTCACGCCGTCCTTGGTGATGCGCGGAGCGCCGAAGCTCTTGTCGATGACGACGTTGCGGCCCTTGGGGCCCAGGGTCACCTTCACCGCGTCGGCGAGGATATCAACGCCCCGGAGGATGCGCTCGCGCGCGTCGCGCGAAAATTTGACGTCTTTCGCTGCCATGATCTTCAACCTCTACTTTCTGATTAATTTCGAATGGATGGGAAAAGGCGTGGGGTTCAGCCGATGATGCCGAGCCCCGTTGGCGTTCAGCCAACAATACCCAGAATGTCCGATTCCTTCATGATCAGCAGGTCTTCGCCGTCGATCTTGACCTCGGTGCCCGACCATTTGCCGAACAGAATCTTGTCGCCCGCCTTGACGTCGAGCGGCGTCACCTTGCCGTCTTCGGCCTTGAGGCCGGCACCGGCGGCGACGACTTCGCCTTCCTGCGGCTTTTCCTTGGCCGTATCGGGAATGATGATCCCGCCTGCGGTCTTTTCTTCGGCCTCGACGCGGCGGACGAGGACGCGATCGTGCAACGGACGGAACTTCATGCGCGTCACCTTCTTTATCTGTGTGGACGCGGGAGATGCGGCAACCATTGCTCAAAACCCCCTAGTCCAACGGTTGTGAATCAGAATTAGCACTCACTCATGGCGAGTGCTAACGGCGGGGATATGTGTCTGCCCTTGCGGGTGGTCAAGGGTGATAGCAACGATTTTTTGCAATCGCGCGTCAGGAATCGGCAAGCTGGTCGTAAGGCTCGATCAGCGGCCGGGCAACGCCGGCGTTTACAGCGCGCGCCCGGTCCTATAGCCCCAAAGTCTCAATTCTGATCGGGAGGCGAGTTCGTGTCGTTCGTGCGCGGTGCCTGGAAATTGCTGGTGGGCGTGAAGGACGCGCTCGTGCTTCTCTTCATGCTGCTCTTTTTCGTGGCGCTTTGGGCGGCGCTGTCGGCGCGCCCCAATCCCGCGAACGTCACGACGGGCGCGCTGCTTGTCGACCTTTCCGGAACGCTCGTCGAGCAACCCGAGGAGGTCGATCCGCTGAGCCTGCTCGCGGGCGCGACCGACGCGGTCCGGCAGCACAGGCTGCGCGACGTCGTGCGCGCGCTCGAGACCGCGGCCACCGATGACCGGATAAAGGTGGTGGTGCTCGATCTCGACAGCTTTGTCGGCGGCGGCCAGGCGGCCATCGCGCGCGCCGCTGAGGCGATCGACACGATCCGCAAGGCGAAGAAGCCCGTGCTGGCCTATGCCACGGGCTATAGCGACGACAGCTACCAGCTCGCCGCACATGCCTCTGAAGTGTGGCTCGATCCGATGGGGCTGACGCTGTTCACCGGACCCGGCGGTTCGCGCCTCTATTACAAGGGGCTGATCGACCGGCTGGGCGTCACCACCAAGGTCTACCGCGTCGGCACCTACAAGTCCGCGATCGAGCCCTATACGCGCGCCGACCAGTCGCCCGAAGCGAAGCAGGCCGATCAGGCGCTTGCGGGCGCATTGTGGCAGAACTGGCAGGACGATGTCGCCAAAGCGCGTCCAAAGGCGCAGCTCGCGGCATTCATCGCGCAGCCCCAGCAGCAGATCGCGGCCGCTGGCGGCGACCTTGCCCAGGCGGCGCTGCGCGCCGGTCTGGTCGACAAGCTCGGCGACCGCATCGCCTTCGGCAAGCGCGTTGCGGAGATCGCCGGCGCGGACGACGACAAGGGCGAAGGCGCGTTCAAGCACACCAGGCTCACCAACTGGATCGCCGCCAATCCCGCGCCATCCTCGGGCGACGCGATCGGGGTCATCACCGTCGCGGGCGAGATCGTCGACGGCGAAGCGCTTCCCGGCACGGCGGGTGGCGACAGCATTTCAAAGCTGATCCTCAAGGGACTGGCCGAAGAGGATCTGAAGGCGCTCGTCGTGCGCGTCGATTCCCCCGGCGGATCGGTGCTCGCCTCGGAGAAGATCCGGCAGGCGATCCTCCAGGCCAAGGCCGAAGGGCTCCCCGTCGTCGTCTCGATGGGATCGGTTGCGGCCTCGGGCGGCTATTGGGTCTCGACCCCCGCCGACCGCATCTTCGCCGAACCCTCGACGATCACAGGCTCAATCGGCGTGTTCGGGATCATCCCGACCTTCGAGAACGCGCTCGCCAAGGTCGGCGTCACCAGCGACGGCGTGACCACCACCCCGCTTTCGGGCCAGCCCGACATCATCGGCGGGACCAACGCGACCTTCGACGCGGTGATCCAGTCGAGCATCGAGAACACCTATGCGCGTTTCCTCGGACTGGTGAGCAAGGCGCGGGGCATGCCCGTCCAGAAGGTCGATGGCATCGCGCAGGGTCGCGTCTGGGACGGCGGCACCGCGCGTCAGCTCGGCCTGGTCGATCAGTTCGGCGGTATCGAGGACGCGATCGCCGAGGCAGCGCGCCGCGCCAAGCTTGACCCTGCCAAGGTCCATGCCGAGTATCTGGAACACGAGCCGGGCTTCGCCGCGATGCTGTTTCAGGGCTGGACACAGGATGAGGATGACAGCAGGAAGCAGGCGGATCTGCTCGCACGTCTCGCACAGGCGCGCATGATGACATTGTTCCGCGCGGTCAGCGATGCTGAACGATTGACCGACGGGCCCGTCGTCCGCGCCCAGTGCCTCGAATGTCCGGTTGAAGGGGGAAAAATGCCCGTAGTCGATAGCTCGATCGTTGCCCGCATGCTGGGATGGCTCGCCCGATGATCAAGATCCGCGCAGCCGAGCCCAGGGACGCCGCACAGATTGCGGCGATATACATGCCCTATGTCACGACGACGGCGATCTCCTTCGAAACCTCGCCGCCGACGCCCGAGGAGATGGAGCACCGCATGACGCATTGCGGCGGCTACTATCCCTGGCTCGTCGCGACGACCGAGGATGACGATGCGATCATGGGCTATGCCTATGCGGGCAAGTTCCGCGAGCGCCCCGCCTATCGCTATACCGTCGAGACCTCGATCTATCTGGGCGGCAATGTGCAGCGCGGCCAGGGCTTTGGCCGCCTGCTCTATTCGGCGCTGATCGAGACGCTGACCGCGCAGGATTTCACGCAGGCGATCGCGGTGCTCTCGCTGCCCAACGAATACAGCATCGGTCTGCATGAATCGCTGGGCTTCCGCCGCGCGGGCGTATGCCGCGAAATGGGCTTCAAGAACGGCCAGTGGTACGACATCGGCATGTGGCAGCGCGAGCTGAACGAGGCGTCCAACCCGCCGCTCGACCCCAAGCCCTTCAAGGATGTCGGCGTCGTCGGCCCGAGCTAGCCGCGATAGGCGGGAAGCGCGAGCTGCTTCCAGATCGCCAGCCCCCGCAAGCCGAACCCCGCCAGCGCCGCGATTACCGCGGCGACGGGGTTTGGCGCGCCGAGCACGACCAGTCCCATGAAGAGCGCCGAAGCCAGCGCCGCCGCGGTCACGTAGAGTTCGGGACGCAACAGGATCGAGGGTTCGTTGGCGAGGACGTCGCGAATGATGCCGCCCACACAGGCGGTGATGACGCCCATCATCACCGCGGGCAATGGCGCGATGCCGAAAGCGAGCGACTTGGCGGCGCCGAACACCGCATAGGCGGCAAGCCCCACCGCGTCGAACCAGTCAAGCGCCTTGGGCCGCCACCAGTGGCGCGGCGTGAACCAGACGAGCATCGCGGTCGCAAGGCTGGCGGCCGGGTAGCGCCAGTCATGCACCCAGAATACGGGTGCCCCGATCAGCAGGTCGCGGACGGTGCCGCCGCCCACGCCTGTCACCAGCGCGAAAAAGGCGAATGTGACGAGCGTCTGCTGCTTGTGCGCCGCGGCCAGCGCGCCCGATGCTGCAAACACCGCGATGCCGAGCAGATCGAGCATCGCGAGCAACGTGCCGATATGAACGTCTTGCACTCTGTCCCCCCTTCGGCTCGCCACTGCCATCCAGTCTTGCGCAGATGGATTGCCGCACCCTTTCAGGGTTCGCAATGACGATTAAGCGGAAGGTCGGCGTCAGGTGTAACGGTCCACGCAGGCGTCCATCACCTGATCGGGCCTGCCCAGCTTTGCGAAGACGCTGAGTGCCTTGCGCTTTTCAAGCTGCGTGGCCTCGGTGCTCGTGGCGCCCCGTTTGGCCAGCAAGGGTGCGACCTTGCTGTCGAGGCTGCTTTCCAGCTTGTTGTACCCCGCAAGCACCTTCTCATAGCGCCCGTCGCTCGCCAGCGCTGCGCGCATGAAGCGGCCAAGCGCGTCGCAACCGAGAGCCGCTGTCAGCGGCTCGGACGGCAAGGCAGCCGCCTGTGCCGGCAACGGAAAGGCGGTGGCACAAGGTTCGACCAGCTTTTCCCAATCGCTGTCGGTCACCGCGTCGACACGCTCGGACATCTGCTTGACCACCGCCGAGGCCTTGTCCTGCGAGAATTCGGGGGTTTCGCTCCCGATGGCCAGCGCCGGGTGGAGGATCTTGCCCTGCGCCTCGATGCTGAGCGGCGCCCTAAAATCGGCCTGGCCCTGGCGCGCCTCGGCAGCCGCGACAACGCCGCAGGTTGCCGCGCGCTCTATCGGATCGGCGGAAAGGGCCAAAGGCTTTTCGCAGGCGCTCACTGCCAGAAAGCCGGGCACCAGCACCAATGCGGCCTTGTTCACGCAATTCTCCCATATGTTCTTCATGGGAGTTGAGCGCCCGGCCGGGGTTTTGGTTCCCCGGCCAGGGCGTGTTTCACATATGGATCGGCTTGCCCTGAACCGCCATTGCGGCTTCCTTGAAGGCTTCCGAATGCGTCGGGTGCGCGTGGCAGGTATAGGCGATGTCCTCGGACGTCGCGCCGAACTCCATCGCCTGCGCCGCCTGTGCGATCATCGTGCCCGCGACCGAGCTGACCATCCACACGCCGAGCACGCGATCGGTCTCGGCATCCGCGACCACCTTCACGAAACCTTCGGTATCGCTGATCGCCTTGGCGCGGCTGTTCGCCATCATCGGGAACTTGCCCGTCTTGACGGCGCCCTTTTCCCTGGCCTGCTCTTCGGTCAGGCCGACGCCCGCGATCTCGGGATGCGTATAGACCACGCTCGGGATCACGTCGTGGTTCACGATGCCCGTCATGCCCGCGATGAATTCGGCAACCGCAACGCCTTCGTCTTCGGCCTTGTGGGCAAGCATGGGGCCGGGCACCACGTCGCCGATCGCATAGACGCCCTTTACGGCAGTCTGGAAATCATGGCCGATTTCGATCTGACCGCGATTGTTGGTCTGCAGTCCGATGGCTTCGAGGCCAAGCCCTTCGGTATTGGGCCGGCGACCGATCGACACGAGCACTGCATCAGCCTCGATCGTTTCGGCGGCGCCGCCCGCAGCGGGCTCGATCGTCACGGTCGCCTTCGCGCCCTTGACGGCGACGCCCGTCACCTTGGTCGAGGTCTTGATGTCGAAGCCCTGCTTCTTGAACAGCTTGGCGGTTTCCTTGCGGACCTCCCCGTCAAAGCCGGGGAGGATCTGGTCGAGAAACTCGACGACGGTCACTTTGGCGCCCAGACGACGCCACACCGACCCCAGTTCGAGGCCGATCACGCCGCCGCCGATCACGACCATGTGTTCGGGAACCTTGGGCAGCGAGAGCGCGCCGGTCGAATCAACGACAACCTTCTGGTCGATCTCGACGCCCGGAAGCGGAGTGACGCTCGAGCCGGTCGCGATGACGATGTTCTTCGCGGTCACGGACTTGCCGTCGACGTCGACGGTGTTGGCGCCTGTAAACCTGCCATGGCCCTTGAGCCATTCGACCTTGTTCTTCTTGAACAGGAAGGCGATGCCGCCCGTCAGGCCCTTCACCGCCTCGTCCTTCTGCGCGAGCATGCTGGAGAGATCGAGGCTGACGCCCTCGGTCTTGACGCCGAATTTGGCGAGCGTGCCGTTATGCGCCTCCTCGAAGAGCTCGGACGCGTGGAGCAGCGCCTTGGAGGGGATGCATCCGACATTTAGGCAGGTGCCGCCCAGTGCTTCGCGGCTCTCGACGCACGCGGTCCTGAGGCCAAGCTGTGCCGCGCGGATCGCCGCGACATAACCGCCCGGTCCTGAACCGATCACGAGGACGTCGAAATCAAACTCTGCCATGTCTTCTTTCCTCAAAGTACCCCGGCGAAGGCCGGGGTCCAGAATGCGGCGCGGCTGGACCCCGGCCTTCGCCGCCGGGGTACTTGGCGCACCTTACAGGTCGATCAGCAACCTTGTGGGATCCTCGATCGCGTTCTTCAAGGCGACAAGGAAGGTCACGGCCTCACGGCCGTCGATCAGGCGGTGATCGTAGCTCAATGCGAGGTACATCATCGGACGAATGACGATCTGCCCATCGACCACGACGGGGCGCTGGTCGATGCGGTGGAGGCCAAGCACCGCCGACTGCGGCGGGTTGATGATCGGGGTCGACAGCAGCGAGCCGAACACGCCGCCATTGGAGATGGTGAAGGTGCCGCCCTTCATCTCTTCCATCTTGAGCGTGCCGTCCTTGGCGCGCTTGCCGAAATCGCCGATCGTCTTCTCCACGGTCGCGACGCTCATGTCCTGCGCATCGCGGATCACGGGAACGACGAGCCCGTTGGGCGCCGAGACCGCGACCGAGATGTCGACATAGTCGTGATAGACGATCTCGTCGCCCTCGATCGAGGCGTTGACCGCGGGCATGTCCTTCAATGCCATGACGGCGGCCTTCACGAAGAAGCCCATGAAGCCCAGACGCACGCCGTGCTTCTTCTCGAACAGATCCTTATACTTCGCGCGCGCTTCCATGACCGCGGTCATGTCGACATCGTTGAAGGTGGTCAGGATCGCCGCGGTGTTCTGCGCGTCCTTGAGGCGCGTCGCGATGGTCTGGCGCAGGCGCGTCATGCGGACGCGCTCTTCCCTGCGACCACCCGAGGGGGCCGAAACGGGCGCAGCAGCAGCCGGGGCGGCCGCGGAGACCTCGGGCTTGTGACCCGCTGCTGCGGCGAGCACGTCTTCCTTGGTCAGCCGGCCATCGCGGCCCGTGCCCTTGATCGCCGACGGGTCGAGGCCATGCTCGAGCACAAGGCGGCGCACCGCGGGCGACAACGTCATGACATGATCGTCGCCCGCAGCGGCGGGTGCCGGAGCGATCGCAGCAGGCGCCGGGGCAGCAGCTTCTGCCTTTGCGGGAACGGGGGCTGCGGCCGCGCCGTCCTCGATGATCGCGATGACCGCGCCGACCTGGACGGTATCGCCGGGCTTCGCCACCTGCTCGCCCATCACGCCCGCGACGGGCGAAGGCACCTCGACCGCAACCTTGTCGGTCTCGAGGCTGGCGATGGGTTCGTCGACCGCAACGGCGTCACCCGGCTTTTTGAGCCATTCGCCAATGGTGGCTTCGGTGATCGATTCGCCCAGTACGGGGACTTTGACTTCGGTTGCCATGATTGTTTTCAACCCTTCTTCTGGCGGCGAACTTCTTCGCGGACATTATGTCCGAGTGCGTCTGCAATGAGCGCGCCCTGTTCGAGCAGGTGGCGCGAGGCGAATCCCGTTGCGGGCGATGCCGAGGCCGCACGGCCCGCATAGCGCGCGCGCATCGGTGCGAGCCCCGCATCGGCAAGGCATGCCTCGATATAGGGTTCGACAAGGAACCACGCGCCGTTGTTCTTCGGCTCTTCCTGACACCACACGACCTCTTCCAGATTGGTCATGCGCTTCAGGCGGATCGTCAGCTGTTCGCCCGGGAACGGATAGAGCTGCTCGACGCGGACGATCTGCGTGTTCTTGTCGCCCGCGGCGTCGCGCGCTTCGATCAGGTCATAGGCGACCTTGCCCGAGCACAGCACCAGCCGCTTCGTATCCTTGTCGGCCGCCGGATTGGTGTCCGAAAGGATGCGGTTGAAGTGGCTGTCACCCAGGAAATCCTCGGTCTTCGACACCGCCAGCTTGTGGCGGAGCAGCGACTTGGGCGTCATGATGATGAGCGGCTTGCGGAAGGTGCGGTGCATCTGCCGGCGCAGCACATGATAATAATTGGCCGGGGTGGTGATGTTGCACACCTGCATATTGTCGCCGGCGCAAAGCTGGAGGTAGCGCTCGAGGCGCGCCGAGCTGTGCTCGGGGCCCTGCCCCTCATAGCCGTGCGGCAGCAGCATCACGAGGCCGTTGGCGCGCAGCCACTTCGCCTCGCCCGCGGCGATGAACTGGTCGATCATCACCTGTGCGCCATTGGCGAAGTCGCCGAACTGGCCCTCCCACAGCACGAGCGACTTGGGGTCGGCCATGGCATAGCCATATTCGAAGCCAAGCACGCCGAACTCTGAGAGCGGGCTGTCGAGCACGTCGAAGCGCCCGTGCGGAACCTGCGAGAGCGGCACATAGCGTGTCTCGGTCGTCTGATCGACCCAGACCGCATGACGCTGGCTGAAAGTGCCGCGCCCCGAGTCCTGGCCTGACAGGCGAACGCTGAAGCCTTCCGACAGCAACGTACCGAAAGCGAGCGCTTCGCCGGTGGCCCAGTCAAAGCCTGCACCCGATTTGAACATCTCGCGCTTGGCGTCGATCACGCGGCCGAGCGTCTTGTGGATGTTCAGCCCCTCGGGAACCTCGGTGAGCGTGCGGCCGATGCTGTCGAACAACTTTTTCTCGACGCCCGTCTCGATGGCGCGGTTGGTGATGTCCTTGTCGGCGGGCAGGTTGAGCCCCGACCAGCGGCCGGCGAACCAGTCGGCCTTGTTGGGCTTGTAGCCCTTGGCCGCGCCGAACTCTTCCTCGAGCAGGTCGACATAGGTCCGGGTGGTATCGTCGATCCATTGCTGGTCGACCATCTTTTCCCCGATCAGTCGATCGCCATAGATCTTGCTGACCGCGGGATGCTGCCTGATCGCGGCATACATCAGCGGCTGCGTAAAGCTCGGCTCGTCACCCTCATTGTGACCGAAGCGGCGATAGCACCACATGTCGATCACGATGTCCTTGTCGAACTTCTGGCGGAACTCGATCGCCATCTTGCAGGCGAAGGTCACCGCCTCGGGGTCGTCGCCATTGACGTGGAAGATCGGCGCCTGAACGCCCTTGGCCACGTCCGACGGATAGGGCGAGTTGCGCGCGAATTGCGGGCTCGTCGTGAAGCCGATCTGGTTGTTGATGATGAAGTGGATGCAGCCGCCCGTCGAATAGCCGCGGATACCCTGGAAGCCGAGCGTCTCCCAGACGATGCCCTGCCCCGCGAACGCGGCGTCGCCGTGGATGAGCACGGGGAGCACCTGATCGTGCTCCACGAGATCGTCATAAAAGGTCTGCTGCGCACGGACCTTGCCGAGGACCACTGGGTCGACCGCCTCGAGGTGCGAGGGATTGGGGACCAGCGACATGTGGACGTTGATGCCGTCGAACTCACGGTCGGTTGAGGTGCCGAGGTGATACTTCACGTCGCCCGAGCCGCCGACATCGTCGGGATTGGCCGACCCCCCCGAGAATTCGTGAAAGATCACGCGGTAAGGCTTGGACATCACATTGGCGAGGACGTTCAGGCGGCCGCGATGCGCCATGCCGTAGACGATCTCGCGCACGCCCATCTGGCCGCCATATTTGATCACCGCCTCGAGCGCGGGGATCATCGACTCGCCGCCATCAAGGCCGAAGCGCTTGGTGCCGACATATTTCCTGCCGAGGAACTTCTCGTACTGCTCGCCGCGCATGACCGCCCCGAGGATCGCGCGCTTGCCCTCGGGCGTGAACACGATGACCTTGTCCTTGCCCTCCATGCGGTCCTGCAGGAAGCGGCGTTCTTCCACATCCGCGATGTGCATGTATTCGAGGCCGACATTGCCGCAATAATTGGCGCGCAGAATGTCGACGATCTCGCGTACCGTCGCCTTTTCGAGGCCGAGCGTGCCGCCAAGATAGACCGGACGATCGAGGTCGGCGGCAGAAAAGCCGTGATATTCGGGGGTCAGGTCGGCGGGGATTTCGCGCTTGGACAGACCAAGCGGATCAAGGTTGGCCGCGAGATGCCCGCGCACACGATAGGTGCGGATCAGCATCTGCGCGCGGATAGCGTCGGCGGCAGCGGAAGCGACGTCGCCTGCCAGCGTTGTCGGAGCAGGCGCCGCCGGCTTCTTCGCGTCGGCCCTGGGCTCGACCTGCATCTGCATCGGGTCGAGCGCGGCGGTCAGCGCATCAGTGTCCTTGGGCGGCCAGTTGGTCTTTGCCCAGCTCGGCCCCGCAACTGCGGTGTCGAGCCCCTCGAAAAAGGTGCGCCATTGCGGCTCCACCTTGTCCGGCTGCGTCTGATAGACGCGGTAAAGCCCCTCGACAAAGCCCGGGCTCACGCCCGCGATGTCGTCGAAATCCTGGCCTTCGTAACCCATTTCACTGTCCTTTTTACCGGCCTCCCCATCATAGACGCGCGGGAGGCCGGCACTAAGTTTAGCCCTTCAAAACCTGAACCAGCGTCGTGCCGAGTTCGGACGGGCTGGGGGAGACGCGGATGCCCGCGGCTTCCATCGCAGCGATCTTGTCCTCGGCGCCACCCTGGCCGCCCGAGACGATCGCGCCGGCATGGCCCATGCGGCGCCCCGGAGGCGCGGTGCGGCCCGCGATGAAGCCGACCATCGGCTTCTTGCGGCCGCGCTTGGCCTCATCACGCAGGAACTGCGCGGCTTCCTCTTCGGCCGAGCCGCCGATCTCGCCGATCATGATGATCGACTCGGTCGCATCGTCAGCCAGGAACAGCTCGAGGACGTCGATGAAGTTGGTGCCGTTGACCGGATCGCCGCCGATGCCGACCGCGGTGGTCTGGCCCAGGCCCTCATTGGATGTCTGGAACACGGCCTCATAGGTAAGCGTGCCCGAACGCGAAACAACACCCACCGAACCCTTCTTGAAGATGCCGCCGGGCATGATGCCGATCTTGCACTCACCCGGCGTCAGCACGCCCGGGCAGTTGGGGCCGATCAGCCGCGACTTTGAGCCCGACAGCGCGCGCTTCACCTTGACCATGTCGAGCACCGGAATGCCCTCGGTGATGCACACGATCAGCGGCACTTCTGCGTCGATCGCCTCGAGGATCGAGTCCGCGGCGAATGCGGGCGGAACATAGACCACCGACGCATCGGCGCCGGTCTTCTTCACGGCTTCCTCGACCGTGTCGAACACGGGCAGGCCGATATGCGTCGTGCCGCCCTTGCCCGGCGTGACCCCGCCGACGACCTTGGTGCCATAGGCGATCGCCTGTTCGGAGTGGAAGGTGCCCTGCGCGCCGGTAAAGCCCTGCGTGATCACCTTGGTATTTGCGTTTACGAGGATGGACATTCCGTCATTTCCCTTTTCGCCATGCCCGCGACTGCGGGGATCAGGCAGTGACTTGCCATCGCACAAATCCCCGCGCGAACGCGGGGACCGGGATGATTACTTCAGGCTTTCGTCGATGCCCTTGCATGCATCGAGCAGTTCCTTGACCGCGTCGACCGAGACCTGGAGGTTGCCCTTGGCCTCGTCGTCCAGCTCGATCTCGACGATCTGCTCGACGCCGTCCTTGCCGATGATCACGGGGACGCCGACATAAAGGCCATCGAGGCCATACTTGCCCTCGACATAGGCCGCGCAGGGCAGCAGGCGCTTCTGGTCGTTGAGATAGGCCTCGGCCATCGCGATTCCGCTGGTGGCAGGCGCGTAATAAGCCGAACCGGTCTTGAGCAGCGCGACGATCTCGCCGCCGCCCGAACGCGTGCGCTGGACGATCGCGTCGATGCGCTCCTTGGTCGAGCGACCCTGCTTGATAAGGTCGGGCACGGGGATGCCCGCGACGGTCGAATACTGGACGACGGGGACCATCGTGTCGCCGTGGCCGCCGAGCACAAAAGTATTCACGTCGCGCACCGAAACCTCGAATTCGTCGGCGAGGAAGTGGCTGAAGCGCGCCGAATCCAGCACGCCCGCCATGCCGACGACCTTGTTGTGCGGCAGGCCTGAGAATTCGCGCAGCGCCCAGACCATCGCGTCGAGCGGGTTGGTGATGCAGATGACGAACGCGTCGGGGGCATTGTTTTTGATGCCCTCGCCCACGGCCTTCATGACCTTGAGGTTGATGCCGAGCAGGTCGTCGCGGCTCATGCCCGGCTTGCGCGCGACGCCGGCGGTGACGATGATGACGTCCGCGCCCGCAATGTCGGCATAGTCGTTCGAGCCCGTGATTTTGGCGTCGAAGCCTTCGATCGGGCCGCACTGGCTCAGGTCGAGCGCCTTGCCCTGCGGCACGCCCTCGACGACGTCGAACAGAACGATGTCGCCCAGTTCCTTGATTGCAGCGAGATGCGCGAGCGTTCCGCCGATATTGCCAGCGCCGATCAGCGCGATCTTCTTCCGGGCCATGCAGTCATTCTCCCTTATCAGGGCCAGGCGACCACAGGACTCGGGCCGCAGCCATTCAAGATTGGCCGACCGCTTAGGCCCATAAAGTTAAGAGGGCAACCGCAGAAAAGCCCGTATATCCGGAAATCTTTGCGATTGCGAATGAATTGCAATAAAGATCAGGACAAGGCGAATGTCGCGGCCGCGGAAAGCTGCGCGTCCGTGGGCACAATACCCGTATAGAGCGTAAATTGTTCCACGCCCTGCAGCACGAGCACTTCTCCGCCGGTAATCACGGGCTTGCCGAGAGCGCGGGCCCGGCGGATCAGCGGCGTCTCGACGGGGATGGCGACGCAGTCGAAAACCAGCCGGGCGCGCGCGATCGCAGCTTCGTCAAAAGCGAGCGTCTCGGCCTCCGCCCCGCCCGCCATGCCGAGCGGAGTAACATTGACCAGCATCTGCGCGTCAGCGGGCACCTCTGTGCTCCATTCCCAGCCGCAACGCTCCGCAATCGCGGTCCCGGCCGCCTCGTTGCGCGCCACGATCACGCCGTTGGCGAAGCCCTTGTCCGCCAGCGCCGCGGCAACTGCCTTGCCCATCCCCCCGCTGCCCTTCAGCGCGAAGCGGATATCGCACGACACGGCATGGCGTTCGACCAGCGCCGCCGCCGCGATATAATCGGTATTGTAGCCCGTGAGCCGCCCGTCGTCGTTGACGATGGTGTTGACCGAGCCGATCGCCTCGGCCGAATTGTCGAGCGCGTCGAGATGCGCGATCACCGCCTCCTTGAAGGGCATCGAGATCGCGCAACCGCGAATACCGAGCGCCCGGATGCCCGCGATTGCGGCGGGAAGATCGGTCGTCGTGAACGCCTTGTATACGAAATTGAGCCCCAGCGCCTCATAGAGATGATTCTGGAAGCGTGTCCCGAAATTGCCCGGCCGCGCGGAAAGCGACATGCACAATCTGGTATCGCGGTTGATCGCAAGCTTGCTCATCGCCCCTCTCAGGATGCGCGGATGATATTGAGCGCCGATGCACTTTCCCCGTGCCCGAGCGCGAGATATTCGTCGGACTGCATCTCCATCAGCCGGCTGACGGTGCGCTCGAACTCGAACCTGCCATCGCCTTCCGGATACAGCGCGTCGGGCTCGGCCGCAGCGCTCGCGATGAGCTTGACCTTGTATTCGTAGAGCGCGTCGATCAGCGTGACGAAGCGCGCTGCCTCGTTGCGGTTCTCCGGGCCAAGCCGCGGGATGGCGACGACGAATACCGTGTGGAAGCGCCGCGCGATCGCCAGATAGTCGGCCGCGCCGCGCGCCTCCGCGCAAAGCCGCTTGAAGGAGAAGACGGCAACGCCCTTCAAGCTCTTGGGGACATGCATCGTGCGGCCGCCGGGCACCGCAATGTCCTCGCTCGGCACATGCGCGGCGTCCTCGGGCGGATAGTCGGTCAGCCGGAAGAAGGCGCTTCTGAGCGCGACCGTCGCCACGGGATCTGCGGGGACGTACCAGGTATCGCAGCCGCCGAGCCGCTCGAGCCGGTAATCGACCGGGCCGTTCAGCGTCAGCACGTCGAGCCGCTGCTCGATCAGGTCGATAAAGGGCAGGAAATGCTCGCGGTTGAGCCCGTCCTTGTAGAGATCCGCGGGCGGCCGGTTGGAGGTGGTGACCACCGTCACGCCATGTTCAAGCAACGCAGTGAACAGCCGCGACAGGATCATCGCGTCCGCACTGTTGTTGACCACCATTTCGTCGAATGCGAGCAGCCGCGCATCGCCCGCAATCGCCTCGGCCACGGGCGGGATAGGATCCCCCGCCTCCTTCTGCCGCTCGACGCGCAGCCGATCGTGCACTTCCATCATGAACTCGTGGAAATGGACGCGGCGCTTGCGCTTGATGTCGAGGCACGAAAAGAACAGGTCCATCAGCATGGACTTGCCGCGCCCCACGCCGCCCCAAATATAGAGCCCCTTGGGCACTTCGGGCCTGGCGCGGGCAAGCCGCCACAGGATCGACCCCTTGCGCGGCGCGGCTTGCAGATCCTGTTGAAGCCGGTTGAGCCTTTCTGCGACCGCGCGCTGCTCGACGTCCTCGCGAAGTTCGCCCGCGCGCAGGAGCGCTTCATATTTCTGAAGGACCGTGATCATCGCCGGACCGACTTGCGGAGCGTGCCGGAAAAGCTGGCGATGCGGTCATCGCCCTGCACAACGAGGCCACGCAGGAAGAGCAGCCGCCCGGTCTCGCGCAAGAGTTCGACGGTCGCGTCGAGGGGTTCGTCGACCCGCCCGGCACCGATGAACTGGGTCGAGAGGTCGAGCGTCACCGCGCTTGCTGCCTCGATCAGCCCGAACATGCGCGACGCCGCGAAGAGCGCCACGTCGATAAACGCGAGCGTGACACCGCCATGGACATTGTTGGCCAGATTGGAATGCTGGTGCCGCGGAAACATCCGCACGCGCGCCTGCCCATCGGGTTCCAGTCGCACGACCAGCTTGCCAAGCGTGGCGTTGAAGCGCGTCGGATCGCTCAGCTGCCAGATCAGCCAGTCCGGATTGTCGGGATCCGGCTGGTGAATGAATGCGGGTGCAGGCTCGTTCGCGCTCAAAGCTGCCGTTCGACCACCATCTTCTTCACCTCGGCGATCGCGCGCGCAGGCGACAGCCCCTTGGGGCAGACATTGGAGCAGTTCATGATCGTGTGGCAGCGATAGAGGCGGAACGGGTCTTCCAGCTCGTCGAGGCGCTCGCCCGTCATCTCGTCGCGACTGTCGGCGAGCCAGCGATAGGCCTGAAGCAGGATCGCCGGGCCGAGGAACTTGTCGCTGTTCCACCAATAGCTCGGGCACGAGGTCGAGCAGCAGGCGCACAGAATGCACTCGTAGAGACCGTCGAGCTTGGCGCGGTCATCGGGGCTCTGAAGTCGTTCCTTTCCCGACGGCGGCGGCGTGACCGTCTGCAGCCAGGGCTTGATCGACGCGTATTGCGCATAGAAATGCGTGAAGTCGGGAACGAGGTCCTTGATGACTTCCATATGCGGCAGCGGCGTGATCTGGACGTCCTTGTTGCAATCCTCGATCGCGTGCGTGCAGGCGAGCGTGTTGCGCCCGTCGATGTTCATCGAGCAGGAGCCGCAGATGCCCTCGCGGCACGAGCGGCGGAAGGTGAGCGAGGGATCCTGCTCATTCTTCATCTTGATGAGCGCGTCGAGCACCATCGGCCCGCAGGTGTCGAGATCGACCTCGAAGGTGTCGTAGCGCGGATTCTCGCCCGAGTCGGGATCGTAGCGATAGACCTTGAACGATTTGACGTTCGTCGCGCCCGCCGGGGCCTTGTTTACCTTGCCCTTCGATTTGATCTTGCTGTTCTTGGGCAGCGTGAATTCGGCCATCTCGCTCAGGTCCTTCGCGTCACAATTGCGGACAGCCGATAGTCAATCGGGGCACAGGATGAAAGACCCTTATGCCTGTCCCAGCCTTTTTGCGAGCAAGCCTTCGGCGATGCGATAGGTGCGCTCGTTGTCGACGTCGATCGCATGGCTGCCATCGGCGAGCACGACACCATCGAACTTCAGCCCGAAGCGCCGCGAAACCCGCTTCATCGCGCCCTTTAGCGAGATCAGCTTGTACTTCATCAGCAGGATGTTGAAGAGCCCGAAAGCATTGATCAGCCGCTTCGGATTCTTGGCGAACTGCCCCCCCTCGCGGAAGATTTCGGCGGCCTTCAGACCCTTCGCCCCGGCGATCCCGTAAAGATTGCAATTGGAATAGCCGTCGTCGCTGAACTCGTAGAAGCGCCGCTGCCCTTCGGGATGCGCGGCGAGCACCCCGCCCCTTGTCGCGAGCGCAGCGGTCACATCCGCACCCTCGGCAAAGGCGCGGCGCATCTCGTTCACCGCAAAGTGCGTCAGCAGCACATTATCAGCGGTCGTGATGACGTAAGGCCCGTCGACGCCCCTGGCGGCGATCAGCACGCTGTCCGCAATGCTCTCCGCCGATGGCACGAACTCGATCTTCACGCCCGAGGACGCATAGCTCTCGACCAGCGGCGTCAGCGCCCCGATCGCGTCGGGCTCGATCGAGATGCGGATCAGCTCCAGTTCGGGCATCGTCGTCAGCGTATCGAGCACGTGCGCGATCAGCGGCTTGCCGCAGATCGGGACAAGGCATTTGTGGCTGACGCCATGCTCGACGGCGAGCGGGTTTTCCTGCCCCGCGCGCTGTGCAGCGAGGATCAGGACGGTGAACGCGCCGTAGCTCAAGCGATCGCGTCCCGATCGATCAGGCCGTGGCGCGCCAGGCTTTCGCACAGGATCGTCTCGATCAGCTGCTCCTGCGTCAGCCCCGCGAGCACCGCCGAACGGCCATAGACCTTCTGCGACCAGAGGTTGCAGTTGAGGTTGACCTCGAGCATCTGCACCTCGCCCTTTTCCTCGTCGAGGCGGAATTCATAGCGGCCATAGTCGAAGGGACGGAACACCTCGACCATCTTGCGCGTCAGCGCGTCGATCTTCGGCGCCCACTCCTTGTCCTCGAACGCGAACAGCTCATATTTCTGCGTGCGGTCCACGAGATCGCGCTTTTCCCAATAGGTGCGCAGATGCGTGGGATCGGCCTGGCGGAACATCATCATCGGCATGACGACGGGCTCGCCGTTCACGGTGATGACGGGCACCTCGACATCGCTGCCATTGAGGAAGGGCTCGACGATCGCGTCATGACCCTGATCGTGGATTCCCTCGACCGCAGCCTTTACCCCGGCCCAGTCGCCCGCGTCGCCCACGCCCCAGCTCGCCGAGGACGCATTGGGCTTGATCACCATGCGCTCGGCCATCGGGCAATCGGCCTCGCGCACGGGCGCACCGCGACGATAGATCGCCCAGGGCGCGGTCGGGATGCCGCGCGACTTCGCCTCGAGCTTGGTGAGGTGCTTGTCGTCGGACAAGCCCCGCAGGATCGGCGATGCACCCAGATAGGGAATGCCCAGCCGCGTGCAGAGCAACGGCAGCATCATCTCCGAATTGAGGAAGCCGCCGCGGTTGAGCAGCGGAAAGACGAAGTCGACGCCCGGATTCTCGAACAGCGCCTCATATTTGTTGGCGAGAACGAGGTTGATGCCCAGCCCCTCGAGGATCGTCCGCACCTCATGATGATAAACGGCGTGGTTGCCGTCCTCGGGATGCAGCGTGCCATCGCCCAGCGCGTGCTTGGCGATGAACATGATCTTGAGGCGGTCCTTGGCTTCCTGCGGAATGCGGAGCGGCTTGATGGGCTGAGTCACGTGAGAACCTTCGCAATATGTCGATCCGGCGCTGGGCTTGCCCTGTCCGGCGCGGCGCATATAGGGAATAAACGATCGAAGCGCCAACGAGCCTTTTTTTCGCCGCAATGGAGGCGTCAAGATGCGCCCAAAATCCGCGTGACCCCCAAGGATTGACCGATTTTATGAAACTGACAGCCACCGCGATCGACGCGCAGGCTTTCGCCGACGCCGCCGCTGAACTGCTCACTCAGGGCGGTGACGCCCGCATCATTCGCGAACCCGCAACGGGCCTCAACCAGTATTTTTCGCAATCGCGTCCATCGAGCGTGATCGCCTATGCTTCGTCGACCGCCAACGACATCTCGGCGCCCGCCTTCGATCATGTCTGCCGGCGTATCGCCGAGATCGCACCCGATCTGACGCTTTCGCCCGCAGGCTATACCGAGGCGCTTGAGGGCCTGCGCGGACGCATTCGCGATTCATACAGTCTCGCCGACGATGTGGAGATCGTTTTCTCGCCCTCGGGCACCGATCTTGAATATGTCGGCCTCGCGCTTGCCAAGGAAAAGGCGCCGGGCGGCATTCGCAACATCCTGCTCGGCGCGGACGAGGTGGGCAGCGGCTGCATCTATTCGGCGCGCGGCCAGTATTTCGCGAAGCAGACCGCACGCGACATCGCGGTCGCACCGGGTGAACCGGTCGGCGGGCGAATCCCCGAAAAGATCGAACTGACCAATGTTCCCGTGCGCGACGATCTTGGTGCGGCGTGGCGCCCCGAGTCGGTGGCCGAGGAAGTCGACCGCCAGGTGATCGAGGCGCGCGGCGCGGATCGACACACCGTCGTCCATGTCGTGCACGGCTCCAAGACCGGGCTCGTCCTCCCCTCGCTCGAGCATATCGACGCGCTGAAGGCGAAGCATGGCGATGCCGTCAGCTTCATCGTCGATGCCTGCCAGGCGCGGATCACGACACAGGCGATCCACGATTATCTGGCGCGCGGCTGCACCGTGCTGCTGACGGGTTCCAAGTTCATGGGTGGTCCGCCTTTCAGCGGCTTCGCGCTCGTCCCGCGCGCCGCGGTCGAAGCAGCGGCGCTGATGCCGATCGCCTTCTGCAAGATCTTCCGCCGCGGCGAATGGCCCGACAACTGGCCCGATGTCGACCTGCTCCCGCGCGAGTCCAATCTCGGCCTGCTGCTCCGCCTCGAAGCCTCGGTCTTCGAGCTCGAGCGCTTTCAGGCACTGAGCATCGAACGCGTCGAACGCGTCGTGCTCGCCTTCCACGCCGCAGTGCGCAAGGCGATGGTCGAACGCCTCGGCGGCCGGCGCATAGCGCCCTATGCTCCCGGCGAACGCGCCGAAGGAGACGCGCACCCGATCGAGATGCGTACGCTCTCGACGATCGACATTTCGCGCATGCCCGGCCAGCCCGATTTCGATGACGCCAGGCGCATTCACCGCGCGCTCGTCGATCACGGCGTCCGGCTCGGCCAGCCCGTCAAATGCGTCCGCCTCCCCGATGGCCGCTGGGGCGGCACGCTGCGCGTCGGCCTCTCGATGCCGCAGGTGACCGCCTTCGACGCGCTCGACGACGCCGCGCTCGAGGCGCAGTTCGAACGCGACATGACCGCTGTCGCCGAGGCTCTGGAGAAGGTTGTCACCGCCTAGGCTGCCAGCCGCACACGCTCGGCGCGGATCAGCCCTTGGCGCTCCATGCTGTGCGCGACGATCGTCTCGACCAGCTCGGCATGGCTGACGCCCAGCGACCGTGCCGAACGGCTGATCGTCTTCTTCGACCAGAGGTTGCACGACAGGTTCACTTCCATGAAGCGAACCTCGTCCGTCGCCGGATCATGGCGAAATTCGAAGCGGCCATAGTCGAAAGGCCAGAGTTCGGGCAGCATCGCGCGCACGTACATCTCCAGCCGCGCGACAAGCGCGCGATCACCGATCGGTTCGAGCGGATCGTCGCCCGTTTCCACCAGATTGCGCTTTTCCTCATAGGAGCGCACGTCGCCCGGGCGGTCCACGGGGTAATAGCCGAATGGCGGAAGCAGCCATGGCCCGTCGGCGCCGACCACGGGCACCGCGATGTCGATCAGCGGCGCATAGGGCTCGATAATCACATCATGGCCGGACGCAAGGATATCCTCGGCATGCGCGCGCGCCTCTGGCCAGTCGTCGATGATCTTCACCCCCCAGCTCGCCGAGCTGGCATTGGGCTTCACGACAAGCCGCCTCCAGACGAAATCGGGTTCTGGCACCGCTCCCTGCCCCTGTCGCACGATACTCCAGGGCGTCACAGGCACGCCACGCCGCTCTGCGACGATCTTCATCAGATGCTTGTCGTCGGAAAGCCCGCGCAGGATCGGCGCCGCGCCCAGGAAGGACAGGCCGTGGCGCTGCAGAAGCAGCGGCCCCAGCATCTCGCTGTTCACGAAACCGCCGCGGTTGAGCAGCGTCACCACGAAATCGGCATCGGGTCGGTCGAACAGGGCTTCATAGGCGTTGGCGGGCGTCACATGCAGCCCGATCTCGTGCAATGTCGTCAGCATTTCATGATGATAGACCGCGTGCGTGCCGTCGATCGCATCGGGCGCGCCGCCCGAAAGCGCGTGCTTGGCGAGGAACATGACCTTGAGACGCGCCTTGTCGACCGGCGCGATCCGAAGCGTATTGGGATGGGGCATTGGGACACCTTGGGAGGGAAGTTCTGTTTTGTATAGTAATTCAGTAGACAAATGCAACGCCGCATCCGTTGACAAGCGGTGCGTCCGCGTCGATCACCGCGCCATGCCGCCCTCCACCGCTCCCACGCGATGACCGCTTCGACTCCCGAACCCGTTACCAGCCGCGACTTCGCGCGCGGGCTCGGCACCACCCTCCTCGCGCGGCTCGGCGGCGTGATCGATGTCGTTTCGCAGCCCGTCTATGTCTGGCTGTTCGGGCTGGCGGGTTACGGCATCTATGCGGTGCTCTGGGCGGCAGTGAACCTGACAGAGAACATCGCCGATCTGGGCATGACCTCATCGCTGCAAAGGGTCGTGCCGCAGGCAAGGGACGAACGTGAAGCCGTCGCCGCATTGCGCTCGGCGCTGCTCATCGGCGTGGTGCCGTGCCTTGTCATCGCCGCCGTGGTTTCATTTCTGGCACCACAGGTCGCACCGCTGTTCAACGCCGCGCCGCGCGATCAGGCGATGCTCGTCGAGGCCGTGCGCCTCTTCGCCTGGGCGCTGCCGCTCTGGGCTTTTGTCGAGATCGCTACCTCGGGGCTCCGCGCGCGCCGCGTCTTCGGGGCCGAAATCCGCCTTCGCGTCTTCTGGGAACAGATCATGCGCCTGATCCTTGCCGCATCATTCTATGCGGCGGGCCTCGGCATCATGGCGCTTTTCGTCGCGCACCTGATCTCGCTCGCGCTGATCTGCCTGCTCAGTGTCCGGCTGCTTGCGGGCCGGTACGATCTGCGTCTGCTGCTGCACGGTCCGCTGATCGATCCGGTCTTTTTCGAGACCTTTCGCGCAGGGCTCGCCATCCTTCCCGCGAACGCTGTCGCGCGACTGTTCGGCGATGCTCCGGCGATCCTGCTCAACGCGCTCATCCCCGGCACTGCGGGCGCCACTTCGGCGGCGCTCTACACGATCGCGCGCAAGGTCTCGAGCGTCGTGCAGCTCGTCCGCACCGCCTTTGCCTATGTCCTCGCGCCGCTCGCCTCGGCAGCGGCGCGCGGCGGCAAGGCGGAGGTCCAGCCGCTTTATGCCTTTGCCACGCGCCTTGCCTTCGCGATCGTGGTGCCGCTCGGCTTCGTGCTGGCGGCGGGCGGCGAAGCAATCCTCGGAGTGTTCGGGCGCGGTGCCGATGCCGCGCACATCGCGCTCGTCGTGCTCATCCTCGCGCGCATGGCCGAGGCGGTGTTCGGTTCGGCCGTCCCCGTCCAGCAGGTGATCGGCGGCTATCGCCAGCAGGTGGTCGCCAGCGCGATCGGGCTCAGCGCCGCCGCGCTGGTCGGCGCGTCGCTGGTCGAGCGCTACGGCCTGACGGGGATGGCGCTCGCGACCAGCACGGGCTTCATCATCGCCGCGATCATCCCGCTTTTCCAGCTCCACCGCTATGACGACGTACACCCCTTCGCCCAGCCCTTTGCGCGCATGGCGACGCTGACGGTGCTGATCTCGCTTCCGGGGCTGGTGCTAGCCATCCCCGCGGCCAAGCTTCAGCCCGATATCGTGCAGCTCCCGCTGGTCGTGCTGATCGCTGTCGCGTCGATCTGGGCGGTTTGCCGCTTCGCGCTGCCCCATGCCGACCGCGCCGCGCTCGGCAAGACCGGACGCAAGCTGCGCCTGACCTGAGAGGAGATCGCATGCGGCTCAAGGATTGCCACAATATCGACGACTTCCGCCGCCTCGCGAAACGCCGGCTGCCCGGCCCCGTCTTCCACTATATCGACGGCGCCGCCGACGATGAGGTGACGTACCGCCGCAACACCCAAGCCTATGCAAGCTGCGACCTCGTCCCAAACGTGCTCGCGGGCGTCGAGACCGTGGACATGTCGACCACCGTCATGGGCCGCAGGATCGCGATGCCGCTCTTCCTCTCGCCGACGGCGCTGCAGCGGCTATTCCACTGGCAGGGCGAGCGCGCGGTCGGCCGCGCCGCCGAGAAGTTCGGCACCTACTTCGGCATTTCCTCGCTCGCCACGGTGAGCATCGAGGAGATCGGACGGACCATCTCCACGCCCAGGATGCTCCAGCTCTATGTCCACAAGGACAAGGGGCTGAACCATGCAATGATCGCGAGAGCCAAGGACGCGAAGTTCGACGCGCTGACGCTGACCGTCGACACCATTGTGGGCGGTAATCGCGAGCGCTGCCTGCGTACGGGGTTCACCTCGCCGCCGCGCCTTACCCCGCATTCTGCGCTGAGTTTCGCGACGCATCCGCGCTGGACGCTCGACTATCTCTTCCGCGAGAAGTTCGAACTCTCCAACCTCAAGGATCATGTGACCGAGGGCACCAATGTCGCGCTTTCGGTCGCCGACTATTTCAACACCATGCTCGACCAGTCGATGGACTGGAAGATGGCCGAGAGCATCCGCGCAGAATGGGGCGGCGAATTCTGCCTGAAGGGCATCATGTCGGTGGAAGACGCGAAGCGCGCCGCGGACATCGGCGCGACCGCGATCATGGTTTCAAACCATGGCGGGCGCCAGCTCGACGGCAGCCGCGCGCCCTTTGACCAGCTCGCCGAGATTGTCGACGCGGTCGGCGACCGGCTCGATGTCATCTGCGACGGCGGCATCCGGCGAGGATCGCATGTGCTGAAGGCGCTGAGCGTTGGGGCAAAAGCTTGCTCGGGGGGCAGGCTCTATCTCTACGCACTCGCCGCCGCTGGCCAACCCGGCGTCGAACGCGCGCTGGGGCGCCTGAAGGACGAGATCGAGCGCGACATGAAACTGATGGGAGTCCGGTCGGCATCAGAACTGTCGCGGGGCAACCTGCGTTGGCGATGAATTCGTCGAACTAAGGGCAACGCCGTGCGCTGTGCCAGTAGCCGCCGCTCGGTGCGACCGGGGCCTGCCGGAACTTCTCAGGCACCGCACTGTGTTCGAGCGACGCTTCGGTGAAGAGATCATCGCGCGGAAGCCTGCTCTCGACAGCCAACGGCTCCGACTGCAGGCAATTGGCCACATGGTCGTGCCGCGAGAAATACTCCGAAGCGATCAGGACTCCCTTTGTATCGACCACATAATATCGCGTATTGACGGCATCGATCAGCCGGATGGTTTCGAGAGGGCCGAAACGGCTGTCTGCCTGACCAACCCACTCAAGCGCCCGCAGTTCGATATTTGAATTGATACCGCAGGCGGCCTTGGCGACCCATTCCTCGCTCCAGCGATCCCCGCTGGCGACATCATAGATGGTACCATCTCCCGTGAGGCAGTTCGCCACCAATCTTGCAGCCGGGGTCTCAACCCGGTGCAGGGCGCCATCATGGAACTCCGCCGCCCATTCGCTGCGAATATTGCCCTCGGGATCCTGAACCCAGTTCCAGCTATACAGCGCATAGGTGGCGGTTGTCGTCTTGGTCCGCTCGAACACCGCCAGCGCACGTGCATCTATCTGCTTTTCAGACTTTTGCGCATTGGCGGCGGTGCCCGCCAGGGCAAGACACGCTGCCGCCAACCGCAACAACCTCAATACACGCGCGCCTTCGGCTTGATGTAGTCGACCTCATCGGTCAGCGTGAAATCGTGCACGGGACGATAGTCGAGCGACACCTTGCCGCCCTTGCCGCCCCAGCCTTCGAACCAGCTGACGGTGTGCTTCATCCAGTTCTTGTCGTCGCGCTCGGGGAAATCCTCGTGCGCGTGCGCGCCGCGGCTTTCCTTGCGGTTGTTGGCGCTCTCCATCGTGCAGACCGCCTGCGACATCAGGTTGTCGAGCTCGAGCGTTTCCACGAGGTCGGTATTCCAGATCAGCGAGCGGTCGGTGACGCCGACATCGGCCAGCCGCTTGTTGACCGACTGCATCTGCTGGACGCCTTCGGCGAGCAGAGCGGAGTCGCGGAACACCGCGGCGTGCTTCTGCATCGTCTGCTGCATTTCGAGACGGATCTGCGCGGTTGGCGAGCCGCCTTTGGCGTTGCGGAAATGGTCGATGCGCGCGACCGCGAGATCCGCCGAATCCTTGGGCAGCGCCTTGTGGGCCGTACCGGGCTTGATCGATTCCTTGAGGTGCAGGCCGGTTGCGCGGCCGAACACGACAAGGTCGATGAGCGAGTTGGAGCCGAGGCGGTTCGCGCCGTGGACCGACACGCATGCCGCCTCGCCCACCGCGTAAAGGCCGGGCACGATCACTTCGGGATCGTCGCCCACCTTGGTGACGACCTGGCCGTGATAGTTACAGGGGATGCCGCCCATATTGTAGTGCACCGTCGGGCATACGGGGAGCGGCTGGCGCGTCAGGTCGACGCCCGCGAAGATCTTGCCGCTTTCGGTGATGCCGGGCAGGCGCTCGGCCAGCACCTTGGGATCGATATGATCGAGGTGCAGGTAGATATGGTCCTTGTTGGGACCGACGCCGCGCCCCTCGCGCATCTCCATCGCCATCGAGCGCGAGACGACGTCGCGCGAGGCAAGGTCCTTGGCCGAGGGCGCGTAGCGCTCCATGAAGCGCTCACCCTCGGAGTTGGTGAGATAGCCGCCCTCGCCGCGCGCGCCCTCGGTGATGAGCACGCCCGCACCGTAGATGCCGGTCGGGTGGAACTGGACGAACTCCAGATCCTGCAGCGGAAGGCCCGCGCGCAGCACCATGCCGCCTCCATCGCCCGTGCAGGTATGCGCCGAAGTCGCCGAGAAATAGGCGCGGCCATAGCCGCCCGTCGCGAGCACGACCGCGTGGCTGCGGAAGCGATGGAGCGTGCCATCCTCCATGCACAGCGCGATAACGCCCCGGCACGCGCCATTCTCCATGATGAGATCGATCGCGAAATATTCGATGAAGAAGTCGGCGTCGTATTTCAGGCTCTGCTGGTAGAGCGCGTGCAGCATCGCGTGGCCGGTACGGTCGGCGGCGGCGCAGGTGCGCTGGACCGGCGGGCCGTCGCCCATGTTCTGCATATGGCCGCCAAAGGGACGCTGATAGATCGTGCCGTCCTGGTTGCGGCTGAACGGCACGCCCGCGTGCTCGAGTTCGTAGACCGCGGCGGGCGCCTCGCGCACCATATATTCGATCGCGTCCTGGTCGCCCAGCCAGTCCGACCCCTTGACGGTGTCGTACATGTGCCAGGTCCAGTGATCGGGGCTGTTGTTGCCAAGGCTGGCGGCGATACCACCCTGCGCCGCCACGGTGTGGCTGCGCGTGGGAAACACCTTGGTGATGCATGCGGTCTTCAGGCCGGCTTCGGCCGATCCCATCGTCGCGCGCAGACCCGAACCGCCGGCGCCGACGACGACGGTGTCATAGGTGTGGTCGATGATCTTGTACGATGCGTCAGCCATCAGCCGGCAGCTCCCGTGAAGGCGATCTTTGCGATCGAGAACAGCGCAAGCGCAGCGGCGCCGACCGCGTAGAAGTTGATTGCGATGAGGCTCAGCAGCTTGAGCCCTTCATCATGGACATAGTCTTCCATCATCACCTGCATGCCGAGCTTCAGGTGCCAGAAGATGCTGACGACCATCAGCATCATCGGGACGGCGACGATCGGATGCGAAAGCCAGGCAACGACAGCGCCATGATCGAGCGAACCAAGGCTGATGAGCGAGAAGAGCAGCCAAAGCACGAGCACGAGGTTGCCGGCGGCGGTGAGGCGCTGGCGCAGCCAGTGCTGCGAACCATGTCTGGCCGAACCGAGGCCGCGGACGCGGCCGATTCCCGTTCCCGTACCCATCAGAGCGCCTTCCAGAAGATGAGGAGCCAGACAATGGCGGTCGCAACGGGTGCGGCCGCGAAGATGAAGAGCGACCAGGTCTTGTTCGTTCTGAGCTCGTAGCCCGCGCCCGTATCGAGGACGAGGTGGCGCAAGCCGCCGAAGAGGTGCTGAAAGAAGAACCAGGTCAGCCCGATGCCCACCAGCTTGCCGAACCAGCTCGTCGCGCACGCCATGAAGCTGGCGTAGGCCTCCGGCCCGCTCGCGGCGGCAACGAGCCACCACACCAGCCCCATCGCGCCGACGGTGGCAAGGCCGTTGCCGGTGACGCGGTGGAAGATCGAGGCGGCCATGGCCGGGCCCCATTTCCAGATCGTCAGATGCGGCGAAAGCGGGCGGGCCCTCTCGCTTGTCATGATACTCACCCCTCATGAATTTGGGCCTCCCCTTAAGACAACCGCGCGCGGATGCAAACAGGCAATGCTGTCGTCGGGGCGATCAGGCCTCGACCTCGATCGTTTCAGGCCAATTCGGCCGATCAGCCTCTAAACAGGCTTTTAACCATTTCCGCTTACTGGATTTGACTGGCTCGAACGGGCGGGACCAGGAATCGAAGCGGAGCAACACGTGACCGACAATATCAGGAGTGCAGCGCAGGCCGACAATGCGACACCGTTTTCGGTGACGATCGACATTGCCCAACGCCTCGCGATCTTCGACGTCGACGGCACGCTCGCCACGGTTTCACGCGATCTCTGGGCGATCCTCGAGGACGACGCCTACGCCATTTCAAAGGCCTATTGGGATCACTGGCGCATCTGCTTCCCCAATGAACGCACCTGGTCCGCTGCCGATTTTGACCGGATGATCGAGATCGGCTGTACCTTCCTGCGCGATCGTTTCTGCAACACGCAGCAGATGGCATGGATCGAGTCGGTCGAACGATCGGTCATCCAGGCGTATAAGGCCAATATCCAGCCCACCACCTTGCGCGCGATGATCATCGCCAGCGATCGCGCTGCGCTCGAGATTCTGATCCGAAAGCTGCCGCACGACGATCCGCGCCTGTTCAGCATGATCGACGCGCTGCTTCGGCTTTCGGCGCTGGAGGGCGACATCACCGGCTCGCTCTTCAGCTGTTACATGGAAGCCGCCAATGAGCGCGACCGTGCGCGCATGGCCGACGAGTTCCGTTCCAAGATCGGCGCCTCGCTCGAAACCGTTTCGCGCGGGAGCGAGGACCTGCGCGTCCAGACGGGCAAGGTCGCGTCGAGCGCGCGGGGGATGCACGGGAAGACGTCGGAAGTCGCGGCTGCAGCCGAGCAGTCGGCGGTCGCGATGCGCGAAGCCGCACAGACCGCCGCCGGGCTGATCCGCGCGATCGAGGACGCACGCTCCGAAGTCGAGATCGCCGCCGATGTCGCCACCCGCGCCTCCGAACAGGCGGGCGAGGCCGTCGCCATCTCCGCCATGCTCTCGCAGCATGCCCAGTCGATCGAATCGATCCTCGGCCTCATCCGCGACATTGCCGGCCAGACCAACCTGCTGGCGCTCAATGCCACCATCGAGGCCGCGCGCGCGGGCGATGCCGGCCGCGGCTTCGCGGTCGTCGCACAGGAAGTGAAGTCGCTCGCTTCGCAGACCGCACGCGCCACCGACGACATCGCCGCCAAGATCGAGGCGATCCAGTCCGCCACGCGCACCACCGTCGACACCAACGCCTCGATCCGTGACACCGTCGCCGAGGTCCAGTCCTCCGCCCAGCGCATCCGCCAGGCAATGGAGGTCCAGGCCCAGACCGTCACCATGATCACCGCCGCCGTCGACGAAACCGCCCTCGCCGCCGACTCCATGTCCTCAACCATCGCCGCCATCCGCGCCGATACCGAAAACGTGGCGTCCGAAATCGATCATGCGGGCACCGGCTTCGGCAATCTCGACGCGCAGCTTGGCCAGCTTCGGGCCAGCGCAAACAGCTTCGTCGCCAGTGTGGCAGGCGCAAGGCGCTAGCCCGCCGCCAATAATAGTAAGCAGGAGAGACGGGTATGGAAGGCCAGGGCAAAAGCCAGCCTCGCTACGAACGAGCCATCGAAATCCAGGTGGCATTGGCAGACCGGTTGCCGGATTTCGATCGCGAGCACTCGCTCGCGCGCGATTGCCGTGAGATCTGGTCGCTGATCGAGGGGCGTGAGCGTGATATCGCGAACTGTTTCTGGGATCATTATGGCGTTGCAAGCACCGTCGTCGACCGGCTGTCGACGCAGCAGCGCGCCAAGATGCTCGAATTCAGCACGGCCTATGTCCGCACCAAATATTCCAGCCCGATGGCACAGCAATGGGCGGATATGGCGCGCGACAACGCCTGGGCGTCGCAAGAGGCGAAGGTTCCTCTCAGGACCGTGCTCGCCGCGCTTGCGACCTCGCATCAATATACGCTCGCGCTGGTCGCCGACGCGGTCGGGGACGATTGCGCGCGCATGACGCGGCTCAGCGGCGCGATCATGCAGATGTCGCTGATCGAGGCCGAACTCATGTCATGCTACGTCCATGAACGTCGCACGCTCGAGGCGAGCCGGCAGCGCTCGCAGGACGCCGAAGTTTTCAGTTCGCAGATTGCGGCAGCGGTCACCGAAGTCTCGGCGCGTGGCGCAGGGCTTCGCGAGCAGGCCATCAGCGCGGTCGAAGGCGCGCGCGGGATGCACGGCAAGACGTCGGAGGTCGCGGCTGCGGCCGAGCAGTCGGCGGTTGCGATGCGCGAAGCCGCGCAGACCGCCGCCGGGCTGATCCGCGCGATCGAGGACGCACGCTCCGAAGTCGAGATCGCCGCCGATGTCGCCACCCGCGCCTCCGAACAGGCGGGCGAGGCCGTCGCCATCTCCGCCATGCTCTCGCAGCATGCCCAGTCGATCGAATCGATCCTCGGCCTCATCCGCGACATTGCCGGCCAGACCAACCTGCTGGCGCTCAATGCCACCATCGAGGCCGCGCGCGCGGGCGATGCCGGCCGCGGCTTCGCGGTCGTCGCACAGGAAGTGAAGTCGCTCGCTTCGCAGACCGCACGCGCCACCGACGACATCGCCGCCAAGATCGAGGCGATCCAGTCCGCCACGCGCACCACCGTCGACACCAACGCCTCGATCCGTGACACCGTCGCCGAGGTCCAGTCCTCCGCCCAGCGCATCCGCCAGGCCATGGAGGTCCAGGCCCAGACCGTCACCATGATCACCGCCGCCGTCGACGAAACCGCCCTCGCCGCGGACTCCATGTCCTCAACCATCGCCGCCATCCGCGCCGATACCGAAAACGTGGCGGCGGAAATGGAGAGCATCCGCCAGGGATTCTCCGAAGCGGACAGCAGTTTCGGCAATCTTCGCCAGGGTGCTTCGGAATTCCTGCGCAAGATCGCGGCCTGACCCTTCTTCATTTGGGATTCATCGCCCGCCTGTTCTAAGGGGCGGGGATGACCCTTCCAGTTCACATTCTCGTCACCGGCAGCAGCCGCGGCATCGGCGCTGCCATCGTCGATCGGCTGACGGGCGACGCCACGCGCGTCGTCGGCCATTCGAGCACGACCGCGTCGGATGCGATGATCGCCTGCGACCTTGCCGTCCCCGACACCGCGCCCGATCTCTGGCAAGCCGCGCTTGACCGCCTCGACGGGCGCATTGACGTTCTCGTCAACAATGCCGGAATCTTCGAGGCGTCGCCGCTCGAGGCCGATCATGAGGACTGGGTCTCGGCCTGGGAACGCACGATGCAGGTCAATCTCACCGCCGCCGCCGAACTCTGCCGTCTTGCAGTATTGCATTTTCGTGGGAACGGCGGCGGCCGCATCGTCAATATCGCCAGCCGCGCCGCCTATCGCGGCGACAGTCCCGCGCACTGGCACTATGCCGCGTCGAAGGCAGGCATGATCGGCATGACCAAGTCGATCGCGCGCGGCTATGCCGCCGAGGGAATCTACGCCTTTGCGGTCTGCCCCGGCTTCACGATGACGGGCATGGCGGAGGAATATCTGGAAACGCGTGGCGGAGGCGCATTGCTCGCCGACATTCCGCTGGGCCGCGTCGCGGATCCCGTGGAGATCGCCGAGGCAACGCGCTTCCTTGCGCTCGATGCCCCGCCCTCGATGACGGGTGCGGTGCTCGACATCAACGGAGCCTCCTATGTCCGATAGCTGGAAACTCACGCTGCCCTGCACTGCGCAGGAAGCCCGGATATTGGAGGAAGACATCGGCCCGCTCGCCGAGCTCGATCCCCTGCCCGTGCTGATGACGAGCGAGCCCGATCCGACACAGCCGGACAAATGGCAGCTCGACGCCTATTTCGAAGACGAGCCCGACGAGATCACGATCGCGCTGATAAGGGCGCTGGTGCCGAGTGCGGCCAATGCCGCCCCGATAATCGCGAAGGTCGAGCAGCAGGATTGGGTCACGCTCAGCCAGGCGGGGCTGGAGCCGGTCCGCGCGGGGCGGTTCTTCGTCCACACCTCGACCAATGCGGATGATATCCCCGAAGGCTCCAAACCTTTCCTGATCGAAGCGGGCCTCGCCTTCGGGACCGGGCAGCATGAAACCACGACGGGCTGCCTGATGATGCTCGACCGCCTGAAGCGCGAGGGCAATGTCTATCGCGACCTGATCGACCTCGGCACGGGCACCGGGCTGCTCGCCTTCGCGGCGATGCACCTGTGGCCGCGCGCCTTTGCGACCGCGACCGACATAGACCCGATTTCGATCGACGTGACGCGCGAAAATGCCGAAGTGAACGACATTGCGCTCGGGACGCGCGAGGGACATCTCGCGCTCGTCGTCGCGCCGGGCATGGATCACCGCACGATCCAGCGCCGGGCGCCCTATGATCTCATCATCGCGAATATTCTGGCGGGCCCGCTGATCGAGATGGCGCCGTCGATCGCAGCCGGCCTCGACGAAGGCGGTACGCTGATTCTCGCCGGCTTGCTCGACAGCCAGGCGCACCGCGTCGCCACCGCCTATCGCCGCCAGGGCCTGCGCCTAGCCGGCCGGATAGACCGCGGCGAATGGCCGACGCTGATGCTGAGAAAGCGCCGGCGCTTCGGCTGAGTCACAGGGCGTTCAGCGCGCTGCGCGGCTCAGGGCATAATCCTGCGTGCCGTGGGTGATCACATCGTCCTCGGGAAGGATGTCGGCGATCGCGATATCGGGCAGCCCCCTCAGTTCCGCATAGAGCGGCGCGAAATCGGTCTCGACCGTCGTGCGCAGCAGCGTCTCGAAATCGGGAATGACGAAGTAGTTCTGCTGATAATCATCGATCCGGTAATCGGTGCGCATGACGCGCTTCAGATCGAAACGGATCCGGTTGGGGCTGGGATCGTCCAGCGCGAAGATGCTCTCGCCATGGCTCGATACGATGCCTGAGCCATAGATTCGCAGCCCTTCAGGCTCCTCGATCAGCCCGAATTCGACGGTGTACCAGTAGAGTCGCGCGAGTTGCTTGAGCGAGCCATGCTCGAGCGCGCGCTGCCCCCCCTGGCCGTAAGCGACCATGTAATCGGCGAAAACCGGATCCGCGAGCATCGGCACATGGCCGAACACGTCGTGAAAGACGTCAGGCTCCTGAATATAGTCGAGCTGGTCGGGGCGGCGGATGAAATTGCCGGCCACAAAGCGGCGATTGGCGAGGTGATCGAAAAACACGTCGTCAGGCACCAGTCCCGGCACCGCGACCACCTGCCAGCCCGTCAGCTTCATCAGCCGTTCGGACAGTTCCTCGAAATCGGGGATGCCCGGCTTCGACAGTCGCAATACGTCAATCCCGCGCAACCACGCTTCCGATGCACGCCCCGGCAATTGTTTCGCCTGTCGCGCAAACAGCGTGTCCCACACGCCATGTTCCGCGGCGCTATAGGCCTGCCAGTCCTGCGGGATCGTCCAATCGGCACCGGCCCCTTCGGGTGGCCGCTCGAGCACATGAGATTCGGTTTCCATTGCAACAAAATAGCACAGCGCGCCGCGAGGGCGAAATCGCTGTGCGCGTTGGTGGATATTTGCGCGGGATGGCGCGTATAATCGCGCGATCAAGGAGATTGCCGATGCTTCGTCCGCTGCTCGCCGCCGCTTTCGTCATCGCCCTTCCCGCCGCCGCGCTCGCGCATCATGGCTGGAGTTCCTATGACGACAAGAAGGTCATCAAGATCACCGCACCGCTGCAGTCTCTCAACTGGGGCAATCCGCATGGCAGCGCAAAGGTGGTCTACCAGAAGCGCACCTGGGACGTGATCCTCGCTCCGGTTTCGCGCATGGAGGCGCGCGGCCTTACCAAGGAGATGCTGGCTCCGAACAAGAAGGTGACGCTCGAGGGCTATCCGCGCAGCGACGGCACGGCCGAGATGCGGATCGAACGGATCACGGCTGGCGGAAAGACGGTCGAGCTGCGCTGACGCCGTGGAAGCGCTCGTCCAGCTGGCGACCGGGCTCCAGCAATCGGATTTCGGCGGCTGGGCGCGCGGTTCGGCATGGGCCTATCCCGCCGCGAACCTCATCCATCTGCTCGGCCTTGTCCTGATCCTCGGCGGCACCGCACTGCTCGACCTGCGCATCATCGGGATTTTCCGCGCATTGCCCGTCGCCGCGCTGTCTCGGGCCGTCCTCCCGCTCGCCTTGGCGGGGCTGGCGCTGATGATGGCGAGCGGCGCGGTGCTCTTTGCAGCCGACGCAGAATCGCTCGCAAGGTCGCCGTTGCTGCGATGGAAGCTCATGCTGATCCTCATCGCGCTCATCAACGCGCTGGCCTTCCGGCTGCTATGGAATCGTGCGGCGAGCGCCTGGGATACCGTGCCAGCGCCCCAAGCAGCGCGGGCGATGGCGCTTGCCTCGCTCATGCTCTGGCTCGGGATCGCCTCAGCGGGCCGGTTGATCGCCTATAGCTGATCGTCCTCGACGCCCTGCGCCTCAAGCCAGCGGATCAGTTCGTCGAACGCGATCGGCTTGATGAACGAAAGCCCGGCCATGCCGCCCTGCGACCAGCGCACGATACCCTTGACGGGGTGCATCCCCTCGATCGTGATCACGGCATCCTCGCCGACCTTCAAAGGCTCGTCGAGCTCGACCTTGATGCCGCCCTGCGAGAGATCGCGCACCGCGACCTCATGACGCACGTCACCCACCTTGATCCGCGCGCGCCCTTCCACCTCGATGCGCGGAGGGCGCGACTTGCGGCCATCGGGCGCCGTGCGATGCGTCAGGATGTCGCTAACCTCGACTTCGCCCTCGAAGCGCACGCCGACGCGCCCCTCTTCGACCCAGACGACCTCCCCCGAAAGCCGCTCGTCGGATTTGAGTTCGATCTCGACCCGGTCGCCCATCTGATGCTGCGCATAGACATGCGCCATCAACCCGCCCGTCGAAATGTTGCGGATCAGGCAGAGCTCCTGCGTCTTGCCCGTCACCAGCTTGCCGACACGCAGGATCGTCATGAAACGCTGCGCGCCGCGCCGATCGGCGGCATTTTCGTTGTTCGCGGATTCGCCCAGAATGTCTACGTTACGCATGGGTTTGTGGCCGTCCCTTACCCGAAATGAACAACCGATCGCCATGCGCCCCCGGCATCACAGCGTTCGTCCCCACATAACGACCATGCCGTGCGGCAGTTAAAATGGCGTGAAGGATAGTCCGGCTATTCTGCGGCGGCCTTCACGATCCCGGCCCAGCCCGCCTCGTCAATCACGCGGACGCCCAGTTCGCTCGCCTTTTTGAGCTTGGATCCCGCACCCGGCCCCGCGACCACCAAATCGGTCTTCGCCGACACCGAGCCCGACACCTTGGCGCCAAGCGATTCGGCCTGCGCCTTGGCCTCGTCGCGGCTCATGGTCTCGAGGCTGCCCGTGAACACGACCGTCTTGCCGCTGACCTCGGATGCGCGCGTCTCATGGATCACGGCCTGGATGTCCATCTGCTCGAGCAGGTCGGCGAGAACCTGCCGGTTATGCTCCTCGGCAAAGAAATCGGTGAGCGCCATCGCCACTTCGGGCCCGACCCCCGGCGTCTCGACGATCGCCGCCATTTCCTTGCCGACGCGCTGGCGGAACTTGTCGTCGCTCTCGCCCACCGCAGGAACAAGTTCGGCGCGTCGCGCGAGGGCGGCGTCGATCATCGCCTGCAGCGCCGACATCGTCGAATAGCGCCGCGCAAGATCGCGCGCGGTCACCTGCCCGACATGGCGGATACCGAGCGCGAACAGGACGCGGTCGAGCGGCGAGGCGCGCTTCAGGTCGATCGCGGCGATCAGATTGTCGACCGAGGTCACCGCCCAGCGTTCGCGTCCGATCAGGTCTTCGCGCTTCAGGTGCAGACGAAAGATGTCCGCGGGCGATTCGATCAGCCCGTCCTGGAAAAAGGCGACGATGCTCGTCTCTCCCAGCCCCTCGATGTCGAGCGCCTGGCGGCTGACGAAATGCCTGAGCCTTTCGACGCGCTGCGCGGGACAGATCAGTCCGCCGGTGCAGCGGATATCGACCTCGCCCTCCTCGCGCACGGCGTCCGAACCGCATTCGGGGCAGATGTCGGGAAAGACGAAGGCGGGGCGTTCCTCGCCCTTCGTCAGCACCTCCACAATCTGCGGGATCACGTCCCCCGCACGCTGGACGACGACGCGGTCGCCCGGCCGCGCGCCCAGCCGCTCGATCTCGTCGGCATTGTGCAGCGTGGCGTTGGTGACGATCACACCGCCGACGCCCACGGGCTCGAGCCGTGCCACCGGAGTCAGCTTGCCCGTACGCCCGACCTGGATGTCGATCGCGCGCAGGATCGTCTGCGCCCGTTCGGCGGGGAATTTGTGCGCGAGCCCCCAGCGCGGCGCCTTGGCGACGAAACCAAGGCGCTGCTGCCAGTCGAGCCGATCGACCTTGTAGACGACGCCGTCGATGTCATAGGGCAGTTCAGCGCGCAGCCCTTCGATCTTGTGGTAATGCGCGAGTGCCCCTTCGATCAGGTCGCAACGGACCAGCAGGTCGCTGACGGGCAGGCCCCAGCTTTCGATTGCCTTCATGACGCCAAGCTGCGTGTCGGCAGGCAGCGCCGAGGTCTCGCCCCAGCCATGCGCCCAGAAACGCAGCGGGCGCGAGGCGGTGACCGTCGGATCCTTCTGGCGCAGCGAGCCGGCGGCAGCGTTGCGCGGATTGGCGAACTGCCGCGCCCTGGCGGGATCGTCGGCCTCGGCAAGCAGCCGCGCATTGAGCGCGGCAAAATCGTCCTTGGCCATATAGACCTCGCCGCGCACCTCGAACACTTGCGGAACGTCGCCCGTCAGTCGCTCCGGGATATCGGCGATCGTCCGCACATTGGCGGTCACGTCCTCGCCCACCTGACCGTCGCCACGCGTCGCCGCGAGCACCAGCACGCCCTTTTCATAGCGCAGCGAACAGGAGAGCCCGTCGATCTTGGGTTCCGCGGTAAAGGCGACACGGTCCTCTGCGCCCAGCGCAAGGAAACGCCGTATGCGCACGACGAATTCGAGCACATCCGACTCCGCGAACGCATTGTCGAGGCTGAACATCTGCCGCGCATGCGGGACCTTGCCGAGATGCTCGGCCGGTGCGGCACCCACCTGACGGCTCGGCGAATCCGCGCGGATCAGATGCGGAAACGCCGCCTCGATCGCGGCATTGCGCTGCACGAGCGCATCATAGGCGGCGTCCGAAATCTCGGGCGCATCGTCGGTGTGATACAGCCTGTTGTGATAGGCGATCTCGGCGGCGAGGCGCTCAAGTTCGGCGGCGGCATCCTGGTCATTACGGGGCAGTGGCACAGACATGGTCGACGGGTACGGGAAGAGTGCCGCTGCGATCAAGAGCGCCGATGGCGCAGAAGCGGATTTACGCCGTCGAGCATTTCAAAGCCCGGGTTGGCCATCAGGAATTCGTCGACCGCCGCCTTGCATCCCGCATAGTCGTGATAATCGTCGATCACGATCAGCCCGCCCCGGCTGAGGACCCGTGACGCTTCGGCGAGGCAATATTTGACCGGATCGTACCAGTCGCAGTCGATATGCGCGAAGGCCAGCGATGATATCCCGAGCCTCGGCCAGCTTTCCTCGAACAATCCCTTGACGAGGTTGACGCGCGAGCCGTCCACCGGCGAACCATAGCGGTCCAGCTGGCGACCGACATACTCATACAGATCGTCGCGATAGCCATAATAGAGGTCGCCGCCTATGCCCGTCGAACTGCCCTCCACTATGTCCTGATAGCGCGCCTTCGACCGGTTATCGTCCTTGTCGGATGTCGGCGGGGGGATCATTGCAAAGACGTCGAGCCCGAAAAAGCGACGTGGCGAGACCGCCCGCCGCGCAAGCAGGATCGACGAACCACCGAGCGCGACGCCGAATTCGACAATGTCGCCCGGCACATCGGCGCGGAGCGCGGTGTCGAGCGCGCGCTCGATCCGAAGCAGCTTGACGGGCGAAAGATAGGTCAGGTGGTCGCGCCGTACCGATCGCGCGACACTGCTCAGCATCGCCGTGCTCACGGCGCGACCGACCCGGGATCGGATGGACGACAATTTCATGGTCGTGGCACCGCGCTTCGTTGGAGAAGGCATTGAATAGACCCTGATTCACGCTTCGGCGGAAGCGCAAAGGGCCGCCATCTCAAACGATCCGGCGCTAAGCTGCCTCCAGCAGCCTCAACGCCTGGGCGCGCGCCTCATCGGTAACGCTCGCGCCCGAGAGCATTCGCGCGATTTCCTCGCGGCGCTCGCCATCCGCCAGTCGCATGACGCCGGTGCGAGTCACGACGCCGTCATGGCTCTTGGCGATCAGCATATGCGCCGCGCCGCGCGCCGCCACCTGCGGGCTGTGCGTGACGACGAGCAACTGTGTCTTGCCCGCCAGCCGCGCGAGCCTTTCCCCGATCGCGCTGGCCACCGCGCCGCCGACGCCGCGGTCGATCTCGTCGAAGATCATCGTCGCGGCCCCGGCCTCTTCAGCGAGGGAAACCTTGAGCGCGAGGATGAAGCGCGAAAGCTCGCCGCCGCTCGCGATCTTGATCAATGGAGCGAAGGGCGCGCCGGGATTGGTCGAGATCTCGAACTCGACGCGGTCCTTGCCGTGCGGTCCCCACTGGCTCTCGGGCAGCGACTCGACCGCGGTGCGAAAGCGCGCGGCATCGAGCTTCAGCGGCGCGAGTTCGGCCTTCACCGCCGCGTCGAGCCGCGCGGCGGCGGCGCGGCGCGCTTCGCTCAGCACATCGGCTGTTTCGCGGTAAAGCGCCCCTTTCGCGGCGCAGTCGGCTTCGAGCCTGGCCAACCCTTCCGTCCCCGCCTCGATCCGCGACAGTCTTTCCTCAAGCTCGCGGAGCAAGGCAGAAAGCTCGTCGTGTCCGACGCGGTGCTTGCGCGCGAGTGCGCGCAGTTCGAACAGCCGCGTCTCGATCGCCTCGAGGCTCTCGGGGTCGTGACGCAGCGCCTCGGAAGCGGCCTCGAGCTTCTCCTCGGCTTCGCAGGCTTCGATCACCGCGCGGTCGAGCGCCGCCAGCGCCTCCGCGAGCAACGCGTGTTCGCCCGCCATCCGGTCGAGACGCCGTGCCGCCTGACGCAGCTGGGCCAGCCCGCCCTCCGATCCGTCAAAGGCCGCCATCACCGCGATCAGATCGTCTGAAATGCGCGCGCCCTTCTGCATGTCGGCGCGTTCGGCGGCGAGATTTTCCTCCTCGCCGTCCCGGGGGTCGAAGCGCCGAAGCTCATCGATCGCATGTTCGAGCCATTCGCGATCCTGCTTGGCGGTCGCGATGTCCATCCGTGCCTGTTCGAGCGCGGCCTCGGCGGCACGCCACGCACCATGCGCCGTCTCGACCGCGGCGGTCTCGGCGCGCGCGAAACTGTCGAGCAGCGCACGATGTCCCCTCGGATTGAGCAGCCCGCGATCGTCATGCTGGCCGTGAATCTCGACAAGTATCGCGCCGAGCTCGCGCAGCAATCCCGCCGAAACCGGCTGGTCGTTGATGAAGGCGCGGCTGCCGCCATCGGCCTTGACCACGCGACGCACGATCAACGGCTCGCCCTCATCCGCATCGAGCCCGTTCTCGGCGAGCATCGCGAACGCAGGATGATCGTGGCCGTTGAGGTCGAAGCTCGCGGTAACGCTCGCCTGCGCCTGTCCATGGCGGACAAGGCCGCTGTCCGCACGCGCGCCCAGCGCAAGCCCCAGCGCATCGAGCAGGATCGATTTGCCTGCACCGGTTTCGCCGGTCAGCACGCCCAGCCCGCGCCCGAACTCGAGGTCGAGCGCTTCGATGAGCACGACGTCACGTATGGCGAGCGCAGACAGCATGCAGCGTTAGTAGAACAGTGTGGGCGGGGTATGGAAGAGTGCCACGCCCATATCCGTCAGGCGGGATTGCGCTCCATCAGCTCATAGGCGCGTTCGTACCATTTGGTGCCCGGATAGTTGGTCCCAAGCACTGCCGCCGATTTTTTGGCCTCATCGCGCATGCCGAGCGCCAGATAGCTTTCGGTCAGGCGCATCAGCGCTTCGGGTGCGTGGGTGGTGGTCTCATATTCGTCGACCACGCTGCGGAAACGCACGACCGAGGCGAGCCATTGCGAACGCCGCTGATAGAAGCGCCCGATCTCCATTTCCTTGCCCGCCAGGTGATCGTTGACGAGATCGATCTTCAACCGCGCATCGGCGGCGTAGCGTGTGTCGGGATAGCGGCGGATCAGCTCACCCAGCGAACTGAGCGCCTGTTGCGTGATCTTCTGATCGCGCGTCACATCCGCGATCTGTTCGTAATAATCGAGCGCGATCAGATAATAGGCGTAGGGCGCGTCCTTGTTGCCCGGATGTATCGCCAGGAAGCGCTGCGCCGACTGGATCGATTCGTTGTACTGCTTGGCGGCATAATAGCTGAAGGCGCTCATGAGCTGCGCGCGGCGCGCCCAGGGCGAATAGGGATGCTGGCGCTCCACCTCGTCGAAGAGCGCCGCCGCAAGCTTGTACTGCCCACGGTCGAGCCGGTCCTTCGCCGCGGTGTAGAGCGTGTTGACGTCGCTCGCCACATAGTTGGTGTCGGCCTTGGTGCTGGCCGATGTACGGGCACAACCGGCGAGCGGGGCGATCAGGGCGACGCCGATGAGAAGGGCGATCGGCTTCAGGGCAGAGTTACGCATGAGGCGGGGTTCTAGCGAAGCAATCGGGCTTCGCCAAGCGCCGAGATGTGCCCTTATCCGGCGCGAATTTCCGAGCCTTGCGCGGGAACGCTTGCACGGCCTCGGGCATTGGTCCTAACCGGGGGCGAGGAGCCGGTAATGAGCGCGAAACGCCTGAAGACCCATCGTGTGGAAAAGCCCTGGGGCCGCCATCATCTGTGGCCGGGATTCCCCGATCCCGCGCCCGGCAGCGAGCCGGTGGGCGAGATCTGGTTCCAGGACGAATCCGACGACAGCCCCGAACTGCTCGTCAAATATCTCTTCACCGCCGAGAAGCTCTCGATCCAGGTCCATCCCGACGATGCGGCCGCACGCGCATCAGGCCATGCGCGAGGCAAGGACGAGGCATGGGTGATCCTTGCCGCCGAGCCGCAATCGACGATCGCCATCGGTACGAAGGAACCCGTCGATCATGAAACACTGCGCGCCGCAGCGCTTGGCGGCAGCATCGAGCAGCTCGTCGACTGGAAGCCGGTCAAGGCAGGCGACGTCTTCTATTCGCCCGCGGGCACGGTGCATGCGATCGGCGCGGGGATCACGCTGGTCGAGGTTCAGCAGAATGTCGACCTCACCTACCGCCTCTACGATTATGGCCGCCCCCGCGAGCTGCATCTGGACGAGGGGGTCACCGTCTCCGACGCGCGGCCCTTTGTGCCCAATTTCACGCCGCAGGACTTAGCACCCGGCCGTTCGATCCTCGCCGAAGGTCCCAAATTCGTGCTAGAACGCTGGCGGCCCGACGACGCGCGCACGATCATGCTGCCACAAGGCGTGCCCGGCTGGTTCGTGCCCGTGACGGGCGCTGGCACGATCGACGGTGCCGGCTGGAAGGCGGGTGAAACCTGGCTGGTCGAGGACAGCGTCCAACTCACCGCCGAAGCGGGTAGCGATATCCTGTTCGCCTATCCGACACCCAGGCGGCTCAACACGATTATCGGGGGCTGACAGCAATTTCCTTAACGAGAACGCCCTAGCATCACGCGATGCTCCGCGTGCTCACCCTGTCCTCGCTGTTTCCGGACGCGACCCGTCCCAATTTCGGCGTCTTCGTCGAAAGGCAGACACTGAGCCTCGCAGCACGCTGCGACATCGCGCTTGAGGTGATCGCCCCGATCGGCGTCCCACCCTGGCCGCTGTCGCGTCATGCGCGCTATCGCGGTTTCGATGTCGTTCCCGAACGCGAGCACTGGAAAGGACTCGCGGTCCATCGGCCGCGCTTTCCCGTCATTCCGGGTGGAAACGGCTTCGCGTCGGCCGCGCTGATGGCGCGCGCAGTGCTCCCCGTCGCACGCAGGCTTCATGCCCAACACCGCTTTGACCTGATCGACGCACAATTCTTCTTCCCCGACGGCCCCGCCGCCCGGCGCATCGCCCGCGCGCTCGACCTTCCCTTCTCGATCAAGGCGCGCGGCGCCGACATCCACTATTGGGGCAGGCAGCGCGGCAGTCGCAAAGCGATCCGTGACGCCGGGGGCAGCGCCGACGGCCTGCTCGCGGTCAGCGCCGCGCTGCGCGACGACATGGCCACGCTCGGAATCCCATCGAATAGGACGCGCGTCCATTATACCGGCGTCGATCTCGATCGCTTCCGCCCGGGCGACCGCGGGGCGCTCAAGGCCGAACGCGACATTCAAGGCCCGCTGGTCATCAGCGTCGGCGCGCTGATACCGCGCAAGGGACAAGCGCTGCTCATAGATGCACTCACGCTGCTCCCGGGCGTCACGCTCGCGCTCGCAGGCGAAGGTTCCGACCGCGCTAAGCTCGAAGCACAGGCGGCGCGGCTCGGAGTGAGCGAGCGCGTCCGTTTCCTCGGCAGCATCGCGCATGAGGCGCTGCCGGGCTGGCTGGCGGCCGCCGACGTGATGGCGCTGCCCTCCTCATCCGAAGGGCTCGCCAATGCCTGGGTGGAAGCGCTCGCCTGTGGCACGCCGATCGTCATCAGCGATTGCGGCGGCGCACGCGAATTGCTCGATCGCCCCGAAGCGGGCCGGATCGTGGCACGCGAGTCCGGCGAAATCGCTTCCGCTATCGCCGAAACGCTCTCAAATCCCCCCGACGCGGCGCAGGTCCGCAAGACCGCGGAACGCTTTACATGGGAGGCGAACAGCGACGCGCTGTTCGCGCACCTCTCAGCGCTGAAGCGGTAGCAGCGCCGCCACGATCCAGCGCTGCTCGGCCCTGAGCACGCCCCAGGCCCGCGCCGCCGCGCGGCTGTCCATCACCTCGACGCCGATCCCGCGCGCCTCGAGCGCGTCGACAAAGGCGCGCGAAGGCCGCGCCACCTCGCCACCGGTGCCGAGCAGCAGGAATTCGGGCTGCGGATCGATCGCGAGCAGCGCCGCGACATCCGCCTCGACCAGTGCAGCGAGGACGGGCGCGTCCCACTGCGCCACGCCGATGGGCGTCAGCAGCGCTGAGCGATAAACATCACCGTCGATCCTGAAACCGCCCTCGGCAAAGCCCGCGATCTGCGGCCCCGGCCCCTTCGCCTCGGAGACGAGGCTGGGCGGCATCAGACCACCGCGCCGTCGTCTTTGACGACGCGTTCGGCCTTGCCACCCTTGGCTTCGCCCTGGGGCAGGAAGCTGTCGGGCTTGACGTTGAGCCACAGAAGGATCGCCGCCGACACATAGACCGACGAGAAGGTGCCGATGCCGATGCCAAGCAGCATCGCCGCGGTGAAGCCGAAGATCACATCGGGTCCGAGCACGAGCAGGATGGTGAGCGCGATGATCAGCGACAGCGAGGTGACGACGGTACGCGACAGCGTCTCGTTGACCGACAGGTCGAGCTGCGCCGCAATGTCCATCTTGCGGTATTTGCGCATATTCTCGCGGATACGGTCATAGACGACGATCGTATCGTTCAATGAATAGCCGATGATCGTCAGGATCGCCGCGACGACATTGAGGTCGAATTCGAGCTGGGTCAGCGCAAAGAAGCCGAGCGTCAGCGCAACGTCGTGGAACAGCGCGAACAGCGCGCCCACGCCGAACTGCCATTCGAAGCGGAACCATATATAGAGCGCGATGGCGAGCATCGCGAGCCCTAGCGCCCATGCGCCCGCGCTGAACAGCTCCTCCGACACCTTGCCCGAGACGGTCTCGACCGCGGTGAACTTCGCATCGGGATGTTCGGCGGTGACGGCGCGACGAATCTCGGTCGCGGCGCGGTTGGCGCTGTCCTCGCCGCCCTCAGGCAACGGCATCCGGATCGAGACCTCGTTCGAGGATCCCATGTGCTGGATGGTCGGTTCGCCGAGATTGAGGCCGTCGATCGTCTGCCGCAAATCGTCCAGCTGAACGGGCTTTTCGAAGGTCACGCGGATCATCTGGCCGCCGACGAAATCGACGCCCAGGTTGAAGCCCCTCACCGCAACCAGCGCGAGCGAGGCGACGATCAGCAGGATCGAGAACCCCATCGCCCAGGTGCGATATTTGAGGAAGGGGATGTTGGTGTTGTCGGGGACGAGCTTGAGCGGACGCATTTCGATCGGTCCTTAAATCACGATTTCTTTGGGACGGTTGCGCTTGAGATAGTCCGCAACCAGCAGACGCGTGAAGGTCACGCCCGTGAACACCGAGGTGATGATCCCGATCGCGAGCACCACCGCAAAGCCGCGCACGGGGCCCGAGCCGAAGGTGAACATGATCGCGGCCGAAATCACGTTGGTGATGTTGGCGTCGAAGATCGCGCGGCTGGCTTCCTTATAGCCGAATTCGACCGCCTGAAGCGTTCCGCGCCCACGCCGCTGTTCTTCGCGGATACGCTCGTTGATCAGCACGTTGGCGTCGACCGCAGCGCCGATGGTGAGCACGAAGCCCGCAATGCCCGGAAGCGTCAGCGTCGCGTTGAAGATCGCCATGATGCCCAGGATCATGAACGCGTTCACGATCAGCGCGAGCGTCGTGTAGACGCCGAAGCGCATATAGGTGATGACCATGAACAGGATCACCGCGAGCGTCGCGACGATGCCCGCGATGATTCCCTTCTGGATCGAATCGGCGCCAAGATCGGGGCCGACCGTGCTTTCCTGCACCACCTTGAGCGCCACGGGCAGCTTGCCCGAGCGGAGCTGGACCGCGAGCTGGTTGGCGCTCTCGACGGTGAAACCGCCCGAGATCTGCGCCTGGCCACCCAGGATCGGCTCGTTGATGTTGGGCGCGGAGAGCACCTGATTGTCGAGGATGATCGCAAAGGGCTTGCCCGTATTCTCCTGCGTCACGCGTGCGAAACGGCGGCTGCCCTGCCCGTCGAAGCGGATGTTGACGACAGGCGTATTGTCGCGCTGGTCATAGCCCTGCGTCGCATCGACGAGTTGATCGCCGCTGATGATCGCCTGCCGCTTGACCGCGATCGCGCCCGTCCCGTCGGCCATGCGCAGCACTTCGCTGCCCACGGGCGCGCGGCCCTGCGCCACCGCCGCGGGGTCGGCGTTCAGGTCGACGAGCTTGAACTCGAGCTTCGCGGTCTTGCCGAGCAGCGTCTTCAACGCCTCGGGATCTTCCAGACCCGGCACCTGCACGACGATGCGGTTCGAACCCTGGCGGATGACGGTCACTTCCTTGGTGCCGTCAGGGTCGATGCGGCGGGCGACGACATCGCGCGCAACCGCGAGCGCATCGTCGACCGCGCGAACCAGGCCCGCCTGGGTGGGCTTCAGCACGATCCGCGTCGAATCGACCACGCTCACGTCCCAGTCGCGCTGGCCGGTCATCCCCGCACCCTGCGTCTGCGCCCTCAGGCGCTCGACCGCGGCGTCGACCTGGCTGGTGTCGCGGACCATGAACGAAACCTGCCCGCCCTGAAGCGAGATGTCGCCGATATCGATGCGCGGCTGGTTGCGGCGCATCTCGGTACGGACGGTCTCGACCATCTGTTCGAGCCGCTGCTTGGCGACATCGGTGGTTTCGGCTTCAAGCAGGATATGGCTGCCGCCCGCAAGGTCGAGGCCCAGGTTGAACCGGGCCTGCGCAAAGGCCGGCCATCTGGCCACCTGCTCCTTGGGAAAGAAGCTCGGAATCGAATAGGCGACGCAGACGATCAGCGTGATCCAGACGAGCCAGACCTTCCAGCGCGGGAAATCGAGCATGTGTGGACTCAGTCGTTAGCGGGGCGCGAGCCGGCCGCGGGGGTGACGTCGGACAGCGTGGACTTCACGACCTTAACCTTGACGCCGCTGGCGATCTCGACATCGACGAACTGCTCGTCGACCTTGGTGACCTTGCCGACGAGCCCGCCACCGGTGACGACCTGGTCGTTCTTGGCCACCGCGTTGATCTTGGCCTGATGCTCCTTCATCCGCTTCTGTTGCGGGCGGATCAGCAGGAACCAGAAGATCACGAAGATCAGGAGCAGCGGCGCGATCTGCATGAAGAACGCGGCGCCTCCGCCGGATGCGGCGCTGCCAGCGGCCTGGGCGTAAGCGGGTGTGATGAGCATGGACGGAAATACCTGTCTTCGATGGATAGGTCTGCGACGAACAGCCCCATATGAAAGGCGCGCGCCTAACATGTTCAAGGGTGGGCGGCAACTTTCGCGTGAGCGCGACCAAACTACCCTGGCCTACCCCGGGGTTCTACGAAAAATGCCTCCAACGTGGCTTGCAAGACTCGGACAATGGCCCTAAAGGCCGCGCTTCCGGTCGGGACGTAGCGCAGCCTGGTAGCGCATCACACTGGGGGTGTGGGGGTCGGAGGTTCGAATCCTCTCGTCCCGACCAATTCATTCAAAGACCTGGCTCGCATTGAAACCTTCCCCAAGGCGCGAGCTTTCCGGCAAACACATAACCCATCGCCGAATGGCGTATCGCTTCCGCGAGCCCGGCTTCGAGCAGCGCGTGGACCCGATGCCGACGTTTTTCCACTCGAGCTGTCGCGCGTTCGGCAAATTGCGTTTCGACGCGCATCGCACTCGTTCAGCACCGCGACAGCCTCACCTGCCCAAATTGTCTGAAAAGGGGAGGAAAAGATGGGTTTGGCCAGATTTGCCATCGCCGGAATGCTGCTCGTTACCGCCACGGCTGCCGTCGCCGGCGACCGGATGCGGGGCTTCGACACCATCGCCGCCAGTTCCGAACGGATCGACATCACGGGCCTGTCGGGATGGCACAAGGGACGGTTCAGCCTCGGCGATACGGGTGCGGGCGGACGCTACGATATCCGCTCGATGCGCGACCGGAGTTTCTGGGAGTCATCGCGTTATGGCGAAAGCAGCTTCACCCTGTCCGGGCCCGGCATTGATGGCGAATATTCAGGTCGCTGCCATTTCGAGATGGTCAACGCGCAGGATCGCTTCCGCGACCGCAACTGGAAGCTCACGATCAGCACGAGCGTGGTCCCCCTTACCTATCGCTGCGTGTTCCAGCATGACGGCAAGGACATCGGCATGCTCGACCTGGCCGAAATCGCTTCCCCGGGGATCAGCGTGAAGCAGGAACGCGCCGGTATCGTCGCGCTCGGTGACCATGTTCTGGGCTTGCATTCGGTCCATCATTTCGAAAAAGCCAGCCTGCCCGGCGCCTCTCCGCTCGGCTATTTGATCGAGAATGATGGCCAGCCGATCGCCGCGATTGACCTGAACGGCGCGCGCAAACGGCTGGCATTGCCGGGCGATCTGCAGCTTCGCGAAGCCTCGCTCCTCGCCGGCATGGCGCTGGCGCTGTTCTGGGATCCGGGCGACGGCGACGATTGACGCCGACTGCATCCTGATCGTTGGAATGGAGCCTGAGCACGAAGCCTTTGAAGCGACCTTCCCTCGCATGCATCGTTAGTCCTTCTCCCGCCATTCATCCTTCAGGAGCCCGAACACCACGGTGTCGCGCACATGACCCGTCCAGGTAATCATGTTCGCACGGAGCACGCCCTCGCGCACCGCGCCGAGCTTTTCCACCGCGCGCTGCGAACGCGTGTTGCGCAGATCGACGCGGAATTCGATGCGGCGATAGCCCTCGGCAAAGGCGTGGTCGATCATCAGCGCCTTCATGGTCCCGTTGAAGCCGCTGCCGCGCACCGACGGGGCGATATAGGTGCCGCCGATTTCCACAACGCCATTCACCGGATCGGCGTTGATGTAGTTGGTCATCCCGACGACGCGATCCTGATCCAGCACGACGAAGTTCACCCAGTTGGGCCGCGACCGATACAGCGCGTGCGATGCGTCGAAATGCGGCCTCTGAAACGAGATCGGGTAGATGTCCCAGATCTCGCTGTCCTCGGCACAGGCCGCACGCAGCCCTTCGGCATGATCCTCCGACCACGGCTCCAGCACGACCGGTCCGCGTGCCAAGCGCACTCCAAGCACCATCTCCCTCCCCTTTTCCAATCTCGCACCCCTTCTTCGCGCCTTGGCGTCGTCACGTGAACCCCCATTGACGCACACTCGGGGCGCGAAGGCGCGAGGCAGAAAAAGCGGCTGTCCTACAATGTTCCATATCGGTTAATTGAACGACTCGACATGAACCGAGGAGCGTCAGATGACCATCGACCAGCTCATTGACGACGTGATCAGCCGCGAAGGCGGCTATTCCGACCACCCGGCCGATCGCGGCGGACCGACCCACTGGGGCATCACCCGGGCGGTCGCGCGCGCGCATGGTTATGAAGGCGACATGCGCGACCTGCCACGCGAGAAGGCCGTGGCGATCTACAAGCGACTTTACTGGCTTGCACCCGGCTTCGACCGCGTCCACCGCCATGTTCCCACACTCGCCGCCGAACTGTTCGATACCGGCGTGAACATGGGACCGGCGGTTGCGACCGGCTTCCTCCAGCGTGCGCTCAACGCGCTCAATCGCGGTGCTGCCGATTACCCCGACATTGCACCATCGACCACGATTGACGACGCCACCCAGGCCGCGCTGCTGGCCTTCATGAAAAAGCGCGGTGCTGCGGGCGAGACAGTGCTGCTCAAGGCCGTCGAGGCGCTCCAGGGCGAACGCTACCTCCGCCTCGCCGAGACGCGTCCCGCCAACGAGGCTTTCCTCTACGGATGGCTCGCCAACCGGCTCGGATAAACTCTCGAATCCCCTCCCCCATCAACGCTGTGAACTTCGTGCATTGAACGGCGTGAACTTCGCCCTTTCGAACAGGAAAACGCCATGTCCATCATCGAAGGCCTGATCGGCCCCGTCGCCAGGCTGATCGACAAGATCATCCCCGACCCCGATGCGCGCGACCGCGCCAAGCTCGAACTGCTCAAGCTCGAGGGCAGTCAGGAAATGGAGGCGATCCGGACGCAGCTCACCGCGATCGTCGCCGAGGCACAGTCGAACGATCCCTGGACGAGCCGCGCGCGCCCGAGCTTCCTCTACGTCATGTATGCGCTGCTGCTCTGGGCGATCCCGATGGGATTGATCGCGGCCGTCCGGCCCGACATGGCCGAATCGATCGCGCGCGGCATGAATGCCTATCTCGCGGGGATCCCCGAGCCGCTCTACATGCTCTTCGGCACGGGCTATCTCGGCTACACCGCCGCGCGCCAATGGGAAAAGGCGAAGGGGCTGGGGAAATAGGCTCGAGCCCCCCGGCAAAAGCCGGGGTCCAGTCCGCACAGCCGCATGGGCACCGGCTTCCGCCGGGCACGCATGACAGGAGCGTCGTCTCCTGCTACCGAGCCGCCATGCTCAACCTCAATGGTATCACGGTGCGCCTTGGCGGACGCACGATCCTCGACCGCGCGAGCGCGGCCCTGCCCCCGCGTAGCCGCGTCGGGCTTATCGGACGCAATGGCGCGGGCAAGTCTACGCTGATGAAGGTCATCGCGGGCTTTTCCGAACCAGACGAGGGCTCTGCCGAAATGCCGCGCGGCGCGCGGCTCGGCTATATCGCGCAGGAAGCCCCGGCAGGCCAGGCGACGCCCTTCGAGACCGTGCTCGCCGCCGATATCGAGCGCGCCGCGCTGCTTGCCGAATCGGAGATCGCGACCGATCCGCACCGCATTGGCGAAATCCATGAACGCCTGATCGCGATCGACGCGCATGCCGCGCCCGCGCGCGCCGCGCGCATTCTTGTCGGCCTTGGCTTTGACGAGGAAATGCAGCAGCGACCGCTCGAAAGCTATTCGGGCGGCTGGCGGATGCGCGTCGCGCTCGCCGCGCTGCTCTTTTCCGAGCCCGACCTGCTGCTGCTCGACGAGCCCTCGAACCATCTCGACCTCGAAGCGACGCTCTGGCTCGAGAATTTTCTCAAGAGCTACCGCGCGACGATGGTCGTGGTCAGCCACGAGCGCGATTTCCTCAACAATGTCGTCGACCACATCCTCCACCTCGATAAGGGCAAGACCACGCTCTATGTCGGCGGATATGATGCGTTCGAGCGCCAGCGCGCCGAACGGCTCGCGCAGCAGGCGAGCGCGCGCGACAAGCAGCTTGCCGAGCGCGCCAAGCTCCAGTCTTTCGTCGACCGCTGGCGCGCCAAGGCGACCAAGGCCAAGCAGGCGCAGAGCCGGCTCAAGATGATCGAACGGATGGAACCGATCGCCGCGGTGGTGGAAGATCCCAGCCTGTCGTTCGGCTTCCCCAGCCCGCAGGAATTGCGTCCGCCGCTCATCACGCTCGATGACGCTGCGGTCGGCTATGTCGAGGGCACGCCCGTGCTGAAGAAGCTCGGCCTCAGGATCGATCCCGACGACCGCATCGCGCTGCTCGGCCGCAACGGCAACGGCAAGACCACGCTCGCGCGCATGCTCGCGGGCCAGCTGTCCCCGATGGACGGGACGATGACGACCTCGGGCAAGCTGCGCGTCGGCTATTTCACGCAGTATCAGGTGGAGGAACTCGATACCGGCGACACCCCGCTCGAGCACATGACCCGCCAGATGAAGGGTGCGACACCCGCGGCCGTGCGCGCACAACTCGGCCGCTTCGGCTTTTCGGGAGACCGCGCGACGCAGAAGGTCGGAAGCCTCTCGGGTGGCGAACGCGCGCGCCTCGCACTTGCGCTGGTGACGCGCGATGCGCCGCACATGCTGATCCTCGACGAACCGACCAACCACCTCGACGTCGACGCGCGCGAGGCGCTCGTACAGGCGCTCAACGATTACGACGGTGCGGTGGTGGTGGTCAGCCATGATCGCCACATGCTCGCCCTCACCGCCGACCGGCTGGTGCTTGTCGATGGCGGCACCGCGACCGAATTCGCGGGCACGCTCGACGACTATACCGATCTCGTGCTCGGCAAGGGGCAGTCTCAGGCGACTGCGACCGAAAAGCCCAAAGCCTCCGCCAAGGACGCACGCAAGGCGGCCGCCGAAGCACGCGAGCGCAACAAGGCGATGCGCGATGCCGTCAAGGATGCCGAGACCGAGATGAAGAAGCTCGAGGCGCGCCGTTCCGAGGTCGACCGCGCGATGTTCGATCCTGCCTCAGCGAACAAGGACGATGCCAAGCGCACGATGAGCGAGCTGATGATGCTCCGTGCGCAGTTGAGCGAAGGCATCGAGGCCGCCGAGGCCCGCTGGCTGGAGGCGTCCGAAGCGCTGGAGGAGAGCCAGGCCGCTTAGCTCGCGGGAACGGTGATGACTCCTCCGATCGCGCGCGCAATCTCTTCGCTGCGATAGGGCTTGGCAACCATCGGGAATTGCCGCTGCTGCTCGACGAGCAGCGCGTCGCCATAGCCGCTGACCAGCAGCACGGGCAGGTCGGGGATTTGTTCGCGGACATGCCAGGCAAGTTCGACGCCGTTCATGCCGGGCATCACCACGTCGGTCAGCAGCAGGTCCAGTTCGCCACCATGGTCGATCCAGTCCATCGCCGCCTCGGCCGAATCGGCGCAGTGAACGACCGCGCAGCCCATGTCCTCAAGCAGCTCGGTAGCCGTCTCGGCCAGCATGCCATTATCTTCCACCAGCAGCACCTTAAGGCCTGCCGGCACCCTCTCCTGTCCCATGCGATACCTCGCCTTTTGGGGGAATCTCCGGCGCACCATAGCGCATTTTCCGCAAGAATGCGCCTGATTCGCTATCGGCTGGCTCAACCCTCGCGGTCGAGCACCTCGCGCAGTCGCTTGGCTAGACCGTCATAGGTGAAAGGCTTGGTGATGATATCGACGCCGGGATCGAGCCGCCCGCCATGGACAATAGCGCTGCGCGCATAGCCCGTGGTGTAGAGCGCCGGCAGGCCCGGGCGCAGCTTGCGCGCCGCCTCGACGAGGTCACGACCCGACATGCCCGGCATCACGACATCGGTGAACAACAGGTCGATCGGACCCTCATGATGCTCGATCAGCCGCAGCGCCGAGGGACCGTCATGCGCCTCGATGACATTGTAGCCCAGCTCGCGCATCAGCTCGACCGAATAGGCGCGCACGCCCGCATCGTCCTCGACCACCAGCAGCGTTTCGGACGCGCCGATGCGGGCGCGTGGCACGGCTTCGACCATCTGCGCCTCCTCTTCGCTCGCCCATGTCATGCGCGGCAGGTAGATCCGTACCGTCGTGCCCTGGCCAAGCTCGGAATAGATGCGCACATGGCCGCCCGACTGCTTGACGAAGCCATAGACCATCGACAGTCCAAGCCCCGTTCCCTTGTCGACGTCCTTGGTGGTGAAAAAAGGTTCGAAGACCCGCTCGAGCGTGTCCTGCGCAATTCCTGCGCCGGTGTCAGTCACCGCGATGACGACATAGTCGCCCGGCACCACCTCGGCCTGTCGCGCGGCATAGACCTCGTCGAGCGTCACATTGGCGGTTTCGATCGTCAGCGTCCCCCCGCCCGTCATCGCGTCGCGTGCGTTGACCGCGAGGTTCAATATGGCGTTTTCGAGCTGGTTGGCGTCGATCTCGACGCGCCACAGTCCCTTGTTCCTGACCGCCTTCATCTCGATCAGTTCGCCCAGCGATCGCGCGAGCAAATCCGACATGCCACCAATGAGCGTGTCGATATCGACGGGCTTAGGCGATAGCGGCTGGCGCCTGGAGAAAGCCAGCAAGCGCTGCGTGAGCGCGGCGGCGCGCTCCGCCCCCGTCAGCGCATTGTCGACCATGCGGCGCACCCTCGCCTCCGCGCTATCGCCCAGCGCGCGGCGGAGCATGTCGAGATTGCCCGTGATGATCGTCAGCAGATTGTTGAAATCATGCGCGATGCCGCCGGTGAGCTGCCCCACGGCTTCCATCTTCTGCGCCTGGCGGAGCGCGTCGCCCAGCACCTCGCGCTCACGGATGGTTTCAGCGACGCGATCCTCGAGCGTCGTATTGAGCTCGCGCAGCGCGGTCTCGGCGGCATGGCGCGCGGTATCGTCGCGCAACGTCAGCACCGCGCCCAGCACCTTGCCATCGGCGCCATGAAAGGGCCGCGCCGAACCGATGGCCAGCACCTCCTGCCCATCAGGCCGACGGATGCGCCAGCGCGCATCGGCAACAACCTCTCCCTTCATCACCGCACGCGCGAGCGGCAGTTCCTCATGCGGATGCGGCAGCCCGCTTTCGGTGAAGAGGTTATATGTGTTCGAATAGTCCTCGGGGCCGATATCCAACCGGTGCACGCCATGCAGCCGCCTGGCCGCCTCGTTGACGAAGGTGATTCGTCCCTCGGGATCGGTGACGATCACGCCTTCGTCGAGCTGGGCAAGCATCGCGGCGCGCTCCGCAGCTTCTATTTCCGCGTTTTCGACGGCGCAGCGCAAGGCCTGCTCGGCCTCGATCTGGCGATGGACATCGGTATCCGTGCCGAACCAGCGCCGGATCACCCCCTGCTCGTCGCGCACCGGAAAGGCGCGCGCGAGGAACCAGCGATAACTGCCATCGGCGGCACGCAGCGGAAACGTATCTTCCCACGGCTCTCCGCTGGCGAGGCACTTGCGCAATCCGCTTTCGACGCGTCCGACATGATCGGGATGGTGCACTTGCAGCCAGCCCCAGCCCTTCACCTCGCCATAGGATTTGCCCGTATATTCGTGCCAGCGCCTGTTGAACCAGTAGCGCGCGCCAGAGGCCGAGTTGAGCCAGGCGAGCTGCCCCATATTGTCAGCAAGCATGCGGAGTTCGCTCGCCGACATCCGGTCGGTTTGCGACGGCGTGCGCGCACTGCCGGGCAATGGGGTCGATGCATCGTCAGCCACGCAGTCTCCTGTCCGGTTACCCGACCTGCGCCCTTGTCGTGTTTTGCCCTTCATGGCCTGTCACGCCGTGGAATGCCACCCCGCAACGACGATTCTGCGCGACCGTTGCACGACGGCGACAGCACCCCATATGCACGCCCGACACTCCAAGCGGGGACATGAATGAGCGAAACACCCAAGTGGCACGGCACGACGATCCTGTCGGTACGCAAGAACGGCAAGGTCATCGTGGTCGGCGACGGCCAGGTCTCGATGGGCCAGACCGTGATGAAACCCAATGCCAGGAAAGTCCGGCGCCTCGGCGATGGCAGCGTGATCGGCGGCTTTGCCGGCGCCACCGCGGACGCCTTCACGCTGTTCGAGCGTCTCGAAGCGAAGCTCGAACGCCATGCCGGGCACCTGATGCGTGCGGCGGTCGAACTCGCCAAGGACTGGCGGACTGACAAATATCTGCGCAACCTCGAAGCGATGATGATCGTCGCCGACAAGGAAACGACGCTGATCCTGACGGGCAATGGCGATGTGCTCGAACCCGTCGGCGGGGTCGCAGCGATCGGATCGGGCGGCAATTTCGCGCTCGCCGCGGCGCGGGCGCTCGTCGACTATGAGCAGGATGCGGAGACGATCTGCCGCAAGGCAATGGGCATCGCCGCCGATGTCTGCGTCTACACCAACGACCAGCTGACCGTCGAAACGCTCGACAGCGCTTCCTGACCCTGACCCAACTCCCGCGACCGCGGGCTCGGAAAGAAGAGAATGAACGACGCCCTTACCCCCAAAGCCATCGTCGCCGCGCTCGACGAGCACATCATCGGCCAGAAGGACGCAAAGCGCGCGGTTGCGGTTGCGCTGCGCAACCGCTGGCGGCGCCAGAAGCTCAAGGCCGATCTGCGTGACGAGGTGACGCCCAAGAACATCCTGATGATCGGGCCCACGGGCTGCGGCAAGACCGAGATCAGCCGCCGCCTCGCCAAGCTCGCGGACGCGCCTTTCGTGAAGGTCGAAGCCACCAAGTTCACCGAGGTCGGCTATGTCGGCCGCGATGTCGAACAGATCGCGCGCGATCTTGTCGAGGAAGCGATCCGCCTTGAGCGCGAACGCCGCCGCAACGCAGTGAAGGACAAGGCCGAGGAGGCGGCGATGAACCGCCTGCTCGACGCGCTCACGGGCAAGGACGCGAGCGAGGCAACGCGCAGCGCCTTCCGCCAGCGCTTCCAGGACGGCCATCTGGACGAGACCGAGATCGAAATCGAACTGGAAGCCGCGCCCAACATGCCCTTCGAGATTCCCGGACAGGGCGGCCAGGTCGGGATGATCAACCTGTCCGAAATGATGGGCAAGGCGTTTGGCGGCAACCAATTGAAGCGCCGCAAGATGAACGTCCGCGCCGCCTGGACCAAGCTGGTCGAGGAAGAAGCCGACAAACGGCTCGACCAGGACGAGGTCAGCCGCACCGCGCTTGCCGACGCCGAGGCCAATGGCATCGTCTTCCTCGACGAGATCGACAAGATCGCGGTTTCCGACGTCCGCGGCGGTTCGGTGAGCCGCGAGGGCGTCCAGCGCGATCTGTTGCCACTGATCGAGGGTACGACGGTCGCGACCAAATACGGCCCGATGAAGACCGACCATATCCTCTTCATCGCATCGGGTGCCTTCCATGTCGCCAAGCCCAGCGACCTGCTCCCCGAACTGCAGGGCCGCCTGCCGATCCGCGTGGAATTGCAGGCGCTGACCGAGGAGGATTTCATCCGCATCCTCTCCGACACCAAGGCGTCGCTTCCCGAGCAATATCGCGCACTGATCGGCACCGAGGGCGTCGAGGTCGAGTTCACCGAGGATGGCATCAAGGCGGTCGCCCGCATCGCCGCCGAGGTGAACGGCCAGATCGAGAATATCGGGGCACGCCGCCTCCAGACCGTGATGGAAAAACTGCTCGAAGAGGTCAGCTTCGACGCCGAGGATCGCCAGGGAGAAAAGCTCGTCATTGACGCGGCCTATGTCGACGGCCAGCTCGCCTCGATCGCGCGCAACACGGATCTGAGCAAATACGTGCTCTAGTCTCAGCCTTCCCGCCGTGCGATGCAGCGCCATCGCACGGCAAGGGAGGGATTGAATGGCGAAGCGGTTTCTGGCGAGTGCAGTCTGCCTGCTCATGGCAACGGCGGCTCAGGCCGAGACGCCCCCCGCTCCGCCCGTCGCTGCAAAAAAGCCCCATCAGGTTACCGCCCCGTCCGGCGCGGCGCGCGAGGACGAATATTACTGGCTGCGCGACGACAGCCGCAAGAATCCCGAGGTCCTTTCGTATCTCGCCGCCGAAAACAGCTATGCTGACGCCCGGCTCGCAGGGCTGAAGCCGCTCAAGGACACGCTGTTCAAGGAGATCACGGGCCGCATTGCGCCCGATGACAGCAGCGTTCCCTGGCGTCAGCGCGGCTATCTCTATTATCGTCGCTTCACTGCCGGTCAGGACTATCCCGTGATTGCTCGCCGCAAGGGCGCGATGACGGCGCCCGAGGAGATCTTGCTCGACGAACCGGTGATGGCGAAAGGAAAAGGCTTTTTCAGCATCGGCACCTGGGAAGTCAGCCCCGACAATCGTTACGTCGCCTATGCAGAGGACACGGTCGGCCGCCAGCAATATGCGCTCAAGGTCAGGGAGATAGCGACCGGCAGGCTGGTCGACGAGGCCGTTGCAAATATAGAGGACGATGTCGTCTGGGCCGACGACAACCGGACGATCTACTATATCGACAAGGACCCCGTAACGCTGTTGTCCAAGCGCGTGAAGGCGCATGTCGTCGGCACGCCCGCGGCCGGGGATCGCCTGATCCATGAGGAAAAGGACGACAGCTTCTACATCAGCCTGAAGCGTACGACCTCCGACAAATATGCCTGCATCTTCCTCTGGAGCACGACGAGCAACGAGGCGCGCTGCGCCCCTGCCTCGGGCAAGGGCGAATTCACCATATTCGCGCCGCGCGAAAAGGGCTGGCTCTACGATGTCGACCATATCGGCGATCGCTGGCTGGTCTGGAGCAATTACAACGCCCCCAATTACCGGCTCGCGACGGTTCCAGATAGAGCGCCCACGGCGGACCGCACAGCGTGGCGCGATCTGGTCGCGCCGAGTACCGACACCTTTATCGAGGCCTTCAAGCCCTTTGCCGGCTTTGTCGCGATCGAGGAGCGCGTCGCGGGGAACAAGCGCATTCGCCTGCTCTCAACTGATGGAAAATCGACCCCCATAACCGCCGACGAACCCGCCTATACGATGACACTCGACACCAATGCCGAGCCTGCGACCGACTGGCTGCGCTATCGCTATGAATCGATGGTGACCCCACCGACCATCATCGAGATCAACGCGAATACAGGCGAGCGCCGGATGCTGAAGCGGCAGCCCGTACCCGGCTATGATCCGGCGCAATATGTCACCGAGCGGGTCTGGGCGACCGCACGCGACGGGACAAAAATTCCCGTCTCGCTCGTCCATCACAAGAAATTCCACCGCAATGGCACGGCCGCGCTCTATCAGGTCGGCTATGGGGCCTATGGCTCTTCCTACGATCCCGAGTTCAACGTCGCCTGGCCCAGCCTTGCCGATCGCGGGATGACCGTCGCGATCGCGCAGATCCGCGGCGGGCAGGACATGGGGCGCGCCTGGTATGATGACGGCCGCCTGATGAACAAGGTGAACAGCTTTACCGACTTCATCGACGTCACCCGGCATTTGGTCGACCAGAAATATGCGGCGCCGAAGCGCACGGCCGGCTTCGGACGCAGCGCAGGCGGGCTGCTTATGGGCGCCGTCGCCAATATGGCGCCCGATGATTACGGCGTGATCGTGACGCAGGTGCCTTTCGTCGATGCGGTGACGACGATGCTTGACCCGACGATCCCGCTCACCACCAATGAATATGACGAATGGGGCAATCCCGAACAAAAGCCCTATTACGACTATATCCTCGGCTATTCGCCCTATGACAATGTCGCGGCCAGGGCCTATCCCGCGATCTATGTCAGCACGGGCCTGTGGGACAGCCAGGTGCAATATTACGAGCCCGCCAAATGGGTCGCGCGGCTGCGTTCGCACAAGACCGACGACAACCCGCTGCTCTTCCGCACCCAGATGGAAGCCGGGCACGGTGGAAAGTCCGGTCGTTTCAGGCGTTACGAGGAACAGGCCGAGTATCTGGCCTTCATGATGGACCAGCTTGGTGTCGCACAATAGGATGCAATCATGACCGGAATCATCGAAAGCTATTACGACGCGTTCAATCATGGCGATGCCGAACGCATGCTGTCGTTGCTCGCCGACGATGTCGTGCATGAGCCTTGCCAGGGCAGTCCGCGTGTCGGCGTGGGCGCCTTCCGCGAGTTCCTCGATCATATGAACCGCTGCTACAAGGAGCATGCGATCGAGCCGCGCATCCTTTATTCGCCCGCCGGGAGCCACGCCTCGGCCGAGTTCATGCTCGAAGGCAAATATCTCAAGACCGACGGTGATCTCCCCGCCGCGAGGGGGCAGCATTATCGCCTGCGTGTTGGCGCGTTCTTCGACATCGCGGGCAACCGCATCACTCGCGTCACCAATCACTACAACCTGCAGGACTGGATCGATCAGATTTCGGCCTGAGCGTCCAGGTTAACGGCCGAGCCACAGATCAGGAACAATATGCGCGTGACCTGACCCGAGGGGAGTCCTGCCGTGTTAACGTCGATCCGTACCTCTCCAGCCGCCGTTGCCGTGCCCATTGTCGCGGCATTCATCGCCTCTTCAATCGCCGTGGCGCTTGCGCTCTGGGCAGGGAGCGACCTGATCCAGCAATCGCAATTCGCCGCACGATGGACCGCGCGTGCCAGCTTCCTTGTCTTCCTGGTCGTCTACACCGCCTCGGCAATGGTCCGGCTGTTTCCCGCGCCGGCGACGAAGGCGGTGCTCAGGCGCCGCCGGCAATGGGGACTGGGTTTCGCGCTGTCGCACACGATCCACCTCGCCGCGCTGATCAACTATCTTGCGCTTTCGGGTGAACAGCGTCCGCCGGGCGTCCTGATTGGCGGAGGATTGGGCTATGCGCTGATGTTCGCGATGGCCCTCACCTCGAACGACACCAGCCAGCGCATGCTTGGCCGTTGGTGGAAGCGGCTGCACCGCGTTGGCATCCACTATATCTGGTTCATATTCCTGTTCAGCTATGCAGGGCGCCTTGCCGACACCGATCGCATCTGGACCGGACTGGTCTTCACGCCCCTGGCTCTCGCGGCGCTCGGTCTGCGCCTCGCTGCCCGGTTCGGATCCTCCCGCCGCGGACGTGCGCCCGCAACGGGCTGAGCTTCACCGCGTCGCCGTCTGCTTTTCGGGGAGCACGACCATCGACCAGCTCTTGTCCGAGATCAGGTAACGCTGCGCGGTCTGCTGGATCTGTTCCGGCGTGATGCTGAGCAGATCGCGCACGAGACTTTCCATTGCCGCCACCTTGCGCGGATCGCGCGACGATCCGGCGGTTTCGCGCATCCAGTACTGGTTGCCCGTGCTTGCGCGCAGGTAATATTGCTGGATCGGACCAAGCGTGCGTTGCAGCTCGTCCGCATCGACAGGCTTCGCCGCGAGGTCGGCCGCAATCTCGCGCGCCAGCTTGAAGAACTGCCCGGTTCCTTCGGGTTTCAACTGGCCGAGCACGATCAGATAGCCGCCATTGTCCATTCCCGTCGGCCACTGGCTGGCGACCGTGGGGCTATAGCTTGCCCCGGCCGAGGACCGGAGCTGATCGAACAGGCGGTCGTTGAAGATCGCCGCGAGTACTTCCAGCTTGCGCGACTCCGAGATGTTGTCGAGCCCGCCGCCCGTCGGCCAGGCAAGCACCGCCGCCGACTGCTCCGCAGCCCCGCTATGCGTTCGCACCACTGGCGTCATATTGTGCTCGGGCGCGCGGGTGGTCGCATTGGCCGGATCGATCGTCGCGGGCTTGCGTGGCTTCATCGCGCCGAATGTGGCGCTCGCCGCCTCGATGGCCTGCGCGGCCTCGAAATCGCCGAAGATCTGCACCTCGATCGGGCCGCTCGCAAGGATCGGCTCCCACAGTTTGCGGAAGCCAGCTGGTGTCAGCGCCTCGACCTCCTGACGGCTGGGGGTCGCCCAGCGCGGATCGCCGCCACGCACAAGTCCGTCGAGATCGCGCGTAATCACCCCGGCCGGCGATGCGTTCATCACCTCATAGCCCGCCAGCATCTGCGCGCGCGCGCGTACCACGGGCGCGGAATCCCAGCCCGGAAACGCCAGCTTCGCCGCCATCAGCTTCAGCTGGTCGGAGAGGTCGGGCGCACGGGTTTCCCCCTTCAGGACAAAGGCGTCCTCTTCGATGTCGAGGCCCATGTTGATCTTGCGGCCATTGGTCAGCCGGTCGAGTTCCTCGAGCCCCAGCTTGCCGATACCGCTGCCGACCAGCGCCATCGCGCCCGACCAGGCCACCGTCTGCCGGTTCGCGGGCAATGCCTTGTAACCATTACCGAAGCGCACGCTGACATAGACCTTGCCCGGTTCTCCCTTGTTGGGGAACAGGATCAGCTTGGTCCCGTTGGAGAGCGCGACCGTCTCGATATTGAAGTTGCTGAGCTTGGAGCGCGCCGTCACCGTGCCCGGCGTGCCGAAGCGTGGCAGGTCGGCGAAGCTCACCGGACGCACATCCTTGCGCGCGCCGCTCGAGGTCACGTCCTCGGCCAGCGCGCTCGCGGCGAGCGCATCGCCATTGGTGAGCGGCTTGGGCGTGCTCAGCACCAGTCGCGGCCCCGCTCCCGAGAATAGCCGCTTCGTCGAGGCGAGCAGGTTTTCAGGCGTGAACAGCCGCTTTGCACCGCGAAAGATCGTCAGCGCGCCCTCGGCGGTCGTCACGGTTTCCCGAATGTCGAGCGCGCGCACGAGATCGTCGGCCTGGCGCGAACCGGGTTCAGCGCCCTCATTCTCGAGCTGAGCGAGCAGCGCAAGATCGAACTCCTGCGCCTCGCGGTCGATCTCGGCCTGTGTCGGCCCGGTCGTTGATGCGTCGGTGATTACCGAGCGCACGTCGCGCAACGCCGCGTGCCAGTCGTCGCCGAGCGGCACGAGCGAGACCAGCGTCGCGTCCGCCGATCTGGAAATATCTTCCTGCTGGACCTGCGCCTGGAGGAAGCTGCCTCCCGCCCGCGCGCGCGTCTCCAGCCGGCGGTTGATCATCCGCACCGCCAGCGCGTCGACCATCAACCCCTCATTATAGGTGATCGTGTCGTCGACCTGCTCCCAGGGGCGCATCACCCCGAGCTGGACGATCGTCGGAAAGCTCGGCTCGACAAGCGTGGTCACGGCCTTGGCATCGGGATCGGGCTTGCCGAAATCGGGGTCGCTGGGGTTGGGCCCGGTCCCGCGCCAGGCGGAAAAATGCTTTTTGACGAGCGCTTCCATCGCTGCCGGATCGGCATCGCCGGAGATCACGACCACGGCGCGCTCGGGCCGATACCAGCGCTGGTGAAATGCCTTGAGACCGTCGGCGCGTGCGCCCGCGAGCGTCTGCACGGTGCCGATCGTCGAGCGGCTCGCCAGTTTCTGCCCCGCAAAGAAATGCTGCCGCGTCGCGTCGCCCATGCGCACCGCGGGCCCGAACTGCTCGCGCTGCTCGGCCATCACGACCGCACGTTCGGCATTGACGGTGGTGTCGCTGATATTGGGCGCTTCCATCATGCCCGCGAGGATCTTGATGCTCTCGTCGAGGCCTTCGGGTCGCGCATTGGGGAGGTCGAGCTTGTAGACCGTTTCGGTCGGCGTCGTGGATGCGTTGCTGTCGCTGCCAAAGGTCACGCCCAGACGCTGCCAGATCCGCTTTGATTCGCCCTCGGGCACGAACTTCGAGCCACGAAAGGAGAGATGCTCGAGGAAATGCGCGAAGCCCTGTTCGCCATCTTCCTCCATGAGCGATCCGGCATCGATGCGTACGCGGATCGACACCTGCCCCGGGGGCACGCCATTGCGACGGATCGCATAGCGCAAGCCGTTGTCCAAGGTACCGAAAAGCCACGCCTTTTCCTGCGGAACGTCGCTGTTGACGTAGAGCCACGGAACCTCTGCCTGTCTGGCAGCGGTCGGTGAAGCCGATGCGGGCGCCTGCTGTGCGACAAGCGGAACCGATGCAAAGCCAATCGTGGCAGCAAGGGGGACAAGGGTGAAAAGCGCCAAGCGCCGGGTGCGGGAATTCATCTCCCGGAGACTATCGAGCGAAGCTGAATAATTCCAATACGGATTCGGCAAACAGCGCCCGGCAAATGACGAAGGCCCTTCCTCGAAAGGAAGGGCCCGTCGATATCAGCGGCTGCCGAAGCGCTTTACCGCGCCCTTGTGCGCGCCGGGCGCGCCCTTGCGGCGGCGGTGGAAAGGCCGCTTGGGCTTTTCGCCTGCGGCCGGCTGTTGCGTGCGGGCTTCGCCGCCGCGATCGTCATGACGCCGCCTGCCCGGCTGCGCCGTCGAGGGTGCGCTACGCGCCGGCTGGGGCAACTTGGCGGCCTGTGCGAGGAAATCCTCGGGCAGCGGCACGGTGTCGAGCTTGACGCGCGTCAGCCGCTCGATCTGCTTGAGCCACTGCTTCTCCTCGCCATCGACGAAGCTGATCGAAACACCCTCTGCGCCGGCACGCGCGGTCCGTCCGATACGGTGGACATATTGCTCGGGGACGTTGGGCATCTCGAAGTTGAAGACGTGGCTCACCCCGGGCACGTCGATACCGCGCGCCGCGATATCGGTCGCCACAAGGATCTTGATCTCGCCCTTGCGGAACGCCTCGAGCGCCGCGGTGCGCTGGGGCTGCGACTTGTTGCCGTGGATCGCGAGCGCGCCGACGCCGGCGGCCACGAGGTGCTTCACCACCCGGTCGGCGCCATGCTTGGTGCGCGTGAAGACCAGCGCGCGGTCGATCGGCTCAGCCTTCAAGGTCAGCGTCAGCAGCGCCTGCTTTTCCTTCTGGTTCACGAAGGAAACATACTGGCGCACGCGTTCGGCGGTCGTCGACTGCGGCGCGACCGACACCTTGACCGGATCGGTCAGGAAGCGGTCGCCCAGCTCGGCAATCGCCTTGGGCATGGTGGCCGAGAAGAACAGGCTCTGGCGCTTGGTCGGCAGCAGCTTGTCGATGCGCTTCAACGGCACGATGAAGCCGAGGTCCATCATCTGGTCGGCCTCGTCGAGCACGAAGATCTCGACGTCGCGCAGATGGAAGGCGCGCTGGTCGATCAGGTCGAGCAGGCGGCCCGGCGTCGCAACCACGATGTCGGCGCCCGCCTTCAGCTTGCTGATCTGCTTGCCGATCGGCACGCCGCCGAACACAACTTCAACGGACAGACGCAGATTGCTGCCATAGTCGCGGAAGGACGTGGCGATCTGGCTCGCCAGCTCGCGCGTCGGCGACAGCACCAGCATCCGGCAGCTGCCCAGCGGGCGCGGCTTGGGATTGTTGGCGAAATAGTGGAGCGAGGGCAGCGCGAAGGCCGCGGTCTTGCCCGTGCCCGTCTGCGCGATGCCGCACAGGTCGCGGCCCTCGAGCAGCGGCGGGATCGACTGCACCTGGATCGGGGTCGGCTTGTCATAGCCCTTGGCCGCGAGCGCCTTGATGATCGGCTCGGCCAGGCCAAGGTCGGTGAATTTCGTCATGTATCGTTCTCTTTATGTCATGCGAAGCGCGGCCACGCACGGGACGTGCGGGCGCGAAACGCGGGGTTCGTTGACGACCCGCGTGAAATGGGAAGCCTTGCAAAAGCAAAGCGCATCTCTTCGGCCGGTCCCGGATTTCCGGGCGTTCACGCTGCCGAATATGGTCACGGCCGGTCCACCGGCCTGATGCGCAGGCGGGCATATGGCTGTAAATCGTGGCAAAAGCAAGGCCACCCTTGATCGCGGCTATCGCCTGTCGCACAAGACCGCCATGCCGCACGCACATGGAAACCGCTCCAGGGTCAGGCGCTTCGCGCTTGCCGCTTCGCTCCTCCTCGCCACCACGCCGCTCCAGGCGCAGCTCGCGCCGGTCGAGCGAAAGATGGCTACAGCGGTCGATGCCGATCAGGAACGCTCGGTCGCGCTGCTCGAAAAGCTGGTCAACCAGAACTCCGGAACGCTGAATCTGGAAGGCGTGACAAAGGTCGGCGAGATGATGCGCGCCGAGCTTGAACCGCTGGGCTTTCAGGTGCGCTGGGTGCCGATGGACGCCGCGCAGCGCGCCGGGCACATCGTTGCGGTGCACAAGGGCAATGGCCGCGGCAAACGGCTGCTCCTCATCGGCCATCTCGATACGGTGTTCGAGAAATCCTCGCCCTTTCAGCGCTTCGAGCGCAAGGGCTCGAGGGGCGTCGGCCCGGGTGCGGGCGACGACAAGGGCGGCATGGTCGTGATGCTGATGGCGCTGCGCGCGATGCACAAGGCAGGCACGCTCAAGGACGCCGATATCGAGGTGGTGCTGACGGGCGACGAGGAAGAAGCCGGCGATCCGGTCGAGATCTCGCGCGCGGATCTGATCGCCGCCGGCAAGCGTGCCGACGTTGCGCTCGATTTCGAGGGGCTGGTCGTTCAGGACGGCCGGGACATGGGATCGATCGCGCGCCGCAGCAGTTCGGGCTGGACGGTGACGGTGAAGGCCCCCGGCGGCCATTCGAGCGGCATCTTCAGCAAGGAGTCTGGCGACGGCGCGATCTATGCGCTGGCAAAGATCATCTCCTCCTTTCGCACCGAACTTCCCGAGCCCAACCTTACCTTCAATGTCGGCCTGATTGTCGGCGGCGCAACCGCCGAAGTGGCTGAAGGAGAAGCAGCAGGCTCGGCGACGGGCAAGACCAACATCATCCCCGAAATCGCCATCGCGCGCGGCGACACCCGGACGCTGAGCGACGAGCAGACCGAGCGCGTCCGTACCCGGATGCGCGAGATCA
>NZ_JAKVIO010000084.1 GCF_022601895.1 Sphingomonas sp. LaA6.9
TCCTGGTGTTGGCTGGGGGGCGCCTTGAACACGACGACGTCGCCGCGTTCGGGCGTGTCCGCCATGATCCGCCCGGGGATCAGCGGCACGCTGAAGGGCAGGCTGTATTTCGAATAGCCATAGTTCCACTTGGAGACGAGCAGATAGTCGCCAACGAGCAGTCGCGGCATCATCGATTCGGACGGGATGTTGAAGGGCGCGGCGATGAAGCTGCGGATGACGAAGACGATGATCCCGAGCTTGAGCAGGAAGCCAAGGAAATCAAGCGTTTCCGACTTCTTCTTTTGCGGCGCGTCGGGAAGGGCTTCGGCCGGCGTGATATCGGTCATGTCCGCGCTTTGCTGTGGAAGGCGCGCAAAATCAAGCGCCGCCGGTTTCAGAAGCAATAAGCCGCGAATCCTGACAGCCAGATCATCGCGCCCTGGTCGCGCCAGAGCAGCCAGCCGACAAGCAGCAGCGGGGCGAGGACCGCAACGATTGCAAGGGGGCGCAGCCGCATCATGCCGGCTGCAACCTTGCCACCGGCGCATCGCGGATCGGCAGATGGATCAGCGCCGCGAACAGACCGAGCGCGATCGAGACGCCCCAGGCGAAATCGTACGAACCGCTGAGGTCATAGACGAAGCCCGACGCCCAGGCCCCGAAGAAGCTGCCGACCTGATGGCTCAGGAAGACGATGCCGCTGAGCATCGAAAGATGCCGCACGCCGAAGATCTGGCCGACCAGTCCGTTGGTCAGCGGGACCGTGCCAAGCCAGAGGAAGCCCATGATCGCGGCGAAGCCCAGCGCGGTCGCGGGCGTGAGCGGCAGGATGATGAACAGTGCGATCAGCGCGGCGCGCGCTGCATAAAGGGCAGCGAGCACCTTTTGCTTGCGCAACCGGTCCCCCGCCATGCCGAAGAACCACGATCCGAGGATATTGAACAGGCCAACCAGCGCCAGTGCGGTCGCGCCGATCGCGATGCCAAGACCCTTGTCGTTGAGATAGGCGGGAAAATGCGTGGCGATGAAGGCGATATGAAAGCCGCACACGAAAAAGCCGGCATTGAGCAACCAGAAGCTGCGTTCGCCCGTCGCTTCGGCAAGCGCCTCGCGCGCCGACTGCTGGGGGCCGAGCCCGGTTGTGGCGCCAGGCTTCCCCGCGACGCCGATCGCGAACGCGGCGATCGTCGCGATCAGGCCGGCCAGAATGACGAAGGCCATGCGGTAACCGAAATCGGCGAGCAGCAGCTGCGCGCCGGGCACAACGAGAAACTGGCCCACCGAGCCGCCGGCGGTGACGATGCCGAATGCCATGGTACGCTTCTCGGCGGGCACCACGCGCCCGACCGCTCCCATGGTGACGGTGAAGGTGCATCCCGCCATGGCGAGCCCGACGATCAGGCCCAGCGACAGATGGATGCCAAAGGCATTGGTCGCGGCGGATGCGGCGATCAGCCCGAGCGTATAGAGCGTGGCGCCCCCGAGCACGACGCGCCCTGCGCCATGTCTGTCGGCAAGCGCGCCGACAAAGGGCTGGACGAGTCCGAAGACGAGATTCTGGATCGCGAGCGCAAGCCCGAAGCTCGACCGGCCGATATCGAGCGCCATGCTCATTTGCGGCAGGAAAAGCCCGAACGACTGGCGCACGCCCATCGCCACCGTGACGATCGCGGCGGCGCACAGGATCACGGTCCATGGGCTCTTCATTGATGAAAGGGGGGAGGCGGTCACGCGCGAATTTCCTCTATGCGGTCGAGTATGGCGAAAAGCCGGTCATGTTCGGTGCCAAGCGCATCGGCCATGCGGCGTTGTGCGTTTTCCCAGAGCGGCGTTCCCAGCGCGAGCTTCGCCATGCCTGCGCCGGTCAGTTCTATAATGCGCACGCGCTGATCGGCTCCAGGCCGCGAGCAGATCAGCCTGTCCGTTTCAAGCGGCTGGAGCGTGCGATTGAGCGTCGTGCGATCGAGGCCGGTGGCGGTGGCGAGCGTCGACAGCGGCGAGGCGCCCGTGCGCTGCAGCGCCCTGAGCAGCGCGAATTGCGGCGTGGTCAGCCCTATGGGCGCGAGTGCGTCGTCATAGAGCGCGGTGACGGCGCGCGCCGAACGACGCAGCTTGGTACATACACAGACGGTCGGGAGCATGGTTGCGTGTATATGCACCTAAGATGGGCCGGTCAATCTTCGCGTCGCTTTCGCTGGAACGGCGCGTCGATCTTGCTAGAGCGGGCGACGACGATTGGGAGATGCGTTGATGACCGAATCCACCGCCTGGAACCGCCTCGAAACCGCTGACAGGCCAACGCTGTCAGAGCTGTTTGGCGCCGAGCCCGACCGTCTGTCGCAGTTCACGCTCGAAGAGGCGGGAATCCGCTTCGACTGGTCCAAGACGCATCTGACCCCCGGACTTGTTGCCGACTTTGTCGCGCTTGCAAAGGACATGAATCTGGCGGGCGCGCGCGAAGCGCTGTTCGCGGGCAAGACCGTCAACGTCACAGAGGGCCGCGCCGCCGAGCACACGGCCGAACGGGGCGAGGGCAATGCCGAAACCGTAGCGCGGGCGCGTATGTTTCACGCGCGGATGCGCGCGCTGATCGATGCGATCGAGGCAGAGGCGCTGGGCCCGATCCGGCACATTCTCCACGTCGGCATCGGAGGGTCGGCGCTGGGCCCGAATCTGCTGGTCGACGCGCTCGGCCGCGATTCGGGGCGTTATGATGTCGCAATCGTCTCCAATGTCGACGGCGCCGCGCTCGAGGAGGCGTTCAACCGTTTCGATCCCTCGGCGACGCTGCTCGCGGTTGCCTCCAAGACCTTCACGACGACCGAGACGATGCTCAACGCGCAGAGCGCGCTCGAATGGATGACCGAGGCGGGCGTCGAGGACCCCTATGGCCGCGTGATCGCGCTGACCGCCTCGCCCGACCGCGCGCTTGAATGGGGTGTGGACGAGACGCGCGTGCTGCCTTTCGCCGAGAGTGTCGGCGGGCGCTATTCGCTCTGGTCATCGATCGGCTTTCCCGCCGCTCTGGCGCTTGGCTGGGACGCCTTCGAGGAACTGCTCGAGGGCGCGGCCGCGATGGACCGGCATTTCCGGCTCGCGCCGCTGGAGAAGAACGCGCCCGTGCTCGCGGCCTTTGCCGATCTCTATTATGCGCAAATGCGCGGTTGCGAAACGCGCGCGGTGTTCGCCTATGACGAGCGGCTGCGCCTGCTGCCGAGTTATCTCCAGCAGCTCGAGATGGAATCGAACGGCAAGCGCGTAACCGCCGACGGCAAGCCACTGACGCGGCCCAGCGCACCGATCACCTGGGGCGGAGTCGGGACCGATGCGCAGCATGCGGTGTTCCAGCTGCTCCATCAGGGCACGCACCTCGTCCCCGTTGAATTCATCGCCGCGATCGAACCCGGCCATCCGCTGGACGAAGCGCACCATCGCCAGCTGCTTGTGAACTGCTTCGCGCAGGGCGCGGCGCTGATGGCGGGCCGCGAGAGTGACGATCTGGCGCGCGCCTATCCGGGAGACCGCCCGTCGACCACGATCCTGCTCGATCAGGTGGATCCGCGGACGCTCGGCGCGCTGATCGCCTTTTACGAGCACCGCGTGTTCGTGAACGCGGCGTTGCTCGGCATCAATCCCTTCGACCAGTTTGGCGTCGAGCTGGGCAAGGAGATCGCGAAGTCGATCGACAGCGAGGGTACCGAGCGTTTCGACGCATCGACGCGTGCGCTGATCGCGCGCGCCTTCGGCTGAAGCGATCAGACTGACGCGTAAAAGCGATTTGTCTGTTGGTGGTCGGCTCCCTAGATGGGCGGCGACACCGCAATGATCGAGGAATTGCCATGCCCGCCTATGACTATGATCTTTTCGTAATCGGTGCGGGATCGGGCGGTGTGCGCGCCTCGCGCGTCGCGGCGGCGCACGGTGCGAAGGTCGCGATCGCGGAGGAATACCGCGTCGGTGGCACCTGCGTCATCCGCGGCTGCGTGCCCAAGAAGCTGCTCGTCTATGGCGCCCATTTCGCGGAGGATCTGCAGGACGCCAAGCGCTTCGGCTGGGATGTGCCCGAGTGCAAGTTCGACTGGCCGACGCTCAGGGACAATGTGCTGGCGGACGTGGACCGCATCAACCGCGCCTATACCGACACGCTGAACAACAACAAGGTCGAGATCATCCTCGAGCGCGCGACCGTCTCCGGACCCAATGAGGTGACGCTGGCGTCGGGCAAGACGGTGACCGCGGGCAAGATCCTGATCGCGACGGGCGCATGGCCGATCATCCCCGACGTGCCCGGCGCCGAGCATGGCATCACCTCGAACGAGGTCTTTCATCTCGACGCGCTGCCCAGGCGCATCGTCATCGCGGGCGGCGGCTATATCGCCAACGAATTTGCGGGCATCTTCCACGAGTTCCGGACCCAGGTCACGCTCGTCAACCGTTCGGACACGATCCTGCGCGGCTATGACGAGTCGGTGCGCGATCGCCTGCTCCAGATCTCGATGATGAAGGGCATCACCTTCAAGTTCAACGCGCCGTTCGAGAAGATCGAGAAGCAGGCCGATGGCTCGCTGAAAGTCTTCCTCAAGGGCTGCGATCCGATCGACGCCGATGCGGTGCTCTTCGCCACGGGGCGCAGGCCGCATACTTCAGGGCTTGGGCTTGAGACTGCGGGCGTCGAGATCGACGAAAACGGTGCCATCGTGGTCGATGCCGACAACAAGTCCAGCTGCGACAGCATCTATGCGGTGGGCGACGTCACCAATCGTATCCAGCTCACCCCCATCGCGATCCGCGAGGGGCAGGCCTTCGCCGACACGATCTTT
>NZ_JAKVIO010000085.1 GCF_022601895.1 Sphingomonas sp. LaA6.9
CCGCCTGGGGAGTACGGTCGCAAGATTAAAACTCAAAGGAATTGACGGGGGCCTGCACAAGCGGTGGAGCATGTGGTTTAATTCGAAGCAACGCGCAGAACCTTACCAGCGTTTGACATGCCTAGTATGGTTTCCAGAGATGGATTCCTTCAGTTCGGCTGGCTAGTGCACAGGTGCTGCATGGCTGTCGTCAGCTCGTGTCGTGAGATGTTGGGTTAAGTCCCGCAACGAGCGCAACCCTCGTCCTTAGTTGCCATCATTTAGTTGGGCACTCTAAGGAAACCGCCGGTGATAAGCCGGAGGAAGGTGGGGATGACGTCAAGTCCTCATGGCCCTTACGCGCTGGGCTACACACGTGCTACAATGGCGACTACAGTGGGCAGCAAACTCGCGAGGGTGAGCTAATCTCCAAAAGTCGTCTCAGTTCGGATTGTTCTCTGCAACTCGAGAGCATGAAGGCGGAATCGCTAGTAATCGCGGATCAGCATGCCGCGGTGAATACGTTCCCAGGCCTTGTACACACCGCCCGTCACACCATGGGAGTTGGTTTCACCCGAAGGCAGTGCTCTAACCCGCAAGGGAGGAAGCTGACCACGGTGGGATCAGCGACTGGGGTGAAGTCGTAACAAGGTAGCCGTAGGGGAACCTGCGGCTGGATCACCTCCTTTCTAAGGATATCGGCGGAAAGCGCCTTGGCTACGGTCAGGGAAGAGCTTCCTCCATTCCAAAGAACATAGCCGCCGTCCTCATGTCCCTTCATCACTGGAAATCGCGCCGATCGAAAAGGTCGGCAGCGAAAGCCTGAGCTGGCTCACGCCGCCCGCGGCCTTTATGGCCTGCTTGGGCATGGTGGGGGCCGGTAGCTCAGGTGGTTAGAGCGCACGCCTGATAAGCGTGAGGTCGTAGGTTCAACTCCTACTCGGCCCACCATATCAATGTTTGTGAGGTTCAAGCCTCGGCCATAGGCCGCAAGCGCGACTGCGCGCCCGAGCTTATGCGAGGAAAGCCAAGCCGACGGATGTCGGCGCCGGCGCTTGAGGCTCGACAAATGATGGGGCCTTAGCTCAGCTGGGAGAGCGGTTGCTTTGCAAGCATCAGGTCATCGGTTCGATCCCGATAGGCTCCACCATCGCTTCCCACAGGCAGCGCGGGGCGCTGCCGAGGAAGACGATCGGCGCGCAGCGCCGTCCCACGCGCACACCAAAACATTTCCAGAGATGAAGACAAAGGTTTGCCGGCTTGTCCGGCAATTCGGGGAGATCTGCTCCCCAATATTTGACATTGTGAATGGGTTCTTAAAATCGATGCCGTGGCAGTATCGATCTTATCTTCGGATGAGATTGTTATTGTTACTAAATCATTTGGCTGAGATTTAATTATCTGCACTTGCCGTGACGCGCATCAAATGGCGGCCCCTTTTGCAAGGAGGGGTTTTCCAGCGTTGTCATTGGTGGTGTGGACTCTCAAACGTGAGGTAAGAGCATTTGGTGGATGCCTTGGCATGCACAGGCGATGAAGGACGTGGCACGCTGCGATAAGCGTCGGTGAGGTGTGAGCAACCTTTGACCCGACGATTTCCGAATGGGGAAACCCATCCTCACCATTTAATTCTAGCGCCGACAATCTTCGGATTGGCGGTGTTCGAGTTAAATGGGAAAGGATATCACCTTAGTGAATAAAATAGCTTTGGTGAAGCGAACCCGGAGAACTGAAACATCTCAGTACCCGGAGGAAAAGACATCAACCGAGATTCCGTTAGTAGTGGCGAGCGAACGCGGACCAGGCCAATGCCTGGTGTTTAATTAGCAGAAGCCTCTGGAAAGTGGCGCCATAGCGGGTGACAGCCCCGTATGCGAAAATAGGACATCAGGATTCGAGTAGGGCGGGGCACGTGAAACCCTGTCTGAACATGGGGGGACCACCCTCCAAGCCTAAATACTCGTGCATGACCGATAGCGAACTAGTACCGTGAGGGAAAGGTGAAAAGCACCCCGATGAGGGGAGTGAAACAGTACCTGAAACCGAATGCTTACAAGCAGTTGGAGCCTCTTTATGGGGTGACAGCGTACCTCTTGCATAATGGGTCTGTGACTTAGTGTATCAAGCAAGCTTAAGCCGATAGGTGTAGGCGCAGCGAAAGCGAGTCTTAATAGGGCGACAGAGTTTGATGCATTAGACCCGAAACCCGGCGATCTAGGCATGACCAGGTTGAAGGTGGGGTAACACCCACTGGAGGACCGAACCGTTTAATGTTGAAAAATTATCGGATGAGTTGTGTTTAGGGGTGAAAGGCCAATCAAGCCGGGAAATAGCTGGTTCTCCGCGAAATCTATTGAGGTAGAGCCTTGGATGAATACCGTTGGGGGTAGAGCACTGGATGGATGCGGGGGTCGCGAGATCTACCAACTCTAACCAAACTCCGAATACCAACGAGTACTGTCCAGGAGACAGACGGCGGGTGCTAAGGTCCGTCGTCAAAAGGGAAACAGCCCTGACCTACAGCTAAGGTCCCCAAGTCGTGTCTAAGTGGGAAAGCATGTGGGATTTCCAAAACAACCAGGAGGTTGGCTTAGAAGCAGCCATCCTTTAAAGAAAGCGTAACAGCTCACTGGTCTAAATAAGAGATCCTGCGGCGAAGATGTAACGGGGCTCAAGACACGCACCGAAGCTTAGGGTGTGGATTTATCCACGCGGTAGCGGAGCGTTCCGTAAGCCTGTGAAGCCGAAGGGTAACCGACGGTGGAGGTATCGGAAGTGCGAATGCAGACATGAGTAGCGATAAAGAGGGTGAGATGCCCTCTCGCCGAAAGACCAAGGGTTCCTGCTTAAAGCTAATCTGAGCAGGGTGAGCCGGCCCCTAAGACGAGCCCGAAGGGGGTAGTCGATGGGAACCACGTTAATATTCGTGGGCCTGGTGGTGTGTGACGGATCTCGTGTGTTGTACGTCCTTAACGGATTGGACGTGCTTCGAAGAGGTTCCAGGAAATAGCCCCACCGTATAGACCGTACCCGAAACCGACACAGGTGGTCTGGTAGAGTATACCAAGGCGCTTGAGAGAAGTGTACTGAAGGAACTCGGCAAATTGCCTCCGTACCTTCGGAAGAAGGAGGCCCCACATATGCGCAAGCACTTGTGGGGGGCACAGGCCAGGGGGTAGCGACTGTTTAGCAAAAACACAGGGCTCTGCTAAGTCGGCTTCAAGACGACGTATAGGGCCTGACGCCTGCCCGGTGCCTGAAGGTTAAGTGGAGGGGTGCAAGCTCCGAAATGAAGCCCAGGTAAACGGCGGCCGTAACTATAACGGTCCTAAGGTAGCGAAATTCCTTGTCGGGTAAGTTCCGACCTGCACGAATGGCGTAACGACTTCCCCACTGTCTCCAGTACATGCTCAGCGAAATTGAATTCTCCGTGAAGATGCGGAGTACCCGCGGTTAGACGGAAAGACCCCGTGCACCTTTACTGCAGCTTCAGAGTGGCATTAGGAAAGAATTGTGTAGCATAGGTGGGAGGCTTTGAAGCCGGGGCGCCAGCCCTGGTGGAGCCATAGGTGAAATACCACCCTGTTGTTTTCTGATGTCTAACCCAGCACCGTCATCCGGTGCGGGGACCCTCTGTGGCGGGTAGTTTGACTGGGGCGGTCGCCTCCTAAAGAGTAACGGAGGCGCGCGATGGTTGGCTCAGGACGGTTGGAAACCGTCTGTTAGAGTGCAATGGCATAAGCCAGCCTGACTGCGAGACTGACGAGTCGAGCAGAGACGAAAGTCGGTCATAGTGATCCGGTGGTCCCTCGTGGAAGGGCCATCGCTCAACGGATAAAAGGTACGCCGGGGATAACAGGCTGATAACCCCCAAGAGCTCATATCGACGGGGTTGTTTGGCACCTCGATGTCGGCTCATCACATCCTGGGGCTGGAGCAGGTCCCAAGGGTTTGGCTGTTCGCCAATTAAAGTGGTACGTGAGCTGGGTTCAGAACGTCGCGAGACAGTTTGGTCCCTATCTGCCGTGGGCGTCGAAATTTGAGAGGAGTTGACCCTAGTACGAGAGGACCGGGTTGAACATACCTCTGGTGGACCTGTCATCGTGCCAACGGTGCAGCAGGGTAGCTATGTATGGACGGGATAACCGCTGAAAGCATCTAAGCGGGAAGCCTCCCTCAAGATAAGATTTCATAGAGCCGTCGGAGACCACGACGTTGATAGACTGGATGTGGAAGCGCGGTAACGCGTGGAGCTAACCAGTACTAATTGCTCTATTCACGCTTGATGAGTCCCACCATCAATGACAACTCTGGTTGTCGTTGTGGCCAGGATGATTAAAGCAGCCCAATTATTTGGTCTCGAACACTTCAATGTGCACGGTATCGATTTTTAAGAACAAACCTCCGCTCATGCGCCGGCTCCATAGCTTGGTGACCATAGCGTCTGTGACCCACCCGATCCCATCCCGAACTCGGCCGTGAAACCAGACTGCGCCGATGGTACTATTGCTTAAGCACTGGAAGAGTAGGTCGTCGCCAGGCTTTGAAGCCGGCGCATGCGCGGATTGTCCTTACACAGAACCCATTCATGATCTCAAATACGCCTCAGCGCTGAGACCTTCCTGTCGCGGGATGGAGCAGCCCGGTAGCTCGTCAGGCTCATAACCTGAAGGTCGCAGGTTCAAATCCTGCTCCCGCAACCAGGTCTCATCTGACACCCCTCACCAGCCCCCGGC
>NZ_JAKVIO010000023.1 GCF_022601895.1 Sphingomonas sp. LaA6.9
GGAACTGACGCGATGAGATGGGCGGTCTGCCAGGGCCGCCTGTGGAGCAGGAGGAAGATTGATGGCACGTATTGCGGGTGTGAACATCCCGACCAACAAGCGCGTTCTGATCGCGCTGCAGTATATTCACGGAATCGGACCGGCCAAGGCCCAGCAGATCATCACGCAGCTCGGCATCACGCCTGAGCGTCGCGTGCAGGACCTGAGCGATCAGGAAGTGCTCCAGATCCGCGAGACGATCGACGCCAGCCACACCGTGGAAGGCGATCTTCGTCGCGAGACCGCGATGAACATCAAGCGCCTGATGGACCTGGCCTGCTATCGCGGCCTGCGTCATCGCAAGGGCCTGCCCGTCCGCGGCCAGCGCACGCACACCAACGCCCGTACCCGCAAGGGCAAGGCGAAGCCGATCGCCGGCAAGAAGAAGTAAGGGGCGCTAGATAATGGCACGTGAACCGCAGCGCCTTCGCCGGCGCGAACGCAAGAACATCACCGCAGGCGTCGCGCATGTGAACGCCAGCTTCAACAACACCATGATCACCATCACCGACGCGCAGGGCAATGCGATCAGCTGGTCCTCGGCGGGCATGATGGGCTTCAAGGGCAGCCGCAAGTCGACCCCTTACGCCGCGCAGGTCGCGGCCGAGGACGCGGGCAAGAAGGCCGCCGAGCACGGCGTCCGCACGCTCGAGGTCGAGGTCAAGGGCCCGGGTTCGGGCCGCGAATCGGCGCTTCGTGCGCTGCAGGCGGTCGGTTTCAACATCACGTCGATCCGCGACGTGACGCCGATCCCGCACAATGGCGTGCGCCCCTCCAAGCGTCGTCGCGTCTGATGTGATCCCCGACGGGCTGCCCTTTTGAGGGCGGCCCTTCGACCTATTGTTATCGGCCGGAGCCGCCTGGCTCCCGCCCAACGCCAAGGGGAAGCCCGTGTCTGTCAATGTCAAGAACTGGCAGGAATTGAAAAAGCCCAATGGCCTGGAGAAGAAAGCTGGCGGCGACGCCAAGCGCAAGGCGGCCTTCGTCGCCGAGCCGCTCGAGCGCGGTTTCGGCCTGACGCTCGGCAACGCGCTGCGCCGCGTTCTTCTCTCCTCGCTTCAGGGCGCTGCGGTCACCTCGATAAAGATCGAGAACGTGCTGCACGAGTTCTCGTCGCTCGCGGGTGTCCGCGAAGACGTGACCGATATCGTGCTCAACGTGAAGCAGATCGCGCTCAAGATGGAAGGCGAGGGCGCCAAGCGTCTGCAGCTTTCCGCGACCGGCCCTGCGGAAGTCACCGCGGGCATGATCTCGGTGTCGGGTGACATCGAAGTCCTCAACTCGGATCTCGTGATCTGCCACCTCGACGAGGGGGCCACGCTCAACATGGAACTGGTCGCGGATACCGGCAAGGGCTATGTCCCCGCCGCTGCGAACCGTCCGGCCGACGCGCCGATCGGGCTGATCCCGATCGACGCGCTCTACTCGCCGGTCCGCCAGGTTGCGTACAAGGTGGAGAACACCCGCGTCGGGCAGGAGCTCGACTATGACAAGCTGACGCTCACCATCGAGACCGATGGCACCGTCACGCCTGACGATGCGCTGGCCTATGCCGCGCGCATCCTGCAGGACCAGCTCCAGCTGTTCGTCCACTTCGACGACCAGATGGTGCAGGCCTCGGCGCCGATCGGCATGGCGGCCCCCGCGGCTGCCGAGAGCGAGAGCGACACCAACCAGCTCAACCGTTACCTGCTCAAGAAGGTCGACGAGCTCGAGCTGTCGGTGCGCAGCGCCAACTGCCTCAAGAACGACAACATCATCTATATCGGCGATCTGGTCCAGAAGACCGAGGCCGAGATGCTGCGCACGCCGAATTTCGGCCGCAAGTCGCTCAACGAGATCAAGGAAGTCCTCTCCAGCATGGGCCTGCGCCTCGGCATGGAGATCCCCGGCTGGCCGCCCGAGAATATCGAGGAAATGGCCAAGAAGCTGGAACAGGAAATCCTGGGCTAAGCACTTCGTTTCTCCCCGGCATGTCCGGGGAGAAATATTTGAAGGGGTCGCGGCGGTGCCCCGTTTTCACCGCCTGGTCCGGGGTACCAGTGGGACCCCATCAAAGTACTACTTTGATGGGACCCGCTATACGGCCCCCGAACGAACTGAAGGAAGAAGACAATGCGTCATCGCGTAGGCGGCCGCAAACTGCAGCGTACCGGTTCACACCGTACAGCCATGTTCCGCAACATGGCGGCAGCACTGATCAAGCACGAGCAGATCATGACCACGACGGCCAAGGCGAAGGAACTTCGCCCGTATGTCGAAAAGCTGATCACGCTCGCCAAGAAGGGCGGCCTTTCGAACCGTCGTCTCGCGCATGCGCGCCTGCTCGACGACGCGCAGCTCAAGAAGCTGTTCGACGTACTGGCCGAGCGCTACAAGGACCGCAACGGCGGCTATACCCGCATCATCAAGGCCGGCTTCCGCGCCTCGGACGCGGCGGCAGTCTCGTACATCGAGCTCGTGGACCGCGACGTCAGCGCCAAGGGCCAGGATTCGGGTCCGGTCGCCGGTGACGACGACATGGACGAAGCGGCCTGAGGCTCAGGTTCCGCCAGGAATACTTAGAAAGGCCTCGCGGAAACGCGAGGCCTTTTTTGTTGGCGGTCAAGCTGGCGGGGCGGGCATCGCATCCCTGTTCGCCGGCCGCATTTGCGTGTACGGTGTGGCATCGTCGCTTCCGTATCATTTAGCAGGCTCGCGACGACTGAGAGACACACGCTGCTCCCGCTTGCCGATGGGAGCAGACACATGCCGGTCAATCATAACATGCCGCCGCAGTGGCGCGGGGCGCTGAGTGCCGCGGCTTCAGCACCCGATGAACTCCGTGCGGATATCCTGTCCGCATATGTGCATGCCGGCGCGGCGAACTCCGATCCGGAAGCGGCGCCCCCGACAGCGATCCGGGCGAGCGGACTGACAAACGAACACCCCTGGCGGCTGGTATCCTGTTGGGTGCCGAGCAAGACGAACCCGGGCACGGACGCCTATTTCGAAATCTATCGGGCGCAAGAGGTCAGTTTGACGTCGACACTTCGGTCGGGGGGCGATTGGCGGTGGCGCCTTTGCACCGCGCCCGATCATATCCTCGCTTCGGGACGCGGCTATCGCACCGAAGGGGAATGCACCGCGGCGGTAGAGCAGCTCAAGCACTTCGCTACCGGCGCCGACATCCGCCCGAGTTCCGCCACGCACTGAACGGGGAGGGCCGACCGGCGCCGGCGAGAGCAGGAGAGTGCCCAGGCGACGACGCCGTCTCGGCGCGGTTCGTCACTGCGCCGCGCTACCCGGCGGGAATTTGGCGAACATCTTGTCGAGGCTCTTGTTCAGCACCTTGGTTGCCTTTTCCGGCGACGAGGGAAGCGTCTCCGAAGCGGTCCCGCGCCATATGGCCTGCTGTGTCTTGGCGTCGAACATGTCGACGACAAGCGTGCCCACGTCATAGGTGCGAACCGTGGTGGTCGCGGTTCCCATCCCTCCCCAGCCGCGCCATCTCCAGCCGCCCATTGCGCTGCCGCTATAGAATGTGTCGAGCGATTGCTTCTGGGACGACGAAACATGCGCGGCCAGCGCGACATCACCCTTGTCGGCCAGCGTCCACCCCTTGGCCTGCAGCCGCGCATTGATGCCATCGACGATGCGCTGCTGCATCAATGGCGAACCGCCCTCGGGCTTCATCTCCCAATGATAAGTCCTGTACGAACTGAATACCGCCGACGGATCTGCATCGGTCGTCACCTTCGCGCTCGCCACCGAGAGGGCGCAGCTGGCGACGAGCAGGGCAAGGACGAGCTTTCGCATGGTTGGTTCTCCCGTTCCGTTTCGGCCGCCCGCAATCGCGCTTGTCCGTTCTGGAGCATCGGGTGCGGGTGCAGATCAACGCCGAAGGTCGCGGCCAGTCATAGGCGCTGCGCGACGGGCGGGATATCGGGGCTTCCCCTTGAATCAAATCGGGGAAATCCCCGAGGTCGACGGTCGGCCGGCACATGCATTGCGCGCGCTGCGCGAGGTCTGGCCACTATGGGAGTGTGCTATCAAAGGCGCGCGATTATACCGAACTGCTCGACCCACGCGAAGAGGATCGCCCGATGAAACTCTATTACTGCCCCGGAGCCTGCAGCCTCGCCGGACATATCGCCCTGCACGAAGCCGGCATGCCCTTCGAGAGCGAAAGCGTTGATCTCAAGACGAAACAGACCGCGACTGGCACGGATTTCAACTCGGTGACGGTCAAGGGCTATGTCCCCGCGTTGCAGCTGGACGATGGTCAGCTCGTCACCGAGAACATCGCGGTGCTCGATTACCTTGCGTCGCTGTACCCGCAGTTCGCGTTCGATGGTCCGCTCGCGCGCACGCGTCTGCTCGAGCAGCTGGCCTATATCTCGACCGAGATCCACAAGAGCTTCAAGCCATTCTGGCACGATAGCCACGAAGATCAGAAGGCGACTGCCAGCGCGTACATCACCAGGCGGCTGCAATATCTCGCCGACACCATCAAGGGCGATTTTCTGCGCGGCGACCAGCCGGGCGTCACCGACTTTTACCTGTTCGTGACGCTGCTGTGGGCGAAGCGTTTCGGGGTGAGCGTCCCGGCCCCACTCGACGCCGTTTATGAGCGTCTGACGGCGAGACCGGCGGTACAGGCGACGCTCAAGGCGGAGGGTCTGGCCTAGCCGAACACGAGACGGCCCGCGATCGCACAGGCTTAGAATCGGGGAGAAACGCCATGAAGTCGGGCAGGCTTGAAGCGTTCACCGATGGCGTCCTTGCCATCATCATCTTTTGAAGCGGCGAAGATGTCGTTCGTCGAGTCGGATTTGCGATCGGTCGCGCGGGCGCTACGGTTCGCCGCAACACAATCTGCCCGTACGGAGACGAAGCCCGATGCGCCACGCGCTTGTTCTTTTGAGCCTTCCGCTTATCGCGATCCCCATGATGCTGAACGCACAAACCCCCGCCGATGACGCCGCCCCGATTGCGGGCAAGGCGCCCGCACCTGCCTTTAGCTATCCGGCGAGCGAGGCTTCCGGGCCGGTCGAGGAGCAATTCGGCATCAAGGTGGCGGACCCCTATCGCTGGCTCGAGAACGACGTGCGCGGCGACGCGAAGGTGAAGGCATGGGTCGATGCGCAGAATGCCGTGACGGATGCCTATCTCGACACGCTGCCCGGGCGCGACGTGCTCAAGGCGCGGATGGCCAAGCTGATGAACTTCGAACGCCTCGGTGTGCCGCGCAAGGCGGGGAACCGCTATTTCTACACGCGCAACGACGGCCTGCAGAACCAGTCGGTGCTCTATGCGCAAGACGGGCTGACCGGAGCGCGACGCGTGCTGATCGATCCGAACGGCTGGGCGAAGGACGGGGCGACCGCGCTCGCCGAATGGACACCCTCGGATGACGGCAGCAAGCTCGTATACGCCATCCAGGACGGGGGCAGCGACTGGCGCACGGTCAAGGTGCTCGATGCCGCGACGGGCAAGGTGCTCGACGATGAGGTGAAGTGGGTCAAATATTCGGGACTGAGCTGGGCCGGCGACGGCAGCGGCTTTTACTATTCGCGTTTCGCGGCGCCCGCGGACGGCCAGGCTTTCCAGTCGATCACGTCGAACCAGAAGGTCTATTTTCACCGCATCGGGACGCCGCAGGACGCCGATACGCAGGTCTACGAGACCCCCGACCGACCTGCGCTCGGCCATACCGCGCAGGTGACCGATGACGGGAAATTTCTGCTCATCATCTCTTCGGCTGGCACCGACGAACGCTATGAGCTCCACGTGCTCGACCTCGGCAAGCCAGGCGCGCTGCCCCGGACGCTCGTCAAGGGGCTTGAGAACAACTGGGAACTGGTCGGCAATATCGGCACACGCTTCTATTTTCTCACCAATAAGGGCGCGCCGCGGCAGCGGCTGGTGACCCTCGACGTCGCGAAACCCAAGGCAGCGCCCGTCGAGATCGTCCCCGAGCGCGCCGAGACGCTGGTCGGCGCGTCGATGGTGGGCGAGAAGATCGTGCTCGCCTATCTGGGCGACGCCAAGTCCGAGGCCGAGCTGGTGACATTGGACGGCAAGCCCGGTGGCGTCGTCACGTTGCCCGGCATTGGCACCGCGGCGGGCTTTGGCGGCAAGGCGGGCGACCCCGAGACCTTCTACACCTTCTCGAGCTTCGCAACCCCGCCCACGGTTTACCGCTTCAATACGACCACGGGTGAAGCGAGTGTATTTGCGCAGCCCAAGGTGGCGTTCGACCCCACGGCCTATGAGACGCTCCAGCAGTTTTATCCATCGAAGGACGGGACGAAGATCCCTGTCTTCATCGTCCGCAAGAAGGGGCCGCTGCCAGCGGGTGGGGCACCGACCCTGCTTTATGGCTATGGCGGCTTCAACATCTCGGTAACGCCGAGCTTTTCGGCGACGAGGCTCGCCTGGCTCGAGCAGGGCGGCGTGCTGGCGATCGCCAACCTGCGCGGCGGCGGCGAATATGGCAAGGCGTGGCACGACGCTGGCCGCCTCCAGAACAAGCAGAATGTGTTCGACGACTTCATCGGTGCGGGCGAATATCTGATCGCACAGGGGATCACTTCGAAGGACAAGCTGGCGATCGAGGGGCGCTCCAATGGCGGGCTGCTCGTGGGCGCCGTCGTTAACCAGCGCCCTGACCTGTTCGCAGCCGCGCTGCCCGCGGTGGGCGTGATGGACATGCTGCGCTACGACCGCTGGACTGCGGGACGTTACTGGGTCGATGACTATGGCCATCCGGACAAGGAGGCCGATTTCAAGGCGCTGCGCGCCTATTCGCCCTATCACAACGTCAAGGCGGGTGTCGATTATCCGGCGATCCTGGTGACGACCGCGGACACCGATGACCGCGTGGTGCCAGGGCACAGCTTCAAATATACAGCGGCACTCCAGGCAGCGGACATCGGATCCAGACCGCACATGATCCGGATCGAAACGCGCGCCGGCCATGGCTCCGGCAAGCCCACCGACAAGATCATCGAGGAATCCGCGGACATGTATGCCTTCACGGCGAAATGGACGGGGCTGAAGATCGGTACGGTCGCGAATTGATTGCGATTGCGATTACGGGCGCGGCGTCGAATTGACGACGTTCGCGCCCTAAGCGGCTATGCGAAATCAGGAATTTTTACGCATAGGGAACTGCTTCGACCATCGTCTGTTCTATGCTATGGGCCATAATGCCCTCCACGAAAGGGGAACAACGATGAAGAAGTTGGGAACCGTTGCCGCGACTATGGCGGCACTAATGATGGCTGCAACGCCCGCGATTGCAGCGGCACCGCAGTCGCCAGCATCCAAATTGTCGGTCGTCAATGCCGCCAAACGTACAGGTGCTCCCCTTGCCAGTGCCAACCGGGCAGAGGGCGAGAGCAGCTGGATCTGGATCGGTCTTGGCGCAGTTGCCGTGATCGTCGGCATCATCCTGATTGCCGATGACGATGATGAGCCTTCGAGCCCCTGAGCCACCGCGCATATACTGAGACTGTTGCCGCCGCATGAAGGCGGCAACAGATTCATCAGCCTCGAGACGCGCCAACCTTCCTTGACGGAAGGGTGGGCGCGTTTTTGCGTATTCATCATATCGCGAGGCCATGGGCATCGCAGCTTGCACTGCCGACAGTGTTGCGCGCGGAGCTCCGCGGTGTGTCGGCGCGATGAAGTGACGGGATATCGGGATCGACATGTCAGCTCGATGGTGCCGTTCATTGCCGCGAAAGCGCGCGCCCGATAGCGCTGATCTTCCATCGTCACGAAAGGTTTGCGCGTATGTCGGGTATCAGGGCTCTCAGCGGATCCGCGGTTCTGGTGGCGGCGCTGTTCTTGTCGACGGAGCCGGCGCTGGCTTTCGATCCGCCGCAGCGGCAAAACTATCAGAACAAGGGCCACCAGATCCAGTCTACTGACGATGACGAGGTCTCGTCGGGCGAAGAGGAAATTGCTGAGGAGGCGCCTTCCAGTGCGGAGGATGCGGCGGTTGACCTGTGCGCCCTCGCCGCCGAGCGCGAGGCGACGTTGGAGGGGCATCGCGGCCGCGTCAACGCGATCGGGCAGGTGCGCCAGACCGGCGGCGGCTGGGAGGTCGAGGGTGTCGTCGAGACCGGCCGCGGGCTCCTGGGCCTGTTCCGCGACGAGACGGTGTTCACGTGTTTCGCGCGTAATGGCCGTGTCGAAAGCATGCGCATCGAGGATGGATCTGAAGCGGGCTAAGAATGCTGCCGACGATCGGGAGCCTTGGTTCGGCCGGGCAGGGGATTGCTTGTCATTAATTGCTCGTGCGAGTCATTATCAGATATGCTTTAAGAATGACACAGGCGGCTCCCTCTCCCCGTCCTGTTCGAGTTTTCTCGATACCTTAGCCGCCGGCCATTTTGCTGCCCTTGCAAGGCCGGCGGCACTTCTCTCTCGCGACATTTGTTATAGCTGACCCCACCGGATGCGCTGCAAAACTGGACAGGCCTGCCCGCGCGCTTTAACCGGCGCGCATCTCCTCATTCCAGACATTCGGGCGACTCGATGACCGTACAGCCGCAGGACTCCATCCTTATCGTCGATTTCGGCAGCCAGGTGACGCAGTTGATCGCCCGGCGCGTGCGCGAGGCGGGGGTCTATAGCGAGATCGCGCCGTTCAATGCGGCCGCCGAGGCATTCGAACGGATGAAGCCGGCGGGCATCATCCTTTCGGGAGGGCCGGCGTCCGTGACCGATATAGAGAGCCCGCGCGCGCCGCAGCATTTCTTTGAGGCGGGCGTGCCGATCCTCGGTATCTGCTACGGCCAGCAGACGATGATGGAGCAGCTGGGTGGCAAGGTCGAAGCGCACGACCATGCCGAGTTCGGCCGCGCCTTTATCGACATTGCCGATCGTTCGTCGATCTTCGACGGGCTGTGGGCCGAGGGCGAGACGCACCAGGTCTGGATGAGCCATGGCGACCGCGTCACCCAGCCCGCGCCGGGTTTTCGCACGATTGCGCAGTCGGATGGTGCGCCCTTTGCGGCGACGGCTGACGAGGCGCGGCGCTTCTATGGCGTGCAGTTCCATCCCGAAGTTGTCCACACTCCCGATGGCGCGCGGCTGATCGCCAACTTCGCGCGCCATGTCTGCGGGCTCAAGGGCGACTGGACGATGGCAGAGTTCCGCGCGACCAAGATCGCGGAGATCCGCGCGCAGGTCGGCAAGGGCAAGGTGATCTGCGGTCTTTCAGGCGGCGTCGACAGCGCGGTCGCAGCGGTGCTGATCCATGAGGCGATCGGCGACCAGCTGACCTGCGTTTTCGTCGATCACGGGCTGATGCGCTCGGGCGAGGCCGATCAGGTGGTGAGCCTGTTCCGTGGACACTACAACATCCCGCTCGTCCATGTGAACGCCGAGACGCTGTTCCTGTCGGGACTCAAGGGCGAGACCGACCCCGAGAAGAAGCGCAAATTCATCGGCAAGACCTTCATCGACGTGTTCGAGGAGGAGGCACGCAAGATCGGTGGCGCCGAGTTCCTGGCGCAGGGCACGCTCTATCCCGATGTGATTGAATCGGTTTCGTTCACCGGTGGGCCCTCGGTAACAATCAAGAGCCACCACAATGTCGGCGGGCTGCCCGAGCGGATGAACATGAAGCTCGTCGAGCCGCTGCGCGAGCTGTTCAAGGATGAGGTCCGCGCGCTGGGCCGCGAACTCGGGCTGCCCGAGGTGTTCGTCGGCCGGCACCCGTTCCCGGGGCCGGGGCTCGCGATCCGCATTCCGGGTGAGGTCAGCAAGGACAAGTGCGACATATTGCGCAAGGCCGACGCGATCTACCTCGAGGAGATCCGCAACGCTGGGCTCTATGACGCGACCTGGCAGGCCTTCGCGGTGCTGCTGCCCGTCAAGACGGTGGGCGTGATGGGCGATGGACGCACTTATGACTCGGTCTGCGCGCTGCGCGCGGTCACCTCAACCGACGGCATGACAGCCGACGTCTATCCCTTCGATGCCAGCTTTCTGACGCGCGTCGCGACGCGGATCGTAAATGAGGTGAAGGGCATCAACCGCGTGGTCTACGACTATACCTCGAAGCCGCCGGGCACGATCGAATGGGAGTGAGGAAATCATCCTGTCCGGGGGACGGGAAGATTTCCTCACTCGAAAAGCGGCGTCCGGGGGGACGCCTTTTTTTGTCACTCAACAGAGCCGCCCGACTGCGCCTATTTGTGCGCGTGCGGATCGACCAGGGTGACAAGCGGCTGGCCGGGCTCGACGATATAGGTCGACAGCATCCGTCCGGTCTCGGGACCGATATCGCGCGCATTATGGGGCGTGCGCGGAGGGATGAGGAAGCCGTCGCCCGCGCGCAGGATGATGGTCGGGCGTCCTTGCACGTGCATTTCGACCTCGCCGGCGATGATGAAGCCGACTTCCTCGCCCGGATGAATATGCCATCCCGATTCGACGCCGGGCGGAATTTCGGTTTCGACCTGCACGATCTCGCGACCCGGGGTTGAGGAAGGAGCACGCTGGATCACACGACGTGTGAGCTTGCCCGCGAGCGCGTCAGGTGCCTGTGCGGGCGCGGCGGCAACCGGGCTGGCAGGCGCTTCGGCGATTGCACTCGTGGCGGGTAAGGCCATGGTCAGCGCAAACACCGTTGCGCGGCTGAAGTAAGGCCGTCTGGGGCGCAACCGCATGTGGATCTCCTTGAATGTGCTGCGTCTGGTCAAAGACACCGGGCCTGCCTAAGACCCGGTGTCTATGCGATAACGTTTATTCGGGAAGCGGTTCGCCGGTCTGTTCGCGGACGAGATATTCGGCATACCAGTCGGCCCAGTTCTCATCGTGCTTGCCGCCGTTGCGCTTTTCATGCTCGCCATGGGCGGCACCGGCGCGGCGCAGAGCGGCGGCGAGGTCTGCGGGCGAAGTGAAGCTCGCGCCGTTGGCATCGATGCGGCCGGGCAGGCGCGTGGTGATTTCCTGGAGGAGCCAGCCGTTACCGTCGGGGTCACTGAAGGAAGCATAGGAGCGATAAGTGCCGCGCTCCGGATCGACACCGGGGAAACGCCGGCGCCCGAACAGATAGGGCTCGTCTGTGCCCTCATGGGCATCGCCTTCGGCGTGGAAGGGCTCGCCGACCGCGATGCCGCGGCCGAGCAGTTCGTCGCGGGCGGCCTCGATATCGGAGACGATCAGATAGAGCCCCTGCGCGGAGCCGGGCGCGGCTGCCGTCACATTCTTGCCGAAGATCACCGAAGCGCCCGATCCGGGCGGGGTGAACTGGATCACGCGATAGTCATCGGGGCCCGCGAAATCGGCATCGAGGCGCCAGCCGAGCTTCTCATAGAACGCCTTTGCGCGATCGACATCCGACACGGGGATGACGACGATCTCGAGCTTGAAATCGACGGCGGGAGCTGTGCTTGCATTGGTCATGACATGTTCCTTGATAGGGTTGAGTTGCACCGGCGCCTGCAATGCGCGCCTCTTATGTTTTGTAATCGTACGCGATTTAATCGTATGCGATTTAAATAAGCGAGTCGCGCTCCCGTGTCAATATGTGTCCGATTTAATCGCTTGCGTGTTAAATAGGCGGCCGAATTGTGCCGTTGGTCGACAGCCTCTTTCCGTCTCTTGCGCGGGCCGATAGAGGGCGAGCCGTCCGGGGCAGCCTCCGTTTCTTACGCAACGCACGGTTGCGCCACATATCTGAAGAGGATCACGCATGACACGCAGGCTCATTTCCAGCGGTTCCCCGTTCGAGGCGACGATCGGCTATTCGCGTGCGGTCGTGCAGGGGGATTTCTGCTTCGTGTCGGGCTGCACGGGTTATGACCCGGACACGCGTATCATGCCCGACAGTGCAGCGGATCAGGCGCGCAACGCGTTTCGCGTGATCGAGAGAGCGCTGGCCGAGGCGGGCTTCGAAATGGCCGATATCGTGCGCGTGGTCTATTATGCCACCGACATGGCGTGGTGGAACGAGGCGATGCCCGTCTTCGCCGAAACCCTTGGCGATATCCGCCCCGCCGCAACCGGCCTCATCGTCGGGCTCGTCGCGCCCGAGATGAAGCTCGAGATCGAGGTGACCGCGATGCGGCGGGGCTGACGCTCAGGGCCCTCCCACCCAGCCGCTTCGCTTGAACACCGCCCAGATCGCCTGGGCGTGGCCATGGCCGAGGCCGAAATCCGCCTTGAGCCAGTTGACGATCTGCGTGGCCTTGATGTGCGGGCCCGTCAGGCCCTTTTCGGCCGCAATCGCGTGGAAATCCTCGGGCATCTTGCCCGTTTTGGCGTGAATGTTGCTAATATAGGCTTCAAAGGACATGGGTTCCTCCGGGCGCGCGCGTCAGCGCCGCAGGGGGCGTCGGGGCATCAGCCGGCGAGGAGAGATGCAGCGCAATCGCCCCGAGCCAGATCCAGCCCAGCGCGGCCGCAATGAAAAAGGCGATGCCGGGTGGAATGACGCCAGCCATGCCAATGATGATGAGCACGGGCATGACGATGCCCGCAGTCAGCGAGAAGGCAGACCAGCCATCGGCCAATCGCGGCGCAAGGACAAAGCACGCCGCAATCAGCGAACCGAATGCCAGCATGAAGGCGATCGAGTGGATGATCGCCGTGGGCGTCATCACGGGCATCTGGTCGTCGGGCGTGCCCGGGGGGAAACCCATTCCCGGCGGTGCGGGGAAGATCCCGGCAAGGATCAGTCCCAGCCCGTACAGGCCGATCAGGATCGGTACCCAACGGCTACCCGGCAAGGCGCGACGCAAGCCCATCGCGCACGCCAGAACGAGAAGCCCGGACAGGATGAAGGTCGCCACCATCAGCCAGCCACGCTCGCCCAGGCTGAGCACGCTGATCGCGTGGCGCATGATGTCGAATCCGGGACGTGCAAAGATCTCCACGGTCGAGACACCGAGAAAGACCACGCCGGCCACAATCCCCGCCCGGAGCAACCGGGCGTCATTGCTGCTGTACGATTCGGTCATATCGAGAACTCCCGTTCACAGGCGCCGGATCAGCGCGCGAGGCTGCCCGCCTTGATATATTCGACCATCTGGGTGACGACCGTGCCCCAGCCATCGTGGAAGCCCATGTCCTCATGGTTCTTGCGCGTCTCCTCGTTGCCGTGGATCGCGATCGCGGTGTAGCGCGTGCCCGTTTCGGTCGGCGCGAGCAGCAGCGCGGCGGTGAAGAACGGCTTGGGGGCGGGGCGGTAGCCGGGGAGCAAGGTGTCGGTCCAGATCAGCCGCTCATGGGGCACGACCTCGAGATAGCAGCCGGCATTGGGAAATTCCTGACCCTCGGGCGAACGCATCGTCGTGCTCATGATGCCGCCGGGGCGCAGATCGATCTCGCAGGACGTGATCGTCCAGGGCTTGGGGACGAACCATTGGCGCAGATGCTCGGGCGTGGTCCAGGCCTTCCAGACGAGCTCGACGGGCACGTCGAGTTCGCGTTCCAGCACGAGGTCGAGCTTGGGGTCGGGCTTTCCGAGGGGGAACGTCATTTAGGGATTCTCCTCTTCCTTCATTTTCAGCAAATGGCTGTCGAGCCGGTCGAGCCGGCGTTCCCAGAGCGTGCGCTGGCGGCCGAGCCAGTCCTCGGCGAGCTTCAGGCAATCGGGCTCGAGCCGGTAGGTGCGGACGCGGCCGATCTTGCGCGAGGCAACGAGACCGCAGCTTTCAAGAACCTTCAGATGCTCGACGAACGAGGGCAGCGCCATCTTGTACGGCGCAGCAAGCTCGCTGACCGACGCCTGCTTCGCGCTCAGCCGTTCGAGCACGTCGCGCCGCGTGGGATCGGCGAGCGCGCGAAAGACGCCGTCGATCATCGGCGGGGGTGATGGGGGTGCAGGAATCGAAGCGTGCGGGAACATGTGACGCGATCTAGCTCCATCCAATACTTAGGTCAATACCTAAGTATTGGATGGAGCCTCTTCGTTGTCACAGTCCCTGACGGCACCCGCAGGTCACCGCTGGTCTCGCATCGCGGGCGCGGCTAGGAAGGGGGCATGAAGGTCCGTTATCGCGTCATCCATCAACGGAAATCGGCGATCGCCGCACTGCTCAGCGGGCGCGGCTATACCGACTGGTACATCGCGCAGCGCAAGCGCCTGTTCGGCTGGGCTCCGCTCGGCACCTATCCAACGCTGGAAGAGGCGGAGGCGGCGTGCGACCAGCATGCGGGCGGCAAGCTGCTTCCTGGCGGCGGGCATATTGTCGCCGAGTTCGTGCGGCTCGACGAGGATTGACCCCGCGACGGGCGCGCGCCACACACCGCGCATGAGCATCACCATGTACGGCATCAAGAATTGCGACACGATCAAGAAGGCGCGGACCTGGCTGGAAGATCGCGGAATTGGCTATGACTTCCACGACTATAAGGCCGTGGGGGCGGACGAGGTGCAACTGCGTCGCTGGGTGGACGAGCACGGGTGGGAGACAATCCTCAACCGCGCGGGCACGACCTTCCGCAAGCTGCCCGATGCCGATCGCGAGGGGCTGGACGCGGACAAGGCTATCGCGCTGATGCTGGCGCAACCCTCGATGATCAAGCGCCCCGTCCTAGACCTGGGGGCGCGCCGGCTGGTGGGCTTCAAGCCCGATCAGTATGAGGCAGCGTTCGCCTCCACCGGATAAGCGTCCTATGCTGGCCCGATCCCATCGGAGGCTGGATCCGACGGTTCGATTTGGGTCTGGCGAGAGCCCGGCCGGCGTGCATAGGCCGGGCGCGGCAAGCTGGCGAGGGCGATGCTGCTGGCGACCATGAACGCGATCGTGAGCCAGAGGAAAATCGTGTAGTTGCCAAACTCATCGAAGATGGCTGCCGCGCCGAGCGGTCCCGTGGCGGTCCCGATCGACAGCGCGGTGAGCAACCCGCCATAGAGACCGCCGAAGGTCTTGAGCCCGAAATGCTGCGTCGTCAGATAGACGATCACGTCGACCTCCGCGCCCAGCGTCAGCCCGATCAGCGCGGCCGCGACGGCCTGCCCCAGAAATTCGTCTCCGGCCAGCAGCAGCGACAGGCATCCGATAGCGGGAAGCAGGAAAGCCACAGCCCCGACGAGCGATCCCCGAAAGCGATCGAGCAGCAGTCCCGTGCCGAGGCGCCCGACGATCGAGAAAATGCCGACAAGCGACGCTATGCCCGCTGCCTTGAGCGGATCGGCGCCGCGATCGGTCAATATCGGAACGAAGTGCACGACGAGCGCGATGATGGTGAAGGTGAACAACAGGCTGGCGAGCAATAGCCGGTGATAGATCGAGGAACGCAGGCCCTCCGACAGGCTCGAGCCCTCCAGTTCCTGCGCCACCGGCTGATCGGCGGGCGCGGGCCTGACCTGCCTGTCCTTGGCACCGCGGAAGAAGATCAGGATCACTGGAAAGGCGATTGCGACCCAGATGGCCGCCTGCGCCATCACGGCGCTCTGCCAGCCATAGTTGCCGATGAGCCATGTGCCCAGCAGCGGGAAAATGGCTGCCGCGAGAGATGCGCCGCAGAGCGTGATCGCGAAGGCGAGCCCGCGAGACGCCTCGAAGCGCGTTGCGACGGCGCTGGTCCATATCGTCGCCTGCACCGGCAAGGTGGCGACAGCAAGAAGCCCCCAGAGGAAATACCACTGGGTCTTGTCGCCGGTTGCGGTGCTGAGCAGCGCGAATGCACCGGTGGTGAGCAGCACGCCGACGACGCCGAAAACGCGCGGCCCCAGCCGGTCGACCAGCAATCCGATCGGCACCGAGAAAAGCGCCTGGACGAGCGTCGCGATCGTCAGGCCGATCGTGGTCTGCGTGCGCGACCAGCCGAAAGACTCGCTGATCGGCGCGATATAGGGACCAAGCCCGTAAATATGGATGACGCTGGTCGCATATCCCAGTGCCGCCGCGATCGGCAGCATATGGTATCGGCGCCACTCGGCGCCGGCGGTGCGATCAGCTATCGGCATCAAATCCCCCATCCGCATCGTCGATGCGCTTGTGCTTTTTTCCATTCTCTAATCAGCTCCGCTCGAAAAAGGAACCAGTCTCATTTTTTGGCGCGGCCAAAAGGCGGCGCGTTGTTTTGCGCCATCGGCTTCAGGCGCGACGCTTGCGGAACGGCCATCGGATGGCACCGCCCGTCCATCGGGCCGATACGGTCTCAAGCGCGTAAAGCGTCACCAGCGTCACTCCATAAGCGAGGCTGAGATTGGGGAGCAGCAGCGGAAGACCCACCATCAGCATCGTATCGTTGCCGCCGGGAATAAGCACCGCGCCCAACCCCATCACATATCCGCCCGCCGATGCGCGCAGCCAGCGTCCTCCCGTGCCGCGACGCCAGGCAAAGCGACGACCAACGACCGCACCACCGACCGAACCAAGCACGAAGATCGCGGTGATCGTGACGCGGCGGGGTATCTCCTCGGCATGTGCGCCGACCAGGTCGATGAGCAGCCGCGTATAGGGCCAGCCATGCAACATCGCGAGCAGCGGTGCGTTGACGAGACCGATCACCACCATGGCCCTGAACGTCGACCAGCCGCCCGCAGTCACGGCACCGCCACCCTGTCGCCAGTGCGCTATGGCCAGCGCCCCCGTGAGGGCAAGCGCCAGCACCGCCACGAGCGCCGCGTCGAGAGCCAGCAGTGGGGACGCGACCGGACCATTGAGGTCGGCGGGGTGCATCGCGCCGCTGGCGAACATCGTCGCCACACCCGCGACAAAGCCGAGGATCGTCGCGCCATAGGCGAGATCGCCCGCGCCAAGCGCCGCCACGGTGCCGAAGGCGCATTTGCCGTTGATGTGCGCGCCGAGCGCGAAGACCATGCCGCCCGCGATCGTGGTGGTGCCGATCGCAAGGTCGCGGTGGCGGCTGATCGCGTCCACCCCCGCAAGACCAGCGACGCCCATCGTGATCAGCGCACAGCCCGCGCAGAAAAGGAAGCCGAGCAGCTTGCCCGCGCTGCGTTCGTCGACAATTTCCTGTATTGCTCCGACCGCGCACACCGAGCCGCGTTGCGTCGCATAGCCGGCGATGAAGACCAGCACGAAGATGGCGGCCGTCGGGAGCATGGATATGGCGTAGCACAACGCCGACGCACACCAAATCGCGCTTGTCATCGAGGCGTAACGCGCGCCATTCAGGGAGAACGCCTTTGCAACGGGGGAGGGTTGTTTTGCCGAGGCAGGGACTGGCGCTTGCCGCATTGGTCGCTACGCTGGGCGCCGCCATGCCGCTGTCCGCCGAGCCCGTCGCCAAGCCCATCGTGATCGCGCATCGCGGCGCGAGCGGTGAACGCCCCGAGCATACGCTTGCGTCCTATGAACGCGCGATCGCGCTCGGTGCCGATTTCGTCGAGCCCGATCTGGTGATGACCCGCGACGGCGTGCTCGTGGCGCGGCACGAGAACGAGATTTCGGGCACGACCGATGTTGCCGCGCGGCCGGAGTTCGCGCACCGGAAGACGACGAAGTCGATCGACGGCGAGGCGGTCACTGGCTGGTTCACGGAGGATTTCACGCTCGCCGAGCTGAAGACGCTGCGCGCGCGCGAGCGCCTGCCGAAGCTGCGGCCGCAGAACACCGTATATGACGGCCAGTTCGAGATCCCGACGCTTCAGGAGATCATCGACCTTGTCCGCGCCAATGAGACTGCGGCGGGGCGGCGGATCGGCCTCTATCCCGAGACCAAACACCCGGGCTATTTCCAGGGGATAGGGCTGGCGATGGAGCGGCCGCTCGTCGCGATGCTGGAGAAGAATGGCTATTCGCATGCCGGCGATCCCGTGTTCATCCAGTCGTTCGAGGCGGAAAATCTCAAGGAATTGCGCGGGCTGACAAAGCTAAGGCTGATCCAACTGATGGGTGCCGAACCGCATTTCGCTGCGATGACGACGCCGGAGGGTCTGAAGAGCGTGGCGACCTATGCCGATGGCGTCGGGCCCGCCAAGGCGCTGATCGTGCCCGTGTCGAAGCTTGGCAAGCGCGAGGCGCCCACGCGCTTCGTTGCCGATGCGCATGCCGCAGGGCTCAAGGTCCATGCCTGGACCTTTCGCGTCGAGAATTATTTTCTGCCCGCCGACATGCGCAAGGGGCTCAATCCGCGCGGCCGTGGCGATATGGCGGCCGAGATCCGGTTGTTCGTGGAACTCGGCGTCGACGGCGTGTTCAGCGACAATCCCGGTGAGGCGCTGGCCGCGCTCGAGTAAGCAGCGCGGTCGCCTTCCACAGCGCGACCATCATAGCGGCGCCGACCACGCCGTCACTCGCATAATGCCAGCCGAAATGGATCGATCCGATCCAGATCGCGACCGCAAAACCTGTCATCGCCCAGCCAAGCCAGCGGCGGATCTGGAAGCCGCCAATCGCGAACAGCGCGGCCATCGCGACGTGCATCGAGGGCATCGCCGAGATACCGCCAACCGCCTCGAGCCGCGGATTGAGGAAGGTGGAGAGCAGCTGCGGCTGATAGCCGAGCGTGTGGATCGTAACGCCCGCCGCCTCGGCGCTGCGGCCCAGTTCGGCCAGCCGCTGGTTGAGTAGCGCGAAGCTGGCGTCGGGGCCGACCAGTGCGTTGTAATAGCAGGGCCCCGCCGATCCGAGGATCCAGGCCGCGACGCTCCCGATCAGTATCCATGACGCGAGCCAGCAGCTCACGAGCCTCAGACGGATCTCGTAGCTTTTGGCCAACGCGATCGCGATCGCGGGGAAACAGTACATCAGGATGAACCAGAACTGGCTATAGAGGATGTCGAGCAGCTTGGCCGCCGGCCAGCCGCCGATCAGGCTGTGCGTGACCGTCCACGGATCGCGGCCGAGAAACAGCCAGCGATCGAAGGCAGCGAGCGCGGGATCGAGCGGAAAACCGCGCGGGGGCATGACGAACTGCTTGAACATCATGAACGACGTGATCGTCGTTCCGGTGACAATCGCGGCGACGCCGAGCCAGGGCGCATAGTCGAAGGGTTCGATGTCGACCGGACCGCGCTTCAGGCGGAAACGGTGACTGGTGAAGCCGATGCACAATGCCGCACCCGCCGACAGCAGGATGTAGAAGGTGAGGTAGAGAAGGAAATCGGCATAGCCTGCGGGCGTCAGGTTGAGCAGCAGGATGCCCGCAAATCCGATCAGGCCCAGCAGGCGCCCCATGCTCCGCCGCTGATGCGCGGGCACATCAAGGATCATGCGTGCGACGCCTGCCCTGGTCCTTGCCCCATTCCGCTCCGTCAATGACTCGCCTTTATTCGACCCGGCGCAGCCACTCTGCCCGCTATCGCCAAGGCTTTAGCAAAGGCGGACGGACGAACAAGGGGCGACGAAGCGCACTGTCGCCATGTCGCCCCGCTCCACCGTTGCGGCAGCCGGGAATACAGGCCGATATGTCCGCGGTCTGGCGGATGCGGCAATGAGCGGCTAAGAAGCCTCCCATGTCCACAACTTATACGCTCGACACCTCAACCAGCCGCGCGCATCCGACGCCCGCACCGATGAAGCGCATGACCGTGCCTCAGATTCAGGCGCGCAAGGGCAAGGATCCGATCGTCATGCTCACCGCCTATACGGCGCGCATGGCGCAGCTGCTCGACCGGCATTGCGACATGCTGCTGGTGGGCGACAGCCTGGGGCAGGTGATATACGGCCTGCCTTCGACCCTGCCCGTGACGCTCGACATGATGATCGCGCATGGCGCGGCGGTGGTGCGCGGCAGCTATCATTCGGTGGTCGTCGTCGACATGCCCTTTGGCAGCTATGAGGCGAGTCCCGAGGACGCGTTCCGCGCGGCATCGCGCGTGCTTGCAGAAACGGGAGCGGCCGCAGTCAAGCTCGAGGGCGGCGAGGCGATGGCGCCCACGGTCAACTTCCTGTCGTCGCGCGGGATCCCGGTGGTCGGCCATATCGGGCTGACCCCGCAGGCAGTGAACGCGCTGGGCGGCTATGGCGCGCGCGGACGGACCAATGCCGAACACGCCAAGATCATCTCCGACGCGCGCGCGATCGCCGATGCGGGCGCGTTCTCGATGGTGGTCGAGGGCGTGCTCGAGCCGCTGGCGCAGGCGGTGACCGCCGAAGTGTCGTGCCCTGTGATCGGGATCGGCGCGTCTGCGCAGTGCGACGGTCAGGTGCTGGTGATCGACGACATGCTCGGCATGTTCGAGCGCACCGCGCGTTTCGTCAAGCGTTATGACGATCTGGCGACACGGATCGACGAGGCCGCGACGCGCTATGCCGAGGAAGTCCGCACGCGCACTTTCCCCGGCTTCGAACAGACCTACCAGCCGAAAGATTGAGACGCTTTCGTTTCTGATCGTGCGCGGCTAAGGTCCGCGCCAATTTTGCATTTCCGGAGAATTCAACTTGGCATCGACGCCCCCGACCAATGAAGCATTCCTGCGCGAGGTGGACGAGGAACTGCGCCGCGACCAGGTCGCGCGCGCGGCCAGGCGCTGGGGCAAGGCAGCGATCGTCGCTGTGGTGATCGCGCTTGCCGCATTTGGCGGCTGGCTGTGGTGGAGCCATGAGCAGACCAAGGCGTCCGAAGCCGAGGGCGAGGCGCTGATCCAGATTCTCGACGATCTCGAGGCCGGGCGCAAGCAGGGCATCGAGGCGAAGCTCAAGCCGCTCACCGAAAGCAAGAACGACGGCTATAGCACGACCGCACGGCTCACGCTCGCGAGCATGAAGCTGCAGGCAGGCGACGCCAAGGCGGCCGCCGCGGGCTACAAGGCGATTGCCGAGGATGCGAACGTCGCCAAGCCGTTTCGAGACCTGGCGCTGGTTCGTCAGACCGCAGCCGAATATGACAGCCTGAAGCCCGCGGATGTCGTCGCGCGCTTGAAGCCGCTCGCGATCGAAGGCGGGCCGTGGTTCGGCAGCGCGGGCGAGATGGTTGCGATTGCCTATCTCAACATGAACAAACCCGATCTGGCCGGCCCGCTTTTCGCCGCAATTGCCAAGGATGAAGGCGTTCCGGAATCGATCCGTTCACGCGCGGTCCAGATGGCGGGGGTATTGGGGGTCGATGCGGTGGTGCAACCGCGTGGGGAAAAGAAGGAATGACCTTGGTGAGGAATGGAGTTCTGGTTGCGGTCTCCGCGATCCTGCTTGGCGGCTGCAGCATTCTCGGGGGTGGCGAGGATAACAAGCCCAAGACGCCTACGGTGGGCAAGCGCGTCCCCGTGCTGACCGCCGAGAGCGGGGTCGAGGTCGACCCAGCGCTCGCCGATGTGGCGGTTCTGCTGCCGATGGCGGCGGTCAATGCCGAATGGACGCAGCCGGGCGGCAACGCCTCGAAATCGATGGGGCATCTGGCGCTCGGCGCATCGCTTTCGCCGGCATGGACCGCCGAGATGGCGGGCAGCAGCAAATATGAGCGGCTCGCATCCACGCCGATCGTGGCTGAAGGGCGCGTCTATGCGGTCGACAGCCGCGCCAAGCTGCGTGCCTATGACGCGCAGACGGGTGCCGAAGTCTGGACCGTCCAGATCGGCGACCCCAAGGATGTCGAGGGGGGGCGGAGCTTCTGGTCGGGCGAATTGTCGGGCAATGTCGGACTGCTGTTCGGTGGTGGCGTCAGCTATGACAATGGCATGCTCTATGCCACCAACGGCATTGGCGACGTCGCGGCCTTCAACGCGCAGACGGGTGCGCAGCTCTGGAAGAAGCGTCCGGGCGGACCGCTGCGCGGCGCTCCCGGCGTGGGCAACGGCAATGTCTATGTGATGAGCCAGGACAACCAGATCTTCGCGCTGCGCATGAGCGACGGCAATCAGGAGTGGACGCGCGCGGGTACGCTCGAGACCGCAGGCGTGTTCGGCGTCGCCAGCCCCGCAATCGCGCAGGGCACGGTGGTCGGCGGCTATTCCTCGGGTGAGCTCAGCGCCTATCGTTACGAAAACGGCCAGGAAGTGTGGCAGGACGCGCTCTCGCGCACCAGCATCGCGACCGCGGTCGGCATCCTGTCCGACATCGACGCCGATCCGGTGATCGACCAGGGCCGCGTTTTTGCGGTCGGGCAGGGCGGGCGCATGGTCTCGCTCGAACTCGTCACGGGCCAGCGCCTCTGGGAAATCAACATCGCAGGCATTTCGACCCCCTGGGTCGCGGGCGAATGGGTTTTCGTCGTCACCGATGAAGCGAAGCTGCTCTGCCTGTCGCGCGTCAGCGGAAAGGTGCGCTGGCAGGCGCAGTTGACGCGCTATCGCAATCCCAAGAAGAAGGAAGGGCCGATCAGCTGGCAGGGCCCCGTGCTCGCGGGCGACCGGCTGGTGCTGGTGAGCAACGATGGCATGCTCGCCGAAGTCTCGCCCACCGATGGCGCGATCCGCGGTCAGCGCGAGCTGAAATCGGCGGTGAACCTGCCCCCGATCGTGGCGAACAACACGCTGTACATTCTCGATGACAGCGGCAGGCTGACCGCCTGGCGTTGATGTGGGCCCGCGCCGACACGGCGCGCGCATCGCTATAATTTGGTTGAATCGAGAGGACGATCCGCCCCATTTTGGGCGGGTCGTCCTCGATTGCTTATGGAGAAGGCCAGATGGCCAGGAGATTGCCCGTCGTCGCCATTGTCGGGCGGCCGAATGTGGGCAAGTCGACGCTGTTCAATCGGCTGGTCGGCAAGAAGCTCGCGCTGGTCGACGACATGCCCGGCGTGACCCGCGACCGCCGTGAGGGGGAAGCGCATCTGCTCGGCCTCGATTTCCGCCTGTTCGACACGGCGGGCTTCGAGGATGAGGATCCGCAGAGCCTTCCCGGAAGGATGCGCGTGCAGACCGAGGCCGCGGTTGCCGAGGCAGATGTCGCGCTGTTCCTGATCGATGCGCGCGCAGGGATCGTCCCGCTCGACGCCGAGATCGCGCGATGGCTGCGCGGGAGCACGACACCCGTGATCCTCGTGGCCAACAAGGCCGAGGGGCGCGCGGGTGAAAGCGGGATTCTCGAATCGCTCGAACTGGGTTTCGGCGATCCCGTCCAGCTCAGCGCCGAGCATGGCGAAGGCATCGCCGACCTGTTCGAGGCGCTGCTGCCGCATATCGACCGTGAAGAGGGCGAAGGTGAGGAGGACGATGGCGAGGAGGACGAAGACGGTCCGCTGAAGCTGGCGATCGTCGGGCGGCCAAATGCGGGCAAATCGACGCTCGTGAACCGGATCCTGGGCGAAGACCGGATGATTACCGGGCCCGAGGCGGGGATCACGCGCGATTCGATCGCGATCGATCTCGCCTGGCCGCATGAGGAGGGCACACGCCCGCTGCGGCTGATCGATACCGCCGGGCTCCGCAAAAAGGCCAAGGTGCAGGACAAGCTCGAGAAGCTCTCGGCCGCCGATGCGCTCCATGCGGTCGATTTCGCAGAGGTCGTCGTGCTGCTGCTCGATGCCACGCGGGGGCTCGAGGTGCAGGATCTGCGGATCGCGGACCGCGTGCTCGAAGAGGGGCGTGCCCTGATCATCGCGATCAACAAATGGGACGTGGCCGAAAATCCGTCGAGCCTGTTCCAGGGCGTGCGCAAGGCATTGGACGAGGGTCTGGCGCAGGTGAAGGGCGTGCCGCTGATCGCGGTCTCCGCCGCGACGGGCAAGGGGCTCGACCAGCTGATCGACGTGGCCTTCCAAACGCGCGAGGCGTGGTCGAAGCGTGTGTCGACAGGGCAGCTCAACCGCTGGTTCGAGCGCGCGATCGAGGCCAATCCGCCGCCGGCACCCGGCGGCAAACGCATCAAGCTGCGCTATGTGACGCAGGCCAAGACGCGCCCTCCCGGCTTCGTGCTGTTCGGCACGCGTGTCGACCAGCTGCCCGAAAGCTATCGCCGCTATCTGGTCAACGGCATACGCCGCGAACTGGGCTTCGGCGCGGTGCCCGTGCGGCTGACATTGCGGGCGCCGAAGAACCCTTACGGGAAGTGAATTGCGCGGTGAGGCGATGACACCACTTGTCGATGCGCGCGGGATGCGTTGCCCGTGGCCGGTGCTGCGGCTGGCGCGCGCGGCGCGTGAGGCCGGCGCCGGGCAATGCGTGCGCATCGTCGCCGACGATCCGATCGCGCCCGGTGAAATCGCCGCGCTTGCCGAGGAGCGCGGCTGGACCGTTGCCCCCGTTTTAACCGAAATCGGGGAAGGTTTCGAGATCGTAACCTGACGCGTCAACGCTCTGTTTACCGCTTGGGCCGTATTTTCCGATCCGGGAACAAGTGTTTCAGATACTGGAGGATCGGGTTTCGTGACCCAGATGGATCAGACTCTCGTCGACTGGCCGGCCTTTCTTGCTGCGCGGCAGGAACTTGGCGCGGATTTCATTCGGATTCTCGGCTATTTCCGGGAGGATGGTACCAAATCGGTCGCCGCGATCGAGGAAGCCATGCGCGCCAAGAACGCGACGGCGCTGATCCTGCCCGCGCATACGCTCAAGGGCGAATCGCGCCAGTTCGGCGCGGAGCCACTGTCGGTGCTTGCCGAACAGATCGAGGCGGTGGCGCGCCGCTGCGTCGAAACGCACGAGGCCCCCGACGAGGTGCTCCAGCAGGTCGTGCAATTGCGCCCGACATTCGAAGCGACGCTGTCGCTGCTCGAAAGAGAGTGCAACCCGCTGGTCGAACGCCGGCAGGCTTTCGGCAAGAAGGCCGTTGCGAACAACCAGGGCTTCGGCCGGATCTGAAACCAATGATGCCGCTGCGGTACGGCATCGCCGGATCGGGTCAAAGCGCCTTTTCGTAGATCACATATTCGCGGTTTATCGTGCTTTCGATCGTCTCCGCGATCGCTCGCATGCCTTGGTTGTCGTCGAGGATCCAGCCGATCTCGCCGCGCTGGGAACCGTAATTCTTTATCGCTTCACGACGGATATATTCGATCATCATGAAGGCGAGCTGGCTAGCGAGCCGCGATGACTGGAGCTTTTTCACGACGCCCATCAGCGGCACGCGCATCGTGCGCGAGGCGGGCTTGCGCAGCCACCAGAGCAGCTTCGCCCAGCCGAAGGGAAGCAGCGAGCCCTTGAGTCCGCGCAGCGGCTCGTTCAGGTCAGGCAGCACGATCATGAAGGCGACGGGTTCGCCCTCGACCTCGGCCACCATGATCAGATCTTCACGAACGATGGGCTTCAGTTTCTTACCGACATAGGCGATCTCGTCGTCGGTCAGCGGCACGAAGCCCCAGTTGTCCGACCATGCATCATTGAGGATGCCCATGATGAGCGCGGCTTCCTGGTCGAAGCGGCGCTTGTCGACCTTGCGGATGACGATACGGCTGTTGCGCTCGCCCGACTGCACGATGCGCTGGACGATCGGCGGAAAGCCGCCGGTGATATCGAGGTCGTAGGTGAGGAGCGATTTGGCGGGGGCGTAGCCGGCATGCTCAACCCAGCCGCGATAGGCCGGGCTATTGTGCCCCATCATCACCGTTGGCGGGTGATCGAAACCGCTGACGAGCAAGCCCGGTTCGTCCCAGACCGACAGGCTCAGTGGACCGAGTGAACGGTGCATGCCCTTTTTGCGCAGCCATTCTTCGGCGCGTGCGATGAGCGCCTTGAAAACGGCTTCGTCTTCGGCTTCCATCATGCCCCAGTTGCCCGTGCCGGGGCCCATGCCCTGGGCGACTGGCTGGGTGAGCGCAAGACGGTCGATATGCGCCGAGATACGGCCCACGACGCGACCGCGGCGTTCCGCGAGGAACAGCTGTGCCTCGGCATGGCCGAACCAGGGGTTTTTGGCCGGCGTGATGAGGCCGTGGACCTCGGCCTTGAGCGGCGCGACCCAGTTGGGATCATTCCCATTGAGCCGGTAGGCGAGATCGACGAACGCCCTGCGATCGGCCGCGGTATCGACGGGCCGGATGGTGATGTCGGTCATTCCAGATTGTTCCCCGATGTCGGGCGCGGTTTTACCCCGGCCAACGCCGGGGTCCAGTGTCTTTTGATCGTGACCGGGGCCCCGGCATTCGCCGGGGCGCGCGACAATCAGCCTTTCAGCTTCGCGCGAAGCCGCTCGACTGGATGGCCGGTGGCGACGCCGCCCGAAAGATCAGCGACATAGGGATAAACTTCTGCCACCTCGGGCGTATAGCCGAGGTTGAAGACGGTGGGGCTCTTCTGGCGCTCCGAAACGCGGTCATAGAGCGTGCCGAACAGGCGATCCCAGAAATAATTGGTGATGCCGAAATTGCCCGTCTCGTCGTGGAAGTGGTGCGCCATGTGGCGCTGCTTCATCATGAGAATGAGCTTGTTCTTCGGCTTGTAAGCCAGGTGCTGGATGCAGTGGAAGAACTCGTACACGCAGGTGGTGATCAGCCCCGTTGCAGTTGCAATCGCTGCGCCGCCAAAGCCGCCGATGAGATAGCCCAGCGGCGCGGTAGCGATGACGATCGTCGGCAGCGTCGTGTGAAGCGCTCCGAACAGGATCTCGAGATGGTTGGGATCCTGATGGTGGTCGTAATGAATGCGCTTCCAGGTGCCCGCGAGCCATTTATGCTTCCACATCCAGCGGCTGTGCAGCACCCAGCGGTGAAGCGCATACCAGGCGAGCGGATAGATGAAGACCGCGACTGCGATCGCAGCGAGCGTCTGCACAAGCGGCGCGGGGCGCCAGACCCACAGCCCAATCGACGTTACGGCGAGGAGCAAATAGACAATGATCGCCGGATATTGGAAATAGGCGACGACGAGTTCCTTGAGCGTCATCCGGTCAAGATGATGCGATTTGTTCCAGAAGCCGGTCTGCGCCGTTTCAGCGGTTTTCACGTGCGTACCCTCAATTCACTGGTCGTCGGCCCCGCCTTTCGGGCATGGGCCGAGCAATATAGATGCACGCTCTGCCGGGGCAATACGGCACAAATGGGGCCAAGAGCGGGCGCTATTCCTCGGTCCTGACCAGCACGGTCTCGCCGATCAGGAAGAACAGCAGGAACGGCCCCCAGGCGGCGAGCCAGGGCGGATAGGCGCCGAGATTGCCCATGGCGAGCCCGAAATTGTCGGCGACGAAATAGGCAAAGCCGAGCGCCATGCCGATCACCGCGCGCAGGAACAACTGGCCTGAGCGCGCGAGGCCGAAGGCGGCGACGGCGCCGAGCAGCGGCATCAATACCGAGGACATTGGCCCGGAGATCTTGTGCCACAAATTGGCCTCCAGCGCGCGTGTCGGACGGCCCGCGTCCTTGAGGTCGGCGATCGCCTCCCGGAGCGCCATGAAGGACAGCCCGTCGGGATCGACCTGCGCCAGCGTGAACTGATCGGGACGGATGTCCTGGCCGATGGTGATCGTGCCCATGGGCTCGCTCGTCCCCTGCGCCACCTTGAAGCGCGTCGCATCCGTAAGCGTCCAGCCCTGCGGGGAAAGGCGTGCGGTGGGGGCCTCGACGATCTGCAGCAGCGAGTCGGCCTCGCGGTCGTAGACCGTGATCTTGTCGAGTCGGGTGGTCGCGCCCCGTCCGCGCACTTCGGCGGCGTGAATGAGGTTGTTGCCATCGCGCACCCAGACATTGGTCTGGAGCGCTTTGTCCTTGGGCAGTGGTCCGAAATCCGCCTTTTCCCAGCGATCCAGCGTGTCGCTGGCGCGCGCGACGATGCGTTCGTTGAAGGTGAAGGAAATGGCGGCGACCAGCAGGCTGGCGAGGATCAGCGGCGCGAGCACCTGGTGCGCCGACAGCCCTGACGCCTTCATCGAGATCACTTCGCTGTTCTGGTTGAGCGTGATGAGCGTGATGAGCGTGCCGAGCAGCACCGAAAAGGGCAGGAAACGCGCCACGATCTGTGGCACGCGCAGCGTCACATAGGTCCATAGCTCGGCATTGCCGTTGCCCGGATAGGCGAGAATCTTGTCGGCCTCGCCGAGCAGGTCGAGTGCCTGGAGGACGAGCACCAGCGCGGCCAGCACCGCGAAGCTGCGGACCAGGAACATCCGCGCCATATAGACCGACACCGTGCGCGACGGGAAAAACTGCGTCTGCATTTAAGTGCGGGCCTCCAGCTTGCGCTGCCCGAAGCGGAACCATGTCTTCGCGAGCTTGCCCAACCCGGAAAAGGCGCGTTCGAGCGCGCCGATCGGCTGACCGCCGGGCACCATTGCGAGGGTATGGTACATCCACATGATCAGCGCCGCGAACAGCAGGAAAGGCACCCACAGGGCGATGATCGGATGGACGATACCAAGCGCGCCCAGGCCTTCGCCATATTCGTTGATCTTGTGATAGGTGACGACCATCACGATCGAAATGAAGACGCCGAGCGCCGAGGTCGATCGCTTTGGCGGGACCGCGAGCGCGACCGCGAGCAGCGGTAGCAGGAGCATCATCGCCACCTCGACCATGCGAAAATGGAAATTGGCGCGCGATTCGTTGCGCAGTTCCTGCGACGCGGTGGAATCGCGGCCGACGCGGACGAGCTCGGGAATGGTGAGTTCGCGATCTGCGCCGCCGCGCCCGCGGAACGCCTCGATCTTGGGAAGGTCGATCGGCAGGTCATGGCTGGAGAAGCTGAGTACGCGTGGCGTCCTGAAATTGGGTGCGTCGTGGATCAGCACGCCGTTGGTGAGCCGCAATATGATCGTGTCGGGATCATCGGTTGCGAGAAACTGACCCGATTTGGCGGTCGCGGAGACCGATTGCTGGTCGCGATTCTCGGCGCGCACGAAGATGCCCGAAAGTTCACGACCCTGTTTGCGGCTCTGTTCGATCCGAAGCGTGATCTTGGAGCCAAGCCGGGTGAACTCGCCGACCTTGATCGAAGCGCCGAGGGCCCCCGACCGCAGTTCGAAGCGAAGCCCCTCATAGGCATAGCGCGCATAGGGCTGGACGAAGCCGACGATCGCCAGGTTCACCAAGGCGAGTGCGATCGCATACATATAGGGTACGCGCAGCAGTCGCCCGTAACTCATGCCCACCGCGCGAAACACGTCGAGTTCGGAGGAGGTGGCGAGCTTGCGAAATGCTAGCAGGATGCCCAGCATCAGCCCGATCGGGATGCCGAGTGACAGATATTCGGGGATGAGGTTGGCAAGCATGCGCCACACGACGCTGACCGGACCGCCTTCGGACGCCACGAAATCGAACAGCCGCAGCATCTTGTCGAGCACGAGCAGCATGGCCGCGATCACCAGCGTCCCGAAGAGCGGGAGGGCGATCAGCCTGGCGAGGTAACGGTCGGTGGACGTGAGCATTTTCAGAATTCAGTCGTCCCATGACCATGATTTGGCCGCAAACACAGCCGATCTTTAGGAGGACACGGGGGCGAACACAGCCGTCCATGTCCGGCAACGGGGATGGATATAGCGCCCAGGAGTGAAGAGGTCATGTTGAAACTTTCCGGTGTCGCGCTGATCGGCCTTGTGGCGGTCGCGATGCCCTTTGTTACCCCTCTGACCGCGGCCCGGGCGACGACGCTGGGGCCGTATGCCGCGTCGTGCCAGAAGGGCGGACCCGCGGTGATCGCGCGCGTGAGCGGCCTCAAGGCCCGCACCGGCGTGGTCCGCGTCCAGCTCTACAGCGACAACAAGGCGACCTTCCTAGAGAAGAAGCAGTATATCGAGCGCGTCGATGTCGCGGCGACGCGCGGCGGTGTGATGGACATCTGCGTGCCCGTGCCCAAGGCGGGGCGCTATGCAATCTCGGTGCGCCATGATCTTGATGGAAATGGCAAGACGAGCCGCACCGATGGCGGCGGCTTTTCGGGCAATCCAAGCGTTTCGATCAGTGATCTGGCGCTCAAGCGCAAGCCCGATATGAACCGCGTCGCGTTCACGGTGAGCGAGGGGCCACGCCTGGTGCCGGTGACGCTGAACTATATTCAGGGTCTCTCGTTCAAGCCCGTGGGAGCGTAGCAAAACCATGGCATGCGTCGCGCTTCTCTCCAATCCGCGCTCAACGGGCAACCGCTCGTTGTTGCCGCGCGTGCGGAGCTTCTGCGCGGGCAGACCCGACATCTTCCATTATGAAGTGGAGCATGTCGGCCAGATCGGCGAGGCGTTGCGCACCATCGCGCGCGTGAAGCCCAAGATTCTCGTCATCAACGGTGGCGACGGCACCGTGCAGGCCGCGCTGACCGAGCTCTATCATGGCGGGCATTTCGGCGATGCGCCGCCCCCCGTAGCGGTGCTGCCCAATGGCAAGACCAATCTGATCGCGCTTGACCTCGGCGCCGCCGGCGATCCGCTCGCGGCGCTCGAACGCGTGGTCGAGCTGAGCAAAACCGATCTTTCCGATCATATCGTCGTGCGCGAGCTGATCGCGCTCAGCGACGGTCAGTCCGGCACCCGGCCGACGCTGGGGATGTTCCTCGGGGGTGCGGGACTGGCGGATACGATCCTTTATTGCCGCACCAAGATCTATCCGCTCGGATTGCCCAACGGGGTCAGCCATGTGCTGGCTGCGCTGGCGGTGCTCATCTCGGCATTGTTCGGGCTGCGTACCAGCTTTTTGCCGCCCAAGCCGAGACCGGTGCGCATTTCGCTTGTTCGTGAAGGCCAGCCGCTCGGCGATTTCTCGGTGTTCATCGTCACTACGCTTGAAAAGATGTTGTTGGCGGCGCGTGCCGACAGCGGCGTGCATGTCCCTGGGCGCATGAAGTTCATGGCGGTCGAGCTGACCTTCCCTGCGATGGTGCGTGCGCTTTACGGCGCCATCTTCGGCCGGCTGGGGCGCGACAAGCTGAGCGGCGTCCATTTCGAGCGCGGCGACCTCGTCCGCATCGAGGGCGAGGGGTCGAGCGTCATCCTCGACGGTGAGACCTTCAGGGCGGAGCGCGATCATCCGATCGTACTGACCTCAACGGCACCCGTTCCGTTCCTCCGCCTGGCGGCGTGACCGACCTTGAGACGCTGATCGCGGCCGAGCTGGCCGAGCCCGCCGATCCGCGCGTCGTCGCAATGGCAGAGGCCATTGCAGCACGATATGGCGTGGCGGCGCGCGCGGTGCTGTTCTACGGATCGTGCCTGCGCACTGCCGAACTCGATGGGCAGATGCTCGATTTTTACCTGATCGTCTCCGATTATCGCGCGGCTTACGGCCAGCGATGGCTGGCGACCGCCAACCGGCTTGTTCCGCCCAATGTCTTCCCTTTCGGCCATGACGGGCTTTCCGCCAAATATGCGGTCCTGAACGAAGCCGACTTCGCCGCGCTGTGCCGCCCGGAGGCGAGCAATGTGTCGGTCTGGGCGCGCTTCGCGCAGCCTTCGCGACTGGTCTGGACGGCCGATGGCGCGGCACGCAACGCGGCCATTGCGGCGATTGCCCAGGCGCCCGTCACCCTGGCGACGCTCACCCCGGCGGCGGCCCTGGACGATCCGCTCGACCTGTGGCGGCGTGGCTTTGCATTGACCTATGGCGCCGAGCTTCGCGCCGAGCGCAAGGACCGCTCGGGCTCCATCGTCGATTTCGACCCCGACCATTACCGGCGCCTTTCGGCGGCTCTGGCTGCCGAACCGCCAGCGAGCTTGCCCGATCTGGATGCGCGCTGGCGGCGGCTGCGGCGCAACGGCAAGCTGCTGACGCTGGTGCGCCTCGCCAAGGCGAGCCTGACCTTTGCCGGCGGGATCGACTATCTCGCGTGGAAGATCAACCGCCATGCCGGCACCACGATCGAGGTGCGCCCTTGGCAGCGGCGCTTCCCGATACTCGGCGCGCTTATTCTGCTGCCGCGACTGTTGTCGCGCGGCGCCGTGCGTTAGGCGCATTTGCTAGCGCGCCCTCGATCGCGTTTTCGAGCGCACTGATCGTGAAGGGCTTTCTCAGCACCGCATGCCCCCCAAAGGCCTGGGCATCGTCGACATCGGCATAGCCGGTGACGAAGAGGATCGCGACATCAGGATAGAGCGGGCCGACCCTCGCGACGAATTCGGGGCCGGTCATGCCCGGCATGACGACGTCGGAGACGATGATGTCGATGGCGCTGTCGGCCTCGAGCATCGCCATCGCCTCTTCGGCGGATGATGCGCAGATCGTCTTGACCCCCAGCTCCTCAAGCGCGCTCGAGGTGGCGGCGAGCACGCGCGCATCGTCTTCGACGACCAGCGCGATGCGGCTTGTGAGCATGGGCTGTTGCGGCAGATTACCGGTGGCTTCGATGCGTGGGGCCGCCACGTGCTCGTCCGCATCCTCGGTGCTCTGGTGGCGCGGCAGATAGAGCGAGACCGTCGTGCCCAGCCCTTCGGCGGAGGCGATGCTGATCTCCCCGCCCGACTGGCGGACGAAGCCGAAGATCTGGCTGAGGCCGAGGCCGGTGCCCTTGCCCACGGGCTTGGTGGTGAAGAAGGGCTCGAACACGCGTTCGAGCACCTCGCGCGACATGCCGCAGCCCGTATCGGTGACGTCGACGCGGACATAGTCGCCGGGCAGTGATTCGCCGACCTCGTCTGCGGTGAGCGAGACGTTGGATGTGCGGATGGTGAGCTTGCCTTCGCCGTCCATCGCGTCGCGCGCGTTGACGGCGAGGTTGAGGATTGCGTTTTCGAGCTGGTGGCGGTCGACCCAGATGCTCCAGGGATGCGCGACGCTCTCGACTTCGAGCCGGATGCGCTCGCCCAGCGTTCGGTCCATAAGGTCGTTCATGCCGCGCACGAGCGTGTCGGGATTCACTGACTGCGGCAGCAGCGGTTCAGCGCGCGCAAAGGCCAGCAGACGGCGGGTGAGCGCGGCCGCGCGATTGGCGCCTTCCATGGCGTTGTCGAGATGGCGCTCGGCGTCGCCCGCATGATCGTGGAGCTTGCGCTTGGCGAGCTCGAGCCCGCCGACGACAACCGCGAGCATGTTGTTGAAGTCGTGCGCGATGCCGCCGGTCAACTGGCCAACGGCTTCCATCTTCTGGATCTGACGCAGCTGCGCCTCGGCATGTGCGCGCTCGCTCGCCTCGGCGAGCAGCCGCTGGTTGGCGAGGCGCAGTTCGGTGGTGCGTTCGGCGACCGCGCCTTCGAGCAACTCGGCCCGGTGCGCTTCGACTTCCGCGGTACGCCGCGCACGCCGTCGCTGCGTGATCGCGTCTATCGCCGTCCAGCCCAGCCCGATCGCGCCGACGACGAGCAGCAGACCGAGCACCGACAGGGTCGCTGCGAGCTTGTTGGACTGCGCCATGAAGCCCTTGGCTTCACCCGTGCGCGCGGCGAGCAGCGTCTGTTCGTTGGCGACGATCTCGCGGAAAATTGCCTTCAAACGGTCGAGCGTCTCGGTCTTGCCGGCATTGAAATAGACCGACAGCGCGTTCTGCTTCTGGTCGTAGTTGAGCCGGAGCGCGGCTTCCTCGAGCTCTTCGCTGCGCGTGCGGTAGAGCGCCTGAAGATCGCGCACGAGCGCAGCCTGCTCGGGATTGTTGCGCGTGATGCGCTGGAGCCGCGTGATCATGCTGCCCGTGCGCCGCCAGTTGTCGTAGAACTGGCGCGCGACATCCTTGTCGGATGCTATCACCGCGCGGCCGAGCGTGGCTTCGGACTGCGCCATCTGGCCCTCGATCGCGCGAACCGCAATCATCACTTCGAAGCTGCGCTGTTGCCATTCGAGCGCGGTGTCGCGCTGACGCGACGATAGCGCCAGCATCGCGATCAGTGCGATCAGGATCGAGACGACGATGCCGGCGCCGATCCAGCCGAGCCAGCGCTGCCAGCCGGGTTGTGCGCTTTCTTCGCCCCCGAAGTCGGTTTCCTCGACCGCCATGCTCAAAGGATTAACAAATCGCCGCGGCCAAGGAAAGCAAGACGATGCCTAGCTTATCACGCCGACGTTACGGCCCGCTGCCTTGAACATGCCGAGGATCTGCTCGACCTGCTCGGCCGAATGCTCGGCGCACAGCGAACAGCGCAGCAGCGTCATGTTGGCAGGCGTCGCGGGCGGGCGCGCGAGGTTGACGTAGAGCCCCTCTTCGAGCAGTGCCTCCCACATCGCGGCGCCGCGCTCGAGATCGGGCATGATCACCGCGATGATCGCCGATTGCGGCTCGTCTGTGCCCAGCTGAAAGCCGAGCTCCTTGAGCCCCTTGTGCAGACGCTTCGAGTTTTCCCAGAGATGCGCGCGCTTGTTCGATCCGTGCATCAGCTTGCGGATCGAGGTCGCGGCGGTCGCGACCACGCTCGGCGGCAGCGACGCGGTGAAGACATAGGGGCGGCAGACGAGGCGCAGGATTTCGAACTTGGGATGGTTCGAGACGCAGAAGCCGCCAACGGTGCCGACGCTCTTCGAGAAGGTCCCGATGACGAAATCGACATCGTCGAGCACGCCCTGATCCTCGGCCACGCCGCGACCATTTGGCCCGATGAAGCCCATCGAGTGCGCTTCGTCGACGAGCACCATCGCGCCCGCTTCCCTGGAGACGCGGATCATTTCCTTGAGTGGGGCGATATCGCCGAGCATCGAGTAGACACCCTCGAGCACGACGAGCTTGCCTGCATCGGCCGGAAGGCGCTTCAGCCGTTTTTCGAGCGCCTCGATATCGTTGTGACGGAAGGCGACGATTTCGGCGTCGCCCATCTTGCAGCCGTCATAGATCGATGCGTGGCTGTCGATATCGAGGATGACATAGTCGCCCTTGCCGGCGATCGTCGAAATGATGCCGAGATTGGCCTGGTAGCCCGTCGAGAACACCATGGCGTGATCCATGGCATAGAATTCCTTCAGCGCCTCCTCGACCTCCCGGTGGCCCTGATAGGTGCCATTGAGCACGCGGCTGCCCGTGGTGCCCGCGCCGAATTCGTCGAGCGCCTTCTTGCCGGCCTCGATCACGTCGGGATCGAAGGTCATCCCCATATAGTTGTACGTGCCGAGCAGGATCGTCTCCTTGCCGTTGCAGACCGCGACGGTAGGGGACTTCACCGCCTCCATGACGAGGCTGAAGGGATCCTTGACCCCGGTCGCGAGCAGCGCCTCTCGCTGCTGGATCAGCGGATCGAACTTGGAGAAGAGGTCGGTCATCTGGCGATCAGCCCTTGAGCTTGCCGACCGCGTCGACGAGCTGGCCGACATTCTCGATCTCGGCCTGCATGTTCATCGTGATGATGATGTCGAACTCGTCCTCGATCGCGGCGACGAAGTCCATCACGGTGAGGCTGTCCCATTCGAGATCGCCCGCAAAGGTGGTGGCTTCGGTGAGTGCGACGCCCTTCTTGTTGAAGGGTTCGATCTGCGTCGTGACGGTTTCGAAAATCTGCTGTCGGTCGGTCATTTGCGGTCCTTAATCCTGTGAACATGCCATTGCCAAGCGATTGCGGCACAAAAGCGGCGTTGGCGTTTCTTGTCGAGGGCAGGAGGGCGTGTCATGATCGCGCCATGGGGGATCAACCAGCCAGCGTGCCCGCCAAGATGCCGGGCCAGAAATTCCCGCCCAACGCGGTGCACCTCGTGCGCACTGTCGAGCAGATCAACGTCCAGCTCAGTCAGATGGCCGACCAGAAGGCGAGCATCCTGATGGGGGCGACATTCGTGGTCTTCACCATCTCGATCGGGCAGGCGCGCAGCGGAGGTGAGCTCGTCTTGCCGCTGATGGTGCTGGCGTTCTTCTCGTTCGTATCGGCGATGCTTGCGGTATTCGCGGTGCTGCCCGCGACCAAGGCCAGGCCGGGCGCCAACCCCAACATCCTGTTCTTCGGCCAGTTCACGCAGATGAGCGAAACCGAGTTCGCCGACCGCGTGATTGCGGAGCTGCACGACGAGGAGGCGCTTTACCGGCTGATGCTGCGCGACGTCTATCAGAACGGGCAGGTGCTCCAGAACAAGAAATACCGTTATCTCGGGCTTGCCTATCGCACCTTCCTGATCGGGCTGGTGACGACCTTCGCGACCTTTGCCGCACAGCATCTGTTGCAGGCCTGATCGTTTTTCTCGGGATGACGCCGCCGCGAGGGCTGCTACATGCGCGGCATGAGTGCTTCCGCCAACCCCGCAGCGGCCCCGCACGGACTGTCCTTGCGTCACGCGCTGCTCGCACTGGCGGTCGTGGCGGTGTGGGGCACCAACTTTGTCGTCATCCGCGTAGCGCTCGACGATTTTCCGCCGCTGCTGTTCGCGACCCTGCGCTTCATCATCGCGCTGTTGCCCGCGGCCTTCATCCTCAAGCGGCCCGCCGTCTCATGGCGATCGCTTGCGACCTATGGCTTTCTGATCGGCTTCGGCCAGTTCGGACTGCTCTATATCGCGATGGATGGTCATATCTCGCCGGGCGTCGCGTCGCTGGTGATGCAGGCGCAGGTGTTTTTCACCATCGGCCTTGCGATGTGGCTGAGCGGCGAGCGATTGCGCGGCTTCCAGATCGTTGCGCTGCTGCTCGCGACGATCGGCTTCGGCGTGATCATGGCGCATACCGACGGGAGCACGACCGCATTCGGGCTCGCTCTGGCGCTGGTCGCCGCGATGAGCTGGGCGGGTGGAAACCAGGTCGCCAAGTCGAGCGGGACGACCGACATGCTTGCCTATGTCGTCTGGGCCAGCCTGTTCTCGATTCCACCGCTGCTGATCGCATCGCTGCTGCTCGAAGGGCCGACGGCGATCGCCGCCGCGCTGGCATCGGCGGGCGGCGACGCCTGGGCGGCGGTCGTGTGGCAGTCGGTCGGCAACACGATGTTCGGCTATGCGGCGTGGAGCTGGCTGCTCGCACGCTATCCGGCAGCGACGATCACGCCGACCGCCTTGCTCATCCCGATCTTCGGCATGGGGGCTTCGGCGTTGCTGCTCGGCGAATCACTGCCCGGCTGGAAGCTGGGCGCGGCCGCGCTGGTCATGGGCGGGCTGGCGATCAACGTGCTCTGGCCGATGGCCTCGCGTCTTCCGGGTTTTCCCTGGCGGCGCGGCGAGCCCGTCTGATCTCGTCCCTGACGCGTTACTCTTCCGCGAACACGCAGACCGGGCAATCCTCTGGCGTTTCATCGGCGACCGCATCGACCATCCGGGCGACGAGCGCATCGCGGCCCGGCCGGAGCCCGGCCGGTGTCCGGATATCCGAACGTGCAAGCGCTTCTGCGCGTCTGACACCTTCGGCGAGCGGATTGATGACGGGGACGCCGCAGGCGGCCTGAACGCGCGCCGCAATGGGTGACATGCAGGTGCAGCCGAGCATCACCGCCTCTGCGCCCGCCGCGATCTCTGCATAGACGGCGGCAACAACGCGCGCGACGATGCCGTCCTGCCCGTCGCGGATCTGCGCCAGATAGCCATCGGGTCCGGCAAGGCTGTCGAGCGCGCCTTCTTCTCCCACATTGCGGATTGCCGTGCAGAACTGCTCGATCGCATAGCTTCGCAGTAACCCTTTGACGATGAAGTTCATCGAGGCTGGCCAGACGGTGACGATGGCGAAGCGCCGCCCGCCCGCCGACGCGGCCATCATTCCAGCTTCCCCCGCGCCGATCGCGGGGATATCGAGCGCCGCGCGAATTGCGGGCAGGCCATAATCGCCGACGCTGTCGATGACGACCGCGTCGCAGCCCTGCGCGGCCGCGGCGAAGGCGGCATCGAGATGCCCCAGCTGCTGCATCGCCTGCTCGACGGGCGTGAAGGGAAAGGCCGGCACGCGCGAGGGAAAGCCCACCAGCGTGGTGTCCGCCGCCAGCGAAGACCGGAGTTCGGGCGCGACCCCGCGCCGATCAAGGGGATTTTTTACCGTGCCGAGCGTACCGATCTTCATACCCGCATGATGTGCGGGGACTCAAACTTCGTCAAGTTGTCCGGACAAATGACGGTCAATCGGCATGTTGCGGGGTCAGGTGAGCCAGCCCTTGCGGCGATACCAGGCGGCGGTTGCCTTGAGGCCCGCGCGCGTGTTGACCTGCGGTTCCCAGAGGCTTGCGGGCGGGCGGCGGGCCGGATCGATCACCCAGTCGGGATGGCTGAAATAATTCACACGGTCGGGGGTCAACTTGGCCCTTGAGCGGCGCAGCGTGCGATCGACCCGCGCCGCGACGCGGAGCATCGATTTGGGCGCGGCGAAGGTCTTGACGCGGCGATCGACCGCATAGCCCAGCGCCTCGGCAAAGCCCTTGTGCGTCCAGCCGCCCGCGACGCCATCGTCGGCCTCGTAAACCGCGCCGAACGACGTCCGGTCGGGAACGAGCGCGAGCAACAGCCGGGCCAGATCGCCGACTTCGATCACCGACATACGTCCGCCCGGCGGCAGCAGCACAAGGCCGCGCCGCGCCATGCGGAACATCTCGAACATCTCGGTATCTTCGGGGCCGTAGATCGCGGGGGGGCGCACCATCGTCCAGTCGAGTCCGCTGGCGGCGACGACCGCCTCCGCCTCGGCCTTGGACCAGCCATAGTCGGACAGGTCCGGCTCGCGCGCGGCGAGCGAGGAGACATGAATGAAGCGGCGGACACGCGCAGCGGCGGCGGCTTCGACCATGGCGCGCGTGCCATCGACATTGCCCGCGACGAAACCCGCACGATCGGGGGCGTTGACCACGCCCGCGATGTGCATCACCGCGTCGCTGCCCTCAGCGAGTTCCGCCAGACTCTCGGGTCGGTCAAGCGCACCGTCGATCCAGGTCACGCCCGTGCGCGCCGGTTGCGGGCGGCGCGTCAGCGCGCGGATCTGGAAGCCCTTGTCGAGTGCGAGGCGGATGACGGTCTTGCCGACGAACCCCGTCGCTCCGGTAAGCGCGAGCGTGGTCGTCACAGGATCACCATATGGTCGCGGTGGACGAGGGCGGTGCGCGGTGCATAGCCGAGGATCGTTTCGAGCGCATCGCTGCGCCGGCCGATAATCTTCGCGGCATCGGCGCTGTCATATTCCGAGAGGCCTCGTGCGAGGCGCTGTTCGCCGGGACCGATCACGTCGATCACGTCGCCGCGCTCGAAACTGCCTTGGACCGAGGTAGCGCCTGCTGCGAGGAGGCTCTTGCCCTTGCCCAGCGCAGCGGCGGCGCCAGCGTCGATATGGATGCTGCCCTTCACGCGCAACCGGCCCGCGAGCCATGCCTTGCGCGCGCCGGCGTGGCGCTCGGGCAGGAAGACGGTGCCGTGGCTGCTGTCGAGATAGCGTTTGAGCGCGTGATCATTCTTGCCCGTGGCGATGGCGAGTGCAGCGCCAGCGCTGTTCGCGATGCGTGCGGCCTCCAGCTTGGAGACCATGCCGCCCGAGCCCATGCCCGAGGCCGTGCGGCCATCGGCCATGGCCATGATTCGCGCATCGAGCTTTTCGACGCGCGGAATCAGCGTGGCATCCGGATCGTGCCCCGGATTGGCAGTATAGAGCCCGTCGACATCGGAGAGCAGGATGACTCCCTGCGCCCCCGCGGCCTGCGCGACGCGCGCGGCAAGGCGATCATTGTCGCCGAAGCGGATCTCGGCGGTGGCGACGCTGTCATTCTCGTTGATGACGGGAACGACGCCCAGCGTGAGCAGGCGATCGAGCGTCGCGCTGGCGTTGAGATAGCGGCGGCGATCCTCGAGATCGTCGAGCGTGACAAGCATCTGCGCAGCGATGATGCCGTGTGCGGCGAGCAGATCGGCCCAGACCTGCGACAGCGCGATCTGGCCCGTGGCAGCCGCCGCCTGTGCGTCCTCTAGGCTTGCGCGGCCACCCTTGGGCAGCTTCAGCCGGCGCGCGCCGAGCGCGATCGCGCCGGAAGAGACGATTGCGACCTGCTGGCCCGCCTTGTGTGCGGCCGCAATGTCCTTGACAAGCGTGCCGAGCCAGCGGCCTCGGATCGCGCCATCGGGATCGACCAGCAGTGCCGAGCCCACCTTGACGATGAGCCGCGCGCACTGGGCAGGAGAGAAGCGGGCGCTGTCCTGGCTCAGATCGGCGACCATTCTCCGCTTCCCCCTTCGTCCTCCTCGTCCGCGATCTCTGCGACGGGATCGGGCTGTCCGATCGCTGTGATCAGACGGTCGAGCACCGCGTCGAGCCCATGACCGGTCGCGCCCGAGAGCGGCAGCACCTCGGCTCCGCTTTCTGCGGCAAGTTCGGCCGAGAGCGCCTCGATCAGCTCGTCATCGAGCGTATCGACCTTGTTCAGGGCGATGATCTCGATCTTGTCGGTCAGGCCGGCGCCGTAATTTTCAAGTTCGTCGCGAACGGTGCGATAGGCAGCTGCGGGATCCTCGCCATTGGCATCGACGAGGTGCAGCAGCACCTTGCAGCGCTCGATATGGCCGAGAAAACGGTCGCCGATGCCCGCGCCTTCGGCGGCGCCCTCGATGAGCCCGGGAATGTCGGCGACGACGAACTCGCGGTCACGGTGGCGCACGACCCCGAGTTGGGGACGCGTCGTGGTGAACGGATAGTCGCCGACCTTGGCCTTGGCGTTGGTAACCGAATTGATGAAGGTCGATTTGCCCGCATTGGGAAGCCCGACGAGCCCGGCATCAGCGAGCAGCTTGAGCCGCAGCCACACCCACATCTCTTCGCCCGGCCAGCCCGTACCGTGCTGGCGTGGGGCGCGGTTGGTCGATGTCTTGTAGCTGGCGTTGCCGCGACCGCCATCGCCGCCGCGCAGGAAGACCACTTTTTCGCCCGCCTTGGTGAAATCTGCGAGGACGTGTTCCCTGTCCTCCGAGAGCACCTGTGTGCCGACAGGAACGCGGATCACGAGATCCTTGCCACCTGCGCCAGTGCGGTTCGAGCCCGCGCCGCCCTTGCCGCGTGGCGCCTTGAAATGCTGGGTGTAGCGGAAGTCGATGAGCGTGTTTAGGCCAGGGACGGCTTCGAACACGATATCGCCGCCCTTGCCGCCTTCGCCGCCATCTGGGCCGCCATATTCGATGAATTTTTCACGACGGAAGCTGACGGCCCCAGGGCCGCCTGTGCCCGAACGTACGTAAATCTTGGCTTGATCGAGAAAATGCATGGCGCGCGCTTAGCGCGGATCGCGCCGGAATTAAACCTTTGTGCCTATTCTTCCCCACCGCGGCGCATCGTGACCGAATTGCGCAGTTGTTCGGCCGCGATCTCGCGCGCCTTGTCCCGCGGCAGACCGAGCGCGCTGGCCATGGGACCGCCCAGCAGCGAATCGCCCAGCGCGGTCAGAACCAGCGCGAGCGTTTCCTGGCGGATCAGGCCATCCTGATTGTCGATCGCGAGATCGTCGACAAGGTCGTGAATCGCATTGAGAATCGGGTCGAGCGCGTCCTCGTTGCCCGACAGGATCATCCAGCTCGCGAGTGCGCCCGCGCCCTCCTTGTCGAAGGCGTCGAAGGTGAGGTCGACCACTTCGCGCGGATCGCCATGCTCGGCGCGCGTCTTCATCACGACCGCGCCGATCTTTGCAGTGATCGTTTCAGCCATCAGTTCGGCGAGCGCCTTTTGCAGTCCCGATGCCGAGCCGAAATGATGGAGCAGATTGGCGTGCGTTCGCCCGATTCGTCCCGCCACTGCCTTGAGGGTAACGGCCTGCGGGCCAGCCTCGATCAGAAGCTCGCGCGCGGCCTGCAATGCCGCCGCCCGGCTCAGTTCCGGGCTCAATCTCTTCTTCACTATTGACATCTATGTAAGCAAAATGCATCCCTGTTTGGCGAGGAGTAATGGCATGAACCAGGACAAGACCCCCGTCGATCTCACCATTACCCCGCGCGACCGCCGCTTTGGCAGAGGTCATGCGCAGAAACGGTGGTGGCTTGCCGGCGACCCCATTGCAACGGCTTTTTACAACGCGCTTTCCATCACCTTTCCGCGCGGCGAGGCCTTTTTCGTCGAGAGCGTGCGCGCGCACCGCGACGGCGCTCCTCCCAAGCTCGAGAAGGAGATCAACGCCTTCATCAAGCAGGAGGTGAACCACAGCCGCGAGCATGTGTCGTTCAACAAGCGCGTGACCGAGGCGGGCTACGACATCAGGCATCTCGAGCAGGTCGTGATCGATTCGCTCGAGATGACAAAGGATCGCGCGCAGATCCTGAACCTCGCGGTTACCATGGCTCTCGAGCATTACACCGCGATCATGGCGCAGCAGATGCTGCAGGACGATCGCGTGTTCAGGGGCGCGGACCCTGAGCTCGTACACATGTGGCGCTGGCACGCGATGGAAGAAATCGAGCACAAGGGCGTCGCCTATGACACCTGGCTTCACGCGACGAAGGACTGGTCGCGCTGGAAGCGGTGGAAGGTCAAGAGCATCATGATGCTGCTCGTCAGCAGGAATTTCTGGATCAACCGCGTCAAGGGCATGGCCTATCTGCTCAAGCAGGATGGCATCGAGGGTGCGGGGATGTGGCTGCGCATCACGTGGTTCCTGCTCGGCAAGCCGGGCGCGCTGCGCCGGTTGCTGCCGTCATGGTCGGCCTTCTTCCTGCCGGGCTTCCACCCCTGGAACCATGACGACCGCAAGCTCATCGCGCTCGCCGAGAGCGAGTATGAAGCGGCGATCACGCCCAGGGCCGCGGTGGCGGCCTGAGCCCTGTGTCATTCCCGCGAAAGCGGGGATAACAATGAATTGGCTCGATAAACCGCTTTCGCCGGACTGGCGAATGTGATTGGGTCTGCGGATGCCCTTTCCGTTTCCCGCCGCACCCGTCATCGAAACGCCGCGCCTCATCCTCCGCGCCGACCGCGCCGAGGATTTCGACGATTTCGCGACGCTCTGGGCCGATGCGGCGGTGACCCGCTTCATCGGCGGAAAGCCTTTCACGCGCACCGAAAGCTGGACGCGGTTCCTGCGCAATGCGGGGCTTTGGCCGGTGCTCGGCTATGGCTATTGGGCGATCGAGGACCGGTCGACGGGCGCTTATCGGGGCAATATCGGCTTTGCCGATTTTGAGCGTGGTATCGATTCCATCCGCGGCGTCCCCGAGGCGGGCTGGGTGCTGCACCCGCAGGCGCACGGTCAGGGGCTGGCGACCGAGATCGTCGGCGCAATCACGCGGTGGGCGGATGCCAACCTGCCGCATCCCGAAACCGCGTGCATCATCGATCCGGGCAATGTCCCCTCGATCCGAGTTGCCGAGAAGAACGGATTTGTTGCGCAGGGGCTCGTTGATTTCGCGGGCGGCACGACGAGGGTGTTCAAGCGCGCAAGGCGCTAGAGCCTTTCCCGGCATGGCGGAACTGCCTTGCTGGATAAGAAAGGAACTCGAATCACTATCTTGGGAGCGTCAAAAAGCCGACTCCGACTTTTTCTGGAAATGCCCTGGCGCCGCCCCGGCACAGGACCGGAGCGGCAGGTTGCGCGCTCACGCCGCAAGCGACACGGGTGAGGTGGGGCAGGCCATCGAGTCGTCCCCGGCGTCGCGGACATAGAGTGCGCACAGCTCCGCTTCGCCGCGACCCTGGCTTTCGCGCGGGACGACGCGCCCGGTGGGGCGGAAGCCCAGCTTTCTGAGCACGCGGCCCGACGCGGGGTTGTCGATAAAGTGGCCCGCGCTCAACGCGCGGATGCCGAGCACGTCCGCCAGTTCGACCAGCGCGCGGCCGGCTTCGGTCGCATAGCCCAGTCCCCAGTGCTGACGGCCGATCCAATAGCCGAGCTCGATGTCCTTGCCGTCGGGCGTGTGGCCCAGTCCGCAGCCGCCGACCAGTCGCGGAGCACCGTGGGTGCGCGCGAAGATCAGGAAGCCTGGCAGGCGCGGATCGCGCTCCTGCGCGAGAAAGGCGCGCGCCTTTGACACGTCATAGGGCCAGGGCGCGGTCGCGAGGTTGCGCACGATCGCCTCTTCGCCGATCGCGCGGGCAAGCGCGGGCGCGTCCTCGGCCCAGCCGGGCCGCAGCAGCAATCTTTCGGTCCGCACGAACATTGGTCTCTCCTCTTTTTCGTGTGCCCCATGCCGCAACAAAATTACGACACGACGACAGTCCGATTGAAAATCCGTTGCCGTGCGACGGGCCGCGAGGCTCCGACGACGGAACGGTTCAAACGTTGAGACCTTGATTCACGGTTCGGGCTTGATATCAGCCCGAACCGATCAAGGTCTTGAGGGAGACAACAAAAAAGGGAGCGGGGGCTATCCCGTCTCCCTCTGTGCCTGCCGCAGCAGGACTTCGGGTCGCCCCCGGGGCGACCCGTCAATGGGTTCGCCCGATTATTCGGCCGCTTCCGCCATAATATCTACCGAGCAGAATTTACGGCCAAGCTTGCCATCGTGGAACGTCACGCGGCCCGCGACGAGCGCGAAAAGCGTGTGATCCTTGCCGATGCCGACATTGCGGCCCGGATAGAATTTGGTGCCGCGCTGACGCACGAGGATGTTGCCGGGAATCACTTCCTGGCCACCGAACTTCTTCACACCGAGGCGGCGACCGGCTGAGTCGCGACCGTTGCGGGAGGAACCGCCTGCTTTCTTATGTGCCATCTCTCAAAACTCCTTGGGCGCTCAGGCGACTTATTCGGCGGTCTTGGCGGCGGCCTTCTTGGCCGGTGCCTTCTTCTCGGCAGGCGCCGCTTCGGCGGTTTCCGCCTTCTTCGGAGCTGCCTTCGCCTTTTCGGCGCCGATCGCGGTGATCTTCAGGATCGTGTGCTGCTGGCGGTGACCGTTCTTGCGACGGTAGTTGTGCCGGCGGCGCTTCTTGAAGACGATAACCTTCTCGCCCTTCGCCTGCGCGATGATCTCGGCCGAAACGGTCAGGCCCTTGGTGGCCTTCAGCTCGCTGCCCTCGCCGGCCAGCAGGACGTCGTCCAGCGCGATGCTGTCACCGGCGTTACCCGCCAGCTTCTCGACTACGATCTTGTCTCCTGCGGCAACGCGATACTGCTTGCCGCCCGTGCGCACGATAGCGAACATGGCTTTATCTCTTCATCTATTCGGTTCACGCGAGCAATCGACCACGGTCAAGCCCCCGCGCGGGAAAGTGGCCCGTTACCCGTGGAGTGCGTCTCTGTCAACGCAAAATCCCCGCGGATAGCCGCCGATTTCGAACATTCCCGGCAATGGCGGGTCCGTACTTCGACGACTCGGCTCAGCTAGCCGATACGACGCCCGCAATCCAGCTTTGTGTGACATTGCCGGCCGCGTCGAGCGCGACGAGGTCGGCGCTGAGCCCCGGGGCGATGCGTCCGGTCTGGGCGCCCAGGCCGAGAAACTCGGCGGGATTGCGGCTGGCCATGCGTACTGCTTCCTCCAGCGGTATGTTCAGCATCGCGACCGAATTGCGCACGGCGCCCGCCATGTCGAGGTCGGAGCCGGCCAGCGTGCCATCGGCATTGACGCAGACGCCGTCGACGACCTTCACTGTCTGCCCCTGGAGCACGAAGGTCTTGTCGGTCATGCCGACGCTCGGCATCGCATCGGTCACGAGCATGAACCGGTCCACCGGCTTGCAACGCAGCGCGAGGCGCATGGTCACGGGATCGATATGTCGCCCATCGACGATGAGGCCGCACCAGCTTGCCAGATCCTCGAGCGCGGCGCCGACCGCGCCAGGCTGGCGTGAGGTGAGCGGAGACATCGCGTTGAACAAATGCGTGAAGCCACGCAGGCCGCTGTCGAGCGCGGAGCGAATCTCCGCATAGCTGCCATTGGTGTGCCCCGCCGCGACGATCACGCCCGCGCCATCGAGCCGCCGGATCATTTCAGGCGTCGTCTGCTCGGGCGCGAGCGTCACGAGCGTCTTGCCGCGCTTCAGCGCGGTGACCGCGGCAAAGCCCTCGTCATCGAGCCGGCGAATCTTCGACCTGTCGTGGATGCCCTTGCGCGCCACGTTCAGGAAGGGCCCCTCTATATGAATGCCGATCACGCCGGGAACGCCCGCCTCGATCGCGGCGTCGACCGCGGCGACGCCGCGGCGCACCACATCGAGGTCGTCGCTGATGAGCGTTGGCAGAAAGCCCGTGGTGCCATAGGCGCGGTGTGCCTCGCCGATCGCGGCGATCGCCTCCACAGTCGGCGAATCGTTGAAGAGAACGCCGCCGCCGCCATTGACCTGCGAATCGATGAAGCCGGGAACGAGCGCCTGTCCGCCAAGGTCGTGCGACACCGTGCCCGGGGGAATATCTGCCATTGGCACGACGGCGGCGATCTTCGCACCATCGACCAGTACCGCGCTGTCTTCAGAAAAGCCCGCATCGGTAAGCACGCGGGCATTGACGAGGGCAAACACCATCAGATGGTTTCCGTAACCTTGGCGAGATGCGGTGGCGTGTCGGGGTTGAAGCCGCGCGCGATCGAGAGCGCGTTGGCCGCGCGGTAGAATGACTGGATCTGGAGCATCGGCTCGATCGCTGGATGTGCGGACACCCAGGGCAGGGAGATCGCCCCCTTTGCACCGGGGCCGGCAACGAGCACCTCTCCGCCACGTCCGACGACCTCGGACACCAGATCGTCGATGCTGCTCTCGGTCTGGTCGGACTGACGGAAGACGAGCAGCGGGAAGCCGGGGCCGACGAGCGCCATCGGACCATGCCTTACCTCGGCGGCGCTGAAAGCTTCGGCGTGGAGTCCGCAGGTTTCCTTGAACTTCAGCGCGGCTTCCTGCGCGATGCCAAGGCCAAGGCCGCGTCCGATGACATACAGGCCGCGTACGTCCTTGAGCCGGTCGACCATTGGCGACCAGTCGGCGATCCATGCCGATTCGAGCTGTGCGGGCGCCGCGGCGAGCGCGTCCGAGAGTTCTGCATCGCCGCTCCATGCGGCAACCAGATCGACCAGTGCGGCAAGCGCCGCAATATAGCTCTTGGTTGCGGCCACGCTGATCTCGGGGCCGGCGTGGAGCGGGAGAACACCGTCGGCCAGCGCGGCGAGCGGCGAATCGGCGACGTTGACGAGCGCTGCGGCATAGGCGCCCGCGCTCTTGGCGGCTTCCACCGTCGCGAGGAGATCGGGGCTCTTGCCCGATTGCGAAATGGCGAGGCACAGCGAATCTGCGGCACGGGTAGCGATACCATAGACAGAGGCAATCGAAGGCGCCTGAGACGATGTGACGACCCCCAGTCGCGTCTCGATGAGATATTTGGCGAAGGTCGCGGCATGATCCGAGCTGCCGCGCGCGCAAGTCAGCACCGCAGCAGGCGGCTGGCTGCGCAGGCGCCGGGCGAGTTCGGTGATGCGATCGGCGTTGGCGGCGCGCTGTGCGGCGATCACTGCCGCGGATTCACCTGCCTCGGCAAACATTCTCGTGGATTCGGGAACGGGCATCGTCATGCGAGTGCGTTCAGTTCGGCCACGAAGTCATAGGCATCGCCGCGATACCAGCTGTGCGTCATCTCGACGGGGCGGCCATCTTCGAGATAGCCGCGGCGTTCGATGAAAAGTCCGGGCGCGCCGGGCTCGATTTCGAGCAGTTTCGCCTGCTCGGCGTTGAACAGGACCGCGCGCAGGCGCTGGAGCGCGCGCACCGGGCGATTGCCCGCGGCTTCGAGCGCCGTGTAGAGCGACGCATCGACCGCATCGACGGATGGCAGCGCCGTACCGAGGATCGTGGAATATTCGAGCGCCATCGGCATCTCGTCGGCGTAGCGGATGCGGTTGAAGCGGAAGACGCGCGTGCCCGGGCTGAGGCCCAGTGTCAGTGATTCGTCGGGGGTCACCGCGCCCTCGGACTTGCTCAGCCATTCGCTGCGCGCGCTGCGGCCGCGCGTCGCCATGTCCTCTGAAAAGCTGGTGAGCTTGGAAAACTGCTTTTCGACGCGTCCGGCAACGAAGGTCCCTGCGCCCTGGCGGCGCGTCAGCAGCCCTTCCTGGACGAGCCCGTCGAGCGCCTTGCGCACGGTAATGCGCGACACCTCGAAATCGGTCGCGAGGTCGCGCTCGGGCGGCAGCGCTTCTTCGGGCTTGAGCAACTGCGTTTCGATCGCGCGGCGAAGTGCCTGCTGCAATCGCTGATAAAGCGGCGCATGGCCGTTGCTGTCCAGCGATCCGATCTGCTCGGCCAGGCTCATCGCCTCGGGTCTCCCAGTGTCTTGTCGTTTCCGGGCGTGAGCGCCCCCTGCCACTTTATATAAGACCAATTGATTACCTCTTGCCAACAGATAATTTCGAAAACTGCAAAAAAATTGTCATGAAGACACTTGACGGACGGATTGGTCTCGTTGATGGTCTTGTTATTGGTCTGTCATTGGTAACAGATTGGCATGAAGCTCAAACAGGGCATGCCGGGAAGGGGAGACGCTGAGATGACATTGCATAAATTCCTTGCGGGTTCGGCGAGCGTGCTTGCCTTCATGGCCGGCGCCTCGGGTGCATGGGCGCAGGAAGCTGCGGCTGGTGCGGAAGGCGACGAGATCATCGTCACCGGCTTCCGCGCGTCACAGGCCGCCTCGATCGACGTGAAGCGCAATTCCGACGTCATCGCCGACGTCGTCTCGGCCGAGGATATCGGCAAATTTCCCGACAAGAACGTCGCCGAGGCGCTCCAGCGTGTCCCGGGCATCGTCGTCAATCGCGAGTTCGGCGAGGGCGAGCGCGTCTCGCTGCGCGGCACCGCGCCCAACCTGACCAAGACGCTGCTCAACGGCCATTCGGTCGCCACCGCCGACTGGTTCATTCTCGACCAGGTCGCATCGACGCGCAGCTTCAACTATCTGACGCTGCCCGCCGAAATCGTCGGCCGTCTCGAGGTCTACAAGAGCCCGCAGGCGGACGTCGAGGAGGGCGGCGTGGGCGGCACGATCAACGTGCTCACGCGCAATCCGCTCGATCTGGACCCCATGTCGATCTCGGCTTCGGTCCAGGGCGTCTATTCGGATCTTTCGGGCAAGTTCGACCCGCAGGTCTCGGGTCTGTTCAGCTGGAAGAATGCCGACGAAACCTTCGGTATCCTGGTGGGTGGCATCTATCAGAAGCGCCAGACGCGCCGCGACGGCCTCGAGATCTTCGGCTATCGCTCCTTTGCTGTGGGCGGCGGGCAGAATGCGCTCGTCCCGACGCTGATCGGCTCGACCATGTTCAAGCAGGAGCGCGAGCGCTACGGCGGCAATATCGGTGTTCAGTTCCGCCCCTCGGACGAGCTCGAGATCAACGTCACCGGCCTTTATTCGCGTTTCGGCGCCGACAACTTCAACCAGAACTATATCGCCTGGGGCGAGCAGGCGCTGGCAGGCGGCGGCACCATCACCAATGCGATCGTCGAGAACGGCGTCGCGGTCGCGGGCAATATCGCGTCGCGCAATGGCGGAACCGAAGGCTTCGGCGTCGTCTATGACGCGATCGACCGCAAGGCCGTGGCGGAGACGTTTTCAGCCGATGTCGACCTGAACTACCATCCATCCGACATGCTCGACATTCACTTCAAGGCGGGCTGGACCAAGGCGAGCGGCGACACCAGCAACGAGAACTTCATGGAGTTCGCCGGGCCCGGCGCCTTCAGTTACGACCTGCGCAGCGGCGTGCCCGAGGTAAGCTTCGTCAATCCCGATCCGCTCAACCCGGCGGGCGTGCGTCCCGACTTCGCGCGCATGCAGTCGGTGACCAACGACGACGAAGAGAAATACGTCTATCTCGACCTCGAGCACGATGTCGCATGGGGACCGCTCGAAGCGATCAAGGTTGGCCTCAAATACACCGACCACGACCGCGAAGCCGAGCGTTTCGCGACCAATGGCGGTGTGTTCACGCCCGGTCTGCGCTGCAACGGCGTGGCCTGCACCTCCGCCGATTTCGCGACCGGCGGCGGCATGCCCAAGGACTTCCTCGACAATATCTCGGCACCCGGCACGCTGGATGACTATTGGCGTGTCGACCCGAGCAAGCTGCGCGCGATCTTCGGCTCGCAGTCGGATGCCATCACGACGCGCTTCCTCGTTCCGGGCAACACCTACTCGATCAACGAAAAGACCTATGGCGGCTATGCCATGGCGAAGTTCAAGGGCGAGGGCTGGCGCGGTAATGTCGGCCTGCGTGTCGTGAAGACCGACCAGACCTCGGAAGGTTTCATCATCGGGGGCGCCAATCCCGAATTCACCAACCCGTTTGGCGGCTTCACCCCGACCAGGGCGGAGCGTTCCTATACCGACGTCCTGCCGAGCGCGAACCTTGCGGTCGATCTGTCGGATCAGGTCGTACTGCGCTTCGCCGCGGGCAAGACGGTCACGCGTCCCGACTTCGTCGACATCACGCCGGGCGTCGATCTCAACGGTACGCTGCTCACGGGCCGAGGCGGCGATCCCGACCTGAACCCGTACCGCGCCAACCAGTACGACCTGTCGATCGAATGGTATCCCGATCGAGAGACGATCGTCGCGCTGGCCGCCTTCTACAAGGACATCCAGTCGTACATCGTGAACACGACCTCGACCGAGATCCTGCCCAGCGTGTTCGTACCGGGTTCGCAGCCTGCGGGTTGCGTGCCGGCGGCGGGGAGCAATCCCAACCTGTTCGACTGTCCGTATCAGATCAACCGCCGTTCCAATGGCCCGGGTGGGCGCAACCAGGGCTTCGAGATCCAGATCTCGCGTCCGATCTGGGGCGGGTTCGGCGCCACTGCGAACTACACCTTCTCCGATGCGAAGGCGAGCAACGGCGATCCGATCCCCGGCAACAGCAAGCACACGCTCAACCTGACGGGTTATTACGAAGACGACCTGCTGAGCGCCCGGCTGTCCTACAATTATCGCTCGAAGTTCTTCATCGACATCGATCGTGCGGCCCCGCTCAACCAGAAGGCGCTGGCTTCGCTCGACGCTTCATTCAGCGTCAACGTCACCGAGAATATCGCGCTGACCGCGGATGCGGTGAACCTGACCAACGAGAAGATCGAGCAATATTCGGGTACGACCGACAAGCCGCGCGCGATCTACGACAATGGTCGCCAGTTCTATGTTGGCGCGCGCATGAAGTTCTGACCAGGATGGGGCGGGTCGCATCCGAGGCCCGCCCCGTTTCTGACCAGGGACACAAAATGACTTCCGGCGCGAGCGTCATGAACCAGCGTTTTACCTTCCTCGTAGCCGGTGCCCTGCTTGCAACCTGCGGTTCCGCCGCGGTTGCGACGCCGGCGGCCGCACCGCCCCTGCTTCCCCTTCCCCAATCCATCGCGCCGTCACAGGGCAGCTTCCGTCTGACGGACCAGAGCGTGGTCGTGGTTCCCCCGGGGGATGCAGGCGCACGCGCGGCCGCCGAAAGGCTGGTCACACTGCTCGGCGTCAATCGCGGCATTCGGCCCGCGATCGTCGAAACTCCTGCCAAAAACGCGATCCGCTTTGCCCGCGCGCGGGGCATCTCCGCCGAGGGATACCGCCTCGAAGTGACCCCGGGCAGCGTGACGATCACGGCCAGCGACGATGCCGGGCTGTTCTATGGCGCGGTCACCTTCTGGCAACTCGCGACAGCCGGCAAGGAGGCCATTTCGGCAGTCCGTATCGAGGATGCCCCGCGCTTCCGCTGGCGCGGGCTGATGCTCGACAGCGCGCGGCACTTTCAGTCGCCCGAATTCATAAAGCGCTTCATCGACTGGATGGCGCTCCACAAGCTCAACACGTTCCACTGGCATCTGGTCGACGATCAGGGCTGGCGGATCGAGATCAGGAAATATCCAAAGCTCGTCGAGGCGGGCGCGTGGCGGACGCCCGCATCCGCGCCGGGCGCACCGATACTGCCCAAAACGGGTGGTTATTATACGAAAGAGCAGATCCGCGAGATTGTCGCCTATGCCGCGGCGCGCCACATCACGATCGTTCCCGAGATCGAGATGCCGGGCCATGCGCTCGCGCCGATCCGCGCCTATCCCGAACTCGGGACCAGCGTCGTTCCGCCCAGGGGCATCGAGTCCGACTGGGGCGTGTTCCCCTATCTGTTCAACGTCGAGGACCAGACCTTCGGATTCCTGCAGGACGTGCTGACCGAGGTGATGGCGCTCTTCCCGTCGGAATACATCCATGTCGGCGGCGACGAGGCGGTCAAGGACCAGTGGAAGGCAAGCCCGCGCATCCAGGCGCAGATGAAGGCGCTGGGGATCAAGGACGAGCATGCGCTGCAGAGCTGGTTCATCCAGCGGATGGAGCGCTTTCTTGCGAGCAAGGGCCGCCGCCTGATCGGCTGGGACGAGATATTGGAGGGCGGGCTCGCGCCCAACGCAACGGTGATGTCGTGGCGCGGGATCGAGGGCGCGGTCGCGGCGGCTCAGGCGGGGCATGACGCGGTGCTCTCGCCGCAGCCCGTGCTCTATCTCAATCACCGTCAGGGTGGCACGTCCGCGGAGCCGCCGGGACGCGGCGAACAGGTGACGCTCCGGCGCGTCTACGATTTTGATCCCGCACCCGACACGCTGACCGATGATCAGCAGCGTCATATCCTCGGGCTTCAGGCCAATTTGTGGACCGAGCATATGCGGACCGAGCAGCGCGTCGCCTACAGCGCCTTTCCGCGCGCATCGGCGGTCGCCGAACTCGGCTGGGCGGCGGCAGACAAACGCGATTTTGGTGGTTTTGTCGATCGGCTCGTACCGCAAATGGCGCGACTGAAGCCGATGGGACTCGATGCTTCGAACAGCGCCTTCACGCCTTCCGCAGCGCTACGGCCGGCGGCCAACGGAAAGGGCGAGGTTACGCTCGCCAACCAGATCGGCGCGGAGATCCGCTACACCATTGATGGCAGCGAACCGCGCGCAGGTTCGCCGCTCTATGCCGGGCCGCTGACGCTGGCCATGCCGACGCGGCTGCGTGCGGCGTCCTTCAGGCACAGCATGGCGTTGCCCGGCAGCCTCGATCAGAAGGTTGACGCGCTTTCGGTGCGCCGCCGGGATGATACGCAGCTCAAATTGTGCTCGAATGACATCGCGCTCCAGCTCGAAGACGATGCACCCGCACAGGGCCGGCGCGCCGCGTTCCTCTTGGACATCATGAAGCCCTGCTGGATTTACGAGGACGCATCGCTTGACGGTATCACCGAAATCGCAGTGGATGTCGGGCAGATCCCATTCAACTTCCAGATCGGCAAGGATATCGAGAAGATCGTCTTCCGTCCGCCCGCCACGCCCGAAGGCGAGGTCGAGGTCCGCATCGATGGCTGCGAGGGCGAGCGCATCGCGGTGCTGCCTTTGAAACCTGCTGCCAGCAATCCCGCGCTGACCACGCTCAAGACGGTGGTCGCGCCGCGCTCAGGGAGCCATGACCTTTGCTTCACCTACACCGCGAAAGGACCGAGCCCGATGTGGGCGATCGACGCGGTCCAGTTGATCCCGCGTCCATGACGACGGTCCGCCTTGCGGCGCCTTTTGCGGGTTGGGCGGCGCGTCTCGACGAGGTCCCCGATCCCGTCTTCGCGGAGCGGATGATGGGCGACGGGGTCGCGATAGACCCGCTTGACGGGGTACTGCGCGCGCCCGCGGATGCCGAGGTGATTGCGGTCGCCCCCACGAGCCATTCGGTGACGCTCAGGCTTGCCAATGGTGCCGAGCTGCTGATCCATATCGGGCTCGAGACGGTGGGGCTGGGGGGCAGGGGGTTCAGCGCCAGGGTGGTTGACGGCGCGCACGTGAAGGCAGGCGATGCGCTCATCGCCTTCGATCTCGACAGCGTTGCCGAAGGTGCCAAAAGCCTGATCACCCCGATTGTCATCGCAAATGAGGGCTATCGCGTCTCGCTGGTCGCGTGCGACCGGTTGGTGGCGGCAGGCGAGGCGCTGATGGAGGTGATTGCCGAAAGGGCGACCGAGACCGGCACTCTTCCCGTCGGTGACGATACCGCGGTGCTCGAGGTCGGCATTCCGATGGCGAACGGTGTGCACGCGCGGCCCGCGGCGCGGATCGCCGCCACGTTGAAGCCCTTTGCGGCGCAGGTCAGCTTTGCCGCGCATGGACGCGAGGCCAATGCGCGCAGCCCGGTGGCGCTCATGACACTGGCGCTCAAGCATGGCGACAATGTGCGCATCACGGGCAAGGGCGCCGATGCGCGCGCCGCCGTCACCGCGGTTGCGGCCCTGATCGAGACGGGCATGGGTGAGGCGCATGCGGAACCCGCCGCCGTCCCCGCCAGTCCCGCCGCTGCAGCGTCTGCGCAGACGGGCCCGCTGTTCCGCGGCGTGCGCGCGGCGCCGGGGTTGGCGATCGGTCCCATCGTGCAGTTCCGCGCGACCGATGCCGATGTGCCCGAACAGGGGCAGGGACTTGTCCACGAAGCCTCCGCGCTCGATGGCGCGATGCAGGCGCTTTCGGCTGAGCTCGACGATGCCGGGAATGGCCCGGCGGGCGAGATCGCGGTGGCACACCGCGCACTGCTCGAGGACCCCGAACTGCTCGAAAGCGCGCAGACCTGGCTTGGCCGCGGCAAGAGCGCGGGCCATGCCTGGCGAATGGCCACGCGCGGGCAGTCCGACGCGATCCGCGCGACCGGCGATCCGTTGCTGATCGAGCGTATCGCGGACCTCATAGATATCGAGCGGAGGCTGATCGCCAGGCTTATGGGCGATACTGCGCCCGCAATGCCCCGGCTGCCCGATCGCGCGATCCTGATCGCGGACGAACTACTCCCCTCGCAATTCATGGCGCTGGACGCGGCGCGGCTCGGCGGGGTCGCAACCGCGCGCGGCGGGCCGACCTCGCATGTCGCGATCCTCGCGGCCTCCGCGGGTGTCCCGATGCTGGTCGCGGCAGGCGCGGGCGTACTGGAAATAGCTGAGGGACGCACCGCGATCCTCGATGCCGATGCGCGCACGCTCGACGGCGATCCGTCCTCCGAACGCCTTCAGCAGACGTCGGAGCGGCTGCTTGCCAACAGCGCGCGCCATGCCGCCGAAGCCGCGGCCGCGGCGGACGACTGCATCATGGCCGATGGCACGCGCATCGAAATCTTCGCCAATCTCGCCTCCGCCGAGGAGGCCGAGCGCGCCGTGCGCTTTGGCGCGGAGGGCTGCGGACTGCTGCGCACCGAATTCCTGTTCCTCGACCGCGCCGACGCGCCATCGGAGGAGGAACAGCGCGAAAGCTATGCCGCGATCGCGGCGGCGCTTCAGGGGCGACCGCTGATCGTGCGCACGCTCGACATCGGGGGCGACAAGCCCGTCCCCTATCTGCCCTTCCCGCATGAGGACAACCCGGCACTGGGCAATCGCGGCGTGCGGCTGGGCCTGCAGAAGCCCGAATTGCTTGCGACGCAGCTCCGCGCGATCCTCGCCGGCGTGCCCGCCGCGCAGTGTCGCGTGATGCTGCCGATGATCGTCGACGCGGGGGAATTGCGTACGGTTCGCGCGATCTTTGATGAAGCAGCGAAGACCGTGGGGCTGACCGAGCGCGTGCCACTGGGTGTCATGATCGAGACGCCGTCGGCGGCGATCCTCGCTGACAGCATCGCCGTCGAGGCCGATTTCCTCTCGATTGGCTCCAACGACCTTACCCAGTACGCGCTTGCCGCCGATCGCGGCAATCCCGCGGTCGCCGACAGGATCGATGCGCTGCATCCTGCGGTGTTGCGCCTGATCGCCGAAGCAGCGCGGGGTGGCGCGAAACATGGCCGCTGGACGGGCGTGTGTGGTGGCATTGCGTCCGATCCGCGTGCGGCAGCGATCCTTATCGGGCTGGGCGTTACCGAATTGTCCGCCACCGCCGCGTCGATCCCAGCGCTGAAGGCTGCGGTGCGCAAATTGTCGTTTGAAGATTGCAAGGCATTGGCTGTGCGTGCGCTCGCGGCGGAATCCGCCACCGAGGTGCGCGCACTGATCGAGGGAGAACGCTGATGCGCCTGTCACTGGACCGTATGCAGCCGCTTGGTCGCGCACTGATGCTGCCCATTGCGGTGCTGCCTGTGGCGGCGCTGCTGCTGCGGATCGGACAGCCCGACCTGCTGGGCATTGCCTTCATTGCGGCAGCGGGTGACGCGATTTTCTCCAATCTTGGCATATTGTTCGCGATCGGCGTCGCGGTGGGGCTGGCGTGCGAAAATCACGGCGCGGCGGGCCTCGCAGGCGCCGTGTGTTTCCTCGTGACGATCGAGGGTGCCAAGGCGCTGATGGTCGTGCCGACCGACGTCGCGGCATTCGCCGATGATGCCGCCAATGCGCTGGCGGTCGCTGCCTGGAAAGCCAAGGAAATCGCGAAGCTCAGCGTGCCCGCGGGGATATTGTCGGGGCTCGCGGCGGGCACGCTCTACAATCGCTATTCCAATATCAGGATGCCCGAATATCTGGCTTTCTTCGGCGGACGGCGCTTCGTGCCGATCGCGGCCGGGCTGGCGGGTGTAGTTGGCGCGATCGGCTTCGGCCTCGGCTTCCCCGCGATCGAGACCGCGTTCGACGCGCTCAGCCGCTGGGTGGTGAGCGCGGGGAGCTTCGGGCTGTTCGCCTATGGCGTGCTCAACCGGCTGCTGATCATCACCGGGCTTCATCACATCATCAACAATATCGCCTGGTTCCTGCTCGGCGATTTCAATGGCGCCACTGGCGACATCAAGCGCTTCTTCGCGGGCGACCCGACCGCGGGCCAGTTCATGTCGGGCTTCTTCCCCGTGATGATGTTCGGTCTGCCCGCGGCGTGCCTCGCCATGTACCGATCGGCGCTGCCCGAGCGGCGCAAGGCGGTGGGCGGCATGCTCCTCAGCCTCGGGCTCACTTCGTTCCTGACGGGCGTGACCGAGCCGATCGAGTTCACCTTCATGTTCCTCGCGCCCGTGCTCTATGGGGTACATGCGGTGCTGACAGGACTCGCCATGGCGCTGATGGACCTGCTGGGCGTACGGCTGGGCTTCGGCTTCTCGGCGGGGCTGTTCGACTATGTTCTCAATTTCGGACTCGCGACCCGGCCCTGGATGCTGCTGCCGATCGGTGCGGCCTACGCGGTCGTCTATTACGCCGCCTTTCGTTTAGTGATCGTCCGCTTCGACCTCAAGACACCGGGGCGTGAGGCCGTGGGCCATGAAGTGACAACCAATCCCGCGCTGGGCGGCGATCGTGCACAGGGCTTCATCGCGGCGCTGGGCGGGGCGGCCAACCTGAAGACGGTGGACGCCTGCACGACGCGGCTGAGGCTCGTGCTCAGTGACGGCGCGGCGGTCGACGAGGGGGCGCTCAAGGCGCTTGGTGCGCGTGGCGTCGTCCGCCCGGCACCGGGCGCCCTCCAGGTCGTGCTCGGCCCGATCGCCGATCAGGTCGCGGGCGAGATCCGCGCTGGGCTGCGCGGTACGCCGTCGCCAGTGCCGACGCGACCGACAGCCGACGCCGATGTCGTGCTGACGGCGCTTGGGGGCGTGGCCAACGTGTCCGCGTTGACGCACAAGGCGGGGCGGCTGTGCATCGCTGTTGCAGATGCCGCGCGCGTCGACATGTCGGCGCTGGCGCGCATCGGGCGCGGAGCAACGCTGGCGTCCCCGCACAGCGTCCATCTGCTTGCAGGCGACCGCGGCGACTCGCTGGCGGCCGAACTTCAGACAAGGACGGAGGCCCGACGGGGTTAACCGTGCCGCCCCTGCGGTCAGCCGGGATTCAATTCAACGCGATAAGCTGTCAGAATCGCGGTGGGGTGAAGCCAGGTGGAGTTCGAGCGGGATTATGAGGGCTTTTGGCACGGGGCGTTTCGGGTTTGTATTGCAGTTGAAGCGGGCGTTCGCGTTGATCGCGCTTACAGGATTGTCGGCTTGCTCGACGGTGGTGCCGGCGACACCCGCGCCAGCGCGGCCCGCGGCGCAGGCGGCGCGTCCCGCTCCCCGTCCGATGCCGCCTCGTCCAGTGCAACCACGCCCCACACAGCCGCTCCCGGTTGTCCAGCGGCCGGTGCCGACCGAAGCGCCGGCGGCGCTGCAAGGCGCGATCCGGTCACTGGGCGCCAGTTTCGACGGCAGCGTCGGTATCGCGGTGCGGGACATCCATGCAGGGTGGGTCGTCGACTATAATGGCCGCCAGCCCATGCCGCAGCAGAGCGTGAGCAAGCTGTGGGTTGCGATGACGTTGCTCGAAGGCGTCGACCAGGGGCGCATCTCGCTGTCCGAGATGGTACGCATCACGCGCGACGACCTGACCTTGTTCCACCAGCCGATCAGTCAGTTGGTGGGCCAGGACGGCTATCAGGAGTCGGTGTCGTCGCTGCTCGCGCGCGCGATGACCCAGAGCGACAACACCGCCAATGACTCGCTGCTGCGCCGCGCCGGCGGACCGGCCGCGGTGCGTTCCTTCCTCACCAGCCACGGCATCACCGATATCCGCTTCGGCCCCGGCGAGCGCCTGCTGCAGAGCGGGACGGCGGGGCTGACATGGAAGCAGGAATATTCACGGGGCAATGCGTTCTACACCGCGCGCGCCAACCTGCCGATGAGCGTGCGCCAGGACGCGCTGGCCCGTTACCTCGCGGATCCGCCCGATGGTGCGACCGCGATCGGGATGGTCAACGCGCTCGCCAAGCTGAAGCGCGGCGAACTGTTGTCGTCGCGCTCGACCGACTATCTGATCACGACGATGCGCGCCTCGCGTACGGGCCCCAACCGCCTGCGTGGCGGCGTGTCCGCTGGCTGGCTCTTCGGTCACAAGACGGGCACGGGCCAGCAGCTTGGGGGCACCTCGACGGGCTATAACGATGTGGGCCTGCTCACCGCCCCCGATGGTCGCACCTATGCGGTCGCGGTGATGATCGGTTCGACGCGCCGTTCGATCCCCGAGCGGATGAGCCTGATGCAGGCGGTCACACGCGCGGTGATATCGAGCCACTGGGCCCGTCCGGCGACGGCGGATTGAACAGAGCTCCTCCCCGTTTGAGGGAGGAGCTGATTTACAGGATGCCCGGCAGATCGAGCTGGTTTTCGCGCGCGCAATCCTTTGCGATGTCGTAGCCCGCATCGGCGTGGCGCATGACGCCTGTGGCGGGATCGTTCCACAGCACGCGTTCGATGCGGCGATCGGCTTCTTCGCTGCCGTCGCACGCGATGACCATGCCGCTGTGCTGCGAGTAACCCATGCCCACGCCGCCACCATGGTGGAGCGACACCCAGGTCGCGCCTGACGCGGTATTGAGCAGTGCGTTCAGCAGCGGCCAGTCCGAGACCGCGTCCGAACCGTCCATCATCGCCTCGGTCTCGCGGTTGGGCGAGGCGACCGAGCCTGAATCGAGGTGGTCGCGGCCAATCACGACCGGGGCCTTGAGCTCGCCGTTGCGGACCATTTCATTGAAGGCGAGGCCGAGCCGGTGGCGGTCGCCAAGGCCCACCCAGCAGATGCGCGCGGGCAGGCCCTGGAACTGGATGCGCTCCCTCGCCATGTCGAGCCAGTTGTGGAGATGCGCGTTGTCGGGGAGCAGCTCCTTCACCTTCTGGTCGGTCTTGTAGATATCCTCCGGATCGCCCGAAAGCGCCGCCCAGCGAAAGGGCCCGACACCCTTGCAGAACAGCGGGCGGATATAGGCGGGAACGAAGCCGGGGAAATCGAAGGCGTTCACGACGCCCTCGTCCTTGGCGACCTGCCGGATATTGTTGCCATAATCGACGGTCGGCACGCCTGCGGCCTGGAAATCGAGCATTGCCCGGACATGCTCGGCCATCGACGCCTTGGCGGCCTTTGCGACCGACTGCGGATCGCGCTCGCGCCCCTCGAACCACTGGTCGAGCGTCCAGCCCTTAGGGAGATAGCCGTTGACGGGATCATGCGCCGAAGTCTGGTCGGTGAGCAGATCGGGGCGAACGCCGCGGCGGTAAAGCTCGGGAAGGATTTCGGCGGCGTTGCCGAGCAGACCGACCGAGATCGCGCGCTTTTCGGTGCAGGCCTTTTCGATCAGCTCGAGTGCCTCGTCTATGCTGTTCGCGCCATGGTCGAGATAGCGCGTCTTCAGCCGCATCTCGATCCGGCTCGGCTGGCATTCGATCGCGAGGCATGACGCGCCCGCCATCACCGCGGCGAGTGGCTGCGCGCCGCCCATGCCGCCAAGCCCCGCGGTCAGCAGCCATTTGCCCGACAGGTCGCCATTATGGTGCTGGCGCCCCATCTCGACGAAGGTCTCGTAGGTGCCCTGAACGATGCCCTGCGTGCCGATATAGATCCACGAGCCCGCGGTCATCTGGCCGTACATCGCCAGACCCTTGCGATCGAGCTCGTTGAAATGCTCCCAGTTCGCCCAGTGCGGGACGAGGTTCGAATTGGCGATCAGCACGCGCGGCGCATCCCTGTGCGTCCGGAACACACCGACGGGCTTGCCCGACTGGACGAGCAGCGTCTGGTCGTCATCAAGGCGCTTCAAAGTCTCAACGATCTTGTCGAAGCTCTGCCAGTCGCGCGCGGCGCGGCCGATGCCGCCATAGACGACCAGTTCATGCGGGTTCTCCGCCACCTCGGCATCGAGGTTGTTCATCAGCATGCGCAAGGGCGCCTCGGTCAGCCAGCTTTTCGCGTTGAGCTCGGTGCCACGCGGCGCGCGGATCGAACGGCTGTTGTCGATACGGGTCATTCTTTGCCTTTCGCGAAGGTCAGGCAGGCGGTGAGCACCTGCTTCAGTATCTGTTGCATTGGCTGGGCGCGCGTTGCGTCCCATTCGGGCGGCCAGGGCGCGGCCTCGTCGAGATAGCCGCGCATCGCGAGCTCCATCTGGATCGTGTGGAGGTCGGCCTCGGGGGAGCCATAATGCCGCGTGATCCATCCGCCCTTGAAGCGACCGTTGGTGACACGGTTTTGGCCCGATGCGTCGCAGACCGCCTCGACAGCGGCGGTCAGCGCCGTGTCGCAGCTTGCGCCGCCATTGGTGCCGATGTTGAACTGCGGCAGCTCACCATCGAACAGGCGGGGCACGACGCTGCGAATCGAATGCGCGTCATAGAGCACGACGCGCCGATGCAGCGCGCGGAGGCGCTCGATCTCGGCTGCGATCGCGTCGTGATAAGGCGTGAAATACAGTTCGCGGCGGCGCGCGATCTCGGCCTCGTCGGGCGCGTGGCCGGGCTGGTAGAGCGGCTCACCATCGAAGGTCTCGGTCGGACAGAGCCCCGTCGTCGCCTGCCCCGGATAAAGCGATGCGCCCGAGGGATCGCGGTTCATGTCGATAGCCGTGCGCGAGATCGCAGTACTGATGACCGTCGCGCCAAGATCCGTTGCAAAGGCGTAGAGCCGATCGACATACAGGTCGGCGTCATGCGCGCCGAGCGTGGTTGAGACGAGCCCGGCCCCAATGTCGGCAGGGATATGCGTGCCCGCGTGCGGTACGCTGACGATAAGCGGCGCATCGCCGCGCGTGACGGTGAGCCAGTCGATCATGCCACCCCCGGAAGCTCCGTCAGCGCCGCGACCTTGCCTTCGGCAATCAGCGCGGTGGCGGCAAGGATGTCGGGGTGAAAATGGCGGTCGTCGACCAGCGTGGGCACCTTGGTACGCAGCAGCGCGCGACCCGATTCCAGCGTCGCGCTCGACGCAAGCGGCGCGTGGAAGTCGCAGCCCTGTGCGGCGGCCAGATATTCGATGCCGAGCACCGCGGCGAGATTGTCGGCCATGCCGAGCAGGCGGCGTGCGCCGTGCGCGGCCATCGAGACATGGTCTTCCTGATTGGCCGAGGTCGGGATCGAATCGACGCTCGCGGGATAGGCCTTTTGCTTGTTCTCGGAGACGAGCGCGGCGGCGGTGACCTGCGGGATCATGAAGCCCGAATTGAGCCCCGGCTTGGGGGTGAGAAAGGCGGGGAGTCCCGACAGCGCAGGATCGACGAGCATCGCGGTGCGGCGCTCGGAGATCGAGCCGATCTCGCAGAGCGCAAGCGCGATCATGTCGGCGGCGAAGGCGACGGGCTCGGCATGGAAATTGCCACCCGACAGCGCCTCGTCGGCATCGGGGAAAATCAGCGGATTGTCCGAAACGCCATTGGCTTCGGTCCCGAGCGTGGTCGCTGCCTGACGCAGCACGTCGAGCGCGGCGCCCATCACCTGCGGCTGGCAGCGCAGGCAATAGGGATCCTGCACGCGCGGATCGTCGGTCTTGTGCGACGCCCGGATCGCCGACCCCGCCATCAGCGCGCGCAGCGCCGCGGCGGTCTCGATCTGGCCCTTGTGGCGGCGCAGATCATGGATCCGCGGATCGAAGGGCGTGTCCGACCCCTTGGCGGCCTCGACCGAAAGCGCACCCGTGACGAGCGCCGACTGGAAAAGCCGTTCGGCCTCGAACAGGGCTGCGAGCGCGTTGGCGCACGAGAATTGCGTTCCGTTGAGTAGCGCGAGCCCTTCCTTCGGGCCGAGTGTCAGCGGTGCGAGTCCGGCTTCGGCGAGCGCGGCATTGGCCTGCAATCGCTCGCCGTCGAGAAAGATTTCACCGACGCCGATCATCGCAGCGGCAAGATGCGAAAGCGGAGCCAGATCGCCCGACGCCCCCACCGATCCTTGTGCGGGGATGACAGGGGTCAGCCCCCTGGCGAGCATCGCTTCAAGCAGGGTGATGGTTGCCGGGCGGACGCCCGAGGCGCCCTGTGAGAGACTGGCGAGCTTCAGCGCCATCATCAGCCGCGCGACGGAAACGGGCATCGGCTCTCCGACGCCCGCGGCGTGGCTCAGCACGATATTGCGCTGGAGCGTTTCGAGATCTTCGTCACCGATGCGGACGCTGGCGAGCTTTCCAAAGCCCGTGTTGATGCCATAGACGGGCGCGCCCTTGGCAAGGATGCGTTCCACCGCGGCCGCACTCTCGGCAATCAGCGGATAGGCGGCGGCGTCGAGCACGGGCGTTGCGCCGCGATAGATGGTGCGCCAGTCGGCAAGCGGGACCTGACCCGGCTTGATCGTGATGTTCGTCATAGACCCTTCCACACACGCGCATGGAGCGGGTTCGCGCCCATGCGATAGACAAGTTCGGCGGGACGCTCGACGTCCCAGATTGCGAGGTCGCAGCTCTTGCCCGCCTCCAGCGTGCCCGTTTCGCCGAGGAGGCCAAGAGCACGCGCGGCCTCACGCGTCACGCCTGCGAGGCATTCGTCGACGGTGAGACGGAACAGGGTCGCCGCCATGTTCATCACGAGCAGCAGCGAGGTGAGCGGAGAAGTGCCAGGATTGCAGTCGGTCGCAAGCGCGATCGGGACGCCTGCCGCGCGCAGGGCGTCGATCGGCGGCAGCTTCGTCTCGCGCGTGAAGTAAAAGGCACCGGGCAGCAGCACCGCGACGCTCCCCGCCTTCGCCATCGCCTCGATCCCGACATCGTCGAGAAATTCGAGATGGTCGGCCGAAAGCGCGTCGAAGCCCGCGGCGAGCGCGGCGCCGTGGAGGTTGGAAAGCTGCTCGGCATGGAGCTTGACGGGCAGGCCGTGAACGCGCGCCGCCTCGAAAACGCGCGAGACCTGACCGGGGGTGAATCCGATGCCTTCGCAGAACGCGTCGACCGCATCGGCAAGCCCTTCGGTGGCGACCGCGGGGATCATCTCGTTGCAGATCAGGTCGACATAGCCATCGGCATTGTCCGTGAATTCGGGCGGCAACGCATGCGCACCAAGAAAGGTGGTGGTGACGCGGACATCGCGCTCGGCCCCCAATCGGCGCGCCGCGCGGAGCATCTTGAGTTCGGCCTCGGTCGAGAGGCCATAGCCCGACTTGACCTCGATCGTGGTCAGCCCCTCGGCGACCAGCGCGTCAAGCCTGTCGAGTGCCGAGGCGACCAGTTCTTCCTCGCTCGCCGCGCGCGTCGCCGTCATCGTCGAGACGATTCCGCCGCCCGCACGTGCGATGTCGGCATAGCTGGCACCCGCCAGCCGCAGCTCGAACTCATGCGCGCGATTGCCTGCGTGGATCAGGTGCGTGTGGCAATCGATGAAGCCCGGCGTGATCCAGCGGCCTTCGCAGTCGATGATCTCGGCCGCATCATAGCGTGCATCGACGGGGCCGGCGTGGACGATGCGGCCATCCTTCGCCGCAACCATGCCATTCTCGATCGTACCCGCTGCCGTCATCGTCGCCAGCCGGGCATTGGTCCAGATGCGATCGCAGCGATGTGTGGAGTCGGTTGCCATGCGCATAGACTTGCTCAATCACCCGCATTATGTCTAGACATAATATTCGCCGCTTGAGGATGACCCGATGACGACGCTCTGGTTCGAAACTGCCCTGCTCCCCGACGGCTGGGGCGATCGCGTCCGGGTTGCGATCGAGGACGGACGCATCGCCTCGGTCGTGCGCGGTGTCGATCCCGCGCACAGCGACGAGCGCCACGCGATCGCGGTTTCGGGCCAGTGCAATGTCCACAGCCATGCCTTTCAGCGTGGCATGGCGGGGCTTTCGGAACATCGCGGCGACGGCAGCCGCGACGACAATTTCTGGAGCTGGCGCGAGGTGATGTACCGCTTCCTCGATCGCCTCACGCCCGATGATATAGAGGCGATCACTGCGCAGGCCTATGTCGAGATGCTCGAGACGGGCTACACGCGCGTCGGCGAGTTCCATTATCTCCACAATGATCCTGCGGGTGCGCGCTATGCCGATCCGGCGGAGACCGCGGGGCGGATCTCGGCGGCTGCGGAGGCGACCGGGATCGGGCTGACCTTGCTGCCCGTCTTCTACGCACATAGCGATTTCGGCGGGCAGCCGCCCAAGCCCGGCCAGCGCCGCTTCCTGAGTGATCTCGACGGTTTCGCGACACTGCTCGATGCCAGCCGCGCGAAGCTGCAGGGCGACGCCAATATGGGTGTCGCACCGCACAGCCTGCGTGCGGTCACCGGCCCCGAACTCGCCGCGCTCAGGGAGATGAGCCCGACCGGCCCCTTTCATATCCATGCCGCCGAGCAGGTGAAGGAGGTTGAGGCAAGCATTGCGTTTTCGGGCGCACGACCGGTCGAATGGCTGCTGGCCAATGCGGGCGTGGACGCGCGCTGGTGCCTTATCCACGCGACGCACCTGACCGATGCCGAATGCGATGCGCTTGCCGGGAGCGGCGCGGTCGCCGGGCTGTGCCCGATCACCGAGGCCAATCTGGGCGACGGAATCTTCCCCGCCGCGCGCTTTCTTGATGCGGGCGGAGCGATTGGCACGGGCACCGATTCCAATATCCTGATCGATGTGGCAGGGGAGCTGCGCATGATCGAATACAGCCAGCGCCTGCGCGACCGGGGCCGCAACATCCTTGCCGCGAACGGCGTTTCGACGGGTGCCCGGCTGTTCGGGCGCACGCTCGCGGGCGGTGCGCAGGCGCTGGGCGTCGCGGGCGGCATCGCCGAGGGCGCGTCGGCGGACATCGTCTCGCTCGACGCCACGCATCCCGCACTCGACGGGCGCAAGGGCGACCTGTTGCTCGACGGGTGGATCTTCTCGGGTCGCGCGGGGTGCATCGACAGCGTCTGGCGGCACGGCGCCAGGGTCGTGACCGGTGGACGGCATCGCGCGGCCGAACCCATCGCCACGCGCTACCGCGAGACGGTGAGGGCGCTTCTGGCGGGATGAGCATTGCGCAGACCCTCGACCAGCGCATCCGCGAGGATATCGAACGCAATATCCGATCGGGCACATGGCGGCCCGGCGACCGCATCCCGTTCGAGCATGAACTGGTCGCCGAATATGGCTGCGCCCGCGCGACGGTGAGCAAGGCGCTGACCGCGCTCAGTCGCGCGGGGCTGATCGAGCGGCGGCGCAAGGCGGGGTCATTCGTCGCGCATCCGCATGTCCAGTCGGCGGTGCTCGACGTGCCCGATATCGGATCGGTGATCGCGGCGCGCGGCGATAGCTATCGCTTCGAACTGCTCAGGCGACGCGTGCGGGCGCATGCTGCAGGCGACGCGCTCGACGCTGCGGGCGACCTGCTCGCGATCGAGGGCGTGCACTATGCCGCGAACGAACCCTTCGGCCATGAGCAACGCCTGATCAGCCTCGCCATGGTGCCCGAAGCGCGCGACGTCGATTTCGAGGCGGAGGCGCCGGGCTCCTGGCTGCTGGGCCATGTTCCATGGAGCGAGGCGCGCCACCGGATCGCGGCGGTCCCCGCGAGCCCGCGCCTCGCCAGGCTGCTCGGCATTGCGCCGGGCACCGCCTGCCTCCAGCTCGAACGCTGGACATGGCAGCTCGGCAAGGGCGTGACCTGGGTGCGCCAGACCTTTCCGGGCGACCGCTATGATCTCGTTGCGGAATTCACGCCCCAGAGCCGGTGATTTCTGTGTTAGTGCGGACAGATGAACCCGCTCTACGCCAATATGCCCACCACGATCTTCGAGAAGATGTCCGGCCTCGCGCGCGAGACGGGCGCGATCAATCTGGGGCAGGGCTTTCCCGATTCGAACGGCCCGGCGGACGTGCTCGAAGCCGCGCAGCGTGCGCTGGTCGTGCAATCCAACCAGTATCCGCCGATGGCGGGGCTGCCGGTGCTGCGTCAGGCTGTCGCGGATCACTATCGCCGGCATCAGGGCATCGACCTCGACTGGCAGAGCGAGGTCATAGTGACCTCGGGCGCGACCGAGGCGCTGGCGGCGGCGATCTTCGCGCTGGTGACACCGGGCGACGAGGTCGTGCTGATCCAGCCGATGTACGACGCCTATCTGCCGCTCGTGTTGCGCGCGGGCGGGGTGCCCAAGCTGGTGCGGCTCGAGCCGCCCGCATGGCGGTTGACCGAAGAAGCGCTGGCCGCGGCATTCAGCGACCGCACGGCGGTCGCGATCCTCAACAACCCGCTCAACCCGACCGCGACGATATTCTCCGATGCGGAGCTGGAACTGCTCGCGCGTTTCGCGGTGAAGCATGACGCAATCGTGATCAGCGACGAGGTGTGGGAACATGTCGTCTTCGACGGCCGCGCGCATAGCCCGATCATGGCAATGCCGGGGATGCGCGAGCATACGGTGAAGATCGGATCGGGGGGCAAGATCTTCTCCCTGACCGGCTGGAAGGTTGGCTGGATGTGCGCCGCATCAGAACTTACTCATGCGCTGGCACGCGCGCATCAGTTCCTGACTTTCACGACGCCGCCAAATCTTCAGGCCGCGGTCGCGCACGGGCTGGGCAAGAATGAAGCCTATTTCACCGGCATGCGCGCCGATTTCGCGCGCTCGCGCGACCGGTTGACGGCGGGGCTGGCAGAGGCCGGCTGGGCGGTGCTGCCAAGCGCGGGCACTTATTTCCTCTCGATCGACCTCGCGGCGTCGGGGGTGGCGGTGGATGACGTGACCGTCTGCGACCGGCTGGTCCGCGAGGCCGGAGTCGCCGCCATTCCTGTCTCGGCCTTTTATGCCGAGGCGCCCGTCACCTCGGTCGTGCGCCTCTGCTTCGCCAAGGTCGATGCGACGATCGACGAAGGTATCGCGCGCATGGCAAAGGCGCGGGCGCTGTTCGCGCGGTCGTGAGGACCGTGACCGATTGGCGCAATGCAGGACCGCGCCTTCATGCGCGCGCCGCAGCGATATGCGCGTCGATCAATTGCTCGAGCACGGTCATGGGCACGCCGCCTGCCTTGACCACGGCATCGTTGAATCGCCTCAGATCGTAGCGCGTGCCAAGTGCCGCCATCGCTTTCTGGCGCAGGCGGTTTATCTCGTTGTGCCCCGCTTTGTAGCCGCACGCCTGCCCGGGCCATGCGCAGTACCGGTCGACCTCGCTGCTCACCTCCTCGACCGTCGAGCCATTGGTCGTCGCAAACCACTGGATCGCATGATCGCGCGTCCATCGCTTGGCATGCAGGCCGGTATCGACGACGAGCCGGCATGCGCGGAAAGAGATCGACTGGAGATAGCCTAGTCGCCCGAGCGGATCGCCTTCATAGACGCCGAGTTCGTCCGCGATCTGCTCGGCATAGAGCGCCCAGCCTTCCGAATAGGCGTTGAACGCGAGCAGCGATCGGACCAGCGGCAGCTTGTAGCTGTATTCGCCTTGCCAGATATGCCCCGGAATCCCCTCGTGATAGGTCAGCGTCGGCAACGCATAGCGCGGCCAGATCCCGGTATCGCGCAGGTTGATATAATAGTTGCCGGGGACCGAGCCGTCGATCGTACCTGCTGCGGCATAGCCGCCCGGCGCGCCCGCCTCGATCTCGGGCGGCACGCGCTTGACGATCAGCTTGCCCGGAACGAGCGTCGCGAAGGCGCGCGGCAGTCGCTCGCGGATATCCGCGACGCGCCCGTTGATATAGTCGAGGATTTGCGCACGCCCTGCATCGGTATTGGGAAAGAGGTAGCGCGGATCCTTGCCGAGCGCGGTCATCCGTTCGCCGACAGTCCCGCGCGTCAGCCCTTCGGCGCGCAGCAGCGCATCCATCTGCGCCGCCAGCGACTTGACCTGTTCGAGACCGAGCCGATGTACCTCTTCGGGCGACATGCGCGACGTGGTTCCCGCGCGGAGCGCCCAGTCATAATAGGCGTCGCCCTTTGGCAGCTTCCACACGCCCGCATCGGCGGTTGCGGCTGCGCGATGACGTTCGAGCTCGGTGATCTGCCGATCGAGTGCGGGCGCGACCTTGTCCGCGGCGAGCCGCGCGGCCCGTGCCGCGTGCCCCCCGGGAATATCCGCGGTACGCCGCGCAATAGAGGATGCGACGGTCCATTCGGCGATCGGCCGCGCGCGCGCTGTCTTCATCTGCCCGAGCGTCTTGTCGAGCAGGAAGGCCGGCGCGATGACCCGGGCGCCGCGGTCGTGTTCAAGCCGCGCAGTTTCCCCATCGAGCGCGCCGGCATAGGCGTCGAGCCGGGCGAGATAGGCGTCGGCGTCAGCCGTGTCCGCGACCGCGTGGTTGCTGTCGAGAAAGTCGGGAATCTCGATGAAGGCGCCCAGGTTCTGCGCGACGACATAGGGCGAGTTGCGATAAGAGAATTGCGGGTTGAGCGTCACCGTATCGCCGAAGCCGAAGCCATATCCCTCGACCGCCAGTTCATGTGCGGCGGTGACAACCGCAACGTCATTGCGCGCCGCGGGACCGAGTTGATTCAGGTCGATCGCCCGCAACTGCGCGAGCCTTTGTTTCGCAGCCGCTGCGAGACGCTGCACACCGTCGGGCGACCGGTCGGTAAGGCGCGCCTTGAGCGTCTTGCGCGCGTCCTTGTCGAGGCCGAGCAAAGTTGCGTTCTCAGGATATTCGGCGAGCAGCGCTTCCGCGACAGAGTCAAGCGTTCGCTCCGCTGCAGCATCAGAATTCGTTGCGGTCCCTGCTGCGCGAAGCGCGCCCGGGAGCAGTTGCAGCGCGGCCAGCGCGCTCGCGGACTGAAGAAATTGGCGGCGAGCCAGTGACGCCATGATCTTGCTGCTCCTTACCCGATTGAAACTTTGCGTGGGTCGCACAGTGGGCGAGCGAGCGCAACTTGGGCTGGTCCTGTGCTGACGTCAGCGAGGGTTGCAGCTCCTAAAACGCCGGCAGCACCGCGCCGGCATAGTTCTTCTCGATGAACGCCCTGGCGTCCGCGCTCTTGAGCGCCGCGATCAGTTTCACGACCCTGGGGTCGTTTCGCCCCTCCTCCAGCCCGACGACATAGTTGAGATAGGGCGAATCCTTGCCCTCGATCAGCAGTGCGTCCTTTACGGGGCTCAGCTTCGCGTCGAGCGCGTAGTTGGTGTTGATGAGCGCGAGGTCGAGTTGGTCCAGGACGCGCGGCATCGCGGCGGCTTCGAGTTCCTTGAACTGGAGATTCTTCGGGTTGCTCGTGATGTCGCCGAGCGTGGAGAGCGCATGGCCGGGCTGCTTCAGTTTCAGCAAACCCGCCTTTTCGAGCAGGACGAGCGCGCGGCCGGTGCTGCTCGGGTCGTTCGGGATGGCGACCTGCGCGCCTTGTGGCAGTTCTTCGAGCGACTTCCACTTGCGCGAATAGCCGCCCATTGGTTCGACATGAATGCCCGCGAAGGTGACGAGCTTCGTCCCGCGATTGGCGTTGAAATCGTCGAGATAGGGCCTGGTCTGGAAATAGTTCACGTCGATCTGCTTCTGCGCGACCTGCATATTGGGCTGCACATAATCGTTGAACACGCGGATTTGCAGATCGACGCCCTCTTTCGAGAGCGCGGGCTTGATGTGTTCGAGGATCTCGGCATGCGGCACCGCGGTCGCGGCGACGGTGAGCGTGTCGCCATCGGCCTTGTTCCCGCCCGAGCAGGCGGCGAGCGCGAGCAGCGCGGAAGCGACAAGGAAGGTACGGCGGGTCATGCAGGCGTCCTTAGCGGCGGGTGTAGTGCTGGGCGAGGCGGTCGCCGGCGAACTGGATCGCCTGGACCATGAGGATGAGGATGACGACGGTCACGATCATGACGTCGGTCTGAAAGCGTTGATAGCCGAAGCGGATCGCGAGATCGCCGAGGCCGCCGGCGCCGACAACGCCGGCCATTGCGGTGAAGGAGACCAGCGCGACCGCGGTTACGGTGGCGGCCGAGATGATTCCGGGCATCGCCTCGGGAATGAGCGCGCGCCAGACGGTCTGGCTGGTGGTTGCGCCCATCGACTGAACCGCCTCGATCGTGTTGCGATCGACCTCGCGCAGCGCGCTTTCGACGAGCCGTGCGAAGAAGGGCGCGGCACCGACGACGAGCGGCGGGATCGCGCCGACGACGCCGAGCGACGTGCCGACAAGCGCCACGGTGAGCGGGATCATCACGATCAGCAGGATGACGAAGGGGACCGAGCGCAGCACATTGACGATGAAGCCGACCGCGGCATTGGCGGCGCGGTTCTGGAGGAGCTGACGGCCCGATGTAAGGAAGAGCAGCACGCCGAGAGGCAGGCCGAGCAGGATGGTCAGCACGAGCGAACCGCCGAGCATCGCGAGCGTGTCGAGACAGGCCTGACCGATGTCCGACCAGTCGATATTGGCGAACCAGCCGCTCATGCCCGGGCGCTCATACCGCGTGCTCCGCCATTGCACCGAGGAGCCGCTGCGTCGCCGGATGCGCGGCGCGGTCGAAGATGTCGGCAACGGGCCCCGTTTCCACGACCACGCCATGATCGAGCACGGCAACGCGGTCACAGATCGCGCGGACGACCTCCATCTCGTGCGTGATCAGCACGACGGTGAGCCCCAGTTCGCGATTGAGTTCCTTGAGCAGCGTCAGGACCGAGCGCGTCGTCTGGGGATCGAGCGCGCTCGTCGCTTCGTCACATAGCAGGATGTCGGGCTGTGTCGCGACCGCACGCGCAATGCCGACGCGCTGCTTTTGCCCGCCCGAGAGCTGTGCCGGATATTTGTGTGCGTGGTCGGAAAGCCCGAAACGCAGCAGCAGTTCGTCGACGCGCGCATCGATTGCAGCGCGCGGATCGCCCGCGAGCTTCAATGGAAAGGCGACGTTCTGGGTCACCGTGCGCGACGAAAGCAGCCCGAAATTCTGGAAGATCATGCCGATGCGGCGGCGCAATTGCCGCAGACCGGCGGCGTCGAGCGTACTGACATCGATGCCGTCGACCTCGACGCGGCCCGAACTCGGCCGCTCGAGCGCGTTGATGAGGCGCACAAGCGTCGACTTGCCCGCGCCCGATTGCCCGATGACGCCGAATATCTCGCCGCGCGCGACGCTGAGGTCGACGCGGTCGAGCGCAGGGCCGCTATTGGCCGCGAAGCGCTTGCGGACGTCGGTGAGCTGGATCACGGCTTGGTCGGACATGATCGCCCGCTTCTAGGCGAGGATCGCGTGCGCGCCAAATCCCGATGCGCGCAATATTTGTTCGTCACGGCGAAAGAAAACTTGGGGGGCGCCCGGCTATCCGACCTCGCTCTCGATCAGCCAGCCACCGGCGCGGTCGAGCCGCGTTCGATCACCGCGAAAGCGAGCTTCCTGCGGCGGATCTCGGCCTGACCGTCGATCAGCAGCGCGGTCGCGAAATAGGCGAGGTCCTGCGACGGCTGGTGAACCGTCGTGAGCGGTGGCCAGACGAGTCTGCACAGCGTGGTGTCGTCGAAGCCGGCGATCGAGAGGGTTTCGGGGACCGCGATATCGCGCTCGTGCGCGACCGCGAGCACGCCCGCCGCCATCTCGTCATTGCTGGCGAAAATCGCGGTGGGGGGCTCGCTCAGGTCGAGCAGCGCGGCGCCCGCGACGCGACCCGATTCGAAGTCATAGCGGCCCGGCTGAATGATCGCCGGATCCTCGGCGATCCCGTGCGCTACGAGCGCGGCGCGATAGCCTTCGACGCGATCGGCGGTCGAGGCGTGATCGGGGTGACCGAGCACGAAGCCGATGCGGCGGTGGCCCAGCGCGATGAGGCGCGCGGTCATCGCCTCGGCCGCGGCGCGGTCGTCGATAAAGACCGAGGAGGATGCGTCGGGCTCGGTCCCCGGCGAGATGCGGACGAAGGCCACGTCGCGGCGGTGCAGTTCGTCGATCAGCGCCGCGACATCCGCCAGCGGCGGCGGCAGGATGATGCCGTCGAGATGCGTCTCGTCGATCAGCGCGCGGACATCGTCGAGCAGGCGCGGCGAATGGATGTCGCAGGGCTGGAAGATCAGGCGGAAGCCGTTTTCGAGGCAGCAGCGCCGCGCGCCCGCAAGCAGGTCGAACACGTAATAGGCGTTCTCATTGTCATAGAGCAGCGCGATCTGGAAGGAGCGCTTGCCCGCGAGCGCGCGCGCCGCCGCACTGGGACGGAAGCCGAGTTGTTCGATCGCGGCCTCAACCTTCAGCCGCGTTTCCTCGCGGACATAGCGTTCCTTGTTGAGAACGCGCGAGACGGTCTTGATCGAGACGCCCGCCGTCTCGGAGACGTCGCGAATGGTGAGCCGCATCCTGTTCCCAATCAACCTGACAGCAATGTCATACGCCTATGACTTCGCTCAGCGAAACACAACGGTCCGGTTGCCGTTCGGCAGGATGCGGCGTTCGGCGTGCCATGTTATCGCCCGGGCGAGCACGACGGTCTCGACGTCGCGACCGGCGGCGACCATTTCGTCGGCGCTGGTGGCGTGATCGACACGGATCACCTCCTGTTCGATGATCGGCCCCTCATCGAGATCGGAGGTGACATAATGCGCGGTGGCGCCGATCAGCTTCACCCCGCGCGCATGCGCTTGGTGATAGGGTTTGGCACCCTTGAAGCCCGGCAGGAAGCTGTGGTGGATATTGATCGCGCGCCCCGCGAGCTTCGCGCAGAGATCGTCCGACAGCACCTGCATATAGCGCGCGAGCACGAGCAGCTCGCCGCGCTCGCGCGTGAAAAGGTCCATCAGCCGCGCCTCGGCCTCGGCCTTGGTCGCCGCGGTCACGGGGATGTGATGAAACGGGATGCCGCGCGCCGCGGCGAGCGCCGCAAAGTCCTGATGGTTGGAAATAATCGCGGCGATGTCGATCGGCAGCGCGCCAATCTCGTGGCGATAGAGCAGGTCGTTGAGGCAGTGCCCGAAACGCGAGACCATGATGACGGTGCGCGGGCGATAGGCGGCGTCGCTGATCTGCCAGTCCATCTGATAGCGCGCGGCGATCGCGGCGAAGCGCGCGCGCAGCGTGTCGCCCGAAACCCCACCCTCGCTCGCGAACAGCATGCGCAGGAAGAAGCGACCGCTCTCCAGATCGTCGAACTGCGCGGATTCGAGGATATTGCAGTCCTGCTCCGCGACGAAGCCCGCGACCGCGGCGACGATGCCACGTGCGTCGGGGCAGGAAAGCGTCAGTATATGGCGATCGTCCACTGGAATTCCCGTCAGAAGGGGGCCGTATCCGCGGTCGCGTAGTGCGCCATCGCCATGGTGGTCAACTGCGCGTTGACGCGGATGCAGCTCGGAAAGACGCTGGCATCGGTGACCATCACGTTGGTGGTGCCATGGACGCGGAAGTCCATGCCGATGACGCTGTGGGCGGGATCCTGGCCGATCGCGTTGCCGCCCTGCGGGTGCGAGCTCGACAGCGTGACGTCGTCTGCCTCGCGGATATTGTCCTCGAAGAACTGGTCGATATCGCCCCAATGCGTGCCCGCGCGCAGCGTTTGCCCTCGCGCGAGCGCGGGATAGACCTCTTCGGCGCCCGCTGCGAAATGCACCTTGGACAGCGTCGCGAGCGCGCGGCGCAGCAGCGGCAGCTCGACATTGCTGCGCAGCTTGAAGCTCAGTTTGCTGCCCTTCATCTGCCCGCATCGATCAGCGGGAAAGAGGATGCCCGCGGAGGCGAGCCGGTTATAGTTGTGCATGCGGCCGAAATGGTCGCCGAACCACCCCGGAACGAGCGTTGCCATGCTCATCGGCGGCTGGAAATGCGATTCGAGCAGGAAGTCGCCCTGGTCGACATAGCTGGTCATCTGATCCTCGTTCCACGCGCGCACGTCGGTGCCCCGGGGCATCAACGCGACCACGGGACAGGCGATATTGAGCGACATGGCGTTGCCGCTGTCGGCGACGCCGCTGGCCTTGAGCAGCCGGCTCGAGGCCAGCGCACCCGCCGCCACGACGACGCCGCGGCGCGCGCGGATGAAATGACGACGGCCGTAGGCGAGCTGCAGTTCGACGCCCTCGGCGACGCGCTTGTCGCCCACAAGATCGGGCTTCCAGCGGATGCGCGTGACCTCAGCATCGGCAATGATCCGCGCCTGGTGCGCGACGGCCTCGCGTAGCCGCGACTGCGGCATCGCATTCTTGCGACCATAGGCGCAGCCCGTGTTGCAATAGCCGCAATAGACGCAGGGATTGCCGGGATCGCCCCAGTTCTTGCGGAACCAGTCGGCGGGGGCAATGCGGTCGCGTTCGAGCCCGGTCGCTTCGGCATAGGCGGCCCAGCCCTT
>NZ_JAKVIO010000024.1 GCF_022601895.1 Sphingomonas sp. LaA6.9
AGGCCTCTCGATGAACGTCGACGTCAAGATCGCCGACTAAGCCACCACAAAAGGGGCACGCTCATGTCCATCACGAAAGCCTTTGCGGCGGCCCGAGAGGCGCCGCCGCTCACCGGCGTCAAACTCTATGCCGCGGCCATCCTGATCGGTCTCGGCAACTTCCTCGTCGTGCTCGACACCACGATCGCCAATGTGTCGATCAACACCATCGCGGGGTCGCTCGGGGTATCCGCGAGCCAGGGCACCTGGGTGATCACCTCCTATGCGGTGGCGGAGGCGATCACCGTCCCGCTCACCGGCTTTCTGGCGAGGAAGTACGGAGCACAACGTACCTTCATCGTCTGCTATCTGGCATTCGCGGCGATTTCGCTGCTGTGCGGTCTGGCAGGCTCGCTCGGCATGCTGCTCGGCATGCGCGTGCTGCTCGGCCTGTTCGGCGGGCCGATCATGCCGCTCTCGCAGATGCTGCTGCTGCGCATCTTCCCCAAGGAGAAAGCGACGCTTGCCACGGTCATCTGGGCGATGACGACGCTGATCGGGCCCGTCGCCGGGCCGATCCTCGGCGGGATCATCTGCGACAATTACGGCTGGGAATGGATCTTCTTCATCAAGGTGCCCGTTGCCGCGGTGGCGGGGCTCGTGCTGTTCATGCTGATGCGCGGCCAGGCGGATCCGAAGTTCCAGGCGACGATCGACAAGGTCGGTCTGGCGCTGCTCGTCATCTGGGTCGGCTCGCTGCAGATCATGCTCGACGAGGGCCGCAACCACGACTGGTTCGCCAGCCACGAGATCCAGACCCTGGGCATCATCGCCGCCATCGGCTTTGTCGCCTTCCTGATCTGGGAGCTGACCGAGAAGAATCCGATCGTCAACCTCAAGGTCTTCCGGCACCGAGGCTTCGTCGGAGCCGCCACGACCTACTCGGTCGGCTTTGGCGCCTTCTTCGCCAGCATCGTCATCCTGCCGCTCTGGCTGCAGTCCAACATGGGCTACACCGCGACCTGGGCGGGCTATGCGACCGGGATCATGGGAATCCTCGCGGTTCTTTGCTCGCCGCTGGTGGGAAAGGCGGTCGACAAGTTCGACCCTCGACTGATCGTCTGCATTGGAATCGTCGGGCTTGGCCTGATCATGGTCTGGCGCATGCTGACCTTCAGCAATGACGTCACCTTCCTGCAAATGGCCTGGCCGACGCTCCTGACTGGCACGTTCATGGTGATGTTCTTCGTGCCGGTGACGGGCCTCGCCATGGCGAGTGTCGAGCCGCACGAACAGGCGGACGCCGCGGGCCTGTCGAACTTCATGCGCACGCTCGCCGGTGCCTTTGCCACCTCGCTCATCCAGAGCGGCTGGTCGGACGCGACGCGTACGAACAATACCGAGCTGACCAACGCGATGCAGCATGGCCAGGCGGCCGTAGACACCATGACCGCGCAGGGCATGTCCCAGGGCTCTGCTGCGACACTGCTTGCGCATGTCGTGGAAGGTCAAAGCGTGATGTTGGCGACGCTCAACATGTTCGGCGTGATCGCCGTCTGCCTGGGCTTCGCCGCAACTCTCATCTGGCTTGTGCCCAAACCCAAGGGCCCGATCGACACCAGCGGCGCTCACTAAAACTGCCGGCACCGCCCTCGAAGCGCCGTCAGATGCGCTTCGAGGGACCGGAAAGCCGGTCCACTCCTCCCCCCCTCGCTACAAGAAGGAAATGCAATGACTCTATTCAAATGGTTTGCCGCAGGCGCGGCTCTGGTTAGTGTCGCCGGCGGCGTTCCGGCCGCGGCCAAGGTGGAGGTGGTCCAGTCATCCTCCCCCGCGCTTGCCCAAGGCTCCACATTCGCCTGGGCCTCCATGCGCGCCATCGGACTGGGCGTGCCCGATCCCGCGATCGCCAATGAGATCACCGCGGACCGGCTGCGTACCATCACCGAATCCGCCCTGACATCGAAGGGCTATCGGCAGATCGCCAATCCCCTCGATGCCGATCTGGTCGTCGCCTATACCATCGTCATGCAGCCCGAAACCGAGGGAAAATTGACCTCCGACAGGGCGGGTTGCAGCTTTCCGGTGTGCGCGGCACCCAGCAACTACAGCCTCGACACCAGCCACTATACCCAGGGAACCCTGGTGCTCGATCTGATCGAGCGCGAAACCGGGCGCCTGGTGTGGCGCGCCACGTCAAAGAAGCGCGTCACCGGCAAGGATGCGTCGGAGAAAAAACTCACCGCGCTGCTGCGCGAGATGACCAAGTCGCTGCCCCTGCGTTAAGGCCGCGTCGCCCAAAGGCGTGAGGCTGATAAGGCTTTGCATCAGCGACGCATCGATGCGCGCGCCTTTGGAGCGGGGCCTTCAACAGCTGTCAATTAGGACAGCCACCAGCTCATACCCGACCGACCATGTACATAGTGCGATGCGAAGGATCAGTGATGCGTTCCAGGACTCAGGAGAAGCGACAGCAAATTGTCAAGACGGCAGCCGAGCTGTTCGAGGAGCGCGGCTTCGGCGGAACCTCCATGGATGCCATTGTCCAACGAATGGGCGGATCGAAAGCTACGCTCTACCATCACTTTCGCTCCAAGGACGAATTGCTCAGGGCCGTGCTCGATTTCGATCTGACCGGCTGGACGGACCAGCGCGTGGACGAGTTCCTGGACGGCGACGATCTTCGGGAGGGTCTGGCGGCGCTTGGCATTGCTTACCTGACCCGGCGGCTGGCGTCCCCCGCCGTCGCTCACCTGCGTATGGGAGCTGCGCAATCGCCCAGCTCGATGATCGGCAGGGAATTCTATCAAGGCGTGCTGAGGCCCGCCTGGCAGCGGCTTGCCAATCGGTTCGAAAGGTTGATGGCCGAGGGTTGGCTTGTCCGCGCTGACCCCTGGACGGCGGCGATGCACTGGAAGGGCCTCAACGAGCACGACATCTGCGAGCGGCAGTTGCTGGGCGACCTCTCCCCACCGGACGCCGAAGACATAGAATTGATCGCAGGCAATGCCGCGGACGCCTTTCTGAAGATCTATGGTCAAAAGGCTGATCGCGAATTGCGTTGGCCATGATGGTCTGGGCACCACTTTCGCACCGACCGCGCCGGGCATCCGACCGACCCGTGTGCTGTGATGAATGCTCGCGGCGGCTACAGCCATGCGGACATCGAGACGGACGCGGTACTGCGCGCTTACGGACATCGCCTGTCGCTTCCGATTTGACCTCAGCGGTTCGCCGGCGGCCATGGCGCCAGCAATGCCTGGATTTTGGGGAGCGCCGGCAATGCGAGCACTTATTCTTTCTTCGGTGATTACGACAATGCTCCTGGGCGCTTTCTCCGTTCTGCAAGTCATCACAGGGGACGCACTGAGCGCAGTTGTGCTCGAACTTGTCCTGCTGATCACCCTGGCTGGCTGGTTGGCGGCTCCGCTGGTCGCAAGCCGACGAATCTAAAAAGTGGGAAACATCGGACCGCGTCTATGCATGCCCACCGCTGGAAGACGAGAAATGCTGATCGCCATTTCCGTGAGCCAAATAGCGCCAGCTAAGCTGCACTACGCGGCCAGCTTATCCGCTTTCAGCATGAAGATGGCGTTTGTCATCCGCACCGATTTTTGTTCAGACGCCTCGAGCGGCAGCCCGAGTCCGGCGAGCAGCATGGTCAGCATCTCCTGCGTCACGGGCACCACCATCGCCTTGTGCTCGAGTTCGAGCAGCCGCGCGACAAGCGCCTGTGTGACTGCGCCGGTGAGGCTGACCGCGGCCTCGATGGTCGTGAACCGGAACAGACCCTTCTCTCGACCTTCCTCCAGATCGGCAACGAGATCGGCATTGAGCGCTGCTTCCTCGTCGAGCGCGGCCACATGAAACTGCGAGAAGAAACGGGCATGCAAGGGATCGATAATCGCCATCCGAGCGTGAATTGCGACCCCCTGCGATAGACGATCGACCGGATTTTCGACGCCGGCGTTGTTGCGCGCGACGATCTCCTCGAAGATCTGGCGCGATTGGCGGCGCAGTTCCTTCAGATACGCTTCGCGGTCCATGAAGTGGTTGTAGAAAGTCTGCTTCGAGATGCCCGCAAGGCTCGCGATGTCCTCGACACCGAAAGGACCCGCGCCCTGCTGCCCGAGCAGCTCGAACCCCGCCCGCATGAGACGCTCGCGCGTCTTGATCCAGCGCTTGTCCTTTATGATCACGCTTTGAATGGTTCGCTCCCCGAACAAGATTCCCATGATCCGACCCTGCCGGTCGCCACCATCCTTAGCATAGCAGTCCATCAATAATCAGCAAACCCAGCGCCGAGCTTGCCAGATGATGCATCCGCGGATATTTATTAGACTAATCGGCAAATAAAAGTGAGCTCGGTAGAGTGTTGCGCGCCGATGGCCGGAACCCAGGCCGGAACAAACGATGGGAGGGAGAGGTAGTGAAAGCAAAATATGCGATAATCGCAGGCATTTGTGCTAGCGCATCGATCACGGCTGCAGCCCGCGCGGAGCCTCCCAGAGTGGAGGGCGCAACGCAACCGGACGATCATCAATTGGACCAACAGGATATCATCGTTACGGCCCGCAAGCGCGACGAGTCGGTACAGCAGATCCCCATCGCCATCGATGTGGTGAGCAACAAGGCACTCGCCACTACGGGCACGGCCTCGCTGCTCCAGCTCGAAGCGATCGCCCCGGGGCTCAATCTCGCCAAGGCGCCGGTCGGCGCCGAGATCGGCGTAACCGTGCGCGGCCTGGGTTCGGCGCCGGGCGCGCCCTCGTTCGACAGTTCGGTCAGCCTGTTCGTCGACGGCATCTACGCGCCACGTTCGCGCGAGTTCGCCTCCTCGGTATTCGATGTCGAGCGCATCGAGGTGATAAAGGGCACACAGGCAGCGCTGCTCGGCAAGAACACGAGCCTCGGCGCGATCAACGTGATCACGCGCAAGCCCGGCGACGAACTCGCGGCCGACCTGCGTGGTTCCTATCAATTCGAATTCGGATCGACCCTGCTCGCCGGCGGCATCGACGTCCCGCTTGCCGACGGGCTCGCGGTCCGCGTCTCGGGCCAGCGCCTCGACGACAATGGCTGGGTGCGCGACACGGTTGCGGGCCATAAGGCGCCGCGCAACCGCGACGATGCCATCCGCGCAGTCTTGACGTGGGAGGCGCTCAGCGGCGTCGACGTCACGCTGGTGGCGCAGCACAATATCTCGAAACAGCGGGGAAATTCGGTCGAGTTCGCGACGCTCAGCCCGGTCGCGGAGCAGCTCGCGGCGCTTGCCGGCGCGCCGGGCTCGCTCGACGACCGTCTCGACTATGTCAACGCGACCAGCCTGTTCGGCCCCGGCACCGAGCAGCACGAACGGCTCAAGGTCGACCGCTTGTCGGGCACGGTCAATTTCGATCTGGGCGGCGGCACGCTGACGTCGGTCACCGGTTATTCGCGCTACACCGACGACAACCTGTCCGACACGGACTTCCTGCCAGGCGAATGGGCGACACGCGGAGTCGACGAAAGCTCGAAACAGTTCTCGCAGGAACTGCGCTATGTGTCGCCCACGGGCGGCACGGTCGATTATGTCGTGGGCGGGCTCTATCTTCACAACGAGCTCGACAGCACATCGACCTTTTTTGCCAACTATCCGTTCGGCCCGGCCCCCGGTGTCAACATCGCGGGGAGCTTCCGGAACGATTTCTTCCAGAAGACCGAAACCTTCTCGGCGTTCGGACAAATGACGGTGCATGCGACCGATGCGCTGCGGCTGATCGGCGGGCTGCGTTACACCCATGAGAAGAAGACCGTCGACCTTGGGCGCGAGGTACTGGTGCCGGGGCTCTACAGCGTCGTGATCTTCCCGCCCTATGCGCCCTTCCGCATGTCGCGATCCGATGGTCCGGTCGACTATTCGGCGGGCGTCCAGTACGATATCAGCCCCGACATCACCACCTATGTCTCCTACGGGAAGGGTACCAAGAGCGGCGGCTTTGCCTCGTCGGCGACGTTCCTCGACCAGTCCGAATACGACAGCGAAACCGCGCGGACGCTCGAGGGCGGCATCAAGGCGCAGGACGCCGGACGCCGCTGGCTCCTCAATCTGTCGGTGTTCGACACCAAGGTGAGCAATTTCCAGACAGTCACGTTCAACGGCGTGACCTTCAACATCTTCAATACCGATCTGCGCAGCACCGGCGTCGAGCTCCAGGCGAACTGGCGCCCGGTCGAACCGCTGCGCGTCTATCTCAACAACACCTATGCCGACGCGCGCGACCGCAATACCGACGGACATATCCCGCTTGCGCCCAAATGGAGCGGTTCAGGCGGGTTTTCGCTTAACGTGCCGGTGACGGGGGCGATCGATTTCCTCATGGACGGCTCGATCGACTATCGCTCGAGCCGCACCTACCAGCAGGATCCGGCCGCGGCCGAGATCGGCAATCCGTTCACGACCTTCAATCTCAGCATTGCCGCCGCCGACAGCAATGAGCACTGGGAAGTGCGGCTGATCGGACGCAACCTGACTGACAAAAAGGGTATCGCCTTCGCGTTTCCCACGCCGATCATCGGTACGCAGTCGGTGATGTCGGAGCGCAGCCGCACGATCGCGCTGCAGGTTTCGGTGAAAATGTGAGGGGAGCAGGAGGCAGGCGGCGAGCCTGCCTCCTACTGTATCGCGTGACCGAAAGTGCCCGAACCGGATATCCGGTCCGGGCACTTTCGCTCTCAGGCGGCGACCCGCGCCTGAGGAGTCAACAGCGCTGACCATGCCTTGGACAGCTCGCCGGCATTGCCGGTGCCGAAGATGTAGCGGTCGGGGCGCACGAGCACGGCTTCCGCCTTATGGATGGCAAGCTCGCGTTCAAGCGCGTCGCGGAAGGCGGCGACGCGCGGATCGTCGAGCGTGACCGTGACCAGTCCGTCGACGGGTGCGGCCGGCGTGCGCGTGATCAGCCACGCCCCCGCACCGAGCACATCGTCGAGCTTGAGCGAGCCGCTCTCGCCCGCGCATGGCTGTGCGAAATATTGCCCGGCGCCCGGCGCGCCGGCGAGGATGAGGCCTCGGTCGATCGGCGGAAAGTTGAAGCTGCCATCGGGCGACTGGCCCGCTGCGCGCGCTGCAATCATCTGGCGGTCACGTTCGGCGGCGGCCACCGGATCGGTAATGCAGACGGTACGACCCATCATGATCGCCATCTCAATCGTCGCGCGTACATTGGGCTCGCGTTCGGGCTGGTAGGTGTCGAGCACCGAATCCGGCGCGCCGTCCCGCACGATCGCGGTGAGCTTCCACGCAAGATTAGCGGCGTCGCGCAAACCCGAACACAGTCCCTGGCCGGCGAAGGGCGGTGTCTGGTGCGCGGCATCGCCAATGAGCAGCACGTGCCCCTTGCGCCATTCGCGCGCGATGCGGGCCCGGAAGGTATACACCGCTTTGCGTTCGAGCGAGACCGCGCCGTCCACCTTCCACGGCTCGAGCAGGCCGGCGATGGACTCGTCCTCCGACAATTCCTCCGCCGTTTCGCCAGGCTTGATCATGAACTCCCAGCGATGGCGGCCTTCGCCCATCAGCGAACAGGTCGTCGGCCGCACGGGATCGCAAACCTGCATGATGAACTTGGGCATCCGGTCAAAGTCATGGACGATCGCGTCCACGACCAGCCATTGCTCCTCAAAGCCAAGGTCGTCGAACTCAATGTCATGGGCCCTGCGGACGGTGCTGCGCGCGCCATCGGCGCCGACCAGATAGCGCGCATGCACCTCGCGGTTGCCTTCCGGCGTGGCGACCTGCACCACTACCCCGGTTTCGGTATCCTGAAAGCCGGTCGCTTCCCATTGCGAGCGGAGCGCGCTCGGGTCGCGCTTCGCCAATGCTTCGCGCAGATGGGCCTCGATCGACGGCTGGTGGATCATGTTGCCGCTCGGCCAGCCGCCAGGCGCAATGCGCTCGCCGGCCTCGAAGCTCAGCAGCACGTCCCCCTTCGCGTTGATGAAATCATAGCGGTCGCCGCGGCGGCTGGTGCGCATGGCCTGCTGCGCGACACCAGCCTCCTGTAGAACGCGCATCCCTTCATGGTCGATATGTGCTGCGCGGGGCAGGGGATGGATTTCCGGAGCCTTCTCGGCAACGATCACCGACACGCCCCGCTGCGCCAGCAGCACCGCCAGGGTAACGCCGACGGGCCCCCCGCCGACGATGACGACGTCGCATTCCAACACATTGCGCATCATGTCAGCCCTCTGCCGCCATGGCGCCTTCGATGGCACCGAGCTGTTCGATCTCGCAGCGCACGATGTCGCCCGGCGCCAGGAAGCGCCGCGGATCCATCGCGGCGCCGATGCCCCCCGGCGTGCCCGTGAAGATCACGTCGCCCGGCTCGAGCGTCATGCCTACGCTCAGATGCTCGATCTGCTGCCACAGGTTAAAGACAAGGTGCTTCGTGTTCGACGACTGGCGCAGCTCGCCATTCACCCAGCAACGGATGTCGATCGCATGCGGGTCCGCGATTTCGTCGGCTGTCGTCAGCCACGGCCCCATCGGCGCGTGGGTGTCGAAGCTCTTGCCCAGCGACCATTGCGGTGTGGAGTGCTGCCACAGGCGCTCGGTCACGTCGTTGCCGACGCAATAGCCGAAGACGTGCTCATGCGCCCGGTGGGCAGGGATATGCTTGCCGCGCTTGCCGATCACCGCGACCATCTCTACTTCATAGTCGGCCGTCGTAGTAGTCTTGGCGATCAGGATCGGATCGAACGGGCCGTTGACCGAGGTCTGCGCCTTGGTGAACCAGACCTGCCGCTCGGGCGTGCCCATTTTCGATTCGGCGACGTGGTCGGCGTAGTTGAGGCCGATGGCGAAGATCTTGCCCGGACGCAGCACCGGCGAGCAGAGCTTGACGGTGGCGAGCGGCACGCCGCCGCCGGCAGCGGCCTTTGCTTCGAGATCGGGCTTCAGCTCGTCCCAGCGCGCGATCAGGTCAATCATCGTTCCGTCGAGACCAGTGTCGATGAGCGTTTCGCCGACGATGATCCCGGTCCGGGCGGTGCCGTCGGCAAGATAGGTGGCAAGTTTCATGCAGATTTTACCTTCAGATTGCGCCGGAACAGCCGGCGGATGCGCAGGTTGAGCGCCGCGACGAAAGCGACCAGGCCGGGGCTAGGCGCGACCTTGCCTTCGAACATCGGATTGGGAGTGCCCCATTGGACGGCGAGCAGGTCTTGCATCGTCATCTTGTTGGGGGGATCGTCGGCGGTCAGAAGGTCGCCGTCGGTCCAGTGTTCGAGTTCGTGGCCCCAGGGGTCCTTCCAGTAGTCGAAGATCTGGCTGCCCATGATGTGGCGCCCGACGCCCCAGGCAGCGGTGCGCTTCCTGGCCTTGAGATACTGGTGGCCAAGCAGGAGGTCGTCGAAATTGGCGACCTCAAATGCGGCATGGAGGAAGCACGGCGTCTGCGGCAGCTGGGCCAGGAACAGTGTATGGTGATCGGCCGGGCGGTCACCGCGATCGCAACGCATGAACGCGCCGAGCGTGACATCCGGCGCGGCTTCGATTTCGTCCGAGGTGAGGAATCCGAATCGCGCCTTGTACCAGGCCTCCGACTTGCGAAAGTCGGAGACGTTCAGGACGCAGTGGCCGATTCGGTGGACATGGGCTGGGCCCGCTGTGAGACGAACCAGTTTGCGCAACCGCTCATGCCGGCTCACCGAGTTTCGCGGCGGCTCGGGCGGCGGCGCTGCCGCCTCCAGTTGCGCCTGCCCGGCGACGACTTCGACCAGAAACCCGTCCGGGTCGAGCAGCCGTACAACCTTGCCACCGCCCGGCGCGCCAAGATCCTCGACCTCCACGCCTTCGACCGCGGCGAGCGTCTCGAGATCAGCAATATTGCGGGCACGAAGCCCGAGCGCGAGAAATGCGGGCGATCCCTTTTCGGTCACATGGACGAATGGTCGACCGTCGGTGCCACGCGCATAAAGGCGTCCGTCCACGTCGCTGCTGACCAGACCGAAATCTTCGAGAAAAGCGCGCATTTGTGCAAGATCGGGCGCTGCGAAGCGCACATGCGCGATGTCCTCGATGCGTATCAGGCTCATTGCTCTCCTCTCCCCGGCGATAAGATGTTCGCCGCGCTTGACGCCTCGATTGGATAGAGGTTAATGGACTAATGGTCAATTAAAATGATCGGGCGTTACGATGCGTGAGGCGCTCGGTGCAAGGCTCAGCGCATCGTCTTCACGCTGTGATGCGCCTCGATCGTGCCTAGCTTGATGTGGTTATCAGAAAGCCCAGATGCCCGGCCGAGGCATCTACGACAGGAAAAGATCCGGGAGAGTGTGAGATGCTGCAGCCCATAACCCCTTTCGAAGGGATGGATATCCGAAGCCTGCTCGATTCGGTTGCCCTCTCCCGGAGCGAGCACCCGTTTCTCGTCTGGGAACCGTTCACGGCCGAAGGCGGCCGGCAATGGACCTATGGCGAATTCGCTGACCGTGTGCGCCGTTTCGCCGCGGGCATCGTTGCGCGCGGCGTCAAGGCGGGCGACCGCGTGCTCATTCATCTCGACAATTGTCCCGAGGGTCTGATCGCCTGGCTCGGCTGCGCCTATGCCGGGGTGGTCCCCGTCACCACCAACGCCCGGTCAACTGAGGACGAACTCGCCTATTTCGCGCACCATAGCGATGCGGTGGCTGCGGTCACCCAGCCCGGTTTTGCCGATATCGTCCGCGCCGCGACGCCGAAAGTACGGTGGCGCCTGGTCACCGAGACCGACAATGGCGAGCCAGCTTCCGCGCCCGGTCTGGGCTTTCACCCATTCGATACAATCGACGCTTCCCCGGAGAGCTTGCCTGAACGGCCACACGATCCCTGGGCCCCATTCGGCATCCAGTACACATCGGGAACCACCGCGCGGCCCAAGGCGGTGCTCTGGACGCATGCCAACGCGCTCTGGGGTGCGATGGCCTGCGCGCGGCATGAAGATCTGCGCGCAGAGGATGTGCACCTGACGTTTCTCCCGTTGTTCCACACGAACGCACAGGTCTATTCGGTGCTGGCGTCGCTGTGGGTGGGGGCAACCGTCGTGCTCATGCCGCGCTTCTCCGCGTCGCGCTTCTGGCCCGTCTCGATCAAGCATGGCGCCACCTGGACATCGCTTGTGCCCTTCTGCCTCAAGGCGCTGATGAGTGAGCCGCTGCCCGAGCAGCACAGCTACCGACTGTGGGGCAATGCGGTTTGCGACCCGCCGACCGATCGCCACTTCCGGGTCAGAACGATTGGCTGGTGGGGCATGACCGAAACCGTTGCGCACGGAATCGTCGGTCTGGTGAACCGCGCCAATACATCCATGTCTCTCGGCCGTCCGGCACCCGGCTATGAAATCCATGTCCTCGACGACGAGGAGAAACCCGTCCGTCCCGGCGAAGTCGGAAATCTCTACGTCCGCGGCCAGCGCGGCGTAACGCTCTTCCTCGAATATGCGGGCGATCCCGAAGCTACGCAGGCGGCGTTTCGCCCGGACGGGCTGTTCATCACCGGCGACCGTGTCCGACTCGGTGAGGACGGATTCCTCTATTTCGCCGATCGATCGAAGGACATGCTCAAGGTCGGTGGCGAGAATGTTGCGGCCTCGGAAATCGAGCAGGTGATCGCCGCGGTCCCGGGCGTCGCCGAAGTTGCCGTGGTCGCCATGCCCGATCCCATGCTTGATGAAGTGCCCGTAGCGTTCGTTCTTCCGAACGCGGAGGCTGCCGCGGATCTGGCGGAGCGGGTCGCGGACGCCTGCGCCGCGAAGCTGGCGCGCTTCAAACGACCCAAACTCGTCCGCATCGTGGAGAACCTGCCCCGGTCGACGCTCGAAAAAGTGGCCAAGTCCGAGCTGCGCGCGGCGCTAATTGCCGAGCGAGATACAGCGCGGCCTGCCCCGGCAGGCGCCTGATCCTTGCGCGTTCTCCCGACGACGATCGCGCAGGTTGTTATGGATGCTTGTAGACGTGCTTGCCCGCTCTACCCGCTTGAAGAAGGTTCTCCCCAAGCGGAGCTTCGGTACGAGCCGACATTCCGAACCAAAATAAACAGATGGCAGACTCCGGAGATGGGGTTCGAGCCCACGGACTTCCGCAATTTCGGCTGTCTCCTCTCCTCAAAGTCGGCCTGACAGTCCAGGGAACGGGCGGGGGCCGACACACGGCCCCGCCACGCTGGCCAGATCAATCGACCGGTATTCGCTCGGTGGCTGAGCAGTATCTGTTGAGGCAATCCCGTCTTCCTCAGTCTCGGCACGAGCGTGGTGAACAGCGGTACGTAGAAGATTCAGGCTCGGACCAATCGTGGAATGGGAGCCCGGGTGTAGGATCGGCGTCACAGTCTAGAAGCAGCCATTCAGCATTGTTCGCATGTGCCAGCATCAGGCATCGCTTCAAACATTCCGGAAATTGTTCGTAGTTGGCCGCTATGGCGGGAGCTTTCTTACGTAGCCACCAGCCATATTCGCCATTGGAATGACATATTATTTGGTCACGCCAATCGTCGAACCCGTCCTCACCTCTTGATATTGCATCCAGCGATGCCGCGATGTCTTCACACACATGTCCAGTAGATATCGCGACATACGTTTTTAATTCCACGAGCGACACCTTTTCTATTTCAATAAATATGATTGCGGCCCGCGACAACTTGTCGGACTGAAGCGCGGAAAAGGTGAGTGCGGGCTGCGTTAGCGTTTGGCGGCAATGCGGGTGAGCCATTTCCCGAGCGCAAGCTGCGCGCCTTTTGAGCATATAATTTTACATGTCGTCTAATATCCATGATATCCGTCCTATAAATATAGTACTCATGTGTACGGTATCGTATTTATGTAGCGGACAGGTGAAATCATGGAAAGTGTTAATTTAATTAACGCGTCAACAAAATCGGCCCAAGCGCCCTGCGTCGCCGATGCCTACCTAGCCGCGCCTCCGCATCATTCGGAGTTGAATGCCTATAAATCTGCGCTTGAAGAGCTCGCGATCGTTGCGATGTGCGACAGGTCTGGCCGCATAACCTATGTAAACGATCAATTCTGTCGCATTAGCGGTTACGACCGATCCGAGCTGATCGGGGCAAAGCACAGCCTGATCAATTCGGGGCATCATCCGCGCGAATTTTTCAAGGACATGTGGCGAACGATCGCCCATGGGCGGCGCTGGCGTGGCGAGATCTGTAATCGTGCCAAGAACGGCGAACATTATTGGGTCGACACCACTATCGCGCCCATGTTCAGTCTGGCAGGCCATATTCAAGGCTATGTTTCAATCCGCTTCGATATCACCAGGAGCAAGGCGGTGGAAGCGGCGCTGACCGCCGAGGCCGAACGCCGCGGGGGAGCCGAGGCACTGCTACGCGATATCGTAGAAGCTATTCCTGACGGCGTGGCCACCTTTGATCGGGCTGGCAAGCTCGTTCTGTACAATCGCGCCTTTCGCGATTTCTACGCGATCGCGGCCCCGGCTATCTCGGAAGGCGCGAGCAACGACAGCATTATCGAGTATGCGATCGAACACGGCCAGTTCGCAACGGGCGTCGCCGCATCCGACTGGATTCGCACCTGGCGGAGCGGGCGTCAAAATCCAAAGCTTCAAGTCGAGAGGCCGCTCTTGCAGCAATTGAGCGACGGTCGGTGGCTGCAGATGCAGGATCGATACTCCATGGCCGGGCGGCTCGTCACCATCTCCACCGATGTCACTTCAATCAAGGATACCGAACAGCTCATCAAGCGGCAGGCTGAACAGGACCCTCTGACAGGCCTGGCAAACCGCACTGTCTTTCAGCATCGGCTCACACAGGCGCTCGATCGCCACCGCCGCAAGGCGACAATGGGTGCAATCCTGTTGATCGATCTCGACAAGTTCAAGGACGTCAACGACACGCTGGGGCATGATGCGGGTGACGCGCTTCTGGTCGAGATCGGGCGGCGCCTTAGCCGCAGTCTGCGACGTGGCGATGTCGTCGCTCGGCTCGGCGGTGACGAATTCGCGGTTATCATGCCCAATGTCGCATCCCGCGATGATCTGATCCGCCTCATTGGCCGTATTCAGGCCGACCTTTGCCAGCCGGTCCGCTTGGCGCGAAAAATCGTCAATATCAGCTGCAGCATTGGGATCGCGATCTTTCCGCGCGACGGCAGGAGCCCCAAGGTGCTGCTCAAGAATGCCGACATCGCGCTTTATGAGGCGAAGGCACGTGGGCGAAACGCCCATTGTTTCTTCCAGCCGGCGCTGCGCGCTCATTTGAAGCGGCGCGACAGTCTCACTGATGCACTGCGGACCGCAATTGCGGGCAAAGGGTTGGACATCGCGCTTCAGCCGCAAGTCAACCTGGCGGATGGCCGACATGTCGGTTTCGAGGTGCTCGCGCGCTGGCGGAATGGGGGTCAATCCATCGCGCCCAACGAATTCATTCCGGTCGGTGAGGAATGCGGGCTGATGGTTCCGCTTGGCAATCTGATCCTTGAGAAGGCCGCCAGTCGCCTGCGCGATCTCCGGACCAAGGGGCTCGCACCGGGCTTCATGGCGATCAACGTCTCCGCCGCACAGCTCAAGGCTGACGGCTTTGTCGATCACCTAACTCTGCTGCTCGCCCGCAACGGGCTCGATCCCTGCGATGTAGAGATCGAAGTGACCGAAAAGGTCCTGTTCGATAAAGCGACCAGCCGGATCACACAGACATTGTTCGATCTCCACGCTCTCGGGTTCAAGATAGCGCTTGACGATTTCGGAACGGGCTATGCCTCGCTTGCGCATTTAAAGCGGTTCCCGGTCAGTCGATTGAAGATCGATCAGTCCTTCGTCGGAGACATGACCCTGAATCCGCGAGATTCGGCGATCGCGATCGCGATCATCCACCTGGCGCACAATCTGGATATGGACGTCGTCGCCGAAGGCATCGAAACGCGTGAGCAATTGGACGTGCTCAAGCAGTACGGTTGCGACTTCGGCCAAGGCTATCTGCTCGGTCGCCCGCTTGTCGGCGACGACGTAGACTTTTACCTTTCAAATATTTCCAAATAACAAAGCGCCATTTACGAAAACATGTGAGCTTTCTATGCGCCTCGGGAAGAAATTTGTTATGGTGTAGTCGAGCAGTTCGATCTCGGCGGCCGTGATGTTATGAACGAGGTCTCCGCGCGGCGCGTCCCCGCCTCTCATGTTCCAATCTTGTATGGCCGGGGCCCGACATGAGGACCAGCGAGTAAGTTGGGTACCAGGGCCGCCCCAGCTTTAGAACTGATTGTCCGCGTCAGTCCGCGCAAGGAATGACGCGGCATGAATATGGCGATAGCAATCGCAGGCGCAAAGCTCGAGCCCTTGACGATCGACGATGGTCAGCGAGCCGCGCGAATAACTGATGATGCGCCTGCGCGCCAGTTCATTGCATATCTCGCTCACCGTGGCGCGCCGAAGGCCCAGCGCGTCGGCCAGCGTTTCCTGAGTAACGTGGAATTGCGTGCCCGTGACGCGATCATGCGCGTGCAGCAGCAGACGCGAAATGCGCTGTTCGGCCGAATGGAGGCTGACACACGCGATCGATTGCATCAGTTGGATAATCAAGGACTGCGCATAGCTCAGCATGATCTTACGGATGCATTCGTAAAGGCCCATGGCCTCATCAAGATCAGAAATCGCCAGCCAGGATGCATAGCCCGAAACCTGGACGACAGTGTTGTTGATCGCGGTCTTTCCACCCATGATGAGCGGAAAACCCACAAATCCTTCTCGACCGATCGAAGCCTCCTCGACCAATCGTCCGCCCGACGTCCTGGACATCAAGGATATCACACCTTCGTGTGGAAAAATGAGATGGGTGAACGGTGCGCCCGCCTCGCTGATCGTCTCGCCAGCTTTCATTTCTCTGGTCGTCATCCGTGCCGCCAGAAAATCCTGTGCTTGCGGTCGGGCGAAAAGGATAATGCGATTATGGATCGGAAACTGCCCCACATTGCAGTAATTCATTTTCTCTCCTCGGTTACAATGAGTAACCGCCTTGGCCTAACATGAATTGATCGCGCGCGTCACATGGAAAACCAGCCCGTTCGCCGCGCTTGATCCGGCAATGCTCAGCATGTGATGGGGTGGACACCCCCCGACGGCATCGATGTGCCAAAGTGAGGTTGTTGATCATCACTTGAAGGAGGTGTCCGTGTTGGAAGTTACCACAATTGGGCTCGATATCGCCAAGCATGTTTTTCACGCCCATGGGGCAGACGAGCGTGGCCGGAAGATTTTCAGCCGTAAGATTAATCGCGCGAAGCTGCTGGAGTTCTTCGCTTCCCAGCCCCGCTGTCTCGTTGCACTCGAAGCATGTGGCGGCGCGCACCATTGGGCGCGCGAGCTGATGACGCTGGGCCACACAGTCCGGCTGATTCCGCCTTCGTACGTCAAGCCGTTCGTAAAGCGGCAAAAGATCGACGCAATTGATGCGGAGGCTATTTGCGAGGCGGTGCAGCGTCCGAACATGCGGTTCGTCGCGGTGAAGAGCGAGGAGCAGCAGGCCAACATGACGGTGTTCCGAGCACGTGACCTCTTTGTTCGACAGCGCACCCAGATCGTCAACGCATTGCGCGGCCATATGTCGGAATTTGGCTGGATCGCGCCGAAAGGAGCGGCTCACCTGGCAAGCCTGGGCGAACTGATTGACGATACAGGCACCGTACCTGATGCCGCGCGCCCAATCCTCAAATCCTTGCTTGAAAGCCTGACCTTTCTCGACAGCAAGATCGCGGAGCTGGACAAGGAGATTGCCCAACGAGCTCGTCAAGACGAAGCGGCGAGACGGCTCATGACCATTCCGGGGATAGGACCAATCAGCGCCACCGCAATCTTGGCCTTGGCACCGCCTATTGAGAGTTTCACCAAGGCTAGAGACTTTGCTGCCTGGCTGGGGCTTACGCCCTTGCAGAAATCAACGGGTGGCAAACAGAAGCTGGGGGCGACCTCCAAAATGGGCGAGCGAACGCTTCGGCGATTGCTGATCATCGGCAGCAGCTCGGTCGTACTTCAGGCCGCCAAGCGTGGTGCTCCCCAAGGCTCCTGGCTGCAGCGCATGCTGGTGCGCAAACCGCGCATGCTGGTGACGGTCGCGCTCGCCAACAAAATGGCGCGCATCGTCTGGGCCTTGCTCAGCAAGAAAGAGGATTACAGAGCTCCGGTCGTATCGGCGGCGTAAGCTGTCTTGCGAACCTGAGGCGTCGGAGACGTAGTCGGTCGAAGGAGGGTATGGCACAACAGTCGGCGAGACGGGGCCTTGAAACCAGACAAGCTCACAGCGTTTCCAAGCGCGCGCATGTGATTTGGACCAGGTCCGCGAACTCCCATACAGGGCCGCAGCTCACATCGCTGCATCAGAGCCCGGACAGATGGCAGCATCCGACTACGTGCCCAATATCCTCCTCAAAAAAACCGGCTTGCGTCCGAAGGGGTGTCCACAGATGAGCATGGAGCGGATGTCGTATTTGGGCACCTGAAGGCAAATTGGATCAACTTGTCTTTGAGCCGCTTGTCCCATTCAATTCGGGAGCGGAATTGTGATGGGCCGCGGGGATATTCCTTGGCTGTGGCGGGAGCGACATGCGCAAGGGGTTGGCTAACAGCCGTGTTGGATGCTTGATCCCGATGCGGCCACTAATGTACGTTATGTCAAATAAATGCTTATCAAGCACGCGATTGCGTCCGAATGCGTACTATAATTCTGGTGTGCAGGGATTAAAGTGGGGATGATCAATGGAGCACGCAACATTACTATCGCGTCTGGAATTCGTCGGCATGGACGAAGTACAACGCGCTAGCCTGGTCGATGTGGGCAAGGCATTGCTGCCAATTGTGCCGGACGCACTTGAAAATCTATACGTCATATTAACGCGTACGGAACACACGAGCCATTTTTTCAAGGATTCACGGCACATGCAAGCCGCCCGTGGACTCCAGGAGGAACATTGGCGACGTCTGTGGAACGGTCGCTTCGACAAGGACTATTATGACAGCGTGCGCCGCATCGGCACTGTCCATGCACGCATCGGCCTGGAGCCGCGCTGGTATGTCGGCAGCTACGCCATCGTACTGGAAGGGCTAATTCGCGCGTTGCACGGCCGTCAGGGCGGAGGCAAGTGGGGACGGCGTGCCATTGCCTCCTCGGTGAACCCCGAGGAACTGATCGCGCTGGTCAAGGCGGCAATGATCGACATGGAACTCGCGATCTCGGTCTATTTCGAGGAAGCTCAGGTTGAGCGCGACAAGGCCATGGCCGCCACCGCCGCCCGCGAAGCCGAACTCGGCGCGCTGCTCGATACGATCAGTGAAGTGACCCAGGCCGTGCTGACGGGTTCCCACGAGATCGCCCAGGCCTCGCACGACCTTGCGCGCCGCACCGAATGTGCAGCGGCAAGCATCGAACAAAGCTCGGCGGAGGTCGCACAAATGGACGCGCGGCTGCAGCACAGCGCCGCGTCGGCGGCGCGCACCGCGGCGCGTGCCGACGACGCGATCAACACAGTCACGCAAGGCCGTCACCGCGCTGACGAAGCGATGCAGGCAATGGCTCGGGTCGCGGACAGCGCCAAGGGGATCGACAGCGTGATCGAGGGCCTCGACAAGGTCGCGTTCCAGACCCGCGTGCTGGCGATGAACGCGGCCGTCGAGGCTGGTCGGGCGGGGGAAGCGGGCCGGGGGTTCGCAGTCGTGGCCGATCTCGTTTCTGCGTTGGCGATGCGCGCCGAGGAGGAAGCCAAGCGCGCGCGCGACCTGCTTACGGTTACGCAGGGCGATATCACCGCCGCGGTGACGACGGTCGAAGGCCTCGACGCCGCGCTTCAGGCCATCGCTGGCGATGTTACCACGGTCCACGGGCTCCTGGCCGAAATGGCAGCGGACAATCAGGCGCAGGCGACCGCCGTCACGCAGATCGCGAGCGCGATGAACGAGATGGATCGTGCGACGCAGCAGAATGCCGCGATGGTCGAGGAGACCTCGGCGGCTGCGGACAATCTGATGACGCAGATCTCGTCGCTTGCGGAAACCGCTGCGACGGGACGCGTCGAAACGACCGTGAGGGAGGGCAACCACTCCAAGGTGCTGCATTAACCAATCGATTGTGCGCTGGCGGCGCCTAACCTCTCCTAATTAATGACGGGGCGATGACGTGGTTTTGCGGGGCGGGTGTCAGTGCCCACCGTGCTGGCCTCGGCCCGCCGATAGTGCTGCCTGTCGGAAACGTCCCACGCAGCAGGCATAGATTCGGCGGTAGGCCCAACCTGAAAGAACGTATGGCCCGCCCCGTTTGCAACTAGGACTTACGGTGTTCTGATCAGTCTGCGTCAACCTCAAATACGGCGTCCTCTGACAAGGGCGCGCGCCGAGCCAGATGGGAACTCGATTTGACCGCGTCAGGCCTTGGCCGAGGCGGCCTGTTCGAGTTCGGCGAGGCGCTCGCTGCAGATGATATGCACGATGCGGCCGAGTTCCTCGACGCGTTCGCCGAGCCAGGTCAGTTCTTCCTCGGTGATGCGGTAATGCTTCGAGTACCTTGCCTTCACATAGGCGTCCTTCAGCTTCTCAAACCGCGCGCGGTCGCGCTTGGTCTCGCGCGGCCAGGCGTCGATCAGGCGGCGGTCGAGGCGCTCGGCCTGCGTGCGCAGGAAGCCCAGATTGTGAACGTGGGGGGTGTAGAATGTCCTGACGAGTAGGAGCCCGTGATAGAGGGCTTCGGCCGTTTGATGGAGATCAAAGGCCGCCTGTTTTGTGTAGCCTTTGTCGAGGTGAAACTGTGCTCCCTCGAAACGCTTCATTGCGTTGGGAAACCACTCGTCGAAATACTCCTTCGCCATCGCCAGCGCCTGTTCGGGCGTCTTGGGCTTGGGGGTATGAAGCTCGCTGTCCTCGCTCTCGTAGAGCGCGATTCCGTCCTTCGCGATGTCCATGAAAAAGTACCGGCCATGGGCCAGGCCGTCATTCACTTCGCCCAGCGTATGGACGATGAAATTGACCGGGGTCCTGATCGTCTGCGTGATCGAGAACTCGCGGATCAGGCGGTCTTCGGCCTTCTCCCAGAACTTGATCGGGTCGGTGAGGCGCTGATTGTTGACGATGATCAGCAGGTCGAAATCGGACTGGTAGCCCTTGGCAGTGTGCGGCTCGTCGACCCAGTTTCCGCGCGCATAGCTGCCGTAGAGAATGACCTTGAGGATGCGTCCCTTCTTCTTCCAGTCATGCGTGCCAAGCGCGGTTGCATCCTCGAATTCCTCGAAGATGATCTTGAGCACACGCTCGAGATCGCGCTGTTTGGCGGCGGGAAGATGATCGAGGTCCTTGCGCATGGTCAGCGATCTTTTCGTGGAGCGTCAGCGCTTTGGCAAGGCTGGCATGTTCGAAGGCATGCCACCCTCCCCGGTTCCGGGGGAGGGTGGATTTTCGGGTCACCATCCTCATCGTGAAGCGCGCGGGCCAGGTGGAGCAATGCAGCCGCGATATGCGCCTCGACCTCGGCGCTGGTGATGTCGAGCCGTTCGGCGATGACGCCATAAGGAAGGTCATCGATCCTGTGCATCCCTGCATGACGATAATCCATCCGCCAGTAGCGCGCGCCGTCCGGCCGCACGAGCGGAGAGAGCCCGTACAGGTCGCTGACCTTGAAAGACTTGTCCCCTGGTTTGATTCTGCGAATGGCCGCATCGGTGAGCGTGACGGTATCTGTCCCGGTACCGTTTCCAGATACCGTCAATGTACCGTCCTCATCAAAAACTGGCAACGGATCGGCCCGGTTTGGTGCGGATCAGGTACCGCCAAAAAGGCCAATAACTGCCGTTTCTTTGGACGTATGCGGAAGTCTGTGGAAGGAGGGATGGTGCCCGGGGACGGAGTCGAACCGCCGACACTGCGATTTTCAGTCGCATGCTCTACCAACTGAGCTACCCGGGCATATTCCGACGGCTGCGGAAGCCGGGCCTATAGAGGGGCTCAGCCCTCCCTGTCCAGCCCGTTTTGGTCGTTTTCGTGAAATGTTGAATCGGCGGCCGGACCGGGGATGCGATAGCCGTCGCCGAGCCATTGCAGCAGGTCGCGGTCACGGCAGCCGCGGCTGCAGAAGGGCGTGTGCTCGGCCTGGGCGGGCTTGCCGCAAAGCGGGCATTGGCCGCGCCGGCTCTTAGGGGTGTTCGCTGCTGACATGCCCCGCCGATATGGCGAGCGAGGCCTCCGCGCGCAAGACAAGGCGCGCGCCGATGCGCTTTTCGAGCGCATCGACCCAGTCTGCGCGCGATTCAAGCAGCGCGATGACGGCCGACGCCGCGGCCAGCGTCCGCGCACCATGCCCTCGCGTGCGTTCGGCCTGTCGCAAAAGCGCCACCGCGGCGGCTTGCGTGCGATCGCCTTGGAGCAGTTCGGGCAGTGCCACATGGGTGCGTCGCCGCACGACCTGCAGGAAGCCAAAGCCGTTGACCGCGGTGCGCTCAAAGGGCTGGGGCAGCGTTGCGTCGAGCGCTTCAGCCGCGGCGATTCGCTCGGCCTTGCCCTGCACGGTTGGTAGGTCGATGCCGATCGAGCCCGCCAGGCCGAAGCGGCGAATCATGCGTCCCGCCGCCGCTGCGCCTGCGATCGCGAGCTGGTCGGGGGGGAGGGTTCCGTCGATGTCGATGAGCGCCATGGCGGGCGTGAGCGACAGTCGCAGATTGCCCCCGATAAATGGCATCTCGCCACATGTGGCCTCTTCAAGCAGTTCGCCCCAGCCCGCGGCTTCGAGCAGATCGGGATCGGTCGGCGAGAGCGTGCGGACAGCGTGGCCGGTTTGCGAGATGCGCTCGTGGAGCGTCGGGCCCATGACCAGCGGGGTGTCGGCGGGAACACCGCGCGCCTTGGCGAGCTTGGCACGGCCCGGCTCGGGGATGCATTCGCGCAGGATTTCGACCGAGAGCAGCGCGCCTTCGGTGACGCCCGCAGGGATCGGTTCGAGCAGCGCCTCCTCGCCACCCTCGATCGTCACGAGGCCGCGCCGGCCGGGTATGAGCAGGCGCGTCAGCCGGCCGCGGACGATCGCTCCCGCGCGTGCTTTGGCGCTGTCGCGTTCGATGTACGCTTCAAGGATCGTGTCATTCTCGACAAGCGCGGCGCGCGCCTCGCCAATGCCGCACTCATAGAGCCATTCAGCCAAGGGGATAGCCCGCCGCCGCCAGCAGCGCGCGCGTCTCGAACAGCGGAAGGCCGACGACCCCGGAATGGCTCCCGCCGAGAAAGCGCACAAACGCTTCGGCATGCCCCTGGATCGCATAGCCGCCCGCCTTGCCGTGCCATTCGCCGGTCGCGAGATAGGCTGCGATCTCGCGCATCTCCAGACGCTTGAACGTGACGATGCTGGTCGAAAGCCGGTGTCGCGCGACGCCCTCGGCATCGATCAGCGTGACCGCGGAATGGACACGGTGGCGTCGGCCCGACAGAAGCTCGAGGCACTGCCGTGCGGTGGTCTCGTCCTCGGCCTTGGGCAGGATCCGGCGACCCGCAGCGACGACGGTATCGGCGGCGAGGACGAGTGTGTGCGGGTGGCGCCCTGCCACCGCGGCCGCTTTCTCGGCCGCGAGGCGTTCTGCATGCGGCGCGGGAAGCTCGGTCTTGCCGGGCGTCTCGTCGACATCGGCGGGGTCGATCGCATCGGGCACGACTCCGATCCGCGCGAGAAGGTCGGCGCGGCGCGGGCTTGCGGAGGCGAGGATCAGGCGCACGGGCCCCGTCCCCGTGTTACTTGAAGCGATAGGTAATCCGACCCTTGGTCAGATCATAGGGCGTGAGCTCAACGAGCACCTCGTCGCCCACGAGTACGCGGATGCGGTTTTTGCGCATCTTGCCGGCGGTGTGACCGAGAATTTCGTGGTCATTCTCGAGCCGGACGCGGAACATGGCATTGGGGAGAAGCTCCACCACCTGCCCGCGCATTTCCAGAAGTTCTTCTTTCGCCATGTAGTCTCTTGTGCTGGATGCGGAAAAATCGCGCCGCCTTAGCGCCAATGGCGCCAAATTGGAAGCGGCGCGGTCAGATAGCTAGATATGCTTGCCTGCGCGCCCTGCAAGCTCGACTGCATAGTGCCAGGCGACCCGGCCCGAGCGGCTCCCGCGCGTCGTCGCCCAGAGCAGCGCATCGGCTGGATCGAAGGCAAGATCGTTCAGCCGCGCATAGGTTTCGACGATTCCCAGATAGGTGTCCTGATCGCAATTGTGGAAGCCGAGGCTCAGCCCGAAGCGGTCCGACAGCGCCATGCGATCGTCGATCACGTCGCGCGGATTGATCGCGCTCTGCTGCTCCTCCATCGCGCGCGGCACGATGTGTCGGCGGTTGGAAGTCACATGGAGCCGAGCATTGGCAGGTCGCGCTTCGGCACCGCCCTCGAGCAACGAGCGCAGATGTCGCGCCTCGCCGCCATTGTCGTCGAATCCGAGATCGTCGATGAACAGCACGAAGGCGCGGCCGATACCCGCAATCTGCGCAAAGAGCGCGGGCAGTTCGGCGAGCCGGTCACCCGGGATCTCGACGAGCGCAATGTCGGCGCCGTCGGCCTGGAGGGCGCCGACCATGCTCTTGACCAGCGCCGACTTGCCCATTCCGCGCGCGCCCCAGAGCAGCACATCGTGCGCCGAATGGCCCGCGGCGAGGCGTCGTCCATTCTCGACAACGGCCGCCCTCTGTGCGTCGATCCCGCCCAATATGTCGAGTGGCAGCGGTTCGAAGGCGCGCGCCGCGGCCAATGTCCCTCCACGCCAGACATAGGCCGGGTACGCCGTCGCGTCGGCGGGCGCCGGCGGAGGCGGCGAGAGCCGTTCGAGCGCGTCGGCGATCCGCGCAATGTCCCGATCATTCCCCGTCATGATGCCCCGATAGGGTCAGTGCCGCGCGGGCTCAAGCATGCATGTCATATTGCTTGAGCAGGTCGTAGAGCGTGGGGCGGCTGATCCCGAGCAGACGCGCGGTATTGGAGATATTGCCTTCGCTGCGCGCGAGCGCGCGGCGGATCGCGCGGCGGTCGGCGCCCTCGCGTGCAGCTTTCAGGTTGATGACGTCGCCGCCATCGTCGCTTCCCACTCGTGCTGGCAGATCGAGATCTGCAGCAGTGACGAGCTTGGCGTCGGCCATAATCACCGCGCGCTTCATCCGGTTCTCCAGCTCGCGCACATTGCCCGGCCACGCCCAGGCGTCGATCGCCGCGAGCGCGTCGGGGGCGAGCCCCTTGACCTGCGGGTTCATCTCGCGCGCAAAACGCAGCAGGAAGTGCCGTGCCAGCAAGACCGCGTCACCAGGCCTTTCGGCGAGCGTCGGGATGCGGACGACGATCTCGGCCAGACGATAGTAAAGATCCTCGCGGAAGCGCCCGTCGGCAATCATGGCCTCGAGATTCTGGTGCGTGGCGCAGACGATGCGCGTGTCGACCGGGATCGGTCTGCGCCCGCCGATGCGCTCGATGACGCGTTCCTGGAGGAAGCGCAGCAACTTCACCTGGAGCGGCAGCGGGATATCACCCACCTCGTCGAGGAACAGCGTGCCGCCTTCGGCGAGCTCGATCTTGCCCTCGGTGGTCTTGACCGCGCCGGTGAACGCGCCCTTTTCATAACCGAACAGCTCGGCTTCCAGCAGGTTTTCAGGGATCGCGGCGCAGTTGATCGCGATGAAACCGTGACGCGCCCGCCCGCTGGCGCGGTGGACGCCGCGCGCGAGCAGTTCCTTGCCCGTACCACTCGCGCCGAGCAGCATCACCGAGACGTCGGCGTTGGCAACGCGCTCGATGGTGCGCGCGACCTTGAGCATCTCGGGCGCCGCGGTGATCATTCCGCCGAGCACCGTCGCATCCTCGCCGCCCGATTCGGCGAGGCGGCGATTCTCCGCCTCAAGTCGCTGGACATGGAAGGCGCGTCCGACGATGAGGCCAAGCTCGTCGATATCGACGGGCTTCTGGTAGAAATCATAGGCGCCCTCCGCGATCGCGCGCAGCGCGCTCTCGCGTGCTCCGTGCCCGGAGGCGACGATGACCTTGAGATCGGGCTTGATCGCGAGCATTTCGGCGAGCGTGGCAAAGCCCTCGCTGGTCCCGTCGGGGTCGGGCGGCAGGCCGAGATCGAGCGTGACGACCGTGGGCTCCTCTGCGCGCAGTGACGCGATCGCGCTCGCGCGGTCGCCCGCCGCGATCACCTCATAATCGTCATAGGCCCAGCGAAGCTGGCGCAGCAGGCCCTCGTCATCCTCGACGATCAGCAATTTGGGCTTAGGCGCGGTCATGGAGTCTCCAGCAATTCTTGGTGTTTGGACTGTGCGGCGGCGGCGGGCAGAGTCACGGTGAAAACGCTGCCCTGACCTTCCAGACTTTCGACATCGACGCGCCCGCCCATCGCGGTCACAAGCGCGCGCGCTTCAAAGGCGCCGACACCGAAGCCGCCCTCCTTGGTGGAAGCAAAGGGCTTGAACAGATTGGCGCGGATGAACTCGGCGGACATGCCGGTCCCCATGTCCCTGACCTCGATTGCGACCTCTTCGCCGCGATCAACCACCTTGAGCGTTACGGGCTCATTGGGTGGGCTCGCGTCGACCGCATTCTGGAGCAGGTGGGCGAGCGCCTGTTCGAGACGTGCCGGATCGGCGAGCAGCATCGGATCACCCGATACCATCGCGACTACGGGATGCTGCGATCGGCGCGCCGACGCCAGCGCCTCGACGATGCGCGCGGCGGAGACGGGGCGCGGTTCTTCGGGGCGCCCCTTGTTGTGCTGCGACAGCCGGGCGAGGAGGTCGTTCATCTTGCCGACCGAACTCTGGAGCGTTGCGACCATGTCCGCGCGGAACTCGGGATTGTCGGCATGGCGCTCCGCGTTGCGCGCGACGAGGCTCAGCTGGCTGACCAGATTCTTGATGTCGTGCATGATGAAGGCGAAGCGACGGTTGAATTCGTCGAAGCGACGCGCATCGTTGAGGGCTTCCTCGCCGCGCGCCTCGGCGAGATAGCTCGCGACCTGGCGGCCGGCCAGACGCAGCAGGTCGAAATCTTCCCAGTCGAGCTTGCGCGCGACGCGCGAGCGTTCGAGCAGCACGGCGCCCTGGAGCCGATTGAAATGAAGCAGCGGGACGATTGCCCAGGCCCCGGTTTCGGCGAGCATCCATTCGGGGACGAGCGCGGCTTCGGCGTCATCGCCATCGGACGTGAGACGCAACGCGTCGAGCTCGATGATCCGTCCGGTGGTTTCGAGATGATGGACAAGATCGGCGCCTGCCGCGCGCAGCGGGACCTCGGCGGTGCGCCAGTTCATCCGGGCCTGCGGCACCATTCCGCCATCATCGGCGGGAACGAGGAGCATCCCGCCGGGCGAATCGGTGATGTCCGCCACCGCCTTGACGATGCGCTGGTCGAGTGGAGCGGCGTGTTCGGCGGGGCGACCCAGCGTGTCGGTAAAGCGCAGCCATTCTTCGCGATAATCGTAGCGATGCGCGAAGAAATGCTTGGCGATCTTGACGTTGAACCATGCCCGAAAGCGTGCAGAGGGCAACAGCACGAGTGCAGCCACCGCGGTGCCGACGACGAACACGACCTGGATGATGCGGACATAATCGCCGCCCAGCCAGTTGAGCGCGTTGGTGACGAGCACCACCGCGACCAGATAGCCGCCGATCGCGGCGAGCGAGAAGGACTGAAAGGCGACAGTGCGCGACAGGCGCATCTGCCACTGATCGTTGCGCCGCGCCGCCAGCCCGAAGATCGGCGCAAGCATCGCCATGACGAGGCCGCGCATCGCGAGCAGTTCGACCGGCCAGTCGCGCGCCAGCCAGGCGAGCGTGTAGAGGTTGAGATCATAGGTCCACATCACGCCGAGTGCGATCATGGGCAGGCGGATACCCCAGCGCGCCTCGGGCGCCGCCGCGGTGTAGAGATTATGGACGAGGACGAGTGCGCCAATGGCCATGATCATGTGGAGCACGAGCAGCGAGAGGCGGACCGCTTCGAGCCCGGCGGCGTCGATCGAAACGAGCAGTGGCGCGAGGTCGATGGCGATCATGCCGAGCCCGATCAGCGACAGCACCGCATAGAGGATCGAGACCGACAGGCGGCGATGGTCGCGTCGCCCCTGTCGCAGCAGCAGGAACATGAAGCCCAGCCACGCCAGATTGCGCAGATTCTCGGTAAGCTCCGCGCTCATCGAGGTCGCGCCGGTGGCGGCCACGGTAAAGCCCCAGCCTGCCGACAGCGCAAGCGCCGCGACCAGTGCGCGGTGAGGGCCGGTACTGCCACCGCGCCGCAATTGCCACACGCACAGCGCGCCGAACAGGATTGCCGCGGCCGCGTGCACCCATTCGCCGAAAAGCGCGATCATCGCGCCGCCACCTAGCGAACGCCCTCGGGCCAAAGGATGACCCGGAGCGTCTGGAGGAGGATGAGCAGATCGAGAAAGGGCGTGTAGTTCTTGGCGTAGTAAAGGTCGTATTCGAGCTTGTGCCGCGCGTCCTCGAGGCTCGCGCCATAGGGATAGTTGATCTGCGCCCAGCCGGTAATGCCGGGTTTCACCATATGGCGTTCGGCATAATAGGGCAGCTTCTGTTCAAGATCGGACACGAATTCGGGGCGTTCGGGACGTGGCCCGACAAAGCTCATCTCGCCCTTGAGCACACTCCAGGCCTGGGGCAGTTCGTCGATCCGCGTCATCCGGAGAATGCGACCGATGCGCGTGACGCGCGGATCGTCCTTCTGCGCCCAGACCGCTTTGCCGTCGCCCTCTGCATCGGTGTGCATCGAGCGAAGTTTGATGATGCTGAAATCCTGACCGAACAGGCCGACGCGCGTTTGCCGGAAAAAGGCGGGCCCGCGGCTTTCGAGCTTCACGAGGATCGCGCCGATGAGGATTAGCGGGCAGGCGAGCAGCAGCAGCAGCGCGCTCGCCACGATGTCGAACAGCCGCTTGGCAATGCTCGAGAACATGCGTCCCGACGAAAAGCCGTCGGAAAAGATGAGCCAGCTCGGATTGACGCTGTCGAGATCGACGCGTCCCGTTTCGCGTTCGAGAAATGTCGATATCTCGTTGACGTGGACGCCCGTGGTCTTGATGCGCAGGAGATCGGCAAGCGGGAGTGCATTGCGTCGCTCCTCGAGCGCAAGCACGACCTCGCTCGTGTTGAGCAGCACGACGTGATCGGCAAGATTGTAGATGGCGTCGCGGTTGATCGCTTCGGGGATCGTCTGCGGCCCGTCGTTCATCCCGACAAAGCCGACGACGGCGAACCCCGAACCCGGACGGCGCGAAAGTGCCTTGATCCGCTCGGCGCGCGCGCCCGCCCCGAGGACGACGACGCGCCGGCGAAACGCCTGTCCGCCCAGCGTCTTGCCGAGCAGGAGCCGCAGCGCGAACAGCAGCGCCGCGGCAAAGCCCATCGCGTAGATAAGGTTGGAGCGCCACAGGCTGACCATCGGAACGAAGAAGAACAGTGTCGAAAGGAAGAGAATTCCGAGCGAGATCGCGACCAGCAGCCGCGCAGCGGCGAAGCGCATCGACTGGAGCGATTCGCTGCCATAGACCCCGACCGCGACCAATGCCGTCTCGAGCGCGATCGCGAAGGCGAGCAACTGCGGAACGCGTGTCGAAACGGGCTCGACGGCCATGCCGATCTGATCGGCGCGAACCACCCAGCCGAGTTCGGCGGCGACGATCAGCAGCGCGAAATCGAGCAGTCCGAGGAACAGCACGGCGTGCGGCACGTAATGTTTGAACAGCCTGATCACCGCGTCTTTTCCGTCCAGCACATCTGCAGCGTAAAAATTTCCGACAGATGGACTGTCGCTCAAATTTACAAAGAAAGGCTGAAGGCAGCGCCACCGTGTGAAAGTTTTTGGTTCCGGCGGGAATTTTTGCGTTAGGAACGGGTCTGGAGGATTTCGCATATGAGCGAACAGCATCGCATCATCCCGGTAATCCTGTCGGGCGGGTCGGGGACACGGCTCTGGCCGATGTCGAGGCCCGAAAGCCCCAAGCAGCTCCTTGCATTGACCGCCGAGGAAACCATGCTGCAACTGACCGCGCAAAGGACGCATGGCGATCCGCGTTTCGCAGCGCCGATGATCGTCGCCAACGAAGTACACACCGACGTCGTCGAGGCGCAGCTCGGCAAGGTGGGAATCACGACGCAAACGCTGATCCTGGAACCGGTCGCGCGCAACACCGCGCCGGCGATCGCGCTCGCCGCGCTCGCCGCGCCCGACCCGCAGGCGCCCTTGCTCGTGATGCCAAGCGATCATGTAATTGCCGATGTCGACGCATTTTTGGACGCGGTGGCGCGCGCATTGCCGACGGTCGAGGAGGGGTGGCTGGCCACCTTCGGGATCACGCCCGAAAAACCCGAGACGGGCTATGGCTATATCCGTATCGGCGCTGAAATCGCGCCCGGCGTTCATCGTGTAGACCGGTTCATCGAGAAGCCCAGCCGGCGCGCGGCCGAGGAGATGATCGCGAAGGGGGGGCATGTCTGGAACGGGGGCATTTTCCTGTTCAGGGCGGACGCCTATCTCGACACGCTCGCTATCCACGCGCCCGATATGCTTGCCGCAGCGCGGCGTGCGATGGACGCGGCGACGTACGACAGCAGGGGCCATATTCATCCCGACACAACGAGTTTTGCGGCCTCGCCGGCGGACTCGATCGACTATGCGGTGATGGAAAAGGCCGAGCGCGTGGCGGTGGTGCCCGTTGCCATGGGCTGGTCGGATCTGGGGTCCTGGGATGCGCTGCATGCGATCAGCAGCTGCGATATCGACGGCAATGCCTGCGATGGCAATGCGATCGTCATCGACAGCCACAATTGCCTGATCCGCACTGACGGGCCGCGCGTGGCGGTGGTCGGCGTGGACGACCTGATCGTGGTCGCGAGCGGCAACGACATCCTGATCCTGCCGCGCGGAAAATCGCAGGATGTGAAGAAGGTCACTCAGGAGCTGGAGCGCACGCGATGAGCGAAATGCGGACGCTGGGACGCAGCGGGCTGAAGACGCCCAGGCTGGTGCTGGGAGGAAACGTCTTCGGGTGGACCGCGGGCGAGGCGACGAGCTTCAAGCTGCTCGACCGCTTCGTTGCCGCGGGCGGGACGATGATCGACACCGCCGATGTCTATTCGGCGTGGATTCCGGGGCACCGGGGCGGCGAATCCGAAACCGTGATCGGGCGCTGGCTGAAGCAGCGCGGACGCCGCGACGATATTCTGATTGCAACCAAGGTGGGCATGATGCCGGGCGAGGGCGGGAGCGGGCTTGCCCCGGCGCGGATCGCGGCCGCCGCCGAAGCCTCGCTCACGCGGCTCAATACCGACTATGTCGATCTCTACTACGCGCATCAGGACGATCCTGCCGTGCCGCAGCAAGCCGTGATCGAAGCATTCGACAGGCTTGTGCTGGCGGGCAAGGTCCGTGCGCTCGGTGCGTCGAACTTTACCGCAGAACGTCTTGCGAGCGCGCTCGATATCAGCGCGAAGCACGGACTTGCGGCCTATTCGGTGGTCCAGCCCGAATTCAACCTCATGACGCGCGACCGGTTCGAGGGAGCGCTGCAGGCGCTCTGTATCGAGGCCGGTCTGGGCGTGTTGCCGTATTTCGGGCTGGCGGCCGGGTTCCTGACCGGAAAATATCGCGGCATCGGCGACCTCGTGAAAAGCCAGCGCGGCGCGCGCATCCAGCCCTATCTGGGCGACCGGGGCGGCAGGGTGCTGGGCGCGATGGATGCGCTGGCGGTCGAGACGGGCGCAACGCTCGCGCAGATCGCGCTCGCGTGGAATGCCGCGCAGCCCGGCGTGACCGCGCCGATCGCGAGCGCGACGAGCGTCGCGCAGCTCGACGAACTGCTGGAGGGGATGACGCTCGAACTCAGCGCGGACCAGCTCGCAAGGCTGGACGCGGCTTCACAGAGCTAATGTCGGCGCGCTTCTCGGCCGAAAAACCGGTGCCCACTTTTTCGGGAAGCGCTCGTATCAATCGCCCGCAAAGCTGAAGGGCGATAGCCCGCGCTCGCGCTCGTTGACGAGCATCGCGCGGCCCGCGGGCGGCGCCGAGCGCTGCGGGCAATCCTGGCGGGTGCAGACGCGGCACCCGAGCCCGATCGGCGTCGCCTCTCCGCCAAGGTCGATGCCGCGCGCAACCGCAAGCGTGCTCGCAAGCGACGCCGAGACGCCGAGCCCAATCGCGAATTCGGCGGTGACGCCGCCATAGCGGCCACCCTGCGGCTGTACGGTGCGCGCGAGCGTGAACCAGCGTGTTTCATCCTCGAGCGCGACAAGCTGACGCATGAGTCGTCCCGGCCGGTCGAAGGCAGCATGCAGCACCCAGAGCGGGCAGCGCCCGTCCGATTCGACGATGGGCGCGGCGCTCGCACCCTCATGACGCTTGGAGACCTGGCCTGCGCGGTCGATGCGTATCATGAAAAAGGGCAGGCCACGCGCTCCGACGCGCTGGAGCGTGGTGAGCCGGTGCGCAACCTGTTCGAAGCCCGCGCCGAAGCGGCGCTGGAGCAGCTCGACATCATAGCCCGTCGCCTCGCACGCGCGCAGGAAGCGCGCATAGGGCATCATCAGCGCGGCCGCGAAATAGCTGAGCAGATGGCGACGATAGAGGCGCTCGGCGACCCGATCGGTGAAGCCGGCGCCCCTGACGAGTGCGTCGATCTCGGCGCGTGCCTCGTTCTGCGCGAGCTGGAACCCCGCGGCGAAGGTGCGCGAGGCGGGATCGAGCATCTCTGAGAGCTGGAGCTGGCGCGCATGCAGGTCGAGGCGGCGCAACCGGTCGGGCATGACGTCGACGGGGAGGATGCGGATCGAGAGCTGGTGGCGCGTGCGCAGCCGCTCGGCGATCGCGCCGTAAAGGTCGCCCGCGCCCAGCCGAAGTTCGTCCGCGATCGACTCGGCCTGCGCGTCGAGATCGGGGAAATGGTTGCGCCAGCGCGCGATCTCGCCGCGGACGAGCGCGATGCTGTCGGCCTCTCCCGCATCCGCGGCTTCGCCCGCACGCAGCCGGTCGAAGGCGCGCGCAAAGGCCTCGGCGGTGGCAGGCGCAGCGGCGAGCCATTCATCGACCTCGGCGCGATCGATCTCGAGATCGGCGAATATCGGGTCGGCGAGCCGGCGGCGGAGCGCTGCGGCACCACCCCCCGGCTCATCGCCCGAGAGCGTGCGCGGGTCGAAATCGAACTGCTCGGCGAGCCGCAGCAGCAGCGTCGCCGACAAGGGGCGCTGGTTGCGCTCGATCAGGTTGAGATAGCTCGCCGAAATGTCGAGCATCTCGGCCATCGCGGCCTGGGTGAGCCCGCCGCCGCGCCTGAGGCGCCTGATGGCATGGCCCGCAAAGAGTTTCTGTTCAGCCATGAAACGGATTTGTCAATTTACGTACAACATGACAAGAAAATTATGCTCATCGCGCACGTCATCACACGAAAAACGACAAAATATGCTGGCCTGCGCGCCGTCGTATTGTCAATTTTTGTTCAGACGCAGCACCGATCGCTGCACGACCCAAGGCAATGAGAGAGCGGAACATGGCGTACCAGGACGAAATCACCCAGTTGCAGCAGCTGATCGGTTCCAAGAACGGGACCTGGGACGGCATTGGCGCGGAATCGGCGGCGCGCATGCGGCTGCAGAACCGCTTCCGCACCGGGCTCGACATCGCGCGCTACACCGCGAAGATCATGCGCGAGGACATGGCCGCCTATGACAAGGATCCGGCCAACTACACCCAGTCGCTGGGCTGCTGGCACGGCTTTATCGGGCAGCAGAAGGTGATCTCGATCAAGAAGCATTTCGGGACCACCAAGCGCAAATATCTCTATCTCTCGGGCTGGATGGTCGCGGCGCTGCGCAGCGAGTTCGGGCCGCTGCCCGACCAGTCGATGCATGAGAAGACGAGCGTCCCCGCGCTGATCGAGGAGCTCTACACCTTCCTGCGCCAGGCCGATTCGCGCGAGCTCAACCTGCTGTTCCGCGAACTCGACGCCGCGCGTGACAAGGGCGACGCGGCGAAGGAGAAGGATGTCCTCGAGCGGATCGAGAACTTCCAGACGCACGTCGTCCCGATCATCGCCGATATCGATGCGGGCTTCGGCAATGCCGAGGCAACCTATCTGCTCGCCAAGAAGATGATCGAGGCGGGCGCCTGCGCGCTGCAGATCGAGAATCAGGTTTCGGACGAGAAGCAGTGCGGCCACCAGGACGGCAAGGTCACCGTGCCGCACGAAGACTTTCTCCAGAAGGTCCGCGCCTGCCGCTATGCCTTTCTTGAACTGGGCGTCGAGGACGGGATCATCGTTACGCGCACCGACTCGCTGGGCGCGGGCCTCACCAAGCAGATCGCAGTCAGCAAGGAGCCCGGCGATCTGGGCGACCAGTATAACAGCTTCCTCGACTGCGAGGAGATCGACCCCGCGACCGCACGCAACGGCGATGTCATCATCAATCGCAATGGCAAGCTGCTGCGGCCCAAGCGGCTGCCGTCAAACCTGTTCCAGTTCCGCTCCGGCACCGGCGAAGACCGCTGCGTTCTCGACAGCATCACGTCCTTACAGAACGGCGCCGACCTGCTGTGGATCGAGACCGAGAAGCCGCATATCGAGCAGATCGCGGGCATGATGGACCGCATCCGCGAGGTCATCCCCAATGCGAAGCTGGTCTACAACAACTCGCCCTCGTTCAACTGGACGCTCAACTTCCGCCAGCAGGTCTATGACGCGTGGGAGAAGGAAGGCCGCGACCTTTCGGGCTATGACCGCGCCAATCTGATGGCGGCAAGCTATGACGAGAGCGAACTCTCCGCCGAGGCCGACGAGAAGATCCGCACCTTCCAGCGCGACGCCGCGAAGCGCGCGGGCATCTTCCACCACCTGATCACGCTGCCGACCTATCACACCGCGGCGCTCAGCACCGACAACCTCGCGAAGGAGTATTTCGGCGAGCAGGGCATGCTGGGATACGTCGCGGGCGTCCAGCGCAAGGAGATCCGTCAGGGCATCGCCTGCGTGAAGCACCAGAACATGTCGGGGTCCGACATCGGCGACGACCACAAGGAATATTTCGCCGGCGAAGCCGCGCTCAAGGCGGGCGGCAAGGACAATACGATGAACCAGTTCAGTCAGGCAGCCTGAAAGGCCTGAGACGGCGCATCACCGGTTCCCTGAGGGATCCGACCCATCCCGCCCCCCCTGCCGGTGATGCGCCTTTTTTTGAATGCCCGACCCCGGCTTGCGCCGGGGCTGCGGATCGACCGAGGCCGATCCTTGATTTCCTGGGGAGGAAAGCGCGCCCGTCGGTGGGAAACCACCGGCGGGCGTTGTTCTGTGCGCGCAATCATTTCGACCGCGCGCGGCTATGTGCTACAGTCCCCGCCTCGCGCCAGGGTGGAGACGCGTCATGACCAGTTTCGCAAAGCCGGTATTGCTTGCTGCCGCCGCAACCATGCTGATGGGGATCGCACCCGCCGCACCGCCGCCATCGCCGCAACTGCTCGAACTGCTCGATCCCACGCGGACGATGCGTAGCCTGTGCGGTAGCAAGGCAGCGGGAAGCGCACTGCGGCAGCGGCTCCGCTTTGCCGCGGCCTATCAGGCTGGGCAGCCGGGCAGCGGTGCGGTGCCGCTACTGACGGGGCTTGGCGGCACGAGCTTCAAGATCACCGCCGCCGATCCGATGGCGCAGCGCTATTTTGATCAGGGGCTGATGCTCGCCTACGGTTTCAACCATCGCGGCGCGGTCAGCGCCTTTCGTGAGGCGCAGCGCCGCGATTCGCAATGCGCGATGTGTTTCTGGGGCGAGGCGCTCGCCTATGGCCCCAATATCAATGCGCCGATGGACGCGGCGAGCCTTGCCCCGACGATGACGGCGCTGCGCCGCGCGACCGCGCTGAAGGCGGGCGCGACACCCGTCGAACAGGCGCTGATCGAGGCGCTTGGCGCGCGCTATTCGGACGCGAAAACCGCAGATCGCGCCGCGCTCGACATGGCCTATGCCGAGGCGATGCTCAAGGTCGCGGCGCGCTTTCCCGAACATGACGACGCCGCGATCCTCGCCGCCGAGGCGGTGATGGACACGAGCCCCTGGAACTACTGGGAAGCCGACGGGCGCACGCCCAAGGGCAGGATCGGCGAGGCGGTGACGCTGATCGAGCGCGTGATGGCGCGCAATCCGCAGCACGCACAGGCCGCGCATGTCTATATCCATCTGGTCGAGGCGAGCGACGCGAAGCGCGCCGAGGCGGCGGCCGACCGGCTGGCCAAGCCGCTTGCGCCCGCGGCGGGGCATCTCGTCCACATGCCAAGCCATATCTATTACGTGCTCGGCCGCTTCGACGACTCGATCCGCGTCAATGTGGCTGCGGTGCGCGCCGATGAGGCGTGGCTCAAGGCGTCGGACGACAAGGGCATCTATCGCTACGGCTATTACCCGCACAATGTGCATTTCCTCGTCGCCTCGGCGCAGATGCTGGGCGACATGAAGACCGCGATTGCCGAGGCACAGCGGCTGCGCGCGCTGCTCGAACCCGATGTTTCGATGGCGATCGCGTGGATCCAGGCGATCGATGCCGCGCCCTATCAGGCCTATGCGCAGTTCGCCGCGCCTGCGGAAATCCTCGCGCTGCCCGCGCCCGATCCGCGCCTGCCCTTTGTGACCGCGATGCGGCATTATGCGCGCGCGGTCGCCTATGCGCAGCAGCGTGACGATGCGCGCGCGGGTGCCGAGATCGCGGCGATCGCGAAGCTGCGTACCACCGCGAATTTCGCGAACGAGGTTGCGCAGGGCATGCCCGCACCCGATCTGATGCAGATCGCCGAGCACGTCGCGCAAGGCCGGCTTGCCTATGCGCATGGCCGCTATGCCGAAGCGGCCAGGCACTACCGCGAAGCGATCGCGGTCGAGGACAAGCTCCCCTATATGGAGCCCCCCTGGTGGTATTATCCCGTGCGTCAGTCGCTGGGCGCGGCGCTCTACCGCGCGGGCGACCGCGAAGGCGCGCGGCAGGCGTTCCTTGATGCGCTGGCGCGCTCGCCCGACAATGGCTGGGTGCTTTACGGGCTCGCGACGACACAGCAGTCGATGGGCGATACGCAGGCCGCCGCCGCAAGTACCGCCGCGCTTGATCGCAGGTGGCGCGGCGACCGTGCGTGGCTTTCGATCGACCGGCTGTAGCGGCGCATTGTGCCATCAAATGACGCGCTCGCCTCAGGATTTTACCCGATGGCATCTGGCGCTGTCCGGTACGAAAATGGCTGATGAATAAACCGTGCGACGCAATCGTCGTTCAGGGCCTGCCGGACAGTTGAGCATGAGATATCTTTTCCCTGCGTTCAGTGCGGCCTTTCTCCTCGCTGCGATGCCCTTGGCTGCGCAGCAGGTCGAAGAGGTGCGGACGGCGGACGCGGAAACGCCGGCGCTGCCCGAAGATCTGTTCAGGCTGGCGCCGGGTATATGGGCGTTCGCCAAACAGCTGTGGAAAGGCGACGAACCCTGCACTGCTGACCAGTGCGAGGCGGGCTACACCTCGGGAGATCTCGTCGTGAGCGTCGAGCGCAACAAGAAAGAACTGCGCATCGTCGCTGGCTTCCGGGGCTGTGGCAGCGTGGCCTGGAACGAATATGATGTCGGGAAAAAGGCATCCAGTGGCGATACAAAGACGATCGGAAAACGCCTCAGGAAGACGATCGGCACGTCGGCGAAATACTGCAAGGTGACAGCGCCAACGATAGCCGCGCTCGATGCTCGACAGCTCTATCCCGCTGAGCTGACGCCAGTGCAATAAACTGGTTTCCCCTGCGACGAGGGGAGGGTTCAAACCTCAGCGCGGCTGGGGTTCGGGAAATTTCCAGCGGCCGTCGAGCACTTCGGCGCGCGGGCGATAGAGACGGACGGTGTAGTTCCAGCCCGGGGTGATCGGCAGACAATTGCGTACGCCACCGCCGCAGCCCCCGAACTGGATCGCGTACGAACCATCGCTATCTTTCGCCGCGGTCACATTGTTGAGCGAATAGGCGTTCTGCGGATTGGGCGCGAAGAAGCCATCTTCGTCGTAGACGCTGACCGACCAGAAACCGTCCACGGGCACGTCGCGCACGGTAAGGCGGTACACCGTCTTGCCGTCATTCGCATCGGGTTTGCCGGCAACATAGGTCGCGTCCTTCGGCGGGTTCCCGCCCCAGCCCCGCGCGGTGCCGATAAGATGCGACCTGGGATCGACCTCTTCACGCGTGCCAAAGGCCCGTCGTATGTCGAAGTCTGTCATTTCGTTGATCGCATCACGGGTTTTGGTGAGCGAAGCCTTGTCCCATTTCGGAATCTCGAAACGACCCGGACTCTGCTGTTCGACGCGGATGGCGTCCTGCAGCGCATGGGCCGCTTTGAGGTCGGCCGGACTATTGGGGTCGACGAATGTCCTCACCAGCAGCAGCAGATAGCGCGTGCCGGCGGCCTCGCGCGTGAAGCGATGCGATCCCCCGTCGTATATCGTCTGCAGCGCATAATGATCCTCGTTGATCGCGAGCAACGACCTGAACCGTCCTCCGGCATCGGGCAGCGTGACCGTGACCGGTCCGGCATCGAGATCGAACACCGCGCTGGAATAAAGCGTATCGCGGTTGCTGCGCACGACCGTCTGTTTGTCGATCGGGGTCAGTTCGCGCATGTGATCGAACTTGCCGATTCCGACGCCTTCGACCATTCTGGCGAAATAGGTGTCGGTTTCGGCGCGGACGAAGTTGTCGAGCGTCACCGTCTGCACATTGGCGTCCTGCGACAAGGCCGGGGTACTGGCGGCGAGAAGTATCATGGCAATCGCGGTGCGCATCGGGTTGCTCCATTGCCGAAATCGGGGGTTATAACCTGCGCGGAAATCTATGTTGCGGACGCGCGCGCGCCTATCGGCAAAAACCCCGACCCCGGAACGTCAGCGGTTCCGGCCGATGGGCGAAGCGGCGACAGCCAGTACCACCCGACTCGCATTTGCACCACTTCATCGAATGGCGCTGGCTTTCGCTCGCGTAACGATGTTGGATGATGGGCGCGGGAGCGGAACATAACCCGCAAGAGGTCGCAAATAGCCCCGGGGCACCTTTCGGTTTGGGTCGTTTTTTCGTCATTGCAGCGCTGCTGCTTGCCGTCCCTGTGCGCGCCGTCGGCGAGCCGGTCGATCCCGTGGCGGCGGAACCATCCTTCTGCGCCAGCGCCATATCCGAAACCACGGCACAATTGCCGGGCAGCGGGCTCGTCATCGCGATTCCCGCGAGCGATTGCGACGAGACGCCGCAACCGCCGCCAAGACCCGCCGGCCCGGACGTCTTCGGTTCGGCCGCACTTGCCGTGGCGTCGACACCGCTCGATGCGCGCTGGCGCGCAGCGCGCGATGCCGGCCCCCCAGGCGATGGCCCATGGACGCCGATGCTGCGCGAAGCCGCGGCGCAGGAGCGCGCTGCGCAGCTCCGGCTCGTCAATGGCTGGGTCAACGCGCGGCTGGGCTTTGCCGAGGACATCGACCGTGACGACTGGGCATCGCTGGCGCGCTCCTTCGCGCGCGGGCGCGGCGATTGCGAGGATTTCGCGATCGCCAAGCTGCAATTGCTCGAAAGCCTCGGCCTGCCGAGTGACGACATGTATCTGGTGATCGTCCGCGATGAGCCGCGCGGCGCCGACCATGCGGTGCTCGCGGTGCGCGAGGGCGCGGGGCTCGTCGTGCTCGACAGCAAGGCCGACCGGATCCTGCGGTCCGAGGAAGTAGCAGGCTATCGTCCGATTTTGAGCTACAGCACCGAATTCGCATGGACGCATGGCTATGCGCAGCACCTTTCCGCGCCCGGCGGCGACCGCGCCTCACGTCCCGCTGAACGCTCGAAAGAAGGAGCGCAGTAGCTCCAAAGAATAGCACCGGTCAGCTCCCGATTGTGACATGCTCGAAACCGGGGTGCGAAGAGCCATGGCCAGTGTTCATGCCGGAAACGTCCGGGCAGAGGATGCTCTGAAAGGCAATGCGTTTGGCGGGCGGAACATCCCATCACGCGGCACCAGCGTAATGTTCGTCCTGCCTGCGCTTGGCGCTGGCGGAGCGGAGCGCGTCGTCAACATCGTGGCGAACGCGCTCGCTGCCCGCGGCTGGCGGGTCAGTGTCGTTACTTTCGACGATCCCGACGAAGCTTCCTATTATGATTATGCGCAGGCGGTGACGCTTTTGCGGCTCGGAGTGCCGCGCAGACGCCAGATGCGCGCGATCGCAGCCTTTGTCGCGGCGGGGCGCGTGCGGCGCTTGCGCCGTGCCCTTTCAACAGCGGCGCCCGGCATCGTCATCAGTTTCCTGACACGCACCAATGTGCTGACGCTGCTGGCCGCCATCGGCACCGGGTTGCCCGTGATCGTCTCCGAGCGCAACAACCCCCGGCTCCAGCATTTCGGTCCGGTGTGGAGCTGGCTGCGATCGCGCCTTTACCGCCGCGCATATGGACTGGTGACGATGACGCAGGGTGCGATGGATTGCTTCCCGCCCGCTCTGCGGCCGCGACACTGGGTAATCCCCAATCCCGCCGTGACCGCCGCGCAAGCGCCTGTAGCCGGCGGTGCAACCAAGGGGCTCGTGGCGGCAGGGCGACTGGTGCCTCAAAAGGGCTTCGACCTGCTGCTCGAAGCCTTTGCGCGGATCGCGGGCGAGCATCCTGACTGGGAACTGGTGATCTGGGGCGAGGGACCCGAGCGCACCGTGCTGGAGAACGCGGCGCTGCGGCTCGGCATCGCCGCGCGCGTCCGCATGCCGGGCTTGTCGGCGCGTCCGGGGGGCTGGGCGGCGCAGGGCGATCTGTTCGTGATGTCCTCGCGCTACGAGGGGTGGGGCAATGTGCTGCTCGAGGCGCTCGGCGCTGGCATGCCTGCGATCGCGTTCGACTGTCCCTGGGGGCCGCGCGAAATGATCGACCACGGCGTCAACGGGATGCTGGTCGCGCCCGGGGACGTGGCCGCGCTCGCCGGGAGGATAAGTGCCTTGATGCACGATGCAGCGCTGCGCGCGCGCCTTGGTGCCGCGGCACGCCGGTCGGTCGACAAATTCGCTGCCGACGATGTGGTCGCGGCATGGGAAGCGATCATCGTGGACGCGGTCGCCATGCGCCGAGCATCGCTGGACGCCCGGCCGCGCCCGACTATTTTTTGAGCGTTTCGAGTGCGGCGGCGGTCATCGCCTCGGTGGCGGTCGCGATCACCGCCTCGGCCTCGGGCGCCCAGAAGGGTGAGTGGAGCGAGGGCAGCTTGCCGGCGTCGCCACCCGCCTTGTCCCATTGTGCCTTCGATACGCCCCCAACCCAGAAGATCAGGCTCTGGATGTTCTTGTCGGCAAGATAGTAGCGGCTGAAATCCTCGCCACCCATCACCGCGGGCGTGTCGATCACGCGATCCTTGCCGAAACGCTCGGTGAAGAGCGTCTTCATCTGGCCCGAGAGCGGTTCGGTGTTGAAGGTGGATGGAGTAAACTCGTCCTTCACGGTCACCACGGGCATCCGGTCCTCGGGCATGCCCGAGGCGATCGCCTCGCCCTTCGCGATACGTGCGATGCCGTCGAGCAGCATCTGGCGCGTTGCGGGCGAATAGCTGCGCACGGTGAGCAGCAAGCGCGCCTCGTCGGGGATGATGTTGTGCTTGGCCCCGGCCTGGAAGCTGCCCACGGTCACCACCGCCGAATCCTGCGGATCGAGTTCGCGTGAGACGAGCGTCTGCAGCGCGGTCACGATGCGCGAGGCGAGCACGATCGGGTCCTTGGTCGTATTGGGATAGGCGCCGTGGCCACCTACGCCCTTCACGACGATATCGACCGAATCGACATTGGCGAGCGCATAGCCCGAGCGGATGCCGATCACGCCCGCGGGCATACTCGCGGCGTCGTGGAAGCCGATCACCGTCTGCGGTCTGGGGAAACGCGTATAGAGCCCGTCGGCGAGCATCGCGGCCGCGCCCGAGCCGATCTCCTCGGCGGGCTGGGCGTAGAGCACGAGCGTGCCCGACCACGTCTCCTTCATCGCGGCCATCCGACGCGCAGTGCCGATGAGCGCGGTCATGTGGGTATCGTGGCCGCAGGCGTGCATGATCGGCGTCACGAGCCCCTCGCGCGTCTTGCCCGTCGCCTTGCTGGCGAAGGGCAGGCCGGTCTGTTCGGGGACCGGAAGCCCGTCCATGTCGGCGCGCAGCGCGAGCACTGGACCAGGACCATTCTTCATCACCGCGACGACGCCGGTCCTCCCGACCTTCTCGGTGACCACGAACCCGAGCTTCCTGAACTCGGTGGCGAGCCGGGCGGCCGACTTCACCTCCTCGAAGCTCAGTTCGGGATTGGCGTGGAGATCGCGGTAGATCGTCATCAGCGATGTCATGTCGCTCGCGACTGCGTCGCGCACTGGCTCGGCGACGGCGGGCGTGGCGAAAAGCAGGGGCGCAAGGGCGAGCAGACGACGCATCAACATTTCTCCTTGAGAGGTTTTCAGGCGGCGGGAACGGGAACGAGCTCGATCACGTCCATCACCGATTCGAAGCGGGGATAGGGCAGAATCAGACGCCAGCGTGCGGGGCCGATGCGCTCGACCGCGCCCGCCATGTCGCGATCGGCGTCGCGGCCATAATCGATCGCGCGGCGTTCATCGCCGAGCATCAGCGTGCCGAGGAAGATCTGGCGCTGCGCGTCATTGTCGAAAATCAGCCCGACAGGGCGCTGCGATCCGCTCATCTTGGCAAAGCTCGCAACCTCACCTTCATCCTCGACGCGGCAGGCAAAGGCGGGGTAGCGCGTGAATGCACCCATGCCCTCGCGCGCAGCGCCCAGCTTGATGACGCGGCAGCGATAGTCACCCTTGGGCAACCGCGCGCCCGGCAGCGCCGAATCGGGATTGAGAAGCGCGCCCTCGGCTGCGATCTCGGCCGAATGCCCGGCAGCGCGCGCCTGGCCGAGCGCCTCGGTAAAGGCGGTCCGCCACTGATTGATGCGACGGCGGTCCTCGGGCGTTGCGACGACGCGCCAGTTGGCCGTTGCGGGCGCGGAGAGCGTGATCGGATTGGGCGATGCGTCACCCGATGCGCAGCCGGCAAGCGGAAGCGCGAAAAGAAATGCCCTCAGTCCCCAGCCCATGCGCGACCATTCTGTTTGTGTGGGTCGCGACGATAGCAGGACGGCGCTGCTTGGAAAGCGCTATTGCGCGGTCCAGCCGCCATCACTGGAAAGCGCTATTGCGCGGTCCAGCCGCCATCACTGGAAAGCGCTATTGCGCGGTCCAGCCGCCATCGACGGGGAGGTTGGCGCCCGTGATCCCTGCGGCTTCATCGCGGCACAGAAAGACCGCCAGCGCCGCGACCTGCTCCACCGTCACGAACTGCTTGGTCGGCTGCGCGTCCAGCAGCACGTCGTTGATGACCTGTTCGCGCGTGAGGCCGCGTGTCTTCATCGTGTCGGGGATCTGCTTCTCGACGAGCGGCGTCCAGACATAGCCGGGGCTGATCGCGTTCACGGTGATGCCATGCGTCGCGACCTCGAGCGCGACGGTCTTGGTGAGACCGGCAAGGCCGTGCTTGGCCGCGACATAGGCCGACTTGTTGGGGCTGGCGACGAAGGAATGCGCCGACGCAGTGGAGATGATCCGGCCCCAGCGCTTCGCCTTCATGTGCGGCACGGCATGGTGCATGATGTGGAAGGCCGAGGAGAGGTTGATCGCGATGATCGCATTCCATTTCTCGACCGGGAAATCCTCGATCGCCGCGACATGCTGGATGCCCGCATTGTTGATGACGATATCGGGCCCGCCGAGTTCGTCATGGCACTGCTGCACCATTGCCGCGATCGCGTCGCCATCAGTCATGTCGGCGGGCGAATAGAGCGCCCTGGCGCCGCTGATACCCTCCAGCGCCGCGCGTTCCTTCTCGATTTCGGCGGCATCGCCAAAGCCGTTGATCATCACAGCAGCGCCCTCGGCCGCGAGCGCCCTGGCATAGGCAAGCCCGATACCCGAGGTTGAGCCGGTGACGATCGCGGTCTTGCCCTTGAGGAACATCAGTTACGCCTTTCTTCAGCGGGGTGTGAGATCGAAAGCGGCGGTCTTGCCGTCGAGAATGTTGGTGGCGAGCAGCCCCGCCCTGGAGATTGCGCCGCAGACCGCCGCCCGGCCCGCGGCCCAGTGTTCGTCCATCGTCCGCGCCGAGAATTCATAGTCGCGCGCGCCACCCTCCCACGCGTTGGCGCGGTAGATGAGATGCACGAGGTTGACCGCATGCTCGCGCGACAGTTCGGCGAGCTTTTGCACGTCGGGATCGTCGAGCAGGTCGCCCGAGAGCTTTTCGAGCACAGTGCGGATCACTTCGCGCTCCTTGCGCAGCTTCATGAGCTGGTCGGAGATCTGGCGCGTGCGGCTGGAAAAGCGGATCTCCTTCTCGCGTGCCATCACGTCCATGATCGTGCGCGGGCGCTCATCGACCGAGGAGAAGAGATCGACCTGGAAGACGAGCATGTCCGCATCCTGATGGTCGAGCACATGCGCGAGCGGGGTGTTCGATACGAGCCCTCCGTCCCACCACCATTTGCCATCGATCTCGACCGGGGGCAGCCCCGGTGGCAACGCGCCCGAGGCCATGACGTGGCGCGCGTCGATGCGTTCCGACCGGTTGTCGAAATAATGGAAATTGCCGCTCTCGACCTCGACCGCGCCCACCGAAAAGCGCGTCGGCCCGTCGTTGAGCAGATCCCAGTCGACAAGCTCGTCGAGTGTCTTTTGCAGCATCGCGCTGTCGTAAAAGCTCGTCGCCTCACAGGTGCCCGGCATCGCGAGCATGGGCGGGATCGGACGCGGCGCAAAGAAGCCCGGCACTCCGAAGGTCGCGACGAAGCCCGCCGACCATTCATGGACGAACTCGCGCACCTGATCATTCTGCCAGAAGGGAAAGCTGGGCAAGGTCGCGGTGACCGTGTTCCAGAAGGCGCGCAACCGCTCGACGCGGCGCTCGGGAGCATTGCCCGCGATCAGCGCCGCGTTCACGGCGCCGATCGAGATCCCCGCGACCCAGTCGATCTCGATCCCCGTCTCGGCGAGCGATTCGTAAACGCCCGCCTGATAGCTGCCCAGCGCACCGCCGCCCTGCAGCACGAGCGCCACCTCGCCCGGAAGCGGCAAGGCGGCGTTCTTGGCCTGGCGGGGGGTGGGATCGGAACGCGCCATGATTGTGCAGTGCAGTATCAGAATGCGTGTCGGAGATAAATCGTTCGATTGCCGCGCTTCGCGATTTGCGCCATCACTTGCGTGCAATTGGCGGGAGCGACGCGATGCGGCTCGACGACGAAGAAGAAAGCAAAAATATCGAAATCCAGGGCCGCTCCGGCGGCTTCGGGATGCCCGGCGGGGGACTGCGCCTGGGCGGCGGCAAGATCGGCTGCGGGACTATCGTCATTCTGCTCATCGCGGTGTTCGTTTTCAAGATCGATCCGACGCAGTTGATCGAGGGCACGGGCGGGCTTGCGCCGACCGAACAGAATGCACCGGTCGCGCCCGGCACGGCCGGCAATCTCACGCCGATCCAGAGCGTCTCCGCCAAGGTGCTAGGCTCCACCGAAAAACGCTGGACCGAAATTTTCGCGAAGCACGGCCAGCGCTATCCCGCGCCGACCATGGTCTTTTACGACCAGAGCGGCATGTCGGGCTGCGGCGCGGCGCAATCGGCGATGGGGCCATTCTACTGCCCCGCCGACCGCAAGATCTATATCGACACGACGTTCTTCCAGGAGCTCGAGCAGAGGTTCGACGCGCCGGGCGATTTCCCGCTGGCCTATGTGATCGCGCATGAGGTCGGGCACCATATTCAGACGATCGACGGCACCGCCGATCGGGTCCGCCAGGCGCAAGGGCGCGCCGGCCGCGCCGAGGGCAATGCGCTCCAGGTGGCGATGGAACTCCAGGCAGATTGCTATGCGGGCGTCTGGGCCGCGAACGACGTCAACCTGCTCGAACCCGGCGATATCGAGGAAGGTCTGCGCGCCGCACAGGCGATCGGCGACGACACGCTGCAAAAGGCCGCAGGCCAGCGCCCCGTCCCCGAGAGCTTCACCCATGGCAGCGCAGAGCAGCGCATGGCATGGCTCAAGCGCGGGCTCGACAGCGGCGACCCCGCGCGGTGCGACACGTTCGCGGGGTAACGCCGGTTGGCGTCACCCCGACGAGAGATCAGATTCTTACAAGCATCTTGCCGGTATTGGCGCCCGAGAACAGGCCGAAGAACGCATCGGGCATCGCCTCCAGCCCCTCATGCACCGTCTCGCGCGACTGCATCTTTCCGCCCGCGACCCAGCCGCCCATCTCCTGCTGGAACTCGCCCATGTGCTGGATGTAATCGGTGAAGATGAAGCCCTGCATGCGGATGCGCGCGGGGATGGTGCGGATGATATATTTCATCTCCTGCGGCTTGCCGTCGTTATAGACGTCGATCATTCCGCAGATCGCGAAGCGTGCCCATTCGCGCGCCAATGCGAAGGCCGCATCGAGATGCTCGCCGCCGACATTGTCGAAATACACGTCGATGCCATCGGGGGCCGCCTTGGCGAGCTGGGGCAGGACGGGGCCCGCCTTGTAGTCGATGCACGCGTCCGCCCCCAGTTCCTTTACCCAGGCGCATTTGTCCGCGCCGCCCGCCGAGCCGATCACCGTCATGCCCTTGTTCCTGGCGATCTGGACGACCGCCGACCCGACCGCGCCCGCCGCCGCCGAGACGAAGACGACATCACCCGCCTTGGCCTCGGCGACCTTGAGCAGTCCGAAATAGGCGGTGGCGCCCGTGAGCCCGAGATTGCCGAGCCAGGTCTCCAGCGGCACCCCGAGATCGGGGAGCTTTTGCGGCATCGATTCGGCGCCGATAACCGCCTCGTCGCGCCAGCCCGCCATGTGCATCACCTTGTCGCCAACGGCGAAACCCGGATTGTTGCTCTCGATCACTTCGCCGACCGCGCCACCCTGCATGGGCTGGTCGAGCTGGAAGGGGGGAACATAGCTTTTCACGTCGTTCATGCGACCGCGCATGTACGGATCGACAGAGAGCCAGAGATTGCGCACGCGGATCTGCCCGTCGCCGAGTGGCGTGGCGGGGAGATCCTTCAGCTCGAAATTGTCGGGCGTGGGCATTCCGGTAGGGCGCGATTTCAGATGCCAGGCGCGGGCCATGTCTCTCTCCATGATCTGCATGGGCCGCGGAATCGCGACTCCATCATAATCGGTTTTAACCAGAAACTGATCGAGCGGCCAAGCCGTGCAAAAGAGTCGCGTGAAACCGTTGCATCACGCCGGGAGTATCGCTATTGGGAGCGTCCCGCGCGCAGGCGCGGGCCGGGGCGGGGCTGTAGCTCAGATGGGAGAGCGCTGCAATCGCACTGCAGAGGTCAGGGGTTCGATTCCCCTCAGCTCCACCAGCCCCTGAATGCGCTTTTCCGGCATCTTGAAGACGTTGCTCCGCCTTGGCGGCGGTGATGCCGGCTCCTGGTCGGGCAATGCATGCCGACACCGCGGGGACTTTCGCTCCCACCGGCAATCTTGCCACTTTGAAGATTTCGACGCGCGGTGGACGCGCATCCCCTGTTCGCGCGGATCGGCGGGCGCTAAAGACGTGCTTTCGAACAAGAGAGTCGTCCGCAATGCTTGATAGTCCTGTGTCCGCAGTCCCGCCGCTTTCGCTGCTGAAGGACGAGCAGGATCCCGACGGTTTCGCGCGCGAGTTCGGTGCCTCTTTCGAACGCTTTGGTTTTGCGGTCATCGCCGATCACGGGATCGACCAGGCGCTGATCGACCGCGCCTGGGCGCTGACCGGGGCGTTCTTCGATCAGTCGCTCGACTACAAGAAACAGTTTCACGTCCCCGGTCAGGGCGGCGCGCGCGGCTACACGCCGTTCGGGCTCGAGATCGCCAAGGATGCCAGCGAACATGATCTCAAGGAGTTCTGGCATGTCGGGCGCGACCTGCCGGCGGGGCATCCATATCGCGCGACGATGCCCGACAATCTGTGGCCCGATCGGCCCGAGGGGTTCCGCGAGACCTTCACCGCGCTCTTTGCGGAATTCGATCGCGTGGGCGCGCGGCTGCTCTCCGCGATTGCGCGACATCTGGGGCTTGCCGCCGACTGGTTCGTCGATCCGGTCGAGAACGGAAACAGCGTGCTGCGCCTGCTCCACTATCCGCCGATCTCGGCCCATGCGCCCGGCGTGCGCGCGGGCGCGCATGAGGACATCAACCTGATCACGCTGCTGCTTGGCGCCGAAGAAGCGGGGCTTGAACTGCTCGACCGCGACGGGCGCTGGCTGCCCATCGCGCCCCCCCAGGGCGCGATGGTCGTCAATGTCGGCGACATGCTCCAGCGGCTGACCAACCATGTGCTACCCTCGACCACGCACCGCGTGGTCAACCCGCCCGTCGAACGCCGCGGCGTGCCGCGCTATTCGATGCCCTTCTTCCTGCACCTGCGGCCCGACTTCGAGATCCGCACGCTTCCCGGGTGCGTCAGCGCGGATCGCCCCGATCGCTACCCGCAATCGATCACGGCCGATGAATATCTCTTCCAGCGGCTGCGCGAGATCGGCCTGTTGAAGTAGACGGGCGCGCGGCGCCGACGGGCACAAGCCGCACGGCGCGGCGAATGTTCATTTCCGGTCAGCGGTGTTTGTCGACAGAATTCCCGCGCCCGTCGAATGACGCGGGCGCAATGACCGACCAGCGCCGATGAGCGACCCCGGTATCGGGGAGGTCGAGTTTGGGCAGAGCGTATAGTCGTCAAGTCGGGCGCCGCGTGATGACAGCGTGCCTGTGCAGCGCAACGCTGTTCATGCCGGCTGCATTGTCGGCGCAGGAGGCGGCTGCCGATGCCGCGCCCCCGTCTGCGGCGCCAGCCGATGGCAAGCAGGTCTATGCCGCTGCCGACTTTGCGCGCTTCGCGCCCAAATCGGCGCTCGATATGGTGCGGGAAATTCCAGGGTTTGCGATTCAGGCGGCCGATGATGATCGCCGCGGCTTCGGTCAGGCGTCGGGCAATATCCTGATCGACGGCAAGCGAATTTCGGGCAAGGCCAACGATGCCGAGGCGGCGCTGGGGCGGATCAACGCAAGCGACGTCGTACAGATCGAGATCGTCGATGGCGCGACGCTCAACGTGCCCGGGCTTTCCGGGCAGGTGGCCAATGTCATTACCTCGGTGGACGGGCTCAGCGGCAATTTCCGCTGGAGCCCCGAGTTCCGCACGCGCCATACCGAGGCGCGTCTGCTCGACGGTGAAATCGCCGTCACGGGACGCAGCGGTCACCTCGACTATTCGCTCAGCCTCAGCAATGTTTCCGCGCGCCTCGGCAACAACGGACCCGAATTCGCGCTCGATGGCAGTGGTACGCTCGCGGACCTGCGCGACGAAACGCTGTACTGGTATCAGGACACGCCGCGCGCGGCTGCGACCTTCAAATATGAAACGCCCGGAGGGTCGATCGCCAATCTCAACCTCGCCTATGCGCGCTATTATTTTTCCGCGCACGAGGAGTCGCTGCGCAGCTTTCCGGGCGTGGTCGATCGCCAGCGCGACTTTTATGATCGCGAGCGCGAATGGAATTACGAGGTCGGGGGCGACTATGACTTCACGCTCGGCGGCGGGCGTTTCAAGCTGATAGGGTTGCGGCGTTTCGAGCGCAGTCCGCAGCGGCAGAGCGCGGTTGTCGTCTATGCTGATGGCCGGCCCGATACGGGCACGCTTTATGAACGCGATACCGATGAAAGCGAATCGATCCTGCGTGGCGAGTATCGCTGGCAGGGCGGCAATGCCGACTGGCAGGTTTCGGCCGAGGGCGCGATCAACACGCTCGATACCACCGCCACGCTCTCCGAACTCGATGCGTCAGGCGTATTCCAGCCGGTGCCGCTGCCGGGCGCCACGACGCAGATCGAGGAAGAGCGCGCCGAGGTGGCGCTGAGCTATGGCCGCAGCATTGCACCGGGGCTGACGTTGCAGGGTTCGATCGGCGGCGAATATTCGCAGCTTGTCCAGAGCGGGGCGGGCGGACTCTCGCGCACCTTCTACCGGCCCAAGGGCTTTATTGCGCTCGCGTGGAAGGCAAGCCCGAGGCTCGATGTCAGCGCGCGGCTGGAGCGCGTCGTCGGGCAGCTCAATTTCTACGACTTCGCGGCGTCGGTGAATGTCAGCGGGGGCAGCCAGAACAATGCCAATCCCGATCTTCGTCCACCACAGAGCTGGGATGCCGAGATTGAGCTGAACCGCAATCTGGGCGATTTCGGCTCGATCAAGGCGCGCGGCTATGTGCGGCTGATCAGCGACGTGGTGGCGCAGGTGCCGATCGGCGATACCGGCGAGGCGCCGGGCAATCTCGACAGTGCGACGGTGCTCGGATTCGACTGGAACAGCACCATCAATTTCGATCCGCTCGGCTGGAAGGGCGCGAAGCTCGATCTCGACCTGTCCTTCAGGCGCAGCCGGCTGCGCGATCCGCTGACCGGCGAGAAGCTGCCGATAAGCGACGATATGGCGCATGAGCTCATCGCCAATTTCCGCCACGACGTGCCCGATACCGACTGGGCCTGGGGCGTCGAGTTCCGGCATTTTCGCCAGACCGCAGGCGTCCGCCTCGACCAAGTATCGCAATTCGACACGCCGCGCGGCGATCTGGGTGTCTTTGTCGAACATAAGGATGTGGCGGGGCTGACGGTACGCGCGGGGGTATCCAACATGCTCAATTCGATCGAGTATCTGTACCGCACCGTCCATGCCGGACGCCGCACAGATCCCGTCGCCTTTTACGAGGAGCGCGCGCGCGGCATCGGGCCGATCTTCAGCTTCACGATCCGCGGGAGCGTCTGAAGATCGCCCGGTAGATCAAGGTTGCCGACACCTGCAAGTTCAACGAAAAAGGGGAGAACGCCTGAACGGGTGCCTTTCCGGGCCCGCCAACATTCAAGGATTGGACGGACAATGAGCATGCGTGAAGCTGCGATCATCTCCACCGCACGCACGGCAGTCGGCAAGGCGTATCGTGGGGCTTTCAACGATACCGAGGCGCCGGTGCTGACGGCGCATGTCGTCAACGCCGCCATCGAACGTGCGGGGATCGATCCGATGCGCGTGGACGACGTCTATCTGGGCGTTGGCAACCAGTGGAACACGCAGAGCTACAATCTCGCGCGCCTGACCGTGCAGGGTTCGGTGCTTCCCGACACGGTCGGGGGCATCACCTTCGATCGCAAATGTTCGTCGGGGCTCAATGCGCTCGCGCTCGCGGCGCGCGGAATCATCGCCGACGAGATCGATATCGCCGTGACGGGCGGGGCCGAGAGCATCTCGCTGACCGTCAACAAGCACGCGCCGTCGTTCCGTAACCGATCCGAATTCGTGAAGGCGGCCGAGCCTCACGCCTATATGGCGATGATCGAGACCGCCGAGCTGGTGGCGGATCGCTATAATGTCAGTCGCGAGGCACAGGACGCGTTTGCCGTGACCAGCCAGCAGCGCGCGGGCGCCGCGCAGGCCGCGGGCAAATTTGCAGACGAGATCGTGCCGATCACGGTTCACAAGGCGCTGTTCGACAAGGAAGGCAACGAGGCGGGCAGGGAAGAGGTGACGCTGGCGCACGATGAAGGCGTGCGCGGCAACACGACGATCGAGGCGCTTGCCGGCCTGAAGCCGGTGTTCAGGGACGGGCTCGTCATCAAGGAGGGGCGCCATATCACTGCGGGCAATGCCAGCCAGCTTTCGGACGGCGCTTCGGCGCAGGTCGTGATGGACCGCGCGACTGCAGAGAAGGAAGGCCTGCCGATCCTCGGCGTGTATCGCGGCTTTCAGGTCGCGGGGTGCAAGGCCGAGGAAATGGGTATCGGCCCCGTCTTCGCCATCCCCAAGCTGCTCGCGCGCGCCGGCCTCAGGATCGACGATATCGGACTGTGGGAGATCAACGAGGCCTTTGCGAGCCAGGCGGTCTATTGCCGCGACAGGCTCGGCATCGACCCCGACAGGCTCAACGTCAACGGCGGCGGCATTGCCATCGGCCATCCCTTCGGCATGACCGGCTCGCGGCTGGTCGGCCATGCGCTGATCGAGGGCAAGCGCCGCGGCGTCAGATATGTCGTGGTCTCGATGTGCGTGGCGGGCGGCATGGGTGCGGCGGGGCTGTTCGAGGTCGACTGACGCCGGCTGCATGGCGAGCATGATTATGCGCATCCAACTCAGGGTTTTGCCCGATGGTGGGCGCATCTCTGGTTCGATATGCTCAATCGAGTTTGACGCCAGGTGGGTCGCCTGCCTCATCAATGCCATGGGACAGGCCCTGTTTTCTGGAAAGGTTGCGTTAGTCGGTTTTTCTCGTCGCGGCGCAAAGGGCGGACCGTAAGCGACCCGATATAGGAGGCAGGCATGGAGTGGGCCGTCATCGCTTTGATTGGACTGTTGATAGGAGCGGGCGCCTATGCCGCGATGCCGGGAAAGGTGCGCGGAGGCATCCTTTTGACGATGCTCGTCGGTGCGGTCGCTGCGGTGGTGACGACCTGGATCGGAGCGCAAATCGGCATCGCCACGCAGGGCACGATGATCGCCTATTTCTTTGCGGCGATCGGGACGGGCCTGGTCCTCGCGGTTTGGCGGATGAGCATGGGCGGCGCGGCCTGATCCGACGCGGCGGATCACGTCGTCCATACGGGCCGGCATTCCGAGTCAGTGCGCCTGAGGCCCGGCTGGCTGGGTGACGCCTTGCTGTTCGAAGTAACGGAGCACCTTGGCGCGGAACCTGGGCGAATAGAAATACTGGCTCAATATCGCGTCGGGATCCTCCGACTTTACCTTGCGGACCGCAACGATCCTTTGCCAATGCTGCCGCGCGGCGGCGGGGTCGCCACGCGCGGCCGCCGCGATCACGCTTACCAGTTCATATTGTCCCGACATGCCCTCGCCCGGCGCACGGATCGTCTCGGCAATATGCAGCGCCTCGTCGGTACGCCCCTTCTCTATGAGCGCCAGAAGCTGAGCGACGGTGTAGAAGGGCGGCAATTCGTTATCGAGCGCGCGCGCGCGCTCGAGCAGCGTTTCCGCTTCAGGGTCGTCGCACTGGAACAGCAGGAAACCGAGCAGGCCAAGATTGTCAGGGTCGTATTGATTGAGTGCGATTGCGCGATTGGCGATATCCTTCCCGCGGCCGCATTGACCCGCAATGAAGGCCGCGCGCGCATCTGCGACCTGCGCGTCCGCATTATAGGGATCCGCCGCCACCGCGCGCCGGGCAAGGTCCGCACCGCGCCGATGCGCCTCCGGCGTGCCGCCGCCGATTGCAAAGTCAAATTCCAGGAACGACGCCGCGGCGAGCGCTGACGCATTCAGCGGCTCGCGTTGGAGCGCTTCCGAAACGCAGCTGCGGATGCGCTCCTGCAGCGCGGGGTCGCGATCGCGGAAATAGCGATCATAGTCGAGCAGACACGCATAGGTTGATCGCTCGCCGCTGGGGCGTTTGGCGCGCTGGTCGGTCGCGATCACGCCGAATGGACGGATCAGCGTGGAGACGACGGGGCTCATCAAATCGCCAAGCCCGCTATCGTCGTCGGGAAGCTGCACCGTTTCCGACCAGAGCTGCGCGCCCTGATCGAGATCCCAGAGCGTGAGGAACAAGCGTCGGCCGTTATACCCCGGCCCGGCATTGACCTGGCCGGTCAGACGATAGGTGGGCGGCAGCGACGACTTGCCGACACCGTTCGTTTCCGGCGTCGTTACGCGCACGATCCATGATCGGTGCAAGGCCACGCTGAGCAATGCCTCGACACGCCGTGCGAGCGCTGCGGCATCAGGGCTGCCGACCGAGGATATTCGCCGGATTTCGAGAACTGGGGCGGGCCGCGTGCTTTTGGGTGCGTCCGTGCCCAGCCACCACGTCAGCGCGATGGCGAACGCCAGCAACGCCAGTATCACGATGCCCCACAGCATCCGCACCCGTGTCAGGCCGGAGCGCCACGAGACAGCGGCGGCCGATGCGTCCGCCGGCGCCGCGATTGCAGTCAGAGACGCGGCGCCGTCCGTCGCGTGCGATGGCGACTTCGCAGCGTTATCGCCATCCGCCTGCGTGAAGTGTACGCGATAGCCGCCCGTCCTGATGTGAAGCCTCACGCCATCGCGCGATTGCGCCTGCGCATAATAGCTGTCCAGCATCTTGCGCAGGCGCCCGACCTGAACACGCGGATAGCTGTCGGACTGGGAATCGAAATCGGGATCGCGACCCAGACCGTCAACCGCGACCGCATAGGCCTTCAGCTCGTCGCCTCCGCCCGCTAATGTCGTGCGCACAAGAAAGGCAAGCAGCCGGCGCATGACGGGGGACCGTTCGAACTCGGCGGACTGGAAGATCGCCTCAAGCTCCGCAAGCACGCGCCCATGGCCAATGCCCTCGCTTGATGCTTTGACATCAAGCGTCATGGCTGTTCCCCAAGGCCCGCTGCAGCCACAAAACTCCGATCATTCCTTCATGTAACGGTTACCTGACTTCCCCAATGCCACGTTACATGGGGATCCTTATCACGCGTTACAGGACGTGCCGAACGGAATCGCAACCATATTAAACAATGTCCCGCGCCTCCGACATCGTTGTCGGAAACCGTCCCGCACCTCCATCGTTCGATATATGACATATTATACTGGAATGGCGCTGATTTTTGGCGAAATGTCGGGGGTGGCAATGATCATCGCAAGACCGCCGCGCAGTGCGTCTGCTGGCATGTAACGCGTGGTGGCGAAGGTGCTCGTTGCCCCAATCGGCCGCCCCCTGCACGCGCTTTTGCGCCCGCGTAACGCTTTGAGACGGTCTGAAACTCCCGGCACATGGCGCCATGTGAAAAAACCGTGGTCGGTCGAAGGGCGTATTTTCTTCGGTCCGGTATCGAACTCCCGCGCGTCAGCGGTCGCAGACGTTTCTGGTCACGTCTGCATCCCAGCGGGTGGGTCGCGATGCTGATGCGCGTGGTTTCGCGAACTGCAATGCCAAGCCCGATCCCCACAGGGCGATGTGCAGTGAGTGGCCGCGATCGTACCTGAGCCGGCGGTGGCAATCCCCACATTTTTCCGCTGCCGGTTCAGGAGATCGCCTTCTTTTTCCTGCATGCCATGATGGCTGGTTGTAGCGCGTTGGCGTTTCGCGCCCGGGCCACTAGATTGGCACCATGCCTCCGATTGCAGACAGTACGCTTCCCACCACCGGCTTCGCGCCGCTGAGACGCTTCCTTCCCTATCTCTGGCCCCAGCATGACAATGCGCTGAGGATACGCGTCGTCGTGGCGCTGGCGCTCGTGCTCGTCGCCAAGGGCGCGACGCTCGCCATGCCCTTCGCCTACAAGGCCGCGGTCGACCGGATGACCCCGGGGATGGAGCCTGCGGTCGCGCTCGCGGTCGCGCTCGTCGTCGCCTATGCCGCCGCGCGCTTCGGCGGCGTGCTGTTCGACAATCTGCGCAACGCGATCTTCGAACGCGTCGGCCAGGATGCGACGCGGCGCCTGTCGACCAACGTCTTCGAGCATCTCCACGGCCTGTCGCTGCGCTTCCATCTCGAACGCCGCACCGGGGCGGTGACCAAGGTCGTCGAGCGCGGGACCAAGAGCATCGACGTGATGCTCTATTTCCTGCTCTTCAACATCGCGCCGACGGTGATCGAACTGGCGGCGGTCGCGGTGATCTTTCAGGTCAAGTTCGGCTTCGGGCTCGTCGCGGCGACCTTGCTGATGGTGGTCGCCTATATCTGGTTCACGCGCGCGGTGACCGACTGGCGCGCCAAGCTGCGCGAGCAGATGAACGACCTCGACACCGGTGCGGTCGCGCGCGCGGTGGACTCGCTGCTCAACTACGAGACCGTCAAATATTTCAACGCCGAGGCGCTCGAAGCGCAGCGCTATGGCCGCGCGGTGCAGGCCTATGCCAATGCTGCGGTCAAGAACGAGAGTTCGCTCGCGATCCTCAATGTCGGCCAGTCGCTGATCACCAACCTGATGATGGCGGGCGCGATGGCCTATACCGTCTGGGGGTGGAGCACGGGACGCTTCACCACGGGCGATGTCGTGCTCGTCAACACGCTGCTCGCGCAGCTCTTCCGGCCGCTGGATCTGCTCGGCATGGTCTATCGCACCGTGCGGCAGGGGCTGATCGACATGGATGCGATGTTCTCGCTGGTCGACACCGCCGCCGAGGTCACCGATGCGCCCGGCGCGACCGTGCTGGTCGTTCCCGAGGGACGCCTCGCCTTCGACAATGTCAGTTTCGCCTATGATCCCGAGCGCCCGATCCTGAAAGGAGTGAGCTTCGAGATCGCGCCCGGCGGTACGCTCGCGGTGGTCGGCCCCTCGGGTGCGGGCAAGTCGACGCTCGCGCGCCTGATCTTCCGTTTCTACGATGTCACGGGTGGGCGTATCCTGATCGACGGGCAGGATATCGCGAAAGTCACGCAGACCTCGCTGCGTGGCGCGATCGGCATCGTCCCGCAGGACACCGTGCTGTTCAACGACACGATCGGCTACAATATCGGCTATGGCCGTCAGGGCGCCACGCAGCCCGAGATCGAGGCGGCGGCGAAGGGCGCCTCGATCGCGCATTTCATCGAAAGCCTGCCCGACGGCTATGACGCAAAGGTCGGCGAGCGCGGCCTGAAGCTCTCGGGTGGCGAAAAGCAGCGCGTCGCGATCGCGCGCACCTTGCTCAAGAACCCGCCCATTCTGATCCTCGACGAGGCGACCAGCGCGCTCGACAGCCGTACCGAGGCCGAGATCCAGTCGACCCTGAGCACGGTTGCGGCGAAGCGCACGACGATCGTCATCGCGCACCGGCTGTCGACCGTGGTCGATGCCGACGAGATCGTCGTGCTCGAAGCCGGCCGCGTCGTCGAGCGCGGCACGCATCGCGCACTGCTCCGCAAGAAGGGGCTCTACGCCGAGATGTGGACGCGGCAGGCTTCCGAGCGCGAGATGGAGGAGGCCTGAGCGAAAGGGCTTCGACAAGCCCGGCCCAGGGGCTATGGGATCGCGATGAATTCCCCCGAAGCCATACTTCACCAGACCTTCGGCTTTCCCGCGTTTCGCGGCGTGCAGCGTCAGGTGGTCGATCGCGTGCTCGGCGGCGCGCGGACGCTCGCGGTGATGCCGACGGGGGCGGGCAAGTCGCTGTGCTACCAGTTGCCCGCGCTTGCGCTCGAGGGGACGTGCATCGTCGTCTCGCCGCTGATCGCGCTGATGCATGACCAGTTGCGCGCGGCGACCGCGGTGGGGATCCGCGCGGCGACGCTGACCTCGGTCGATGACAATCGCGCCGAGACGCTCGCGCGATTCCGGAACGGCGAGCTCGACCTGCTCTATGTCGCGCCCGAGCGCGCCTCGGGGGAGGGGTTTCGCAGCCTGCTGCGCCAGTCGAGGATCGCGCTGTTCGCGATCGACGAGGCGCATTGCGTCTCCGAATGGGGACATGACTTCCGCCCCGACTACCGGCTGCTCCGGCCGATGCTCGACGATTTTCCGGAGGTGCCGCGGCTCGCGCTGACCGCCACCGCCGATGCGCACACGCGCGCTGACATCCTCGTCCAGCTCGGCATTCCCGAGGACGGGCTGATCGTCGCGGGCTTCGACCGCGAGAATATCCGCTATGCGATGACGCCGCGGCAGGGGCTGCGCCAGCAGCTCGCCGCGATTGTGGCGGCCGAGCCGGGCCCGGGGATCGTCTATGCGCCGACGCGCAGCGGAACCGAGCGGATCGCCGAGATGCTGGGCGGCACCGGACGGCCCGTGCGCATCTATCATGCCGGGCTGTCGGCGCAGGAACGCGCGCGCAACCAGCATGATTTCGTGGCCTCCGAAGATATGGTGATGGTCGCGACGATCGCCTTCGGCATGGGGATCGACAAGCCCGATGTCCGCTTCGTCGCGCACGCCGCGATGCCCAAATCGATCGAGGCCTATTATCAGGAGACGGGTCGTGCGGGGCGCGACGGCGAGCCCGCGCAGGCGCACCTTTTCTGGGGCGCCGAGGATTTCGTGCGCCAGCGCCAGCGCATCGACGAGATGGAGCCCGAGCGCCAGCCCGGCGAGCGCACGCGGCTCGCGGCACTTGGCGCATTGGTCGAGACCGCGGGGTGCCGTCGCCACATATTGCTCCGCCATTTCGGCGAGCAGCCCCCCGAACGCTGCGGCAATTGCGACCATTGCCTGACGCCCCCCAATGCGATCGACGCCACCGAGACCGCGCGCAAGTTCCTCTCGGCGGTCTATCGCACGGGGCAGAGCTTCGGCGCCGGGCATATCGAGGCGGTGCTGACGGGCCAGTCGAACGACAAGGTGCGCCAGCGCGGACATGACGCGCTTTCGGTCTTCGGCATCGTCGACGGCGAGGAGGTGGCGCTGATCAAGCCCGTCTCGCGCGCGCTCCTCGTCCGTGATGCGCTCAGGACCAACGAGCATGGCGGGCTTGAGCTTGGCCCGGAGGCGCGCTCGGTGCTCAAGGGCGACGCATCGGTGCGGCTGGTGCTGCCGCCGCGGCGCGAACGGCGCAAGCGCTATGCGGAGGCCAATCCCGTGGGCGATCCATTGTTCGAGGCGCTGCGCACGAAGCGTCGCGAGCTCGCGCAGGAGGCGGATGTGCCGCCCTATGTGATCTTCCACGATTCGACCCTGCGCGAGATCGCGCAGGTCCGCCCGCGCAATCTTGACGAGATGGCGGGCATCTCGGGCATCGGGCTCCGCAAGCTCGAGGCCTATGGCGAGGCTTTTGTCGAGGTGGTGCTCGAGGCGGGGTAAGGCGTTCGTACATCGCGCAATAAATCGGCATCACATGTCCGCTCATCCTGAGGAGGGGCTGAGCGAAGGCGAAGACCCGTCTCGAAGGACTGGCTCGGTGCGTCCTTCGAGACGCCGTTTCGCCGGCCTCAACGGCTCCTCAGGATGAGCGGACCTGCTCAGGCGCGTGATGCCCTACCCCCCGATCAGGTCGAGATAGGCGACCACGTCATTGTCGGTCGCGATGAACAGCCCGTCCTGCACCTCGGCCGGCTGCCGCGCGGCGATGTCGAGCGCTTCGGACAAGGGGCCGTAGAACAGTGTCGTCGCGGCACCGCCCTCTGCCTCGGCGTCGAGATGATAGAGCCGGACGGATATGCTGTCGGAGACGGTTCGCATGGACGGGGACTCAAGACGAAAAATCCCGCGCCGGCAAGCCGGGCCGTTCAGGCTTCCGGCCCGCCAGCGCGGGATTTTTGAAACGGCTGTAGCTTTACGCCTTGGCGCGCTCGATGGCCTCGATCAGCACCTTGCGCGCGTCGTCCGCATTGCCCCAGGTGCCGACGCGGACCCACTTTTCGGACTCGAGGTCCTTATAGTGGGTGAAGAAATGTTCGATCTGCGCCATCACGATCGAGGGCAGGTCGTCCTTCTCGCCGACATCGGTGTAATAGGGGAAGGTCTTGTCTACGGGGACGGTCAGCAGCTTTTCGTCGCCGCCCGCCTCGTCTTCCAGATACAGCACCGCGATCGGACGGACCTTCACCACCGAACCGGGGATGAAGGGCGAGCGCGCGACGACGAGTGCGTCGAGCGGGTCGCCGTCGGGCGACAATGTGTGCGGGATGAAGCCGTAGTTCGCGGGATAGCGCATCGGCGTGTGCAGGATGCGATCGACGAACAGCGCGCCCGACTTCTTGTCGAACTCGTATTTCACGGGTTCGCCGCCGACGGGCACTTCGATGATGACGTTGATGCTCTCGGGCGGGTTGTCCCCGACCGGGATAAGGTCGATATTCAAGGTTTAGGCTCCAGAAGACGGTCGAGAGTCGCCGCGCCGTTACCCGCTTTTTCGAGCCTTGGATAGCGCAGACCGCCCGAATACGCGATTTCGACATCGCGATAGCGATCACCCGACTGGATCAGGAGCCGAACCGGCGTCTTGCCGCTCCTGGCGGCGGTGATCGCTTCCTTGATCCGGTCGTCGGAATAGGCATTGCCCGCGACCGCGACGATCTTGTCGCTGACGCGCAGTCCCGCGTTGAAGGCGGGTCCGTCCCACATCACCTGGCTCACCTCGCCGCTGTTCTTGACGGTGAGCCCCAATGAGAAGCTCAGGTCGCTGTTCTTGGCGCGGCGCTCGCCATCGGTGATGAAGCTGCTCGGTTCCTCGGTATAGACGAGGCGATAGCCGGCATCGGTCAGTCCCTTGAGCGGGGCGCCCCCCGCGTTCTCGGTCACGCGCTGCGTGAGGAAGCTCGTCCAGTCATATGCGACGACGCCGTTCAGCGCAGCGGCGACAGCGTTGAAGTCATAGGTGCTGACACCCCAGTCGCCGTCGCGGCCGCCGAAGAAGCTGCGCGCGAAATCGTCGATCGACTTGCTGCCGCCCGAAAGCCTGCGGATGATCGTGTCCGCCTCGAGCCAGACGAGCATGCCGCCATTGTAATAGTCTTCCGAACGCTGCCAGCTCGTCCAGCCCTTGGGTTTGCGCGGGGTGATGACGGGATCGTTCGTCGTGTCGCCCAGCGGGCGCCATTGCAGCCCTGCGCGATTGTCGAGTGTGGCGGCGATTGCGGCGAGCGCGTCGAGCGTTTCCTGTTTCGAGAACAGCCCCGAGCGCGCGCCGAGCACATAGCCCCAGAACTGCGTCTGCCCCTCATAGACCCAGAGCAGGTCGTTGTTCATCGGTGTGCGGAAATCGGGCGTCCAGTTGCCCGCGGGGCGGCGATGCTTGCCGTTCCAGCTATGCGTCAGCTCGTGCGGCAGCAGGTTGCGGCGACCGGGGCCCTTGTCCCATTCGGTGAAATATTCGGGGTTCACGCCGTTTTCGGACGAACGGTGATGTTCGAGCCCGATTCCGCCCATTTCGTCGGTGAGCGCGAGCAGGAACTCATATTTGTCATAGTGCTGGACGCCGAACAGCTTGACCGCCTGCTCGACGAGGCGGCGGTGTGCCGCGATATGCTCGGGCTTTGCGGCGAGATATTTCGCCTCGTCGGCAACGATGTTGAGCCGGACGCGATCCGTGAGCTGTTCCTGTCGGAAATGCCTGCCGGCGAAGACGGGCGAATCGATCAGCGTTTCATAGTCGGTCGCCTGATAGCTGTAGGTCGAGCCATTCGCGGTTGCGGGCAGGCCGGATGCCGCCTTCCAGCCATCGGGATATTTCACGGTCGCCTTCACGGGGATACGCCGTGTGAAATAGCCCGCAGGGTAGAGCGAGACCTGCTCGAACTGCAGGTTCATCATTGCGGGCGTGATGACGATGCGCCCCTGGTCCTCATCGGTCGCGGAGACGAAGTCGAAGCTGAGGTCGAGCCGCGCAGCGCCTGCTGGCACGTCGATATGGAAGGCATAGACGTCCAGATTGTCGCGCCGCCAGGGGAGCAGCTTGCCGCCCGCCATGACCTTGAGGCCCGCGAGCTTTTCGACCTCGCCGCGCGGCGCGTGCTTGCCGGGCAGCCATTTGGAAAAGAGCAGCGTCATCGGCCCCGGCTTTGCGACGGGGATCGTCTGCTTCACGCGGTAGATGGCGCGCTGGACATCGGTCGCGTCGATGTCGAGCGTCATCGTTCCCGGATAGGGCGCATCCACGGGCGCTGCGATCGTGTCGGTCAGCGGCGCGGGCTGTGACAGGCTGTTCTGGGCGAAGGCGGATGTGGAGGCGAGCAGCAGCGGCAGGGCAATCAGGCGTGCGAACATCAAGCGGAAGGTCCCTTTGGAGAATGCGACAGTGTCTCATCTTTCTTGGGCGATCGGCGCGCCGGGGTCCACCCCTTGCGCGTCGAATGGTTCAGACGCCGCCCAGAGTGTTTATGACGAACGCCAATATGCCGATATTGAAGACGAACGCCGCCATGCTGTGGAGCAGGACGATCCGGCGCATATGCCCGTCGGCGATCGTGACGTCGGATGTCTGGAAGGTCATCCCGAGCGTGAAGCTGAAATAGAAAAAATCCCAATAGTCGGGGGTGTCGTCTCCCGGAAATTCGAGCCCGCCGCGATCATCCCCCGATTCGGGCAGGTAATAGAGATGCGCATAGTGGAGCGCGAAGACGGTATTGGCGAAAAGCCAGGCGGCCGCCAGCGACACGATCACCAGCAGCGTCGCCACAAGGCCGGGTGCTTCGGGCGGGCGCAGCAAGGATGCGATGGTCACCAGGATCGCAACCGCGACGACGACGGTGATGACGAGCATCAGCAGTCGGTTCGCGTCGTTCGCCGCGGCGTGACTGCGAATCATGTCGGCGTCGCCCCGCCTCAGCAGCGTCGCGGCCGCGATGAGGAAGCACAGCGCCGCGCAGTCGAACGCCGCAAGCAGCGCCAGCCGCCATGCGGACGGAGCAAACAGGTCAAGTGTGATCGGGGTCGCCAAAGCCAGTACGACGAGGAACAGCAGGAAGCGCGGCGGCGCTATCCGATTGCCCACACCCCTGCGTTCCGGCTGCGTCATGATGCGGACGCTAGCGATTTTGAAAACTCTCTACTAGAGAGCGCAGCATTATGGCTGGACAGACCCCAAATCGCATCCGTGGAACGCAGGACATGCTGGGTGAGGCGCAGCGCGCCTTCCAGCATGTGATCGATACGTTCGATCGTGTGCGCGGGCTCTATGGCTTCCAGCGCGTAGAGATTCCGATCTTCGAGGCGACCGCGGTGTTCGCGCGTTCGATCGGCGAGACCACCGATGTCGTCTCCAAGGAGATGTACACCTTTCCCGACCGCGGCGGGGATTCGCTGACGCTGCGCCCCGAATTCACCGCGGGCATCTGCCGCGCCTATCTGACCGAGGGCTGGCAGCAATTCGCGCCGATCAAGCTCGCGGCGTCGGGGCCCGTGTTCCGCTACGAACGCCCGCAAAAAGGGCGCTATCGCCAGTTCCACCAGATCGACGCCGAGATCATCGGCGCCGCCGAGCCGCAGGCCGATGTCGAGCTGCTCGTTCTTGCCGACCAGTTGCTGCGCGAACTCGGAATTTCAGACGAGGTGACGCTGCAGCTCAACACGCTGGGCGATGCGCCGACGCGCGATGCATGGCGGACCGCGCTGGTCGCGCATTTCGAGAAGTATCGCGGCGAACTGTCCGAGGACAGCCTCGACCGGCTGACACGCAATCCGCTGCGCATCCTCGACAGCAAGGATCCGCGCGATCGCCCGATCGCCGACAGCGCGCCGGGGATCGACCAGTTCCTTACGCAAGAGGCCGCGGCTTTCTTTGCGCAGGTGACTTCGGGGCTTGATGCTGCCGGGGTGAAATGGACGCGCAACGAGACGCTGGTGCGCGGGCTCGATTATTATCGCCACACCGCCTTCGAGTTCGTGACCGACCGGCTGGGGGCGCAGGGCACTGTGCTCGCGGGCGGGCGCTATGACGGATTGATCGGCTCGCTCGGTGGTCCCGAGACGCCGGGCGTGGGCTGGGCCGCGGGGATCGAACGGCTGGCGATGCTCGCGGGCGCGCCGCAGGGCGAGGGGCCGCAGGTCGCGTTGATCCCGATGGGCGCTGCAGCCGAAGCCGCAGCACAGGGCATCGTCGCGACGCTGCGCCGCGCGGGCGTATCGGCGGACATGGCGTATCGCGGCAACATGAAGAAGCGGATGCAGAAGGCGAATGCCGCGGGCGCACGGTTTGCCGTGATCCTGGGGGACGACGAACTCGCCAAGGGCGTTGCTGCGGTGAAGGACCTTGGCTCGGGCGCGCAATCCGAAGTGTCGCTCGACACGCTGGTGGAAGCGGTTCGCGCGGCATGATCTCGATCTCGGCGGACCGCATCGCCGCGATTGAGGCGCGGCGCGACGAGCTTCAGGCGATGATGACGCGCAGCGATCTCGCGCCCGAACATTTCGTCGCTCTGTCCAAGGAATATGCGGAGATCGAGCCGGTCGCCGTTGCCGCGGGCGAGGTCCGCCGGTTGCGTGCCGAGCTCGATGTCCTTTCGGGACTCGTCTCCGACAGCGGGGCCGAGCCGGAAATCCGCGAAATGGCGGTCGAGGAAGTCGCGACGATCCGCGACAAGCTCCCCCAGGCCGAGCGCGACCTCGCGATCCGGCTGCTGCCCAAGGACGCCGCTGACGACAAGCCCGCGATGCTCGAGATCCGCGCAGGCACTGGCGGCGACGAGGCGGCGCTTTTCGCGGGCGACCTGTTCCGCATGTATTCGCGCTATGCCGAAGGGCAGGGCTGGCGTGTCGAGCTGATGTCGGCGAGCCCGTCGGACGTTGGCGGCTACAAGGAGGTCATCGCCAGCCTGACCGGACAGGGCGTGTTCGCCAAACTCAAGTTCGAAAGCGGGGTGCACCGTGTGCAACGCGTGCCCGTCACCGAAAGCGGCGGACGCATCCACACCTCGGCCGCGACGGTGGCGGTGCTGCCCGAGCCCGAGGAAGTCGACGTCCATATCGACGAGAAGGATCTGCGCATCGACGTCTTCCGTTCGTCGGGTGCGGGCGGCCAGCACGTCAACACCACCGACAGCGCGGTGCGCATCACGCACCTGCCCACGGGGATCGTCGTCAGCCAGCAGGACGAGAAATCGCAACACAAGAACAAGGCCAAGGCGATGAAGGTGCTGCGCGCACGGCTCTATGAAGCCGAGCGCGAGCGCGTCGCCAGCGCGCATGCGGGCGCGCGCAAGTCGATGGTCGGATCGGGCGACCGTTCGGAGCGGATCCGGACCTATAATTTTCCGCAAGGTCGCGTGACCGATCACCGCATCAACATGACGCTCCACCGACTGCCCGAAATTCTCGAGGGCCAGCTCGACGAACTCGTCTCCGCGCTGGTTGCCGAGGACGAGGCCGAGCGGCTGGCGAATCTGGATGGATAAGGCGCTCCGCGAGGCCGCGCGGCGGCTTGGCGGGGCAAGCGATACGCCGCGGCTCGATGCCGAGCTGCTGATGGCGCACGCGCTGGGCGTCCGCCGCGAGGACGTGTTGCTGGGGCGGGCGGGTTCCGCCGTGCCTGAAGAATTCGCGGCGCTGCTCGAGCGCCGGCTTTCGGGCGAGCCGCTGGCCTATATCACCGGTACGCGCGATTTCTGGACGATTACGCTGCATGTTGCGCCGGGCGTGCTGATTCCGCGCCCCGACAGCGAGACACTGATCGAGGCGGCGCTGGCGCATTTTGGTGCGACCGGGCCGAAAACCGTGCTCGACCTCGGCACCGGCCCGGGCACGTTGCTGCTTGCGGCGCTGGACCAATGGCCCGAAGCGACAGGCTTGGGCATCGACGCTTCAGGGACGGCGCTCGATATCGCACGGGCGAACGCGGCACGACTGGGCCTTGGAGCGCGCGCCGCCTTCGCGTCGGGCGATTGGGCGGCCGGGCTGTCCGGACCCTATGATCTTGTCCTGTGCAACCCGCCCTATATCGCCGAAAACGAACAGATCGGGGCCGATGTCAGGGCATTCGAGCCGCATGAAGCACTATTTGCGGGCTCCGACGGGCTTTCTGATTATAGGAAATTGGCGATCCAGATTCCCCCGCTCATCGCGCAGGGAGGGCTTGCAGCGATCGAGATCGGCGCCACGCAACGTACGGATGTCGAAGCGCTTTTTGCCGATAGCGGATGCGCCATATCGTGTCGGTCGGATCTGGCCGGTCGCGATCGCGCGATCGTACTTTCGCGGGCCTGACGCTTTTTCGCACATTTCCCCTTGGCGAGCGTCGGGCGGCTCGCTAGATAGGTCTCAGGGACGGGCAAATCGACAGCGTAGCTCTGAATTTGCCGTTACCTGCCCCCAAAGTCATGACGTCGCTGAAGTCCGGTGGCTCAGGCAAAAGGCACGGCGCGCTCGCCTGACAGGCGTGCGCGGCAAGGCCGGACAGGGGCTGACAACCGTTTTAACGGGAGCGTTGTCTAGGTTTTACGCTAGTCAAGGACACACACAGCTTGATGAACAATCGTCAGTCCGGCCGCCGGCGCGGCCGCGGCGGCCAGCGGCCACAATCCGGCCAGGGTCGGCCCGATCAGGGCAATCGCATAGATAACCGTGCACGTGGCAACGCGGCGCAGCTTCATGAGAAGTACAAGAATCTTGCGCGCGACGCACAGACCCAGGGTGACCGGGTCATGGCGGAATATTATTTCCAGTTCGCGGACCATTATTTCCGCGTACTTAACGAAGGCCGCGCGCGCTTCGAGGAAAATCGGCGCCAGCGCGACGACATCCAGGACGACGAGGATCTTGGTGACGATATCCGCGCCGATGACGCGCAGGACGAAACCACCGGCGATCAGGTCGATCAGGACGATCAGGACGATTACCGTCGCCAGCGCCGCGATCGCAATCGCGACCGTGCGCCGCGGCGCGAGGTGCGCGAATATGCTGCCGATCAGCGCGCCGATGAAGACGATGCGCGCGGCAATGTCTCCGAGGCCCCCGAGGCAACCGAGGCAACCGAGGCGCAGGCCCCTCAGCCTGCGTCGCGCGCGCGCGCTGGCTTGCGGCCTCGTCGCAATGCCAAGGCCGACACCAATGGCCATGCGGTCGATGCCACTGCCGAGCTGAGCCTTGGCGTGGATCGACTCCCGCCCGCCCTTTCGCCGGCGGCCGAGGAACAGGCGCCCGCGCCTAAGCCGCGCACGCGGCGTCCGCGTAAATCAGCCGAAGCCGAGGCTTCGGTCGAGGGTTGACCGGTCGGGGCTTCCCGGCCCCATCGTCAGATGAACGACATGAAGGGGTGGTACCGTTCGCGGTGCCACCCCTTCTTGCGTAGGACATGTTCTATAATGTCATGGAACAGTCATCATTGCGTCTCATGACTGTCATCAAATGGTCCTAGCGGCGTCACCATCAGCGGACGGGGGCGTCCTGCGAATACGATAGAGAGATACGGCCGATGAAGACTCTGAACCTGGCGGGCCTGCTCGCCGCGACCGCGCTGACCGCACCCGTTCAGGCTCAAACCGCGCCCAGCGCCGCCGATATCCAGGCGCTGAAGGCGCAGATCGACGCGCTGCAGGCCAAGGTCAGCGAACTCGAGGCCCAGATGCAGGCCAGCAAGGCTGCCGAGGCGACCGCAAGCGCAGCGCCGGCGGCTCCCGCTCCCGCTCCCGCGCAGACCGCGGTCGCGTCGGCCCCCAGCTGGAAGGGCGCACCGCAGTTCGAGGACAAGGCCAAGGGCTTCAGTTTCAAGCCGACGGGCTTTTTTCAGTTTGACACGGGCTATGTCGGCAATCCCGATGATGCGATCGTGACCGCCAATCTGGGGGGATGGCGCACGCGCGCACGGCGGATCGTGCTCGGCGCGCAGGGCAACCTGCCCGGCGGCTTCGGCTACAAGGCCGAGTTCAACTTCGCCAATGGCGAGGTCGGCTATGAAGACGTCATCCTGACCTGGCAGAAGGACGGATCACCGCTGCTGGTTACGGTCGGCAACGCCTTCCCGCTCGCCGGCCTCGATGCGGTCACCAGCTCGAAGCTGGGTTCCGTGATCGAGCGCGATCAGTCGACCGACGCCTTCGGTTTCGGTCGCCGCATCGGCGCCTCGGTCGGACTGATCGATCCCAAGGACCGCTACACGGTGACCGCGGGCATCTATCAGGGACCGATCAGCAACAGTTTTTCGGACAATCAGTGGCAGGCGAGCGTGCGCGGCACCTGGTCGCCCAGGATCGGGGACACTGGCCGGTTGCACCTCGGCGCGAGCTTCCAGCATCGCGAGACGCAGACCCAGGTGCCGCAAAATCGCTATCGCGCGCGTCCCTTCACACAGATCACCGATGTGCGCTTCGTCGATACCGGCGTGCTCAACGTCAATGGCGATGATGTGCTCGGGGTCGAACTGGGGGGCATTTTCGGCCCCTTCCACTTCGCGGGCGAGGCGCACAAGCTCTGGGTCGACGGCTATCGCCGCAGCATCGGCAGCGACGTTGCGGGCATCATACTCGAAAACGCGCCCGACTTCTTCTCGGGTTATGCGGAGATCGGCTGGTACGTGACGGGCGAGACGCGTGGCTACAAGGGCGGCAAATGGGATCGCACCAAGGTACTCAATCCCGTCGACAAGGGGGGAATCGGTGCAATCCAGCTCAACGCCCGGCTCGACTATCTCGATCTCACCGATCGCTTCAGCTCGGACCTCGTCCCGACGCCCATCCTGATCAACGGCGGTCAGCAGACCGGCTATCAACTGAGCGCGATCTGGAACCCCGTCGAATATCTCCGCTTCCTGCTGCAATATTCGCATATCGAGGTTGAAGGCGGCCCCTATGCGGCGACGGTGGTCCCGGATTCGACGAGGCCGCTCGATCAGCGCCGCTATGACACCGATTCGGTTGCGCTGCGCGCGCAGATCGAATTCTGACGGGGGCCGGGGACTGCCGGCTCAGGCGCTGCCGGGCAGCGGCCGTGGCCGGTGATTCTCGTCGAGCGCGACGAAGGTGTAGACCGCTTCGGTCACCTTGACCTCGGTCTCGCCGCGGTCGCGCGACGCGATCACCTCGATCTTGATGGCAAGGCTGGTGCGGCCGCGCCGCACGACATGGGCGTAGATCGAAATCAGGTCGCGCACGAGAATGGGCGCGATGAATTCCATCGTCTCGATCGCGACGGTGGCGACCGCGCCTTCTGCCTCGCGCGATGCGACGATGCCCCCGGCGATATCCATCTGCGAGAGGATCCAGCCGCCGAAGATATGGCCGTTTGAGTTGATGTCGGTGGGGCCGGGGACCACGCGCAAAATAGGGTCGTGCGGGGTGCTGCCGATCTGGCTCATTCGTCGTCGTCCTTTGAAAAGTCCTGGATTCGCTCGTCATGACCGGTTCCCGAACTCAGGAACACCAGCCCCATCAGCGCGGTGCCCAGCAGCACCGAAAGCCCGACACCCAGAGCGGTCGCTATCGTCATGTGAATCGAAAGCGGCCCATAGCTCCAGCGCAGGAAGAGCAGCGCGCCGCCGACCGCGGCCAGAGACGCCAGCGTCATCCAGCCCATCAGCCGTCGATAGCGCCGCCAGGCGAAACGCGCATATTCAGGGTCCGACAGGTCGGGGCTATCGTCAGTCATGCCCTTTCCTTTGTGGCCAAGTCATGGGAACATCAAGGCTCCAGGGCATAAAAGGGCAAGGGAGAGTCGCAACCATGACGATCCAGGCGATACTTGAGCGTAACCCCCACCCGATCATCTCGATCACCGGCAAGACCAGCGTTGCCGAAGCGGTGTCGCTTCTGGCCGCGAAACGGATCGGCGCGCTGCCGGTCGTCGAGGGCGACGCGGTCCTCGGCATCTTTTCCGAACGTGACGTGATCTACAGCCTGGAGCGTGAAGGCGCGGCCGCGCTCGATCGCCCCGTCGCCGAGGTGATGACCGCGCCGGCGGTGACGAGCGAACCCGAAACCACCGCGCTGGGCGCGCTGTCCTTGATGACACAGCGGCGCATCCGTCACCTGCCGGTGATCGAGGGTGGCCGCATGGTGGGCTTCATCTCGATTGGCGATCTCGTCAAATATCGGATCGACAAGATCGAGGCCGAGGCCAATGCGATGCTCGAATATATCCAGAGCGTCTAGACCCTGATCGTTTCGCGCCGACTCGGGCTGTTACGATCAATGGGCGGTCGCGGGTTGCCGCCGGATGACGAGCCGCAGAAGCTCGTCCAGCGTCGTGCGGGCGAACAGGTACAGCAGCGCTGCATAGGAGACGCCTCCCACCGCCATGAGCACAAGCAGATGTGGCAAGGGCGGCAGCGCCGGAAGCAAGGAATCGCCCGCCCGGACGATCAGCGCCATGGCTCCAGCGGCAAGCAGCCCGGGGGCAAGCGCATCGCCAAGATCACGCCACCGCGCTCCGATCACGGGAAGCGCCACGACGCAGGCCGCAAGCGTGGTGACCGGAAAACCGATAAGCCAGGCCCATGCGAGCCCTGCAGCCCCGAAGCGCGCGCCGATCAGGAACGCTGCGACCATGACGATCGCACCGATGATCGATATCCGCGCGGTCAGTCCCGGCTGCCCCTTGGCATTGAGCGCGGGGGCGAGGAGGACGTGCAGCGTCATGAAGGGCATGGCGAAGGCCAGGATGCGGACGAGGGGCACGATCTCTGCCCATTTATGCCCGAACAGCACGAGCACCGCGGGCTCCGCGCTGACGGCGAGCCCAAAATAGATCGGAAGCGCCGCGAGCATGATGATCCTGATCGCCTTGAGGAACGACCACGCGAAGCCCGCATCGTCATTCTGCAACCGCGAATAGGCGGGAAAGGCCACCTCGTTGAGCGGCGGCACGAACTTGTTGACGAAGATCTGCGTCAGGAAGAGCGCCTCCGCATAGAGGCCGAGCGCATGCGGATCGAGCATCCGCCCGCCAATGACGATGTCGGCCTGGTTCTGGATCGTCCAGAACAGGTTGGAAACGAGAAGCGCGCCGCCAAATCCGAACATCGCGCCCGCACCTCGAAAGTCGAAGCTCGGGCGTACGAGCACGCGTGAGGCCAGCGTCAGGCAGATTGCGCGTGTGTAAAAGAGCGCGATCGGCGCGAAGACCAATGTCCACACGCCCATCCCCGCGAGCGCGCAGCCGAGCGCGGCGAGTGCGCCCGCGAGCGCGGCGGCGAGATTCGCCTTGGCCTGGTTGCGAAAGTCGAGCGCGCGGCTGAGCAGCGCGTCGGGCAGCGCGATAAAGGGCGTCGCCAGATAGAGCAGCGCCTGAACGCGCAGCAGCGATGCGATTTCGGGTTGCCGGTAATAGGCCGCGACCAGCGCCGCGGTGACGAGCTGGAGAATCGCGAGAGCGCCGTTGAGCAGAATCAGCATGCCAAAGGCCTGCCTGATTCGATTCTGGTCCAGCGATTCGGCCTGGATCAGCGCGCTCGCGAATCCATAGCCATTGAGGAAGTTGAACAGCACGAGGACGACCTGAGTCATCGCGAAAAGCCCGTAATCCTGCGGGTTCAGGATGCGAATGACCGCGAGCGTCGAGCCCCACATGACGATCTGCGCAACGATCTGGCTTCCCGATCGCCAGAACACCGCACGCCGTACGCGGCTCGAAAGGGCTTCATCGCTGTCACTCAAACTTCATACTCCCGATGCGCGTTCCATAGCCCCAAACCCGTGTATTTCCGCGGAAAACTCCGGGGTCCGCAATTGGCGTTACCCCCTTTTGAAACAAAATTGCAAAAAGGCGGTTGACGCTCCAGCGACCCCTCCATATATGCCCTCTCACCGCGGCGCTGAGCCACTTCGGCCGGCGCGGTGGTCGCAAAAAACTAGGATGCGCGGTTTCCCCGTAAGAGGGGATGATCGAGCGTCCCTGTTTTTGGCTCTTTGACAT